>CAZVOD010000033.1:0-45145 GCA_964628385.1 uncultured Saprospiraceae bacterium
CGGATGACGAGATTCGAACCCGCGACCTCAACCTTGGCAAAGTTGCGCTCTACCAACTGAGCTACATCCGCATTTCAAAAGCAGGGCAAATTTAAATCTTTTTTGCTTCTGATCAAAGATTTTCCCCAAAATTATTCTTCCTGTTGGAATTGCTCTAACTGCCGTTTTACGTAGTAATAGGTTTCTACCTGCGAGCGAATGGCCAGGTCAGATTCTGTACGTTTGTAAGCATTAGTCATGTCCTGATCCTGTACTCGGGACTTGACGTTGTCAGACAATTGGATATTGATAAAATCCATAATTATCTTTTTAACTTCCGGATGATAGATAGGGAAAGCCGTTTCTACGCGGTAGCTCAGGTTGCGCGTCATCAGATCAGCGGAGGAAAGATAGATACGCTGCTCACCGCGGTGATGGAAGATAAATACCCTGGCGTGTTCCAAGAATCGATCCACAATGCTTACGGCTTCAATATTTTCGCTGTAGCCCTCTACATCCGGTACAATGCAGCATATTCCACGTACGATCATCTGAATCTTTACCCCGGCCCGGCTGGCTTCGTACAGTTTTTTAATGATCTCGAGATCTTGCACACTGTTGGCTTTCAGAATAATCTCTGCTTTTCGGCCGGCTTTGGCTTCTTCAATTTCAAGGTCGATAAGCTGTTCCAGTTTAGTTCTTAGGTTGAACTGGCCGACCAGCAGGTGGTCAAATCCCTTTTCGGGAACTTTCACAGTTTCCAGAAAAGAAAAAATGCGAACTACTTCGTTAACAATGCGATCATCTGTAGTGAAAAAGCCAAAATCAGAATACACCTTGGCAGTATCTTCATGAAAATTACCGGTAGATAAGTAGCTGTACATTTTGGGACCATCGTTATTCATGCGAATTACCAGGCCTAGTTTGGCATGTACTTTCACGCCCGGGAAACTGTAAAATACCGATACGCCGGCACGCTCCAGTCGCTCTCCCCAGCGAAGGTTAGCTTCTTCATCAAATCTTGCTTTTACCTCAATAAAAACAGAAACGCGTTTCCCTACACTCACAGCGTGCATGAGGGCCTGCATGATTCTCGACTGTCGGGCTACCCGGTACTGTGTGATTTTGATGTGGGTCACCTCCGGATCTTTTGCGGCCTCCTCAAAAAAGCGGATGGTAGACTCATAAGAGTGATAGGGTACATGAATGATATGATCCTTCTCTTCCAGGGCGGCCCAAAAGTTCTGAGCTTGCTCAAGTGGCCAATAGGGCAGCGGTGGTAACGATTCATTTTTCAGCTCCTGTATTCCAAAATCCGGAAAGCGGAAAAAGTCTGAATTATTGTGATACCTACCTTCGATCAACAGATCGTATTTGTCCAGGTCAAAAGTTTCCATCAAAAAACTCAAAAATTCATTGGGCATTCGCCGGTCGTATACAAAACGAGAAGCCGGCCCTACCTGACGCTTGGTCAAACTGGCCTTTATTTTTTCTACTAAATCACCACTAAATTCATCGTCAATGTAAAGCTCCGCATCACGGGTGAGCTTTATCGAGAAAGAATCTTTGATATCGTAGCCGGGAAACATGCTGGAGACATTGTGACGCACTACATCATCCAGCAATATCAGATTCTTGGTGTTATCCTTGGAAGGCAGTGCAATAAAACGCGGTACATGATTAGACGGTACCGTTACCAATGCATAAGCATCTTTCTTTTTTCCTTTATTGTCTTCGTATTCCATCCACAAGGCCAGATACAAGGCGCCATTGTTGAGGAAAGGACGAATCTTGTTTTTGATCAACAAAACCGGCTGCACGTAGGGCAGCATGTAATCATTGAAAAAGTCTTCAATGAACTTTTGTTGTTCCTCATCCAGTTCCAGGCGGCGCAACAAGTAAATATCGTGCTCCTGCAAAGCCGGGATGATGGTATTTTCAAACAGATCACTAAAGAGCTCCTGCTGCCGGTTGACGACCCGTTGAATCTCTTTGACGATATGTTTGGGGGAAATTTCTAGTTCTTTCTTGGTTTTTTTACCTACCCTGAGCAAGTTACGGTGGTTGGCCATGCGAACCCTGAAAAATTCATCCAAGTTGGAAGAATAAATGGCCAGGAATTTGATGCGTTCAAAAAGTGGCACCGTCGGGTCCATTGCTTCCTGCAAAACCCGGTAGTTGAAGGAAAGCCAACTGACATCTCTTTGAATATAAGGCGTATCATCGTCGGCTTTCAGCATAGCTTCATCAAGTTGGATGTTGGATGTGATCATGGTGTTTGTTTACGGCGTTGGGTATATTTTAATTTAAAATTGTGGTATAGCTACACTAAAAAAGGCTCATTTGTTGCTGATCAGGTCTATCTTCTTCAATGATTTCCGGTCCGCGAGTACTTATTCCACTTAAAGGATTTAGTTTTTCCAATAAATAGGCCGCCAATTCCGGAGCCTGAATATTATCAGGTTCATGAGGGAAAAAATAAAGCTGTTGCAGGCCCTGATCCCGCCATTGCTGAATGCGTTGTATCCATTCGTCAATCCTGGAAAAGTCCGTGGGATGAAGCCCATTGCCTACAAATCGAACCATCGCGGTGGGGGTGCTGAGCCGCATGTGAAGTACATCGCGCCGGCCGGCAACATCCGTAATGACAGTGGAAGCCTGCGCTGCTTCCAGAAGGTCAAAAATACCCTGCCTGGCAGTGGCATTACTAAACCAACTTTCGTGCCGCAATTCTATAGCTAAAGGTATGTTTTTGGGAAAATTTTGAAGAAATGCAGCCATCAACTCCTTGCGATCGCTACCAAAATATGGTGGTAGTTGTATGAAGCAGCAACCCAGCTTTTTTTCCAACCCCAAAATAACCTCACAAAATTGGTCCAACTGCGAAGACCCTACGCCTAAATTGCGACTGTGGCTGATCGTTTGAGGTATCTTGGGACAAAACCTGAAATCTTCCGGCGTTTCGGCTTTCCACTTTTCTATCATTTGCAAAGTAGGAATACGGTAGTGAGTAGTATTGAGCTCAATGGTATTGAATTGCGTACCGTAAACCTTCAGGTAGTCCTTGCTTTTTGTACCCGTGGGATATACTTTTCCTACCCACTCTTTCATAGACCAGCCAGTACAGCCAATAAATACTTCCAGAGGCATTTCTTTTTTATGATGCTGCTGCAAAACAATGGCCGTTTTTTGATCATCTTCGGGAAGGCTAAAATCTACATGCTCTATATTTTCGAGTTTTCCGAACTTCATGGCTGAATTTTGAAAAAGTATGTTTGTTAATGTAGGCAATAGATGTGAAAACGCTCAAAGTGTGTGTTGCCCGGCAAAAATACCAATTAATTCTACTGCACTGCAATTAGTTTATCAAAATCTGCCCGGTGAATTGTCCGTATGCGGGTAGCACACCATGAAATATTATTATATTCGCTGTTAAATCTTTGGATTTGAAAACTAGCGTATGATATTTCGGATAATCGTCATTTTGGCTTGTGTACTGGTTTTTGTCAATAGCTGCAACAGCCTGATCTCTAGAGTAGCAGGTACTCATAAGCTTAGAACTTTCACCATGGAAGAGTTGAGGTATGAGGGCCTGGGAGATGCCGACTATGTAGAAATAACCGCTACAACCACTACAAGTGACTATATCTTTGAGCCCAACCGGAATGCATCCTGGCCGGGCTTTGTGCAATATCCCGTTTTGAGTCAGGCCCAGGCCGACTCCTTGGCAAACGGGAATCAGGTTACCGTTTATTTAGTGGCCTGGACACAGCGTTATGAAGAAGGCTGTGTAGAAAATGGCAATTGTGTCACAGCCAGTGAGGGAAATATCAAAGGATTGGTACGTCCGCTGAATAAAAGATTCAACAAAGCGGAGGAATTGCCCAAAAATAAATACCAACTGGCGGATACACCAGTGTACATCGAAGTTAGCCGCAAGCCACTGGATTGGTACTGGAGTTTATTATTCATGATTTTGGCTGTAGCCATAGCTTTTGGTATGGAGCGATGGCTCTCAAAAAAAGAATCCAAAAACGCGTGAAAGCATAAATTTGACTAAAAAAACAAAAAACTAACATCAACATGAAAGCGTCCAAAAGAAGAAAGTTTGTAGCTGGCAACTGGAAAATGAATAAAGAATACGGAGCAGGAAGAGATTTGGTAAAAAGTATTGTAGAAAAATTGCTGCTATCGGATGTCATGGTGGTATTGTGCCCTCCGTTCATTCATATGTATAATGCTTTTTGTAAAATAAATGATATATCAAACCTGAGTATTGGCGCGCAGAATTGTCACTTTGAAGAAAGTGGAGCCTACACGGGAGAAATTTCAGCAAAGATGATCAAATCTGCCGGAGGAGAATTTGTAATTCTCGGGCATTCGGAGCGCCGCAATTATTTTGGAGAAAATGATGCGTTGATCAAAAAGAAAATTCACGCAGCGCTGGCAGCAGGTTTGCACCCCATCTACTGCTGTGGGGAGCCATTAGAAATTAGAGAAGCTGATAAGCACGAAGAACTGGTTAGAGAACAGATTACAGAGGCTCTGTTTGACCTATCAGCTGAAGATATTTCTAAAGTAATTATCGCTTATGAACCCGTTTGGGCTATCGGTACCGGCAAAACGGCTACACCGGAACAAGCTCAGGAGATGCATGCTTTTATCAGACAACAGATTGCTGAAAAATATAGCGAAGAACTAGCCGAAACAGTGTCTATCCTTTACGGTGGTAGTGTAAAACCTAACAATGCCAAAGAGTTGTTCGCCCAAAAAGATGTGGATGGCGGACTTATCGGCGGTGCTTCTCTTAAAGCTGATGATTTTGTGGCTATTGTGGAGAGTTTTTGAGAAGGAGAGGTAGGAGGTGACCAAGAAGTAAGAGATAGGAGTTAAGAGGTAGGAGGTAAGAGGTAGGAAGTAGGAGTTAATTTTTCTCATAAATTGGGGATACTTTCATTTAATATCACTTATTTGCTGGGGTTTTTTTGGGGAATTTCATCTTTAAGGTTTGAATTTATTACATTTGTAAGAAGGTCTTTCCGAAAAAACCACTTCATAAGATGAATAGTATTGTTACTCAACGGTTTATAAAGTGCCATGATAAGCTCAGGGAGGAGAACAGGGTGCGCTCAAGCCGTCAATTCGCCATTTCTCTGGATTATTTACCACAAAGTTTAAGCGAAATCCTTAAAGGAAGGCGAGATGTCACTATAGAACTATTGAGGAAGACTATCGAGAAGTATAAGGTCAATCCAGTTTATGTCTTTACGGGGGAAGGCCCCATGTTTATGAGCGAAGAAGACCACAAGAGTTTTAGGGTGCTGACTATCGTATCTGATTCTGCTGATGATGAGCAGATTGTTCATGTACCTGTGCCGGCACAGGCGGGCTATGCAGGAGAATTGGCCAACCCTTCTTTCATTCAGGATTTGCCTGTTTTTACCCTGCCGGATTACAAGTATCGAGTAGGCACACATCGCTCTTTTGATGTAGCAGGCGATCACATGGAGCCCACCATGTACGAAGGAGATAAGGTGGTATGCAGTTTTCTGGAACCTACACTGTGGGAGAACTCCGTAAAGGATAATTACGTTTACGTGATAGTTACTCGGGCAGATATACTGATCAAGAGGGCTATCAATGAAATTAAGGAATACAAACGTTTACAGTTACTATCCGATAATCAATTTTACAACATACAGCATGTGAATGTAGGGGATATTCGTGAAATCTGGTATGTCAGAGCCAAGATCAGTCCTTTTTTACCTTCTCCTAGGAATATTCAAAAGAATTTGGTAGAAGAGATCAGGGAGCTGAAGCAAACGCTCAAAAACCAGGAGGATGTCATCAAATCTCTACAACAAACCATCCATCAGCTAGCCGCGGTTAATCACCAACAGGCTGATTAGATATTTATTACCAACTATCCAATACTTATTTATGAAAATTTTTAGCATTGAAGGAGTCGTTAAATACTTCAACCTAGAAGCCGGTTTTTGGGGGATTATTGATCAAGAGGGGAAAGAATGGCTGCCATTGAATTTGCCGGAGCAGCTAAAGTATGAAGGCCAGCAGATAAAAATAAAGGCCAAAGAGGTAAAAGCTGATTCTATGTTTATGTGGGGCAGGCCTATAAAAATCGTTTCCTTCCAAACCGTTACACCATAAGGTTAAAAAAATAGAAAGTAGAGGGACTGCTATTTTGAACCTGATGCTTCCCTCTACTTTCTGATTCAGATTATCCTTTTAAGCTGATCTATTATTCCACCAACTCACAGAATTATTACTAGAAGATTGTAGTATATTTTGCTTTTTCTTATGGTGATCTACGGCCAGATAGGCAGCTATCTGGGCTTCTTTAGAGAATTGCTCCTTAAGTAATTCTGGCCGATAGTACAATTGCACAAAATGCGTATCAAACTTACCTGAAAGAAATGCATCGTGAGTAAATACAAAATCGCCAAACGGCAGGGTAGTAGCTACCCCCTCGATTTCGTACTGCTCTATAGCTTCCCGCATCCTTTGGATCGCCTCAATACGAGTCTTTCCATAAGTAATTAGCTTGGCAATCATAGGATCATAATAAATGGGAATATCCAAGCCTTCCTCATACCCGTCGTCCAATCGGATATTGACACCGGAAGGGCGTCTGTATTTTTCCAGTTTTCCTACTGAAGGCAGGAAATTGTTGAGGGGATCCTCGGCGTACACCCTCAGTTCAACAGCGTGGCCCTTTATCTTAAGGTCTTCCTGTGAAAAAGGAAGTGGCTCATTTCTGGCGATATTAATCTGTTGTTCTACCAGATCAATGCCTGTGATAAGCTCGGTTACGGGATGTTCTACCTGAAGACGTGTATTCATTTCGAGGAAATAGTAATTCATATCTGCATCCATCAAAAACTCCACAGTGCCGGCTCCCACGTAATTACAGGATTTGGCCACGTTCACCGCATCTGCGCCCATTTTCTGGCGCAATTCCGGGGTAAGAATTGCGGAAGGCGCTTCTTCTACCACTTTTTGGTGCCTTCTTTGTATGCTGCATTCTCTTTCAAATAAGTGAACGACATTGCCGTGCTGGTCTGCTATGATCTGTATTTCTATGTGTCTGGGGGAAGTCACATATTTTTCAATAAAAACAGAACCATCGCCAAAGGCAGAGGTGGCTTCACTAATGGCCCGTTCCATTTGTTCTTTTAGTTCTTCTTCTTTTTCCACAATACGCATTCCTTTACCTCCGCCACCGGCAGAAGCTTTGATCAAAACCGGAAAGCCTATTGATTGAGCTATTTTCATGGCTTCTTCGAGGTCAGTAATGGCATGGTCTACACCCGGCACCATCGGAATATCATATTTACTAACTGCTTCTTTGGCCGCCAATTTGCTACCCATTACTTCAATAGCGTGAGTGCCAGGACCTATAAATACCAGGCCGGCATCGGTAACCGCCTGGGCAAATTTTGAATTTTCACTCAAAAATCCATAACCCGGATGAATGCCGTCAACATCTAAAGATTGGGCAACCTGAATGATTTTATCAATATTTAAATAGGATTGACTGGAAGGGGCAGGGCCAACCGATACCGCCTGATCAGCAAAGCGAACGTGAGGAGCATTGCGGTCAGGTTCAGAATAAATAGCTACGGTTTCGATTCCCATGTGGCGGGCTGTTTTCATGACACGAAGTGCAATTTCACCTCGATTAGCAACCAATATTTTTTTCATTGTTTAAAGATGGATTTAAGTTTCGTGTAGGATACTCTGCCCGCCAAGAGGCGGGCAGAAGCGGTGTATATTTCAAATATAAAACTAATACGCAGACTTGGAAGCAGGATCTGCTTTAAGTGTAAATTTGCGCGTCACGGGATTTAGCGGTGCATCTACGGCATTACCCTGACCATCTACAAGTGTTAGTGTAATTTCATTTTCGCCCATTGGCAATCCTTCAATAAAATAAGGCTGCCAAACATCAAATACGTGTTCCTCGCCGTTAATACTGGCTTTGACCTTATAATTTTCACCCAATTCTACATTCACAGGGTAAAAATCAAGCATTACCTTTTTGGTATTTTTTTCGCCTACATAATTTCCTTTTGGGCGACTGTAAAACAGCATGGGCTCTGTAATATCTTCTACACCCTCAAAAGCACCGTCTTTAACCGTTACTTTCTTGGCCAAATGAGCCTTATCTGTCTTTATACTTTCGTGGTAAGAACGAGAAAGAAAAGCTAGCATGTAATGTTCGCCGTTATCTAACTCATAATCAAACTCCGGTTCATATTTTGCCGCGTAAGGCTCATTATTCATGATAAGATGGATGTGTTGGCCCTGAGCAGAGTTCGCACACATTTTGGTGCCCGCATCGGGGGTCTGTACGGTCAGTTCATAGTTAGCAATCCCAAAGTTAAACTTGCCACCTTCATAGGCTACACTTTCAAGTGTAGCATCAGGATATTGCTGCGACTTAGAGAAGGGCGAGATGACAAGGCCGTCGGCCATTTGTTCCTCATTTTCTGCCTCCGGATTGTCGGATTGTTCCTGACTTTCAGTATTTTGACAAGCCGAAAAAGATAGAGCTAGGATAAATAAAAAGCTTAATGTTCTCATAATTGATCCAATTTTTATTAAAATTTGTTCTTATAGATCATGGGACTTGAGAGCAACGGCTTTTTGCAGACTATTAAATTCAGATTGGAAAGTTGCTGGCTCTACAATCTGCATATTTTAATAAAAAGCACAGGGTTGCCAATGATAAAAGTTACTTTTTGAACAATATTGTGATTGTATATTGTTCGATGTGCAAAAGCTATAAATGCTGAAGTTCTGATGAGTTCCAGCTTATTTCTTTTGCTGCAATATTAAGCAAAATTATTACAAACAGTATGAAGGATAACGATATATTATTGAAAGTTGATGGTATGGACTGCGCAAATTGCGCGCGTAGTATTACACGATTTTTAGAGCGTAAAGGTCTGGAAGACGTCTATGTTAACTTTCAAACAAAAGAAGTCAAATACAATCCGGCAGATGCTGCTATTTCTTTGGATCAGGTAAAGGGAGGAATAAAAAAGTTAGGCTATACTATCATTGATGAAAATCAAAAAAAGCCTCTGCTGACCTTTGAACGCCAGTTGTTAATAGCTGCCCTATTTACAGCACCACTGCTTTTTGGCCACTTGTTGATGATGGTAGGATGGCACCTGCCATTCATGGAAAACCCATGGATACAACTAGCCTTTTGTACGCCTGTATACCTGATCGGTATTAATTATTTTGGCACCAGTGCCTGGAAAGCCCTCAGACAAGGCGATCTGCACATGGATATCCTGATTTTTATCGGTAGCTCCGCAGCCTTCATCTACAGCTTGATAGGGACTTTCTCTGGTGTTAGCGATTACATCTTTTATGAGACCAGTGCAACCATCGTAACTTTAGTACTAGTTGGCAATTGGATGGAACACCGGGCAGTGGAGCAAACTACCAATTCCATCAAAGCTTTGACGGCCCTGCAAGTGGAGTACGCCCGAAAAGTGGTGAAGCCGGGTATAGTCGTCAAGGTCAAAAAAGAGGAGGTCAAGAAAGGAGATATCCTGCAGGTCAATGAAGGAGATAAAATTCCTGTGGATGGATTGATCACCAATGGTTCAGCAAGTATTGATGAATCTATGATCACCGGTGAAAGCCTGCCAGTGGAAAAAGAATTGGGGAATCAGGTCGTTGGTGGTTCTATCCTTCAAAGCGGAAATGTAGAAATGGAAGTCACAGCTGTAGGATCAGATACACTGCTGGGGCAAATGATAGAGTTGGTAAAATCAGCTCAACGGGACAAGCCGGAGATTCAGCGCCTGGCTGATAAAATCAGTAGTATTTTTGTACCGACAGTTTTGAGTATTTCACTGTTGACGGTAATTCTTGGTCATTTCGCTTTTGGCCTATCTTTTGAGCAGGCTTACATGAATGCCATTGCGGTGTTGGTTATTTCCTGCCCCTGTGCCATGGGATTAGCTACGCCCACAGCGGTGATGGTAGGCGTAGGTCGAATGGCCAGAAATGGTATTTTGGTGAAAGGTGGGCAAACTCTGGAAATTTTTGCTAAAACCAACAAAATAATTTTTGATAAAACTGGTACCCTCACAACCGGGCAGTTTTCTGTAAAAGATATCAAACATTATAATGGGGAGGTGGCTCGAAATGAAGCTATCATCCTGGCATTAGAGCAGAAATCTTCTCACCCTATTGCGCAGTCATTAGTCAGAGCGCTTGAGCAACGCGTCAATGGGCAGTTGGAGCGGTTTCAATCGTTGAAGGTGTTAGAGAAAAAAGGAATCGGACTGGAAGCTAGTGATGATAACGGAACCGTCTACTGGATTGGCTCTGCCAAGATCATTCCGGAGGAGCAACGCCTGGATGGCTACCAGATTTACCTTAAAGAAAACGACACGCTCATCGCCGCTATTGCTATGGAAGATGAAGTCAAGCAAGATGCACAACGAACTATTAACTATCTGATCCAAAACGGCATCACTCCTACTATTTTGAGTGGAGACTTGAAAGAGAACACCCAAAAAGTAGCTAATCGATTAAAGATCAGAGAGTTTTACGCTGAGCGGCTACCCGCCGAAAAACTGGCTATGGTTGAAACGCTTGGTAAGGATGGATTTACCGCTATGGTAGGAGATGGTATCAATGATGCACCCGCACTGGCTAAGGCCAATATCGGCGTTTCACTGAGCAATGCTTCTCAGGCTGCCATACAATCGGCACAAATCGTCTTGTTGAACGGACGGCTCAGTAGTCTGGAAAAAGCACTGGGAATCAGTAAGTTGACTGTGCAAACAATTCGACAGAACCTGTTCTGGGCATTTTCCTACAATATCGTCGCTATTCCTATCGCTGCCATGGGCTTTTTAAATCCTATGCTGGGAGCTTTATTTATGGCTTTTTCCGATGTGATTGTCATTGGTAATTCCGTGCGACTGAACTACAAAAAGATAAAATAACCGATTGGCTGTTTGTAACATTACCTGAAATGAATAAATGTGGAGATATCCAAAAGTAATAAAACTGCAATTGTAATTGGTGCTGATAGCCTAGTGGGTAGAAATGTTCTATTTCTGCTCCTCCAGGAAGAGGCTTATCATCAGGTAATTGCTTTTTCTGATGAGCATCCTGGTTATGAAGACAAAAAACTGATCTGGTTTTCTTTTCAGCGAGAAGGGGCTAACCGACTCATGCCACAGATCAAAGGCGATGATCTCTTTTGGTGTCGCAGCAGCTTCATAGATTGGACAAACATTACTGATATGGCAAGTATTAGAGAAGCACTGCCATTTCAAATAGCATTGGAAGCTTTGAAAAATCAGGCAAGTCAAATGATTTTTTTATCTTCCGGCCTTATTCGGAAAAATGCCTGGCTACCTATAATCAAGGAGCGGGCCATGCTTGAAAAAGCTATAGTGCAGTTACCTTTCTGGGCGACTCATATTTTTAAACCTTATGCCATCCTGGACAGATCCCCTTTATCAAAGCTGGGGAATCGGCTGGCAGCAGGTCTGTCTGAGTGGATAGGCGAAAGCGTTGAATCCTACAGACCCATGGATGCTCAGGAGATTGCCGAAGCTATGGTGGAGGCTGCTCAGCAAATTAAGCAAGGGGTGCACTATCATTATGCGAAACAAATGCAAAAATTGAAATGATTAAAAAGACAACAAATATTTCTGTAGGCATTGCCCTGGATGAAGAGCGTATGCCGGAACAAATTACCTGGTCATCGGATGATAATCCTACCGGACAAAAAGAGAATATCGCCAAGGCAATGCTCCTAGCGTTTTTTGATGGTGAAAATAAAGAGACATTAAAGATCGATTTGTGGACTAAAGAAATGCAGATCATCGAAATGGATCGTTTTTTCTTCCAGACTTTGCGGTCTATGGCTGATACTTATTTTAAAGCTACTCAAAATACACGACTAGCTTCCGATATGCAGCGATTTGTTCAGTATTTCGGCGAGCAAACGGAAATTATTCCCAAAAACGAGGAAAAATAATAGACTAGCTTGGCAGGGGTTGGCTATTTCAATGCCTGCCAAACTAGTCTGATAGCGCTTTTTCCTTATATCAAATTTATTGCTCCATTCATGGTCTGCTAAGATGAAGGGCTGCTAAAAGAAAAGCCCTGCTGTTAGCATGAGCCGGGAAGGTGATTCATCAAATTGAAATTCCTGGCCAGCAAATACTATGTGGCTACCAAAATTAGAGAAGTTCCCCTGATAGCGCAGGTCAATCATTAGCTTGGAAATATCTATACCAAAACCGAGTTGCCAGCCTAATGTAAAGGTACTGAAATTAGTGCTGTAGTTCTCAAAATCTACCAGATCAGAACTGCTATTGACAAAGAAATGGCCTTCCAGCCCTCCCATAAATCGGAAGATAGAAGCCTGATACCCTAGCATGATCGGAATATCAAGGTTCTGATAGCTTTCACGAGCCACTGAAGAAATAGGATCGCTGGTGAGCTGTGTAATGTTAAAATCCACAGTGGTAGAACTGAAAATCAATTCTGGTTGTAGGAATAGGCCTCCCAGTTCGATTTTGAATACCAGACCTCCCAGAATGCCAAAATTAGCATCTTCTACTTTTAGTAGGAGCTCCTCTCTGCCTTCCTGAGAAAACAAAGTTAACTCCTCTGGTGACAAGCTAGTGGTACTCAGGCCAGCTCTGAATCCTACTTTTAACTGGCCGATAGCTTGAAAAGTACAAACGCAAAGTACAAAGCAAAAAATTAGGTTTTTCATTTTTTGGGAATTGTGATTAATAATTTTCTAAGCATGAAAGTCCTTTTGAAATACTTCGTGATAAAACATCTTACGCAAAATCTGTTATCAGGTTTTAGATTTTATCCATCCTTTTATGGTATCCATAACCTTTGAAATAAGTCGCTGATCAACTTTCATGGACTGCCGCTGGGCTACTCAAATAAAAACTGCTTATCTTACCCCTGAATAAAAAGAATTGTGGGTGATGAAAATTGAAACTATAGATTTTCTGGGGAGCTTTCCTTCCGTTTCTCAGTGCCCGAAGGAAGAAAGACCGGAATATGCAATGATCGGCCGCTCCAATGTGGGTAAATCTTCTTTGATCAATACATTGACCGGGCGTAAAGGACTGGCAAGGATTTCCAATAAACCTGGCAAAACACAGTTGCTTAATTTTTATTTGATCAACAGCGCCTGGTGTGTGGTAGACCTGCCGGGGTATGGCTACGCTAAAATATCCAAGCGCAAGCGTAAAGACTGGGAGCGAATGATAGAAGGGTATCTGATGAAACGCTTCAACCTGCAATGTGCCATGGTATTGATTGACTCCAATGTCTCTCCGCAAAAGATTGATATAGATTTCATCAATTGGCTTGGAGAGCGACAGATTCCGTTTGTTTTGGTCTATACCAAGGCTGACAAGTCTAAATCCGCCGAGATTGAAGCTAATCTTCAGCATTTTCGTACAGAGTTGAAAAAGTTCTGGAATGAGCTTCCTCAAGAGTTTATCACTTCCTCGCGGGAAGGTAAAGGCACTGAAGAGCTGCTGGATTTTATCGCGCACGTAAATACACAATTCCAACCATTTGAGTAGAATGAAAAAAACAGCTACTAACTATCCACATGTATTTCCAAAACGCGAAGACTGGCCCATTTACAAGTTGAGCCAGGACCGAGAAAAATTTGTCAAAGAAATTAATGCGGCTACCATGGAGCGGCTAATGCATGCTCACGGTAAAGATATCGGAGATATTATTGCCAAGACTATGTATCTGGAAAAGATACGGATCAAAGAAGAACCATGGAAGGTAGATCCCCCCAATGAAAAGCAGTTTTGGAAAAAAATCCGCGCTCGTTTGCTCAAAATTTCTCCGGCAACTCACAGCCCGGAAGAGCAGTTGAATGAAAAAAAGAACATCCTTCGCACTATTATCAATAGATATACGGAAGAGATTGTCGGCGTTTTTAAGATTAAGACCTTTAATTTTGTAGAAAAATTCCTCACCTTCTTTTTCAATAGCCTTTTGTACGGCCGATTCAGCATTCGGTCGCTTTTTTTGGAAGCTGGAAAAAAAAGACTCAAAGAGCGACTGATCGTTGAAGGCCACATAGACGAAATCAGAACCCTTATGAATAAAGGAATCGTCGTTGTAGTGCCTACACACTTTAGTAATCTGGATTCTATCCTGATCGGCTATGCCCTAAACTTGATCGGCCTGCCTTCTTTTTCCTACGGTGCCGGATTGAATCTCTTTAACTCTGATTTCGCCGCCTACTTTATGAACAGGCTGGGAGCTTATCGCCTGGATCGCCGTAAAAAAAATCCGATCTACCTGGAAACCCTCAAGATTATGTCCAAGCTCTCCATTGAACGAGGTACTAATAGTCTGTTCTTTCCCGGCGGTACCCGGTCAAGATCCGGCGCTGTAGAAAATAAATTCAAGTTAGGGCTTTTAGGCACAGCAGTGGAAGCTCAGCGGCAACTGTATCAGGACGGAAAATCAGAAAAGATTTATGTGGTCCCTATTGTGCTGGGGTATCATTTTGTATTGGAAGCCAAACAGTTGATAGAGCAACATTTAACCAAAATAGGGAAAGAGAAATACATCAAATCAAAAGAAGGATTCGGAGGAAGCCGGAAATTCCTGCGCTTCCTACGCCGGGTTTTATTTAAAGGCAATGACATTGTTGTTTCGGTAGGGCAGCCCATGGATGTCATCGGTAATCCGGTGGACACCGAAGGCAATAGTTATGATAATTTTGGGAAATTAATAAAAGTGAAAGATTACTTCATGCTGAATGGTACCATCTCTACTGACTTGCAACGAGAACGCGAGTATACCCGAATCCTTGGGGAAGAGATAATCAAAGGTTACAAAAAGTACGATATCGTTTTGAGTAGTCATCTGCTGGCCTTTGCTGTTTTTAATTTTTTAAAACAACAAAAAGCCAAGCTCGACTTGTTTGGCATCTTGAGGTTACCTCCTTCTGATTATGTTTTCCCGATGGAAGAACTGCGAGAGGTGATTAGCAAGCTACAGGAAATCCTTATCGAAATGGAACGGGAAGGGCAGCTAAAGCTTTCCCCTATCATTCGTGGTAATATCGATGAACTGATCATGGATGGAATAAAAAGAGTAGGTAACTTTCATGCCTATAAGCCACTTAAACTAAATAAAAAAGGACAAGTCGTTAGCGAAAACTTTAAACTGTTGTACTATTATCACAATCGGCTGGATCATTATGGTCTGGAAAAAAAGATTCAGTGGAGCCTCTATGAGATGGATCTCATCTGAGGCTTTTAGAGAAAATCAGTACCCAATACTTTGATACCACTTCGGAAAAAACTAATTTACTATTTTGTGAAGCTTTATCGTAAACTTCCCGAGGCTTGTTTTGATAGGATAGGGTAGTCCATTCTAACTTATTTGAATACCCGAGAAACGAGTCTGGTAAAGTTTTCGGTTTTCATCAAATTACCGCTATCGTGAATTTCATTGTTTTTGATCTGGAAGCGACGTGCTGGAAGTTTAAGAGTCCACATCACGTACAGGAAATTATAGAAATTGGAGCTCTAAAGCTCAATAGTTACGGCGAAGTCATCAGCGTATTTGAAAGTTTTATCAAACCTATGCTGCATCCCTACCTTTCTGCTTTTTGCACGGAACTTACTTCCATTCGCCAGGTCGACGTGGAAAGGGCCCCTTATTTCCCCGAAGTAATCGATGACTTTATGGATTGGACAGGTGTATTTGATGAAGAAGATTACATCCTGGCTTCCTGGGGAGACTTTGATCGCAAAATGCTCATTCAGGACTGTATACAGCATGAGATCGAATACGACTGGGCTGAGCAGCATATTAATCTCAAAAGGCAATACCAGGAAATCAAGCGTCTAAATAAACCCAAAGGTTTAAGGAAAACGGTTACTACCGAAGGATTCGAATTTACAGGTACAGCACATCGAGGCATTGATGATGCAGAAAACTTAGCTAAGGTATTCGCGAAATACCTGGACGAGTGGCAATACTAACCCAATCGGTATAATTTCTAAGTCTTCAACTTATACATTAAAGCGGAAGTGCATAATATCACCGTCTAGTACAACATATTCTTTGCCTTCTACGGCCATTTTCCCGGCTTCTTTGACAGCCGCTTCGGAGCGTAAAGAGCAATAATCGTCGTATTTGATCACTTCGGCCCGGATAAAGCCCTTTTCAAAGTCCGTATGGATAACTCCGGCAGCCTGAGGCGCTTTCATCCCTCTGGTAATGGTCCAGGCGCGAACTTCCTTTTCTCCGGCGGTAAAATAAGTTATCAGGTTTAAGAGCCTGTATGTAGACTGTATAAGCTTATTAACACCTGGCTGGTCAAGTTCCATATCTTCCAAAAATTCACGGCGCTCCTCAACACTCTCCAACTCTGCAATATCTGCTTCTATTCCGGCACTGATGAGTAAGATTTCTGCCCTTTCCTCTTTTATAGCTTCTTTAAATCGTTGTGTATGTTCATTCCCGGCGTGAACGGAAGCTTCATCTACATTGCAAACATACAAAATAGGCTTACTGGTCAATAGAGAAAGATCCCTGAACAATAATTGTTGATCTTCTTCTACTGAAAAGGAACGAGCTGGATTTTCATTCTCCAGATGTTCTTTGAGGCGAGTGGTAAATTCTACATTTTTTGTAGCCTCCTTTTCTCCACTCTTCGCCATTTTTTTCAATTTTTCTAACCGCTTTTCAACGGTATCAAGGTCTTTGAGGATTAACTCTGTATCAATAATTTCTTTATCGCGAACAGGATTCACGCTTCCGTCAACGTGCACCACATTATCATCTTCAAAACATCTAACTACATGAATAATGGCATCCACCTCTCTGATGTTAGCCAAAAACTGATTGCCGAGACCCTCACCCTGACTGGCACCCTTGATAAGCCCGGCAATATCTACGATCTCTACAGTAGTTGGAATTACCTTTTTTGGGTTGACAATGGAAGCCAATTCGTCCAACCGGGCATCAGGCACAGTAATGATGCCAACATTGGGATCCTTGGTTGCAAAAGGATAGTTAGCCGCTAGTGCCTTTCCAGAAGTCAATGCATTGAACAGAGTAGACTTACCAACGTTGGGGAGTCCCACAATACCTGCCTGTAAAGCCATATATCTGATAGTTTTAATGAATAAAGTCCGCTTCGGATTGAAGCGCCGCAAATATAGGAAAGAAAAGTCAGCGCTAAAATTCTGAGGTCCCATAATTTGACCTTTTACAACTACATATTTTACTTAGTATGAAATGAACGTTAAGTGTGGCCAGCGTGGAACTTTTTCTTAGCGAAAATTCGTTCTAAGACAAAATCCATCCACGCTCTAAAAATGTTTTGTAAAATTGAAGTGAAATAGACCTGTTTATGAACTACTTAGCTCATGTATTTTTATCCTTTGAAGATGAGGAACTACTCATCGGTAACTTTATTGCTGATATGATCAGTAACCAGGAGGTGGCTAAGTATTCAGAAGGTATAAAAAGAGGGATTTACCTACACAGAAAAATAGACGAGTATACCGACCAACATCCGGAAGTCTTAAAAGGAGTTCGTCGCCTTTACAAGAATCATCGTAAATATGCTCCGGTTGTTATTGACGTTTATTACGACTATCTGCTGGGGAATTCCTGGAATGCTTATTCCCCAAGATCTCTGGATCTCTTTACTCACGATGTGTATTCAATACTGGCTGATCATCTTTCCATCCTTCCCACCCATTTGCAGCGCAATCTTCCGATGATGATTGAAGATAACTGGTTGTATGAGTATAAAAATGTCAATGGATTACAGCGTGCCTTTTGCAGTATGCAAAAAAGAGCAAGTCGGCCCGAATGGCTTGACGGAGCTTTGGAATCACTCATCATTAACCAAGCTCAGCTGGAATTAGAATTTCAGGCCTTTTTTCCTGATATCATTCAGTTTGTGAAAAATGAAATTGCTCACCGTGCACAAGTGTAATGTTTTACATATAAACAAAAGTTCTTCCCTTTAATCTTCTTTTTCGGTAAAACGTTAAAGTCACAGCTATTAAATAAAAAATGATTTTTTTTACCTATTCCGAAAATATTTGGTATAATTGCATCAAGAACGCATCTATCAAATCTAAAGGAATAGAAAGTTGTTTTTTTTAGCAGGCTTGATATCGAATATTTTTACCTACTCTTTATAACTTAATTTCCCCTTACAATAATGTCACTTGTTGACTGCTGTCGACAGATTGACTTTCAATTTGCTAAAGACAAAAAGTAGCTGTAAAGGCTATTTACAAGCAAAAGTAAAATAGACGACCGAAAGTTTTTGAATTATTAACAAATCATAATATCTCATGTTAAGCTCTACCCAAACTCAGATGGTAGTGTTCGTCCTATATATATTTGTAATCTTTGGTTGCAATAAAATAGAAAGGAACGACGACACCCAATTATCTTTTCTCGAATCCTCCGAGGATTTGATTGTGGCAAAAGCCAATAACTACAACCTACAATTTTCCGAAGATCAAATCTTCATAAAGGGACAAGGAAATGCTGATTGGACAATGGGCATTCAAAAGCCCGTAAAACCGAACAAAGAAGTTGACCCAACCGGTAGCATTACCGAGTTAACCTACCAGGATGCCTTCCCGGGCATCGATTTTCGATTTTATAATAAAGGCAATAAGAATGCAGGCTACGACTTGATTGTTGTACCTGATGCTGCTGTGGAAGCCATCAAAATTCCTTTAGAAAATGAGAGGAACAGTGATCTGCGCCCCTTCATTGATGAGAATGGGGAGTTGGTACTTCCTACTCAGGAAGGTGAGATCAGGCACACAGCTCCGGTTGCCTACCAAGAAATCGATGGCCAAAGAACAAGTGTGGATAGTAAATTTACTTTGAAAGATCAAACGCTTGGATTTGAATTGTCAAAGTACGATAGAAATTACCCAGTGGTAATTGATCCTATGATTTATGATCCGGCAGCTTTCATGCCAACGGTACAATTAACTATTTTTCAGTCAGTATCTCCAACCAATCCGGCTACCGGTACTACAATCACTTATACTATATCGTATAGTGCCATTTCATCGGTTGATAATCCTGACAATCCAAAGATCATATTTCCACTCCCTCTGGCGGAGGGCGTAATTGCTTCTGCACTAGGTACAGACGTAGTAGCTACCCAAACACTTCCAAATGGAACTTTTGAGGTAACACTCGGTGAATCTTTTCTTTCGGGAAGTACCAGAACAGTAGCCATAGAATTAATTATTCCGCCTAATACGATTTGTGATGGTACAGAGCTGGATTTATCAGCTAGTATTTCGGCTGATAATGCAGAAACAGTTAACGCGAATTCGACGGAAATCACTGTTTCAGATATTCCTCCGGTTTGGAGTTTACAGATCAACCAGGTGGAATTAGGCCTACCTGGGACTTCAAATGCAAAATTTGAAGTGGAGCTAATCCCGATAACCTCAGGAGTAGATAATTTAAGTAATGTTGAAATTACTATTGATCTACCAACAGATATGGGTATTTCTTATCCAAATATTTGTTCAGGATGCACAGTTTCAGGAAATGAGTTAACTTTTTCAGCAAGTGAGTATACTGCAGGAGACAAGTTTTCCTTTGAGCTGGCCTTTGATGCCGGCTTTTCTGATATGTATACCGTCATTGGTGCTTTCAGCTCTCAATACGGGCCGGCAAGCGAGCTTTGCGGTGACAATATCTCAAATTCGTTTTCTGGGGATTTCGATTTCATACCTGACCTGGAAGTTGTTTGTGTAGATATGAATGGGCAAAGCCCGACTCTAAGTAACTATATTATTGGAGAGGATGGAGTACTTACCTTCAAATTCCAAAATAATAGCAATATCAATCTATCTGATTTGACGGCTACACTGGAAATACCAAGTGAAATAAGAGTAACAGAAATTCCGGCCATTAGCTTTCCTCCTGCGTTCGGAAATGTATCGTACACTATTAATTATACTACCTTCGATGGTAATTCAGGGACTTTTCCATCTTCCTCCAGTTTCAATACAACAACTGGTAATACAGTGCAGGCTATTCCTGGTCTTGACAGTGATGAAGGATTGGCTACTGTAACGTTTATTTTTGATGGGACTATCGCACCGGGTTTTATGCCCAGCGGTAACATAGCTTTCGATTACATTGTACAGGAAAATGATCTGTCAACAGGAAACCCTGTGGATGGTGCTAACCCCAGAATAGATGGGTCAGAAAGCTGCCTTGTATGTTCTGAAGATAACAATACAAATTTTACTTGTATTACCGCTTCTCTTGATTTAGAAGGAAATAGCGACGATTTCCCGGATTTAAGTCCAGTTACTGGTGGATGTTCAACGTCTAATGTTGCCAGAACACCGGTCGAAGGTCCTACAGGCCTGATAAAGACTGTTGATGGTGATCTTACCTATTTTCCCGGTCAGACGGCTACTTTCTTACTGAATTTTCAGGTTTGTGGTGATGATCCATTGACTACGGCTGTCATCACGGATGATCTACCAGAGGGTTTTAAATTTGATGCTAGTTCTGTAATCCTAAGCAATTTTCCGGCAGCTGCTTCCGCTGTGCCTAGCGTAACGGGAGATGCTGCTCAGGGAGCGGGTGGTCAGACGCTCGAGTGGACCTTTGGCAATCTTCCTGCCGATAGTGACTGTAATGAGGTTTATACAATCGAATATACAGCAACTGTTATTGAGCGTGCTACTGCTGCTGATAATCTTTCCAACTGCTTCAGACTCGATGGTCAAATTGATGGAGAAGGTATCTTTACTTGTAGCTCCGAAGAACTGGAAGCTTGCGTAGATAATTTGAGGATTCCAGCAGTAGGTCCAAGGCCAGTAAGAAAGACGGTAGATAGAAGGGTGAAATTCCCGGGTGAAGAAGTAACCTTTGAGCTGGTATGGAGAATTGACGGTCTTGAAACAATTACCACCATGGAAGTAGCAGATATGCTCCCTCCTGAGTTGGAATTTATAACGGGTTCTGTGGAGTTTAGTGATAATTTATTTGAAAATGGTGATGGTACAGGAACGCCGCTTGGTACATTTGGGCAAGATGCAATGAATCCTCAGTTACTGTCTGGTACCTTTAACGGCCTGGAAGGAGCTGATCCAACAAGTTTGGATTTTGTCATTACCTTCAAGGCAAGAGTAAGGACAGATGTAACGGTAACGGATTTGCCAAAAGATATAGAAAATTGCTTTACCATCAATAATGTAGAAGGTGACAATGTCCGGGCTGATTACCCACTGGAAAGATGCGTAGATTTAGAACTTCGTCCTCCCGGAATCATTGCTTTACAAAAAGCAGATTTAAATAGTAGCCAGTTGCTTCCAAAGGATGAATTTCAATATAGAATTAGGTTTAGAGTAGCAGGGCCTTATGCCTTACAAAATGTAGTACTACAGGATCAATTACCGGAAGATATTGAATTTCTTGGTGTAGCTTCTTACTCTAATAATATTCCAGCAGCGACAGACCCATTGACGGTTACTGAAAATATGGGTATTACTACCCTGGTTTGGAACTTTGCCGATCTTCCCGGAGCTTCGGGTAGTAGTGTTAATACTGGTTTTTACACTATTGTGCTGAATGTACGTGTACGTCCGGGTACTCCCGTTGGAGATATCCAGAATTGTGCGTTAATTCAGGATGGGGATATGGCAATAAAGGTAGATATAGCTGGGACAGATTTTGATATCAGTGATTTTATATCCGACGAGACTTTTTCTGTAGAAAACTGTACAACAGTAAATATCAAAAAAGCGGCAAGCGCTGATTCTAGGAAAGCCGTAAAAGGAGAATGTGATGAAGAGTTTCTATTCAGAGATCCGGAAGTGGAAGATAGTGGTATTGGTTCTACCTTCTCGGGTGGGGCATTTACTTACCGAATCGAAATCATCAACTCCGGTAACGTAACTTTGAATGATATGGTCGTAGCAGATATTCTTCCTTATCTGGATGATGACGGAGTACTGGCACTTCAGGAAAGAGAATCACAGTGGCAGCCTGTATTTGCAGGTGAACTAATGCCCCTGATCGCTACCGAATCTGGTCGCTCACCAGCTACGCTAAAGGATGCTTTCTATTCTTTTGAGACAGACCCCTGTCCTAACTTCTTTTTTGATGATGATGATGATCCACTAACTGCGCCAGGTTGTACTGGGCCTACTTTTTATAATGCTTCGGCTGCCAGCCCAGCCTTTACCGATGTGTTACCAGAAGTAAGGACACAAATCAGAACATTAAGGGTAGATTTTGACCAGCCACTTGAGCCTAGAGATACCTTTATCATTTTCATTGAAATGCAGGCACCTATTGGTACCACTGCAGCAGATGGAATTGCGTGGAATAATTTCGCCTTCCAGGCCGATCCTGAATCAGATGGCTTATTCCTTCCGGCTGCCGAACCGATAAAAGTAGGTATTAAAGTCAAAGACAATCCAGAAAATAAAGCTAGCCTGGGGAATTTTGTGTGGTTAGACGAAAACGGAAACAGTCTTCAGGACCCGGGAGAAGAAGGAGTTAATGAAGTACGAGTAAGGTTATTTGAAAAAATAGGTGTTAAAGATACCGACCCAGGAAATGACGCTACTGATCCTGATGTCTTAGTAGGAACCCGATTTACGGCCAATGATGTAATGGGAGAGCCTGGTTATTATTTGTTTTCAGACCTGGAACCGGGCGTTGAGTACTACGTAGTCTTTGATGTTTTCCCACCAAATGTAGAAATCGTTACCCCGAATGTGGGTATTAATGATGCTATAGATAGTGATGGCAACATGATGGGGATGACTGATATATATGTATTAGTTGCCGGAGAGGAAAATCTTACAGTAGACTTAGGGTTAGATCCTAAGCCGAATTGTGGGTTTACAGACCCTCAGGTAAGGGTAGTATGTATTACAAATGACCCAACCGATCCAACAGATGATCAGTATCGGGTTTTTGTAAGGCTGGATGAACAAGGAACAACAGATGTGGGGGATACTTACTTCGTGATTACCAGACAGGAAGGATCACCTATTGATGTTCTTGATAATGATTTGGGTATTGAATACGGCGTAGAGGTTGAACTTACAGCCACAGGTAGTGGTCCGTATAATGTTCTTAGAGCGGACGGATCGCTCAATAATCTGAGTTTGGATTTCCAGGCAGAAACTCAACGACTTTGTTCTATTGATGATTTGATAGTAATGCCTCCGGCAACCTTAAGTTTAACCAATGTTAACCTGACAGATTGTATCCTCGACGAAGTTGATGGAGAAATCAAATATGATCTTACGGTAAGTTTGAATGTAGGGATAGGAATGGTACCTAACAATTCCGAGGTATTAGTTGAAATAATAGACAATGGATCGACTGTTGCGGCAATGCCTTTTTCAGTTACTTCCGGTGGTTCACGAAATGTAACCTTTGAAGGCCTGATATGTAATGGTGAAAATGATTTGACGGTTACGGCCACTTTTATAGACGCCGTTACCGGAGAGCCAATCGACGAAGCTTGTGCTGCGGAGAGCCTACCTTACGATGAGCCTTGTTATATTGATATTGATGTGGAGCAACTCGAGATAACAGATAATTGCAGAGATAATGGTACATATGATATAACAGTAAGGGGAACAATCTTTAACCAGGGTGAAATTACAGTAACCATCGATGATGAAGAATTAAATCTTACCGATGGTTCATTATTGACTCCCGGAAATACTGAAGGAGAAGATCAAATTATTTTCACCCAAACAGGAATCGAGTGTGATGGTAGACCTCATACGATTACGGTAAGAACGGAAGAAGGTTGTGAAGATGCTATTGATTTTGAGGGTCCCAGAGATAGAGATTACGGTGATTTACCTGAGTCAGTACTGGAAGGGGTGAGTTATCAATTCAATACAACAAACAATAATAACGGTGCTTATCATTCCATCTTTAATGATATTTTCTTAGGAGACTGTGTTGATTCAGAAATTGATGGAGCACCGGATTTTGATGCTGGTCAGGATGATGATGGTGACGACAATATGAACTTTAATAATCCTGATGAATCGGCATTTGCTGAATGTGACGAAGACGATGAAGATGGTATTCGATTGCTGACGCCAATGGTAGCCGGGAATGAAGCCTGTATTGAGGTAGTAGCTACTGTTCCTGACGGTGGAGCCAATTTAAATGCCTGGATCGACTTTAATGGCAATGGACAATTCAATCCATCTTTTGAAGCTATTGAATTTACCAGTCGTACCAATAGCAGCAATATGACAACCGCTGTCAATTCTTTAAATGGTGAAATTCCTGAATCAGGAACATATATCTTCTGTTTTGATGTTCCCACATTAACAGAAATAGGAGGTCCATTATTCCCTGATTTGAGAACACATTTGCGCTTCCGCTTGAGTTCTCAGGGAGGTTTATCCTTTAACGGTCCGGCAAACGACGGGGAAATAGAGGACTACTTCACTGAGTTTGCCAAGTTGGGAGACTTTGTTTTCCTCGATGTGAATAAAAATGGTTTACAAGAAGTAGTAGAGGAAGGCATTCCTGGAGTAGAAGTGACATTAACCAGAGTTGCTGATGATCTCAAATTTACGACTACTACAGATGCTAGTGGTATGTATATGTTTAGTGGTCTAACACCTGGTGAGGAGTATAAAGTAACCTTTGAAAAACCAGAAGGCTTTACTCCTACCACTGCCGAGACGGGTATTGGAGATGGAGACGCAGATAATGATAGCGATGCCGATCCAAACAATGGAATGACTGGGACTATCGTACTGGAAGAAGGAGCGTTTAATCAGGATGTTGATGCCGGATTCTTCCGCTTTGACTTTGGTGATTTACCAGATGATTATCTTACTACGGAGCAGGAAGGAGGTCCACGTCACGCCATTCGAATTAATCAGGAGTTATTCCTGGGAGATGGCGTAGACAGTGAGTTAGACGGCACACCTGATGCGGATGCACTTGGTGATGACAATAGTGGTGATGATGAAGATGGGGTAGACATTCCCAATATGCTGTTTGATGGTCAGCAAGTCACTTTTACCGTAGAGGCTACCAATAATTCTGGTAGAGATGCCTTTGTATTTGCCTTCTTTGATTACAACGGTGATTTTGAATTTGAGGACGATGAAATTCAATTCAAGGCGCTCACCAATGGCTCTGAAGATGCGCCGCTGGTGTTTACATTTGATATTCCTGCCGGGTCGGATACTGATAAGCCAGTGGGAGTACGCTTCAGAATCGGTACAGATCGCAATGAAGTAGAATTGGCTAATGGTAATGCTTCAGATGGTGAGGTAGAGGATTATTTGGTAGAGATTAAAGCAGTAGACTACGGTGATTTACCTGATCTGGCCGAAGGCTCCGCCACAGGAGATTATGAAACACTACTGGATAATGGTGGTGCAGCCCATGGTATACCAAGTACTCCAAATTTATTTATCGGAAATTTGATCGATGGAGAAACTGGCACACTACAAAATACGGATGCCGATGCGGATGATAATGATAATACCCTGGATGAAGACGGAGTTACCTTCCCAGATATTATTCTATCCGATACAAAAATAAACATCGATGTAGTAGTTACTGATAACATTGGTGGAAGTCCGTCTCCAACCTTAGTTGCCTATATCGACTGGAACCAAAATGGTGTATTTGAAATGGGCAATGAAATCGTTTCCCAAACAATTGACAATGGTTCTGATACTTACACTTTAATGTTCATGGTGCCTGCTGATGCGGCGGAAAATGTTGACCTCGGTGCAAGGTTCAGATTGGTAGAAGATTTGGATGAACTCAATGCAATTGAAGCTAGCGAAGGTTTGGGTAATGGGTTTGTGATGAATGGAGAAGTAGAGGACTATATTATTCAGGTCAATTCCTTTGATTTGGGAGATGCCGGAGAGAACTTCCCGACGACTATTGCTGAGGATGGGGCCAGACACGTCGTTCCATCCGAGCCAAAGGTATTCCTAGGAGAAACTGTTGATGTTGATGTAGATGGTCAACCAGATGATGATGCAGAAGGAGATGATAACATGGGAGACCCCGATGATGAAGACGGTATTGAGTTTGTTGATATGGAAGGAAATGAAACCATGTTAATTACTTGTGAGCCAACTACAATTCAGATAACCGGTAATTTGCCGGATGGCGAAACAGGTTTTCTCAATGCCTGGATTGATTACGAAGACGATGGTGACTGGGAAGATGCCGATGAGCAAATAGCACTTAATGTAGAAATTAATGGAACAACAGCTGCCTTTAACGGTAATTCATTCACTTATTTCTACACCTTTGATGTGCCCTGTGATGCTACGGTTACTGAAAAAACATTCTTACGTTTTAGATTCAGTACAGAGCAAGATCTTGGAGTAACTGGTATGGCTATGGATGGTGAAGTAGAAGATTATGTTAGAGAGGTCAAAGGATTAGATTTTGGTGATTTACCAGAAGACGATACCAATTATCCCACTACCAGAAATAATAACGGTGCAAGACACGTAGTTCCTGTTGATCCGCAATTATTCCTTGGAGAAGATGTGGATACTGATCAAATGGGTGCTCCCACCGAAATGGCTGATGGAGATGATAACGAAGGAAGTGACGAAGACGGTATAGAATTTATTACGCCTCTGGTTCCGGGCTTTGAAGCCTGCATCAGAGTCGATGCCGTGAACAACCTCGGTGAAGATGCTAAGCTGTTTGCCTATGCTGATTTTGATGGTGATGGTAACCTGGAAGCTATCGAATTCTTGGAAGTTGCTGGCGTAGACGCAAATGGTAATCCTATCATTCCCGCTGGTGGTCTTCAGGATGCAGATTTTTGCTTTATCGTACCTGAATATGACGCTGCTGCCAACGGTATGACTTATTTCAGATTCCGTTTAAGTACAGATGAAGAGGCTGCTTCCTCGGAGGAAGGTCTGGCTATGGACGGTGAAGTAGAAGATTACAAGAGGCAATCTGGTAAAGTAGGTAATGTCGTTTGGTTTGATAGAGATAATGATGGAGTACAGGATACGGATGAGGCCAGCTATGGTATTGAGGGTGTAATGCTTGAATTGACTTTCACTGACATCAACGGAGAGGAAAGGACATTCACCACTACCACTGATGAAAATGGTGAATATTATTTCTGCGGCCTGATCCCTGGAGAATACGAACTCACGGTAATGAACCCTGATATGTTCACTCCAACGGCGTTTAATATTAATGAAGCATTAGAAGAAGACAGAGATAGTGACGGTATACCATTCGAAAATGGAGAAGAAAAAGTAAGTACAGTATTTGAAATTCTTGATCCAGCGGATCAGCCTACCAACGAAGAAGGAATAGAAGATCAAAATCTGGTCGACAATGTCCTGACTAACATCGTTGATGGCTTCCCGGATAATCAGGTAAATCAGCAATTTGACTTTGGGTACATTGGAGCTGATTACGGCGATGCTGGTGAAAACTTCCCGACAGAATTTGAGGATGATGGTGCTCGCCACCTGAAGCTACCCGGCCGTCCGACTCTTTCACTGGGCGAAATGCCTGATCTGGAAACAGAGGGGCAGCCAGATGATGAGGCAGAAGGAGATGACAGTACGGAAGACCCAGATGATGAGGATGGCATTGAGTTTGTTGATGCACAAGGCAACCCAACTATGCTGATTGCTTGTGAACAAACCCAAATTCAGGTAACTACCAATTTGTCAGCAGAAGTAACGGAGGCTTACTTACAGGCCTGGATTGACTTCAATGATGATGGCGACTGGGAAGATGCTGGCGAAAAAGTAGCTGATAATTTTGCCATTACTGAGTCTGGAACGGTATTCCTGACAGTAGACGTTCCCTGTGATGCTGTAGTAACGGATAAGACCTTCCTGAGATTCAGATTGAGTACTGAAGATAATCTGGGCTTCACAGGAGAAGCTATAGATGGAGAGGTAGAAGATTATGTACAAGAAATTAAAGGTTTGGACTTTGGTGATCTGGCGATGACGGATGACACACAAACTCAGTTGCCTGATGGCGCACGTCACGTTATACCATTTGAGCCGGAATTATTCCTGGGTAGCCAGGTTGACACAGAACAAAACGGCAATGCATCACCAATGGCCATGGGCGATGATGAAGATGGTGTTGATGATGAAGATGGTATAGAGTTTATCACACCTTTGGTAAAAGATGAGCAAGCCTGTATCAGAGTCGATGCAGTGAACAACCTTGGAGAAGATGCTACGCTATATGGTTTTGCTGACTTTGATGGAGATGGTGCATTAGAGCCGATTCCATTTACGGGAGGAAATCCTATCATAGAAAATGGTGGAGTAACGGATGTTGATTATTGCTTTGTAGTTCCATCCAATTTCAATGATGAAGCCTCTAATGGACGTATTAATTTCCGCTTCAGGTTGAGTACTGACCCTGCTGCTGCCAGTCCATCCGATTTAGCTATGGATGGAGAAGTAGAGGACTATCAGCGCAAACTAGCCAAGGTCGGTAATGTCGTTTGGTTTGATAGAGACTTTGATGGTATACAAGACAACTCAGAAAGAGAATATGGTCTGGCTGATATTGATCTGCAGCTTTCCTTCACGGGAATTGATGGGGTTGAAAGGACCTATACGGCAACAACCGATGAAAATGGAGAATACTATTTCTGCGGTTTGATAGAAGGAGATTATAGCATTATGCTTCAGAATCCTAATATGACCATTCCAACAATGCCAAATGCGGGTACGGAAGATGATAAGGATTCAGATGGCGAGCCAGTTGTCGGAGAAGAAACTACTAAAACTATGGCCAACTTTACCATAGAAGATGTACTGGATAATCCTACCGATGAAGAAGGTATTGAAGATCAGGAGATAGTGAAAGGCTTTCCAACTAATGATGTCAATGGTTATGTAGATAATCAGGTGGATCAGACTATTGACTTCGGGTTTGTTTCTGCTGACTTTGGCGATTTACCCGAAACATACGGAACACTTCTAGCTGATAATGGCCCTCGCCATACGGTACCAAATGGTTTGGTTCCTGAAATTCCCGAATTGTTCCTGGGTGATGGCGTTGATATTGACCTGGATGGTCAAATTGATCCAATGAATATGAGTTTGGGAGATGATGAAAATGATGGTAATGATGATGAAGATGGTGTAGAGTTGATCAAGCCATTGATTCCTGGTTTCGAATCTTGTGTAAGAGTCAAAACAACTATACCATCAGGTTCCATTGGTTACCTTAATGCCTGGATTGACTTAAATGCCAATGGCGTTATGGATGATGGAGATCATGTAATCGATGATGAACTATTAGTAACGGGAGAAAATGTATTTACTGAAATATGCTTCGATGTACCTGCCGATGCTGAATTTGTTGAAGGTCTGGCCTTTGCAAGATTCCGTCTAAGTACAGTTGGAGGCCTTTCTCCTGTAGGTGGAGCTCCGGATGGTGAAGTAGAAGATTACAAATTCCCACTTGGAAAACTCGGAAACCTAGTTTGGGAAGACTTTGACTTTGACGGTATTCAGGATGAAGAAGAGCCCGGTATCGAAGGCGTACAAGTAAGCCTGACCTGGGAAGGTACAGATGGAGTCATCGGTAATGATGATGATGAAACTTACCAGACGACAACCGATGAAAACGGTTTGTACTACTTCTGTGGCTTGATCAATGGGGATTATAAGATAAAAGTATTTTCACCCGAAGATATGACGCCGACGCGCTTCAATATTGGTGACGATGATGATCGTGATAGTGATGGAATAATAACAGATATGGATCTGACCATGGTTATGACTGATATCATCAATGTAGCCAATGTGGAAGAGCTGATCACTGGAGAAGACGGCAATGAAGACCAGGGAATAGTCAATGGATTCCCGGATAATCAGGTAGATGAAACCTACGACTTTGGCTTTGCCGGTCTGGATTATGGTGACCTTCCTGAAGAAGAGCAGGGTGAGAATTTCTCCACCACCATGGAAAATAATGGTCCAATACATGTCATTCAGCCTTCACTTAGATTAGGCGTCTGTGTTGATGCGGAGCGCGATGGCAATCCCGATGATGATGCGGGACAGTTCGATGGTAAAGATGGAGATAATGACCTGGGAGATGATGGCACGCAAAGCGAATTTATCCGTCCAGAAGGTACAGAATGTACCGATGATGAAAACGGTATTGAATTTGTAACGCCACTGATCCCTGATAATGAGGCTTGTATAAGAGTAACTTATACAGCACCTGCTGAGGGCGCCGTTCTACAAGGTTGGATTGACTTTAATGGCGATGGTATCCTGAATGACAATGAAGCACTAGAGTTAACGGATGCTGGAATATTGCTGGGGGCAGTTAATAATGTTTTGGATCTCTGCTTTACAGTTCCTGAGGATGCAATCTTCAATGAAGGTGTCGCTTATGCAAGATTCAGATTGAGTAAAGATGGAGGTCTTTCGCCCAGCGGTCCGGATAAATTTGATCAGGCAGTAACGGTTCCTGGTGGTGAGGTAGAAGACTATCGTGTCAAACTGGCCAAAGTTGGAAACTTGGTTTGGGAAGATAGAAACAATAATGGCCTTCAGGATGAAGCAGAAATTCAGCTTGGACTCAATGAAGTGAATATCACCTTAGTATTCGGTGGTATTGATGAAAATGGCAACCTTGATCCGGTAGGTCCTAATGGTACAGTAGAAGATAGAACCTATGCAACGGTAACGGCTACTCGTGAATACGAAGATGGTTCAATGTTGGATGGTTTATATTACTACTGCGGTTTGATAGAGGGTAGCTATGAAATAATTGTAGACGACCCCAAGGACTTGACTCCAACGCGTCCTAACAATATTTCAAATGTAAATGATGAAGACAAGGATAGTGATGGTATCGTAGTTGATGGAAAACTGAAAGTCAAAGTAGCCTTTACACTTGAGGATCAAATGAAATTGATGAACCTGGTACAGGGCGAAGAAGGCACCGGTGATCAGGATTTAGACAACCTGATCGATCCAAATATGGTAGGCACTTTCTCTGACAATCAGGTAGATCAGCGTTTTGATTTTGGTTACACAGCCTTTGACTTCGGTGATTTACCTAATGAGTCTATTGCTGATAATTTCCAATACAACACTACTATTGATGACAATGGTGCCAAGCATATTGTTACTCCTGATTTATTCCTGGGTGAATGTGTCGATGGAGAAATTGAAGGAGCACCAGATGCAGAAGCAGGATACAAAGGAAATGGTAACAATAACGGTGACGATGCTATAGATGAAGGCATTTATCCTGACAGCTGGAAACAGCCTATGGATATTGCGGCTGATTGTAAGGATGATGAAAATGGTGTAGAATTTATCACACCACTAATTCCTGGATATGAAGCCTGTATTGAGTTGGACTTCAATGTGATTGATAACTTTGATGGTCCGGATGCCTTCCTGAATGCTTGGGTGGATTACAATGGTAATGGTGTATTAGATGAAGAAGAAAAAATAATCTTCAAGAGTCTGAATGATCAGCCGGCTGAACTGGAAGAGTTAACCGATGCATTAATCTTGGAAAATAGCGATAAGCAAGACAGAAGTCCATTGAAGCTTTGCTTCGATGTTCCTGAAGAAGCTAAATACCTGGATGGAATGGCTTATTTCCGCTTTAGAATTAGTTTTGACCCAAGATTAGGACCTGATGGCTTATTGTCAGGAGGTATAGTTCCACTCGGTGAAGTAGAAGATTACAAGGTGCCATTAGTGAAAGTGGGTAACCTGGTATGGGATGATATCAACTTCAATGGAATTCAGGATAAAGACCTTGAAGACGGCCTTGGTATCAATGATGTACCTGTGGCGTTGATCTTCTCTGGTCAGGATGGAACGATAGAGACTACTGATATTCTTGATCCACAGGGTGACGACAGAGTTTATTATGATACAACCAAAACACTGGATGATGTAGCAGGCTTGTATTACTTCTGCGGTTTGATAGAAAATAATACTTATGACTATAATTATAAGATCGTAGTAGAATCACCTGAGGATATGACACCTACCCGTCCGGACAGAGGCGGAGACGATGTTGTTGATAGTGATGGTGAAGATGGTGTTATTGATGGAGCAGTTGATTTTGAAACGACCAATGGCTTTGGTATGGTGATGACGCGCTTTGAATTACCATCTGGTACTGCTGATGACCAACCAGAAGATGAAAATGGTATTGGTGATGATCACGGTACAGCACCTGATGTGGTGATGTTCTTCCCTGATCAGAACGTCAACCAGACCTTTGATTTCGGTTTTGCCGGTCTGGATTATGGCGACTTGCCTGACGATCCTGAAAATCCGAACGATTTCAACACCTTCATGGATAGCGAGGGGCCAATTCATGCTACCTTCCCAATGTCATTCCTGGGTACTTGTGTCGATGCCGAGCGCGATGCAGATCCAAACTTCAACGCGATTGGAGATGACGATTTCGACTCAGCTTTCTCCAGACCTGAAGATTGTGAAGATGATGAGGACGGTGTAGTATTGACCTCCCCATTGATTCCCGGCGAAGTGGTATCATTTAAAGTTACTTACAGTTGGATGGCTACAGAGACGGCTTATCTGAATATGTGGTTTGATTTGAATGAAAATGGTACGATGGAAGAAGAGGAGCGCGTAAAAATCTATCCATATGCCTTACCGGTACACGAGGTATTCAACATACCGCCAATCATTAATTATCCATTACCATCTGGTAAAGATCAGATGGTAGAATTGATGTTTATTGTACCAGCAGACGCACCCGTTAATGGAGGTGGTATTCATGCACGCTTCCGCATCAGTGATCAGGTAGACCCAGGAGTTGATGGTCCTGAAAAGTACGGCACAGCACCGGTGCCATTTGGTGAAGTAGAAGATTATCGCTTTCCACTATCCAAAATTGGAAATTTAGTATGGGAAGATGCAAATCTGGATGGCTTCCAGGATGGTCCGATGGCTGATACTGCGGAAGTAGGCTTTGAAGACCTTGAAGTGACATTGGTATTTGCCGGTTTTGAAGATGATGTATTTGGTGACGATAATGACAGAATCTACACGACTAAAACTAATGAAGAAGGCCTATACTACTTCTGTGGATTAATTCCTGGTAAGTATCAAATCTTCCTGGAAAAGTTCGTAGAGTGTGTAGATGGGTATGAAGACTTGGAGCCTGTACGCTATATTTTGACAATACCAAATAATGTAGATGGAGAAAAAGGTGATCAATTTGATAGTGATGCTGATCCGATCATAGAAGTTATGTTACCCGATCCAATGGATTTGATCAGAGGAGAAATGGGCGTAGGAGATATGCCGGGCATGGTTCAAGGATATCCTGACAGTCTGGATGACTTTACCTATGACATTGGTTTGATACGTGAGCCAAATCTAGAAGCGTTATTAAATGATGTTGGATTCGATTATCCACAAAGCTTTGAGTGTGGTAATATCAACGTGACTCTAGATTTATGCATTGAAAATACAGGTGAAGTACCTTTAGAGCAGCTTCAGGCCATGTTGGACTTGAGTGCAGACTTTGGTACCAGCTTTGAAACACTGGTTGGAGTAGAAGTAGTCAATGGTGATGCTGTGCAAATGGCACCTAGCCTGAATGAGGCTTACGATGGGGTGAGTGATATCAATCTACTCACGGGTATGGACGGCTTATTATTCCCCAATGATAGTCTTTGCTTGCGAATTACCTTGGAAATTGATCCGGATGCGGCTGGTGCCTTTGATCCGATCTTGACTCAAGCAAGTGTAAGCGGTAAAGCGGCGAACTATCAGGGTCAGGCTATTCCCGACTGGTGTAATGGCGGAAATCAATTTATGGCTATGGACTTGTCTAATGACGGCCAGAAGATCCAGGGTGGTTACGATGATGATGACAATCCTACAGCGATTTCAGATTGCTGGAAAGATGTCGATTTGATTGCCCAGAATGATCTGGTTTATGTGACCGTTGATGAGGATTGTAAGATCATGATTACGCCGGATATGGTGCTGGAAGGTGCTCAGGAGCGATGCAGCGACGAAGCCTTCCCTGAGGGAGGATTCTACCGCATTCGCTTTGGTGATGAGGAGGCCAGTGACTTTATCATGATCGATGTGGCAGAATACAACGTAGGCGAGCCATTTGAAATTGAAGTGAGAACAGTATCGAATTTCTGTGAGCCAGTATGGGGCTTTGTAGTACCTGAAGATAAATCAGCTGCTCGTATTCCCGAAGTGAACGGAGAGTTGATGTTGACTTGTGGAGACGAAGCTCGTCTTCAGGAAGCCTTTACAGAAGATATCACTCGTGACAAAGATGATTGTTCTCTCTCTGGCTTGAGCTGGGATCTACTCAGAGAAGCCGGTGTATTTGATATTGATGCACTGACAGATGGTTGTTTCAACTCCTGTCACCTGGATATCAAGGTATCAGACCTGTACATGCCGGGAGGTGATGTATGCGATGGTACAATGATGATCAGAACAATCAGAGTAGTAGATGAAAAAGGCAATGTAAGTTCTGTAGAAATACCGTTCATCTTCAAGCCAATTGATTTGGTACTGGATGAAATTATGAAAGATACAACTCTTGATTTGTGTGCACATCCTGATGCGACTTCGAATGATTTGTTGTTGAAAACAGGTGTGCCTTATTACATCAATGGCTTTGGCGAGCGGGTGAATATTGATGAAGCTTTCTTAAACACCGAAAACAAAGCCAATTTGTGTAATGTATCGTTGAGCTACGAAGATCAGATTCTACCAGATAACTGTACAGAAAAGATCATCAGAACGTGGACGATTCTGGACTGGTGTAAGTCCAACGCGCCGATTGTGAAGACACAGGAAATCAAGTGGGGCCAGTTTTCTGCACCTGCGGTGAGCTGCTCGGAGCACTTTCCGGATACGGTGAGCTCTGGTCCATTTGACTGCAAAGCCAGCTTTATAGTACCGGCACCGGATGTAGCTGGCTGTGTGAACGACGAGTTCATCTACCAGATCAAAGTGTACAGAGAACAGATCAAGCGTGATCCCACGGGTCTGCCTATTGAACCTCGCACGCTGGATACAGTGATTTATGCGGCCAACATTGTCAGACAGCCGGATGGTTTATTCCAGGTAGGTGGTCTGGAGCATGGCAATTACTTCATTGGATACACCGTGAAAGATGCCTGTGATAATGTGGCGGAAGAAATCTTGTGCAGATTTGTAGTAGCGGATCAAAATGAGCCGGTGGCTGCTTGCAACGATGAGTTGAACATCTCGATAGATGGAACAGGTATAGCACACATCACAGTAGAAGATGTGGATGAAGGCAGCTGGGATAACTGCGAGTTGGTTGATTTACGAATCAGAAGAAGCCTTGATTCCTGCGCTGATGCCTACCTGAATGAAGTACTGGGTATTGCCAGCGTAGAGGAGCTACACGAAATAGAAACGACGGATGATCTGGGCAATCCATTATTCTACTACTTCTCGGTAGAAGATGGCAAGGATACCTTGTTGATGAGAGAAGTGGGTAAAGATGGCAACTTACATCTGTTTACCTACTGGGCTTACGAAACCTGGTTTACCTGCTGTGACTTGTCAAAGTCAGAAATGGACTTTGTGACCATCGAGCTAAGAGCAGAAGATCAGGCGGGTAATGTCAACATCTGCTGGATGGATAACCTGATCGAAAACAAGATCACACCAACCTGCATTGCACCGGATGATCTGACCTTCAATTGCTGGGACTTCACCATCGATGGATCGGATATAGCTCAGGTGAGAGCAGAATTTGGTACCGTAGAAGAATTACTGGAAAGCAAAGCGCTGCAGGTAGACTTCAACTGTAACTTCACGGTAGTAGACACCATCGAGTTCAACGCCGGAGAATGCTCAGAGGGAGAGTTGAAGCGCATCTTCACCGTGATTGCAGAAAACGGCATGACGAGTGAGTGTGTACAAACCATCAAGATAGAGAAAGAAAACGATTACCTGATCGTCTTCCCGGCGGATGCAGAAGATGAGTGTAGAGGAGACGGCGGAGTAGGTATTGAAACGAAGTCTTACACTTGTGACATCTTTGCCATCGAAGCCGATACCGCTATCTATGAAGCTTCGGGTGATGAGTGCTTCAAGCGCTATGTAACCTATAGAGTAATCAACTGGTGTGAGTACGATGGTATCACATTAGAGCCAACGGTTGTTCCAAGAGATGTAGATTGTGATGGCAATACTTTTGAGCCTACCTACGTCAAGTCGTCGGAAGGTGCAGTATGGATTGATGATGATGCCTCTATTGATGTGAAGGGAGCAATTTCAGATGATGAGGAGTTTGTATTGTCCTTCCCGGCCACAGCGGATCAATTCCCGGCTACTTCTTGTAATGATAAGGTCTCTCACTACACCCCCGGCTTCTGGGAGTACACACAGGTGATCAAGGTATACGATGATGAAGCTCCGATTGTGAGTATCGATACATTAGAATTCTGTGCTTTCGGTCCAACGGGCGCTGACAACTGCAACGGCGAGGTGATGATACCATTTACAGCCAGTGATATTTGTACAGAGTCAGTGGAAATCAGAGAGGTGCAACTAGCAGTAGATGGCCAGAATCCAGTGAACCTGGAATCAGACCTGTACACGGTAGATCAGGTGGCTGCAGATTCCTTCCAGATATCCAGCATACCAGGAGTGGGTCTGCCAGTGGGTAGTCACTTCTTTGTTGTGAAAGTGGTGGATCTGTGTGGCAATATAGCGACCCGCGAGATACCATTCACAGTAGTGGATTGCAAGACACCTGCACCGATTTGTATCTCCATTTTGAGTGTTGATCTGATGCCAATTGTAGAGAACAAGCAGGTAGTGGGCGGTATGAATACAGTATGGGCCACTGACTTTATCGCATCCGATATCTTTGATTGTACACCACATCCAAATGCAGATAGACAGGGAGATGTGAGATACTACGCTGTGAGAAAAGATCAGGTACAGGCCGATGGGCTGGAAGTGCCGGATTCAAGATACATTGATGAAGCCTTCAGAAATGTAGTCTTCACTTGTGAAGATAATGGCGCGGCGATAGAGGTGTTTGTCATAGGTGTAGATAGTGCGGGTAATTTCGACTTCTGCACAGTAATGACGAATGTGGTGCCGGGGGTTGACCCAAGTCCATGTTCAGACGATGCCTCGACAGTCGCTGGCGTAGCTGGTTTGATTCGGACGATGGAAGATGAGATGGTAGAAGGAGTAAGCGTAGCGCTGTCCGGAACATTAGATGCACAGATGACAACAGACCTGGATGGAGGTTTTGCTTTCCTTGGTCTGGAGCAGGGAAGAGATTACAGCATCACTCCACAACTGGATGACAATCCGATGAATGGCGTATCTACTTTTGACCTGGTATTGATCACCAAGCACATTCTGGGGCTGGAGACCTTCGATGATGCCTACAAGCATATTGCAGCGGATGTCAACCGTTCGGGCTCGATTACTACGCTGGATTTGATACAGCTGAGAAAGTTAGTATTGAGTGTGGATGATCACTTCAAGAACAATACCAGCTGGAGGTTTATTGATGCGAATTACGAGTTTGCTGATTCGAACAATCCATTTGGAGAAGACTTCCCGGAGATTGTCAATATCAACAACCTGGATGGCATGGTAGAAGGGGTAGACTTCATCGCGGTCAAAGTAGGGGATGTGAATTTGAATGCTACGGCTAACAGCCTGATGGTAGACGAAAGAAATATGACCGGAGTATTTGAAATTGCTGTAGAAGATCAGCCGATAACAGCGGGCAATACTTACGAAGTAACGCTAACGGGCCAGCAGCTAGCTCAATTGGCGGGCTATCAATTCACATTGAGCTTCGATACAGAAATGTTAAGTCTGCAGGATATCAGCTACGGGTTGTCAAGTAAAGAGCACGTTGGGTTAAGACATGTAGAAGAAGGCATGATTACCACCAGCTGGAATGTGATGGGCAACGAAAAGGCAGCAACGGATGAGCTATTCACCCTGACCTTCAGTGCCAACAAGGCCGGTAATTTGAGTGAGGCAATCGGTATTTCTTCTAGATACACCCAGGCAGAAGCTTACAGTGGCCAGGGAGAATTGAAAGAAGTGGTACTGGTCTTCTCAAGTGGCGTGGTAGCAGGCGTGAATTACGAGTTGTATCAAAACGTACCGAACCCATTCCGCACCAGCACGATGATAGGTTTCTACCTGCCACAGGAAGGTCAGGCAGAGCTAATCATCAGAGACAACAAAGGAAGTGTGATCAACTACATCAAGGGGGATTACGCGAGGGGGTACAACCAGATCAGAGTAGACAGAAAGAACTTGCCAACTGGTGTATTGTACTACACCTTGAAGTCAGGTGACTACACCGCGACCAAGAGAATGATTATTGTAGAATAAAACAGGTTTAACCATTCGGAGAATGGTTGAACTACTGGATGACTTGTTTCGAGGGGGGATAGAATGGAGGTAAAGTTGAACTATTTTAATACCAAACGAAGGCCTTTCCGCTCAGAAGGGCGGGGTTCCCTTCTGAGCTTCAGACGCGCTAAGCGATTGAGAAAAGGCACAGTTTGTTGAAAAAAGAGTCAGATTTAACCCATTCTAATACCCACGAAGCAAGTCAAAAACAAACAAAAGTCCCCCCTTCTGGCGAAAGCTGGGAGGGGGGACTTTTATTCGAACATAAGATCAGCCTCAGCCGTTGGACAGACAAATATTAACAAAGCATAAAGATAAGGTGAGAGAGATTTTGAAGAGATTAACATACGGACATTATATTGTAACGGCTATCAAAAAAGGAGAGGAGCTAAAAACACGAGATAAAGATTACATAGCTGCAGGTACAATCAACTGGGTCACACAGTTGAGCTTTGAACCGCCAATGATTGGCGTTGCCATAGATTTGAATGCTGATTTAAATGAGACTATTGATTATAGTGAAAAATTTACCATCCATATTTTATCTCAAAACCAAAAAGACTGGGTTAAAAAGTTTGCCAAAGAATCGACAATAGATAATGGAAAGATCAATGGTATTACATTCGAGAAAAAAGATGATGTACTGATCTTACCGGATACCATTGGATATATAGAGTGCAGTCTTGAAAAAAGTATAAACAATGGCGACCATACCTTACATATTGGTAAAGTTATTGCCGCAAAAAATAGCAATAGCAATGCCATTCCGTTGTGTACCAAAGATATGTCAGTAAGTTACACGCCTGATAAGAAAAGTGTATCCTAATTGATTGTCTTTGAAGCCTACTGTAATAATTATCCCTCAAGACATGTCATGTCTAGACATGTCATGTAGTTTTTTGAGGAGATATCAAAAATGGAAAAAGGGTTTGCTTGAAGGCTTTTAATTGAAAAGAGCAGACATGTCATTTCTAGAAATGACATGTCTGCTCTTTATCGAGATATCAACTCTCGTGCAAGCTATACCCCTCAAAATTTACCTACCCCTCAAAATGTAAAGATATCGTAAACGTTCGCGATAAAAGCTTTTCTAAAATAGTAGACTCCTCTAGGTTTTCATTGAAAATCAAGGTGTTACCTAAGCCTTGAGAAATTTTAAACTCCGGAGAGAAGATAAAGAATGGAAAGAAAAATTGCATGCCCGCTCCGTACTCTATACTAAAATCACTCGGCGAAATCTTAATAAGGTTTTCCGCTTGCTGAGATCTCGAATCACTGGCAACATCAAAGGAATACTTGACGCCGGCAATGAGAAAGAGACGAACGTCATTAAAAGGTGCTGATTTATACCTAAATTGAAATGGGATTTCTACAAATACAGACTCTATAGTCTCCCTGGAGAGCGGACCATTCATCCTGTTTCTGGAGTAATCAATGCGGCGCTCAGCGAAAGAAAGTGTAGGAACAAACCTAAAATCAAAATAATTACCAATCTTTAAATTAGTTACAATACCAAGGTTGAATCCCGGGCCACTCACCGACTCAACACCGAGAATACTATCATTTTGAATAAACTCAGATGATCGAAAAGGCTTAAAACTAGAACTATTAATACCCAACGTTATACCAAAATAATATGGCTTGGATTGAAAATCAAAAAAGTTGACATTTCCTTTACCACCAAATTTTTGCCCCGTTGCCACACTTATATTGCAGAAAAATATAAAAACCACTACCAGAAACTGGAAGAAGGAAGTTGTTCTCATGTACATGTTATTCTCATTTTTCACCATAATAGATCGAACACACCCCAAGGGTAAGAGGAATATGTTGCCCCTTTTGATATCCGGATCGATTCATTAATTCAACAAATTCATTTCCTGAAGGAAAAGCTTGTACAGAATCGTATAAATATTTGTAGGCTTTTCCATCTTTGGAAATTAAACGCCCGATTTGTGGTAAAATGTATTTGAAATACATATTAAATAACTGATTGAACAGGGGAAATTTAGATTTGGAAAATTCAAGTATAATAAGTTGCCCTTTCGGCTTAAGGACTCTTCTCATTTCTTCAAGTCCTGCCCCTGGGTTTTCAAAGTTCCTTACTCCAAAAGCCACAGTAATGCTATCAAAGGTATTATCATCAAAAGGTAGGTTTTCGGCATCTCCCTCAATAAACTCCAATTGATCGCTTAGCTTCCGCCTTGAAGCTTTCTCTTTGCCGATCTCCAACATCTTTACCGCCAAATCCAGCCCTATTACTTTGGCATTAGGGTGCTTTCTCAATAACTCAATGGCCAAATCTCCAGTACCCGTGGCAACATCCAAGATTTGAGGCTTTTCTTTTTGCTTAATCAAACCAATGGCCTTTTTTCTCCATCCTTTATCAATACCTAACGATAAAAGTCGATTTAAAAAGTCATATTTGCCCGCAATATTATTAAACATACTACGAACCTGATTCTTTTTGTTTTCTTCAGATTGATAAGGCGTTACTTGTTTCGACATATTAATTTTATTGGTTAACTTTATATGTTGAAAATTTTAAAAGAAAAAGAGTTTGACATTTTTTTGCAATGTCTCGCAAGGTAAGTAAGTAACAAATAAAAATATAATTCAACTTCGCGGATTGAACTGAAAAGTAAGAGCATATGTCTTTGAATCAAAAAATTATTCCTATTAGTATAGAAGACGAGATGAAATCCGCCTACATTGACTACTCAATGTCGGTGATCGTCTCCAGAGCCCTCCCTGATGTAAGAGACGGATTAAAACCCGTACACCGTCGTGTTCTGTATGGTATGCATCAACTCGGACTGGTATACAACAAACCTTTCAAAAAGTCAGCCCGTATCGTAGGAGAGGTCCTAGGTAAATTTCACCCTCATGGTGATAGCTCCGTCTACGATACCATGGTACGTATGGCACAACCTTGGTCAATGCGTTATCCTCTTGTTGATAAACAAGGAAACTTTGGTTCGGTAGATGGAGATAGCCCCGCGGCAATGAGGTATACTGAGGCTAGATTGTTGCGAATCAGTGAGGAACTATTAGCTGACATCACAAAAGAAACAGTTGATTTTGCTCCTAATTTTGATGATTCTATCAATGAGCCTACCGTATTACCCGCCAAACTTCCCAACTTACTCGTCAATGGTGCCAGCGGTATTGCCGTAGGTATGGCTACTAATATGCTTCCTCATAACCTATCAGAGGTTGTAGATGGCATAAACGCTACCATCGACAACCCTGAGATCGAGTTGGAAGAGCTGATGCAATATATAAAAGCGCCTGATCTACCTACCGGAGGAATCATCTATGGTAGAAAAGGAGTGAGGGATGCTTTCGAAACGGGGAGAGGAAAAGTAGTGGTTAGAGGTCGCGCAGAGATTGAAATGGCACCCAATGGAAAAGAGACCATCATCATCACAGAAATCCCTTATCAGGTCAATAAATCCACACTGGTAGCAAAGATCGCAGAAATGATGGCGATCAAGAAAATTCCGGGTATTGCCGATGTTAGGGACGAATCTGATCGCCGTGGCATGCGTATAGTGGTCGAAGTTAGAAGAGACTCAATGGGGCAGGTAGTACTAAGCCAGCTCTATAAATATACTGCACTCCAAACTTCTTATGGGGTTAACAACGTTGCATTAGTAAATGGGAGGCCCAGATTACTTAACCTACAGGAAATAATTGAACATTTTATTAATTTCCGGATAGAGGTTATTGTAAGAAGAACCAAATATGATCTGAGAAAAGCCGAAGAGCGGGCACATATCCTCCAAGGGTTATTAATAGCCCTTGATAATCTCGATGAAGTGATCAGCCTGATAAGAAACTCCAAAAATGTAGAAGAAGCCAGAACTGGTTTGATGGAGACTTTTAAGCTCACCGAAATACAAGCCAGGGCTATCCTTGAGATGAGGCTGCAAAAACTCACTGGTCTGGAAAGAGATAAGGTCAAAGAAGAGTATGCTGAAGTTCAAAAGAGGATAGCTGAGTATAAAACCATTCTTGCCAGTGAAGGGCTTCAAAGAACTATCATTAAGGAGGAGTTAGGTGAAATAAAGGAGAAATATGGTGACGATCGCCGCACAGATATCACCAATGCTGACGGAGAAATCAGTATTGAAGATATGATAAAGGATGAAGAAGTCGTTATTACCATTTCAAGTCTGGGGTATATCAAAAGAACACCGATCTCTGAATACCGTACCCAGGGAAGAGGTGGAAGAGGAGCCAGAGGAACAAAGACTCGAGATACCGACTTCATCGAACACATGTTTGTAGCGACGAATCACAATTACCTACTTCTTTTTACGGAGGGCGGCCGTTGTTATTGGCTGAGAGTCTTTGAAATTCCAGAGGCTGCCAAAAATGCAGGAGGACGAGTTATACAAAATATCCTTTCCATTCCTAAAGAAGAAAGTATCAGGGCCTACATAAAAATTAAAGATCTTAACGACGAGTCGTTTATTGAAAATCACTTTATTATGTTTTGTACAAAGCATGGTTTAGTGAAAAAAACAGCTGTCTCTGCTTTTGCACGACCCAGAAATGGTGGTATCAATGCCATTACCATAAATGAAGGTGACCAATTGCTTTTGGCACGTCTAACTAATGGAAATAAAGAAATATTCCTAGCTTCCAGAAGTGGTAATGCCATTAGGTTCGATGAGCAAAATGTGCGGGCAATGGGCCGAACAGCGGCAGGCGTTCGTGGTATCTCCCTTAATGGACCAGATGACGAGGTGGTAGGAATGGTCCGAATAGAGGGAGAAGAAAAAAATGATTACGCTATATTAGTCGTTTCTGAAAAAGGATATGGCAAACGTTCTCTGGTAGAAGACTACAGGCTGATCAATAGAGGAGGTAAAGGAGTTAGAACCCTTACAGTAACCGATAAAAATGGCCCGGTGATTGCTATGCTGGCCGTTCAGGAGCAGGATGATATCATGGTAACGACCAAAAAGGGTATTATCCTGAGAATTGCTGTGAGCGATGTATCTATCATGGGTAGAGCTACCCAAGGGGTGAGAATTATCAGATTGGAAGATGATGAGATTGCCGATGTAGCTCGCGTTGTAGATAATGGAGAAGAGCCGCAAGACTCGGAAAATGGCGATTCTGTATGACTTTGATACAATTTTTCGAATAAACTAATTTTTTTCCGAAGAAGGTTTTTACCTTCGCTTGAGGGAAAACATAAATTTTAAAATCAAATAAAAAGCACTATGAAGAAATTGCTTTTAATCGTTCCGATGCTTTTTCTATTTGTTATGGGAACTCAGGCACAGGAACTTTCAAAAGAAACTAAAAAAGCTGTTAAACAAGCAAACAGATCATTAAATGCCTTTAAAGTAAATAATTCTGCAAAGGATAAGCTGGTAGAAGCAAAGCAGGAAATAGATAAGGTCTTTGCCGAAATGCCAGATGCTTCCAAAGCGGCTTATTCCCTTAATATGAAGGGGAGAATCTACAATGAGATTGCCAATCAGTACCTGGCAATTAAGCAACTCGGAATAGGCTCTACTGACGAGCTGCCAGAAGCTGGCAATCCACCTGTGGTAGCCTTCAATGCTTACAAAGAGGCATTAAACTACATCGATAAAAGCCGTGAAGAAAGCGATGCGGTAGATGGTATTTTGGTAGCTCAAAGAAATATGAATCAATACGGTGCTGCACAGTACGAAAATCAGGAGTATGAAAAAGCTTTTAAATCCTTCAGTAGCATGTTCGAAGCACACGAAATATTGAAAGAGAAGGGTGGCGATAGTGACCTCGACAATGAAGAACGCTATAATGATATGATGTACTTCACGGGGTTGGCGGCTTACAGTGCGCAAAATATGGAAGAGGTAAATAATTATTTTGAGCCTCTTTACGAAATGGGTACAGATAAAGGCCTGGTTTACCAGATTCTTTACGAAATCAATTCTAAAGATGATCCTCAGCCCGCTTACAAGTATATTGAAAAGGGTAGAGAAGTGCTGCCAGAAGATGTGTCTATCTTGTTTGCAGAGATCAATCACTTCCTAAAAACGGAAAATATTGATAAGCTGCTGGAAAAGCTGGACCTGGCTATCGAAAAAGAGCCTAAAAATGTTTCTCTCTACTTCACTAAAGGAAATGTTTATGATAAACTATATCAGCAGTCAATAGAGGACGAAGATTCAGTTGCTGCACAGAAGAATTTCGATGCTGCTATAGCCATGTATGATCAGGCTCTTGAAATTGATCCCAATTTCGTGGACGCTGTATATGGTAAAGGTGCTCTATATTACAACAAAGCAGCTGGCTTGACGAGAGAGCTTACCGCTCTAGCTGACGATTATACCAAAAAAGGAATTGCAAAATACGAAGCTAAGAAAGAGCAAGTATTCGAAGAGTTTGAAAAAGCTTTGCCGTATTTTCAAAGAGCAGAATCAATAGATCCAAACGATCTCAATACACTGATCGCTCTGAAAGAAATTTATGCCAGAACGAATGACCTGGACACTTCCCAGGAATTTGCTAAGCGTTTGCAGATCGTTCGTGGTGGTGGAGAAAATGAATCTTCTTATTTCGATAAGAATTAAAAGATAGCAAATTAGGAATGGGGCATTAATAAAGTGTACAAGATTTACGCAGGTGTTTTGCTGTTC
>CAZVOD010000034.1:0-45040 GCA_964628385.1 uncultured Saprospiraceae bacterium
ATGTCTCCAACGGGTTTCAATACGGGCAGGTTCAATAATCTGCTGGCTGTTCGGCTTACACTTTGGAATGAGGAAAAAGGAGCGGGGATAGTTGGCGATTCCAGCACTGGATACAAGCTACCCAATGGCGCCATCCGTTCTCCTGATGTATCCTGGGTGTCTAGCGACCGCCTGTCTTCTTATTCCGAAGAGGAGCTGGAAAAATTCGCTCCCTTTTGCCCTGATTTTGTAGTTGAGCTCCGCTCTCCTTCCGATAGTCTGGCTACCCTCAAAGAAAAAATGGAAGAATATATCGACAACGGCTCCCGGCTCGGCTGGTTGATTGATCGCGAGCAACAGTGGGTATACATCTACCGTCTGGAAGGCTCCATTCAGATCAACAAATCTTTTGACGTCCTGCTGGACGGGGAAGATGTCCTGCCGGGCTTTCAGCTCAGTTTAGCGGAATTGTTAGATGATTGAAGTGGCGGCAACCCTTGACTGCCTGCTATCTTCGCTGGAATAAAGCTAAAATATCTTATCCCGCTGAGAGCGGGAAGCATCATTAGACTTGTTTTGCACGGATGTGTCTCAAAACTCTTTTGTCGTTTCGAGACAAAAATTTTTCTTTTTAAATGCTGATTTTTCAGGTGAAAAAAGCCAACAGGCCTTCAAGACAGCCTCTCTAATTACTAAGCCGCCATACCCAGTTGCCTTCCGAATTAAAATACCCTACCCGATCTCCTTGTTCCACCCGAAAGAGGCCATTACCGGCATAGCTGATATATTCATAATCCGGCTGCACGATCAACTCTCCTTTGAGATTTGATAACCCGTTGAATCCATGGATTTTGACTTTAGCGTAGCCATTGTTGAAGTCATCAATCTTATCGTATTTGGGCGGGATAATAGTCAATCCCCTTTGATTGATAATGCCCCATTTTCCATTCTTTTTAATCAAAGCAATGCCATTTTGGTAAGCAGATGCTTTTTCATAAAACCCATCATAAAGCCTAGCAGATTCGGTGATGTAATAAAAACGATATTCCTGGTCCTGAACCAAACCTTTTCCTTCACTGAACTTAAGAAGCTTATTTACGCTGGGCTTTAAGATCAAATTACCTTCCAGATCAACAAGGCCCGCTCTTTTCATACCTTTATATACTACTGCTTTGCCATCGTCAAAATCAAGGCATTGGGTGAACTTGAAATCAACAACCAGGTCACCGTACTGATTGATGTAGCCACAGGTCCCTCCTCTTTTTACAGCAGCCCGGCCCTCTGAAAAAGAAGAGGCCTTAGTAAATTCATCCGGAACCACCATTTTTCCCGAAGTATTAATGTAACCATAGCCCTGCTTTGTTTTGGCAACGGCCAGACCTTCTGAAAAAGATTGAATTTCCAGAAAAGTATTTTGAGTCAATTCATTACCCTGCAAATCAATGATACCATCGCGTATTCGTTTGTTGCCATAAGTTACAATAGAGCGATTATGCTGATCAAAAGGCGACATATTATTATACCGGGGCTTAACAATGAAGTCCCCGTTTATATTGATCAAGCCATACTGTCCATCCAGGACCACCCGGGCTACGCCTTTTTGAAAATCAAAAGCCTGATCAAATTCTGGAGGAATGCGCCATTTATTTTGGGTATTTATAAATCCATATTTCTGGCCATCGTAGGCTACTGCCAAGCCATTGGAAAAATCTCCGGCTTTCAAATATTTAAAGTCAATAACTACTTCTCCAAATTTATCAATAAACCCCCAGTGCCTGCCCAGTTTTACGGCTGCCAGACCATCGCTGAATGGGCGAGCTTCAATGAAACGACAAGATACGATCTCGCTTCCGTTAGCAGTGACGTAGCCCCAGTAATCGCCCCTTTTTACGGCCAACCGGCCTTCCCTGTACAAACCTATTTCGTCGTAGTCTGCTCTGAGGGTTAGCTTTCCGGAGCTGTCAATAAGGCCGTATTTAGGCTTATTGATATAAAGCCTCAAAATTTTATTATCCGTATTTTCCAGAAAATGTAATTCATCATACCGGCAGGGAATTAGCTCTTTACCTTTATCGCTTACCACACCCCATTTACCATCTTTTTGCACAATACCTACCTCATTGATAAAATCCTGCGCAAAGGAATATTTCGGCTCAACTATTTCCCGGCCGGAAGTGTCAATATATCCCCAGATGCAGTCATCACATGTCAAATAAGCTTCGTGCCTGAAAATTTGATCATACCGGGTATAGTCCACCATATAACTTTGCGCCATGGTAGCGCTGAAAAAAGCGGAAAGTTTACCCAGGTTATTGTCTTTAACCAGACTGCCCGACAAGGAACCGTATTTTCCTATGCGGGCCACCCCGTCGTTGAAAGCTCCGATATAAGATAGCCCCTCTACTTTTTGTGTACCTTTACGGTCTATCAATCCAAAAGTACCATCAGTAAAAGTACACCGGGCTACGGGAAGCCCCGCTTGAAAATCATTTAATTCAATGTTCCAAAAGTCCATACCAGTCACTAGCATGCCCATTTCATTACTGACGAAACCATAAGCCCCTTCAAAGCGAAAAGTGGTCCGCTCAAAATCATAGCTTGTTCTTCGGGCCATGCCTACCAGTGTGAAGTCTAAATCATTGAATGTTTTGATGTACTGAAAAACAGGCTCTATTTGAATAGTACCATCATCTAGCCTTCGAAGGCCCCAACGACCACTTTTAGGGTCAAAAAACCATTCAAAATTTTCCAACTGATATAAAAATTCTTCTTGCTGACGGATGCTACGAGAAGAGGGTTGCCGCACTTTAACGCTGTAATGTTTGTCATACTGATCAGCTGATGTCAGTTCGCCATTCTGGTTGTAAGTAAAAACCGACAATTGCTCATTACGGGTTGTATCATCAGAAATATTGAAAGCTTCTATCCGCCGGTCTGACAGTTCTATTCGATCATATTTACAATTCACCAACTCTTTACCTTTCAGGTTAACGACACCAAACTGATCTTCATCTTTAACCATACACACCTTTTGATTCAGGGGAGATATGTAGGTATAGTTGAAAGGGATCAAAATATCGCCTTTGGGGTTTATTACTCCCCAACGATTGTTAAAATTGACCCTATAGTATGGCCCCGAAAAAGGTTGGATATCCAAATATTCAGTGTTGAGAATCCATTCACCATCTATATTAATCAGACCAACTTTCGAATTTTGTTGTACCAGTACAGTCTTTTTGGAAAAAGCAAAGTAATCAGTATGCCCCTTTGCGATTAGCTTCAACTCATCGACAGAAAACAGATTAGCTTGCTGATCAACCTTGAGTTTAATAAAACGATCTGAAAGCGGTTGGAAGCTCTCAAATTTTGGGGATAGTATCTTTTGGCCTTCTTGGTCAATCAGGCCCCAGATTTTATTTTGTTTGTAAAAAAATAACTCATCATTAAAAGCATGAACTTCCTGAGCTGAGCACTCCAGTATAGGCTTACCGGCCAGATTGATAAGGCCGATATGCTCCCCTTTTCTGGCTATGAAATACCTGTTTTCTTCAAGTATTACCTCATCGTAAGCAGCTTCCACTAATATTTGGCCCTGGCGGCTCACCACGCCCCACCGGTCTTGCTTCTTAAACGCGATATAGCCAGTGCCCCAAACTTCTATTTCTTCATAGCCTTCAGGAACAACTGTATTCTGGTTCAAGTCTACAACTTTCCAGGAATCATTCTCAACAACAGCAAAAAACAGACTGTCCAAAACTTTAAGCTCCTTATACCTCGGTGGAATGACCTCCTTACCCTCATGATTAAGCACACCGACCAGACCATCACGCTGCATCACGGCATAATCATGAACACCAAACGCATTAATTACTTCATAGACAGGATCTACAACAACTTGGCCGTAAGCATCTATCAGGCCCCATTGTTTGTTAAGCTTAACCGGAAAAAGCATTTGGCTTTGAAGTGTGCCAAATACCATGGTGAAAATTATAGTGCTAAAAACTACTCGCATGTCATCTTCGTTCTAGGCAGTAAACTACAGGGGTTTTCTGTTATTTAACGCTGCCAGTGTTTTTTTATTAAGGACCAGTTAAAAATTCTTCAACCAAAAAGCTCTTTTTCTATACCTCCCGTCAATAATATCCCAAAAGATGATCTACTATCGAATAATCAGGTAGCAAAACTAACATATTTGCATTTATTTCATAAATAAATTTTACTAAACTATTATCACCTTAATATGTCTCACTCATTCCAAACATCATTCTACTCTTCAGGCCGGGATATCCGCCCCTTGCGTAAGGCAGCCAGCAAGAAGAAAGCTAGTCTGCAATAGCTTCTAAATCAACCACAAAAAAGCCCTGAAAAATCTAATATTTTGTTTAATGGGGTTTTTGCAAAAAACAAAATGCTAACTTTAGGAAAGGCCCAAATAATTTAGTCGTACAACCCTGAAATCACGAAAAAGATTTAGGGCAGCTCAAATAATTGCCCTGATATTACCAGCATTACAAAAAGCCAGCAGTCCTAGAATACCATTACGCGCTAATTTTTTAAATATTACTTTTCTTATTGTCAAATAATTCCTTTAAGAGGCGTTAATCTGATGGTAGGGTCATATATTAGCCTTTAACAAAAGAGAAAGTATACACCATGGAACTAATTCCGTTATTTGAAAAGACTTACAAGTCCGTTTTGAATGAAGCAGAAGCTAACCAAAGAAGTGTACTGGCCAGGATTCTGAAATATAACAGCGCTACCTCATATGGTCAGGATCATCAGTTTTCAAAAATCAATACTTATGAAGCTTTTAAAGAACAAATTCCGGTTATCAGATATAAAGCTATTGAGCAGTACGTTGAAAGAATATCACAAAAGGAAAAGCGCGTTTTAACGCAGGACCCCGTTCTGGCGCTCGCCCGAACCAGCGGTACGAGTACCTCCAACAAATTTATTCCTATCACTAAAGCTTTTATACGCAAGAATCATCAACATGCTTCCCGGGTGATGCTTTTTTGCATAAAAAATAATTATGGCTTTCCTAACTATGTTATCGGAAAAAACTTTTCACTGGCCGGCTATTACTATGATAATCACAATCGGATGAAATGCGCTGATGTATCAGCGCTACTGGTAGATGCATTACCACTCTTATTCAAGCCTTTTAATTTTCCCAATAAATCCTTTAAATCCTGGGATGAAAAGATCACTTATATCATTCAGAACTGGAAGGTTTTAGAAAATATCAAAATGATTTCTGGAGTGCCGACATGGGTTTTGTCTACATTCAAAGAACTGGAAAGCCACACTGGTTATACCCCTGCCAAGATTTTTAAAAGCCTGGAGCTTTATATTCACGGTGGCGTTCACTTTACGCCATACAGAGATACTTTCAAAAGACTATTTGGCCATCAGATAAAGTATCTGGAAACTTACAATGCCACCGAGGGTTTCTTTGCTTTCCAGGATGACCCTGAAAGTAGTAATCTGCTGCTGGTTAATGATGCTGAAATATTTTTTGAATTTATTCCATATGCACAAGACGAAACTATAGCTTTTGATAAGATCATTCCGCTGTGGGAAGTTGAGAAAAATACAAATTATCTTATTGTCATTACCACCAATAGTGGCTTATATCGATATATTCTTGGTGATACCGTTTCTTTTTCCTCTACCAATCCCTATCGGCTAATAATTGCAGGAAGAGAACAAGAATTTATTAATGCTTTTGGAGAAGATATGTATTTACATCAGGTGCTGGAAGCCATCAAAGCCACTCAGGAAGTTGTCAGCTTTGAAATCGAAGATTTTTTCGTTGTGCCCAGATATATTACAGATACGGTTAAAGGCTGCCACGAGTGGTATATAGAGTTTCGTATTCCGCCGCAGGACCCAGGGCTATTTACCCAGGTTCTTGATGATCAACTCAAAGAGCAAAACAATAATTATCACCAGAAGCGAAATAAAGACCGGGCTTTAGAGAGACTAAAAGTAATAGATCTACCGCAGGGCAGTATAAGATCTTTTCTGGAAGCCCGCGGAAAGATCGGTGGGCAGATCAAGCTTAAAAAGCTCCACAATGACCGAAAGATTCTGACTAGGTTTTCTGTAGTTCCTTCCGATTGATAAAGTAGGCAAATAATGCTGTTGACCAAAAGCTGAAAGCCGAGTAGATCAAGGCGGGTTTGATGAGCTCATTTTCGCCTATGAGTACACCGCCGATCAATAGTGCCAGGCCGATATTTTGGATTCCCATTTCTACGCCCATGGTCATCCTGTCTTTTTTATTCACACCAAAGAGCAACGGAAACCAATACCCCGCAAATAATCCAGCTACATTCACAACCATCAGGATAGGTAGATAATACAGAACCTCGGAGATACTCAGTCCTGTGCTAGTTTCTGAATCTTCAAAGAATAATTTTATGATAAAAACAAGTCCCAGTAAAACGACTGAAACCGGCTTCAAAACTTTTTCTACCTCAATGGCCAGATATTTGTAGTATCGCCTTATGGCCAATCCTACCAGAGCTGGTAAAACGATAACCAGAATAATTTCCAGCACAGTGTCGCCTACCGATAACCTAAAGGAAGTACTGCTACCAAAGTAATAGATGCTGGCAGTATTAACCAAGAGGGGAATGGAAAAAACAGCGATCAAACTGGAAATAGTTGTCAGAAAAATAGTTAATGCCGGATTACCTTTCATCCAGTAGGTAATGACATTAGAAGTCGTTCCTCCCGGACAAACCAGTACGATTATAGTACCCAACTTAAAGATATCCGGCACCGGGAGCCATTCGATGAGTAAAAAACCTAGTACTGGAAGTATTACCAGTTTTGCAAAAAGTCCGATCAGCAAAAGGCTACGATGTCGCCAAACATAGGCCAGGTCCCTGAATTCTAATGAAAGACCTACACTCAACATAATAAGAACGATAACTACCTTCAGAAATGAGTCTATATCAAGTCGAGACAATAAGTCTATCATCTGTTGTTAGTAATTTTTGAGTTGATTACAATTGAGTAAAACAAGCCCCGAATTTAATAAGATACAGGAAGATTGTACATGTGGCTATGATAAAACGAAAGCGGAGTGAGGCTAAAAAGGTATTTCTTAAAAGCTAAAAGTTTTTTTTGCCATACTGATGGCTTATGCTTTACCTTCACATACCACGACTTAAACAACTGTAATAGAACCTCAAGTGAACTAACTTAGTTCTTCAAATACCTGCAACAACTAATATTTATCTGGATCTGAAGCCATACGAAAAAGATGACAGACTTTGCATAGAATGAAAAAAGCCCGGGACTGATTTATTTATTGCCTACCTTTTTTTAATTTAAAAGCGGATTAAAATCACAAGAGCAGCCACAAAACTGTAGCTGCTCTTTGCTTTTCGTATTTTCTAAAATCGTAATCTTGTATTTAATGCTCTAGCCCAGCACCTTTTTGTTACCTACAAAAGGCTGTGCATAAACGCGCTCACCGGTAGCTTTGGCCAGGGCATTGGCTACGGCTGCCTGAATAGGCGGCAGTGCAGGCTCACCCAGGCCTGTAGGATCAATACCGTTTTGCACAAAGAAAGTTTCAATCTCCTCTGGCGCTTCGCTGTGGCGAATCAAGCGGTACTTGTCAAAGTTCTTCTGCTCTGTAGCACCATCTTTGAAGGTTAAAGCACTATACATGGAGTGTCCGATACCATCAATAATACCTCCTTCAATTTGATTAAGTGCCCCCTCAGGATTAACTACAATACCGCAGTCTACAGCACACCATACTTTTTGAATCTTTGGCTTGTTATTTTTCATTACTACATCCACTACCTGAGCGACATAGGTATTGTGACAGAAGTAGGCGGAAACACCACGATGTACACCAGGCATATCTTTACCCCAACCAGATTTTTCTTTCACCAATTTCAATACCCCTGCATAACGTTCAGCATCGTAGTCATTATCTTTTCCTACCGGATTTTTGATAGCGCGATCAAACAGCTCCAAACGAAAGTCTATTGGATCTTTTCCGGCCTCCTCGGCTACTTCGTCTATAAAGGACTGTTCAGCAAAGGCGATGAAGTTGGACCGGGGAGCTCTCCAGGCTCCGGTGGAGATATTAGACTCTTTGGAGTGGCTTTCACACAGGTAATTATCCACCGTGCCGGCCGGAAAACGATTAGCAAATAATGGGCTACCATCTGTACCGGCACCACGTACGGCAAAACCAATCAGCTTATTGTTTTCATCCAGTGCCGCTTTGTAGGTAACTTTATAATCCGGGCGATAAACCCCCTGAGTCATATCATCTTCGCGCGTGTAAACTACTTTTACAGGAGCTTTCACCATTTGGGAGATCACAGCTGCCTGTAGTCCAAAATCACCATAAAGACGACGACCAAAACCACCGCCTATGCGGGTCATCATGATAGATATTTGCTCTTCTTTCATTCCCAGGCGCTCTGCAACGGAACCTCTTAGCCAGGCTGGTGCTTGTGTAGGGCCTTCCAATTCCGCTTTATCCGCCGTTACATGAGCAAAGAAATTCATTGGCTCCATGGTATTATGAGCCAGGAAGGGCGCAGCGTAAGTCCGCTCAATGACCTTGGCGGCTTTGGCGAATGCAGCTTCAGGATTGCCGTCTTTGCGATCACCTCTACCCATTTCCTTTTTACTCTGCTGGAGTAGTTTGGACAACTCTGCCTCATGCATTTCAGAGCTTTCCGCAGGGCTTATTCTTTCCCATTCAACTTTAAGCGCTTTTTTTGCTTTCATCACTTCCCATGTAGAATTTCCTACTATAGCTACCACTTCATCAAAAGCGATGGGTAATCTTCCAAAAGGCTTTAGATCCACTTTCATCACCTCTGTAATTCCCGGCATCGCTTTGATAGCTTCCGCATTGAAAGACTTTAGCTTCAAGCCAAAAGCGGGTGCGTGCTCAATCATAGCGATTTTCATCCCTTCCTTCTGCACATCCAGTCCAAAAAGCGGCTTACCAGTGGCGATAGCCTTACCATCTACATTTTTAGTAGGATGCCCTATAATTTTGAAATCTTTGGGATTTTTTAGCGTCACCTCCTCCGGCACTTCGATATCAGCAGCCTGAGCAGCAATTGCCCCGTAGCCAATGCTTTGCCCAGAAGCAGCATGTGTGATAACGCCTTCGCTGGTAGTCAATTCACTGCCAGGCACTTCCCACTGCCTGGCAGCAGCCTCCAACAACATTCTCCTAGCAGTAGCACCAGCCATTCTCAGGCCTTGCCAGCCCTGACGGATGGATTGGCTACCTCCGGCCACCTGCCGCTTGAAAGCATCCGTATTCAATGGCGCTTGTTCTACCACTACATCTTCCCATTTTACATCCAACTCTTCAGCTACAATCATTGGCATGGAAGTCTTTACATTTTGACCTATCTCCGGATTAGGAGCCATAATAGTAACCAGGCCATTATCACCTATCTTAAGGAAAGCATTGATATCGAACCAATCTTCCGGCATCTGCCTGATTTCTTCTTTACTTGGCGTACAGGAGGCCAGCCAGCTAAAGCCCAGTACCATTCCGCCACCTGCCAAAGCAGATACTTTCAGGAAAGACCTTCTATTTATTTTTGTTTTTACTACAGTCATGATTGATGTTTTTTCTTGATTTTAGGATAAAGCAATAGTCGCTTTGATCTCGCTGTCAAAAATGATTACATATTTTGGGCCGCCGTCTTGATCGCCTTCTTAATCCTTATATAAGTGCCACAGCGACAAAGATTACCATTCATAGCCGCATCAATATCCTCATCTGTCGGATCGGGATGATCTTTTAAAAAGGCAGCTGCATTCATGATCTGTCCTGACTGGCAGTAGCCACACTGTGGTACATCGTGCTCAATCCACGCTTCCTGCAATGGATGATCACCGTCATCGGAAAGGCCTTCGATAGTCGTAATTTCTGAAGATGCTTTGATAGCAGAAACCGGAACGGAACAAGAACGCATCGCCACTCCATCAATATGAATAGTACAGGCACCGCATTGTCCAATACCGCATCCAAATTTGGTTCCCAACAACTGAACATGATCTCTCAACACCCATAACATAGGAGTATCGGGAGCTACATCCACTTCTTGCTTTTTTCCATTAATTTTTAAATTAAAAACAGCCATAGTAAGATGAGTATTATTGTGAAAAGAATTTATGAGCTTTTATCATTATAAACAGCCAGACAGAATCATCAATCCATAGCATCTACCCAGTAAATAGTTACCTAACAATTGATTAGTCAATCAGTTAAACTAAAAGGGTATTGACCTGCAACAACAGTAGGTAGCCTAATTTTTTCTACCCACATTCAGTTCTTAAAAGGATATTCTCAAATCATATGTTTTTGACACAACTCGCCCTTCATCAGCTTAATATACAAAAAAATGTGGATTCAGAATAAAGACTTGTCCTCAGGCTTTGAATTGAGCTTAAATCGGTTATCATTTCAAGACTGGCAGTGCCCAGTTTTTCAAAACGGCCAGTGTTCGCAGGGTAATAATGAAAGCAATCGCCAGGATCATACTCAGGTTGATATCATCAGAAAAAGTCCTGACGATTAAAAAAACGACACCTCCGGCCAGACATGCAGTAGCATAAACTTCTTGCCTAAAAATCAAAGGTACTTCGTTCGAAAGGACATCCCGGATAACTCCTCCAAATACTGCTGATACCGCTCCCATCATCACCGCAATTATGGGATGCAGCCCCAGTGCCAGTGTTTTCTGTAGCCCTAGGATAGTAAACAGACCTATACCGATAGTATCGAACAGAAACATGGTTTTTCTCAATTTGAGAATATAGCTTTTAAAGAAAAAGCTCACCGGAACTGCCGTTACGATCAGTCCAATGTAGTTTAAGTCTTGCATCCAACCTACTGGAGTACTTCCTATCAGGACATCACGCAGTGTCCCTCCTCCAACTGCGGTGACCAGGGCCAGGATACCTGCACCGAATACATCCAGTTGTTTCTCCGAAGCGGCCAGGGCGCCACTTATTGCGAATACAAAAGTCCCTGCCATATCTATTGCATAAATGATGTCCATTAGCCAGGATTTTTTTCCAAAAAAGTTGTGATGCCCTTCGGGGAAAATGAAATTGTTTTAAAATATACGTTTCTATTCAAGCCACTTCAATCAACGCTTATCAACTTGCTCCATGAGCTTGTCACTATTTTTGATACTTTTGCCTTTGAAAAAGCTCAAATCATAACTTGAATTAAACAGCTATTTTTAGCAGAACGAATCGCAAATATGAATCAATTCTTTCGCTTTTCAATTTTTGTCTTGGCACTTTTCAGTGCCGTTCATACATTTTCCCAAAATAAATACGAGGAGGATTTTTTATTTCTTTGGAATACTCTTGAAGACAATTATGCCTACTTTGAAGAAAAGCAAACCAACTGGGACACTGTCAAGGCTATTTATTTCCCTAAAACCCAAAATATCAAAGACAACTACGAGTTCACACTTTTCCTTGAAAAGGTATTGATGGAATTGTACGATCATCACACCAACCTAAACACCAATACAGATCAATCTTATCGTCTGGTACCTTCTGGCACTGACCTTTGGGGGGATTATGAAGAAGGAAAATACTTAATCAAAGCGACTTTTCCGGGCTCAAAGGCTTCAGCTATTGTACATCCCGGCGATGAAGTCATAGCATTCAACGGGCAGCGTATTGACCAGGCTGTACAAGCGTACATTGGAAAATCTTTTCAGGAAGTCAATGAGGAAATACTGAGTTTTGCTTTCAGGCTATTACTTGCCGGAAGTTACAGAGAGGAAAGAACCATCACTGTTTTGAGAAATGAAGACAAACTGAATCTCCGACTGGGTTTAGCTGAGCTACCCACTGATAACGCTGCTGGCTTGCTCAACAGTAAAATTATGGCAGACAGTATTGGTTACATAAAAATCAACAACAGCCTGGGTAACAATCAGCTTATTCCGGCTTTTGACAGTATCCTTGATGCTATGTTAGCAACCCAGGGGCTGATTATTGATCTTAGAAATACGCCTGCCGGGGGTAATACCACTGTTGCCAGAGCCATTATGGGGCGCTTCATCCAGCAGGAATTATTCTATCAGAAGCATGTGATTCCGGCTCGTACCATTCCCTACGGTGTAAAGCGAAGCTGGGTAGAAATGGTTAGCCCAAGAAAAACTACTTACTTAAAGCCGGTAGTCATTTTGGTAAATTACTGGACCGGTAGTATGGGGGAAGGCATAGCCGCAGGATTTGATGGTATGAACAGAGCCACTGTGGTCGGCACTCCTATGGCAGGCCTGGCCGGAGCTATTTATTTTACCCAACTCCCACAAAGTAATATTGGATTAAACTATTCCAGAGAACAACTCTTCCATATTGATGGCCGCCCAAGAGAAGAATTTCAGCCTCCTGTTTTAGTTCGCCAGCAAAACAAACGGGATGCTATTCTGGCGGCCGGTCATCAGGAGATTATTCAACAAGTAAACGGAAAGAAATGATGGAAGAAAAAGAAAGGCAAATTCATTTTGATGATCGTTTTAAAGATCCTGAAGTCTTTCAACAACAACTAAATAAGGAGCGCTTTCCCCTGGCTATATTGCTGGATGGTATCAACAACTCCAGAAATATCGGAATGATATTCCGAGTGGCTGAAGCGGCCAGGTTACAATGTATTTACTCTACACCTGGTGCTGATTTTTCAGCAAACAAAAAACTCATTAAAGCCAGCCGATCTGCTGATAAATATATTCCTTTTTATCAGTTAACCACCCTGGAGGAAATTGTAGCATTAAAAGAAAAATATGAGCTAACAGGCCTTGAGATTACCACCAAAAGTATACCCTATCATCAGTATCGACCTCATAGGCCTGTTTTACTCGTCTCTGGTAATGAACAACGCGGTCTTTCTGAAGAGATACTGGCTTTGACGGACCAATGTATTCACATTCCGATGTTTGGAGTAAAAACCTCGATGAATGTTAGTGTCGCAACGGGAATTGCGGTATATGGCATACTGGCCCAAAAGAATTTACTGGATTTGAATTGAAATAAGGAATGGGGCATTAATAAAGTGTACAAGATTTACGCAGATATTTTGCTGTTCAGTAAGGCAAAAAACCAGCCGGCTGGCAGGCAGGCGAAACTGGGCGGTAAAAGAACAAATAAAGATGTATAATTTATTATTGACTCATTCCTAACATGAGCAAAGAGCGATGAGCAATGAGCCCAAAAAATATTCCATTTGCTTATCGCTCCCGGCTCCAGCGGTTTTTGTTTTATAAAAACCCAAGGCGTTGTCCCATCTTTTCTTCATTAAACTGTCCCTGATGATAGGCCAGATGTCCACTGACGATAGTTGTTTCTATGGTACCTTTAAAAGTATGACCTTCCAGTGGTGACCATCCACACTTGTACAAAAGATTGCCTTTATTAACAGTTAGGTAATCTTCCGGATTAACAATGACAACATCAGCCCAGTAGCCTTCTCTAAGGTAGCCTCTCTTATCTACTTTGAAACACTGAGCCGGAGCATGGCACATTTTTTCTACTATCTTTTCAAGACTTATTTTTCCTTTTTCATAAAAATCAAGCATAATATTGAGCGTATGCTGGATTAATGGCACGCCAGAGGGAGATTTGAAATACGGATTGGCTTTTTCTACGGCAGTATGCGGTGCATGATCCGTTGCGATAATATCCAGGCGATCGTCCAGCAGGGCCGGAAGCAGTGCTTCCTGATGTTTTTTATCCTTTATAGCGGGATTGCATTTAATACCGGCTCCTTTAAGCGCATAATCGTCTGCATTGAAAAATAAATGGTGCACACAGACTTCCGAGGTGATCCGCTTTTCTTCAAGAGGGATAGAATTATCAAAGAGGTCCAGTTCATCAGCCGTTGAGATGTGTAAAATATGCAATCGCGTATCGTGACGCTTTGCCATTTCTACAGCTAGCGTAGAAGACTTTAGACAGCCCTCTACCGATCTTATTTCGGGATGCAAATGCACAGGTACATCATCGCCGTATTTGATCTTGTATTCAGCCATGTTTGCTCGTATGGTGGCCTCATCTTCACAGTGAGTGGCTATTAGCATGGGGACTTTGGCAAACAATTCTTCCAGCACCTTTTGGTCATCAACAAGCATATTTCCCGTACTAGAGCCCATGAAAATCTTTACACCACAAACGGTTTTATAATTTGTCTTCAAAACCTCCTCCAGGTTGTCATTGGAAGCTCCCATAAAAAAAGAATAATTAGATAGCGAAACCTGTGAAGCACGCTGGTATTTTTGCTCCAGCAATTCCTGAGTTAAAGCAGGTGGGTTGGTGTTTGGCATTTCCATGTACGAAGTCACCCCTCCTGCTACAGCAGCTCTGGATTCGGTTTTTAACTCCGCTTTGTGTGTCAGACCTGGCTCTCGAAAATGTACCTGATCATCGATAATACCAGGCAGTACAAACTTATCGGTTGCATCAATTTCGGTAGAAGCTTCTGCTGTTTGAATCGTCCCTCCTATTTTTTCCAATCTTCCATTTTTAATCAGTATGTCGCCGATACTGATTGTTCCTTCGTTGACGAGTTGGCCATTTTTTATAATAATTGTGCTCATTGAAATGTTTTTGTATTTAAAAACTAAACTTAAAAAGTATTTTATGAAATAGAAACTCTATTTTTAGACTTTAAAACAAGAAGCATGCATCAGTTTCCCAAGATAGGCATACTCGGAGGAGGGCAATTAGGCAAAATGATGGCTATGGCTGTCTCCAAGTGGCACTTACAGTTAGATTTTCTCGATAAGTCTGCCGATTTTCCGGCTGGCTTACTGGCTTGTTCATTTGTCGAGGGTGATTTCAGCAATTATAAGGACGTTGTCCAATTTGGACAAGATAAAGACGTGATTACCGTAGAAATTGAACATGTTAATACGGACGCATTAAGAGCTTTGAAGGAAGATGGAAAAATTGTTCATCCTGATCCTGATAAACTGGCTCTCATTAAAGATAAAGGCCTGCAAAAGCAATTTTACAGAGATCATTTTATTCCTACCTCTGAATTTGGCTTGTACGAAGACAAAGCCGATGTAATGAAGTCTATCCGAAATGGTCGTATCCAATATCCGTTCGTACAAAAATCCCGTACGGCCGGCTATGATGGAAAGGGAGTGGTGGTGATCAACAGTGCCAGGGAGCAGGATAACATCATGGATGTACCTTCCGTCATTGAAAAAAAGGTGAGAATAGTTAAGGAATTATCAGTCATAGTTGCCCGTAGTGCTTCCGGCGAAGTAAAAACCTATCCGGTAGTAGAAATGGAATTCAACCCTACTGCTAACCTCGTTGAGTTTTTGGTTTGCCCGGCCAATATTGATGATATGACCCGGCAAAAAGCTACACTTCTGGCCATAGACGTTGCAGAAAAACTGGATATTGTTGGGTTATTAGCAATCGAGGAGTTTTTAACTGAGGATAATAAAATACTGATTAATGAAGTTGCTCCAAGGCCTCACAATAGTGGTCACCACAGCATCGAATCATGCTATACTTCACAATTTGAGCAGCATATTAGAGCCATATTAGGCTGGCCCCTGGGCAGTACGGAGCTTATTTCTCCTTCAGTGATGGTCAATTTACTGGGGCATCCAGCCTTTAGAGGTAGAGCTTTCTATGAGGGTTTTGAGAAAACGTTGAAGATGCAGGGCGTACACGTTCATATTTATGGAAAAAAAGAAACCAAGCCATTTCGAAAAATGGGTCACATTACAATTACCAGCAATACGACACACGAAGCCAGAAGGATAGCTAAAAAAGTAAAGGAAGAGATTTTGGTTATTTCTAAATAGCAGCAAGTCAAGGTAAATGGTGGAATGATACACCACATCTTCTAAACCGCGGTATCCCGCAATGGGTTAGTTTTAGAAGATGTGGTGTTTAGTAGACTTGTTTCGCAGGTATAGCTTGTTAGTTAACCTTTTGGAAACGGTAATTTTGAAAGCGAAGAATATTGACAAACTTATTCTCAAACTGGTCAATAACAGGTTGCTCAAAACCAGTAGGGCCTTGTTCTACTACTCTTTCGAATTCAAACCTGGTGTGTAAATACTGCGGGTTTTCCTTCTCGATATGGTATTGAAATTTGTTGCCATACTTTTCAAGCATCCTACCTACAAAAAGCATAACATCATAACTTAAATAAGCCTCAAAGGGTGCTATAAGACCATATTGATCGTAGTAGTCCCGGCGGAAATTTTTGATTTCCTGTGCCCGTTCATCAATGTATAAATTGCTGCTGATGTGGACATTTAATTTCTCAAAATAGTCCAGATCGATTTTATCGAACTGTTGCCACTGTGGCAAACCATATACTTCTACGTATTGAAAAGGTTCTTTTTCCAGGCTAATCTGAGAAAGGGCTACAAAAACAAAGTTCTCATCCCCTCGCGACCAGGCAGGTATGATAAAGGCAATGGAGTCTCCAGAGCTGGTAAACTGTGAAATATTGAGTTCTTCAGCTGTAGGAATTCTACCATCCGGCACACTATACTCCGTTATGCGATCAGTAGGCTGGCCATTGTTGTACAGTACATTGGCTTCCTGAAAGTACTGCGCAGTTTGCTTTTTAGCAGAATTATCCTGATAAAGGATAACCATCTGTTGAGGCTTGAATTTTTTACGAGCGTAATACGTAATAGCCTTACAGTGAGATTGCAGATTGGGACTTACCTGCAGATAAAAAGGATTATCTTCACTCAAATTGGAAGAGGCACTGTAAGGAGAAACCATCGTTACCTTGTTGCGCTTAGCAAACTCCGCTACCAACTTGATATTATCCCGACGATAGGGGCCAATAATCAAATCAGCATTCTTCAAATCATTATTACTCGCCAGTATCTTTTGGACTTCGCCAGGTTGGGCCCGGGTATCAATCAATGACACTTTGAGGTCTATTTCTTCTGCTTCCAGCTTTTTTAAGCCCATCTTTGCTCCACAAAGATAATCCAAGGACCATTTCGACAGGTTATTAAACTGAGCCGATAGCGGATCGTACTGGTTGGTTAAAAAAGGCAGCAGTAGCACTACGTTGTAGGATGGCTTGATCTCGGAGCCAAACTCATCCACGGAGAGAGTAGCTTCTTCATTACCATCAACGATCCCTCCTTCTGAGGTAGCTACCGAAACAATTGGAGAAAACTGCTCTTCCGGAGTAGTATTCCAAAAAATCGTATCCATTTTTTCGGTAACGGCTTCGCCTGTTACGCGTACCCATTCTCCCTTGATCGGATCATACACCAAAGTTCCTTGCAGAGGAGCCATTTTTTCTTCCTCTTTTGCTTTGCGGACACTTGGCGCATCCTGTGCTTTAGTAAAAAACTCACAGCTAGAACTAATAAAAAGAACAGCGACCAGGATGAATAACTTTGGATTATTCCCACTCAATAGTTGACGGTGGCTTGGTACTGATATCATATACAACTCTATTTATTCCTTTTACATTATTGATTATCTCAGTAGAAACAGTAGCCAGAAAATCGTATGGCAGCTGGCTCCAGTCTGCCGTCATGCCATCTCTGGAGTTGACAGCTCTCAGTGCAACGGCTTGCTCGTAAGTTCTTTCATCTCCCATTACTCCAACGGAATGTACTGGTAATAGTATTACTCCTGCCTGCCACACTTTATCGTACAAGTTATACTTTTTTAAGTTATTAATGAAAATTGCATCCGCTTCTTGAAGAAGATAAACCTTTTCTGCGGTAATAGCTCCCAAAATACGAATGGCCAACCCCGGCCCCGGAAATGGATGTCGACCTACGATATTTTCAGGTATTTCTAATTCCCGGCCTACGTTTCTCACCTCATCTTTAAAAAGCATTCTCAACGGCTCAATGATTTTGAGCTTCAGCAAATCCGGTAAGCCACCAACGTTGTGATGGGATTTTATGGTCACAGATGGACCATGTACGGACACAGACTCAATTACATCAGGGTAGATCGTTCCCTGACCTAACCAGGTGATGTTTTTCAGCTTAGCCGCTTCTGCTTCAAAGACTTCTATGAAAACCCGCCCTATAACTTTTCGTTTTTCTTCTGGATCTGAAACGCCGTGTAATTGGTCCAGGAACTGTTTTCTGGCATCTATTCCCACAACATTCAGCCCAAGGCCTTTATAGGAATCCAGCACTTCCTCAAATTCATTTTTTCTCAACAGTCCATTATCTACAAAAAAGCAGACCAGTTGATCACCGATTGCCCTTTGTAATAGAGTGGCAGCAACGCTGGAGTCTACACCTCCCGAAAGTCCCATCAGCACCTGATCTTCTCCTATAGTTTCTTTTAGCTCGGCCACAGTATGTTCAATAAAAACAGCCGGAGTCCAGTTTCCACTACATTCTGCAATTTCGTAAACAAAATTTTTGATCAATTGCTGCCCATCCAAACTATGAGTTACCTCAGGATGGAATTGCAGGCAATATACCGGATAATCATAAACGCCAGCTTTGGATCGAAACGCAGCTACGTCAATATGTATCGTACTGGCAATACGCTCATAGCTTTCGGGAATAGACATAATAGTATCACCGTGTGACATCCACACCTGAGAACCATCAGCAATTTCTTTGAAAAGCCGATCAAAAGATACAATATTGGTGAGCAAAGATTTCCCATATTCTCGCTTGTTAGAAGCTTCTACCTTACCTCCCAGTTGGCTGGCAACATACTGTGCACCATAGCAAATGCCCAGTACCGGTTTTTTACCTAAAAAAGCATCAAGGTCTACCTGTAATGCCTTATCGTCGATTACAGAGAATGGGCTGCCGGATAAGATAACCCCTTTATATTCAGCTGTTAATTCTGGTATTTTATTGAAAGCAACAATCTCACTGTACACGTTTAGTTCCCTGACTCTTCTGGCAATGAGTTGTGTGTACTGAGACCCAAAGTCTATTATCAGTATTTTTTCTTCCATGATGCAAATATATAATAAGATATCAAAGTTGGGAACAATCTTTTTGATGTAGATACACACGTTTTTAGAGGCTGTTTGGCTCAAGCTAAGCAACAGCAAATCCCGTTTCCGCCAATTTGCTTCCTTGATTACCGCAGGAACACATTAAATTCTACCCGACGATTCTGATCTCTACCGGCTGATGTACTATTATCAGCAATGGGATCTTTTTCTCCAAAACCGCGATACGTCATACGGTCAGGAGATATCCCACGATTGAGTAGGTACTCATAACAAGCCAGGGCCCTCTGTTCGGACAATCGTTGGTTAGTAACAGCACTGCCTACGTTATCGGTATATCCTTCTATGGATACACTGTAATCGGGATATTTCTTCAGGATTTCTACAATACGATCCAGAATTTGATAAGATTGAGAGGTAATACTGGCACTGCCTGTACGAAATTGTATGGCCTGGGTAGCAAATTCCAAAGTTTCTTTATCCTCTTTTTCAATTTCCGGGCAGCCTCGGTTACTTCTGGGCCCCGGCTGGCCCGGGCAGGTATCATCTTTATCCACTATCCCATCGCCATCAGTATCTGGGCAACCCTGGGTAGCTCTGGTGCCTTTCACATTGGGGCATAAATCTTCCTGATTCGGAATACCATCCCTATCGTTATCCGGGCAGCCCTGCAATGTGATCAGCCCGGCCTGATTCGGGCAGTTATCCTGCTCATCGGGAATGCCGTCCCCATCACTATCTGAAACCGGACAACCCTGCCGTTCTGGCAAACCGGCTTCTTCCGGACAAGCATCGTCCTTATCCGCGATACCATCATTGTCACGATCCGGGCAACCTCTTAAATCAAAGCCTCCCATCTCATCCGGGCAGTCATCGTCCTTATCAGCGATACCATCATTATCGCGATCCGGACAGCCAGCAAACTGCTCCGTCCCCGCCGCAGTAGGACAAGCATCATAAGGATCAAGAATACCATCCCCATCGGCATCTTCAATATCAGCGATTTCTTCCGGTGCCTCCTTCTTTTCGGCTACTCCCAACATTACCTTTATCCCTGCTCCTGCCTGTACATTATCTCTCAGATCGTCAAAACCAATGCGGTATTCTCCCTTGGTAGTTAGGTAAATAGAATTAGATAGTTTGAAATCAAGCATCAAACCAAGTGGAGCCTGCAGGCTCAGTTCTTCCTCATTGAAAGAATAAACGCCTCCAAAACCAGCGTAAATACTCGGAAGGATAAAACTACCATCCCCAAATAACTGGAGACCAAGATTTAAATCAAGCCCTCCAAAAAAACTATTATCACTTTGTGTAGCTTCTGACAAGGGAAAGTTGGCCCGTCCTACCCTTATGGGAGCACCAATAAAGAGCCGGTTGGTCAGATAAGTGCTGTAATCTATTTCCAGAGCAGCTCCAAAATTTTCTTTGGCTAATTGCTCCGTTATAGGATATTGGTAATCATTGAGCAGATATCGAAAGGCAACGGCGTCCTTTTGAGCCTTTACCACGACAACTGATAACATTAGCATAAAAAAAATGTGTAGTATTCTCATAATAGTGTAATTTTAAACCTGTTGAAATACTCGCTATAAAAGCGATATTTTTCAATAGACTTGTTTCGAGGGGGTATAATGGTAGTAAAGTTGAATTATTTTTTTGTCACACGAAGGCTTTTTGGCTCAGAAGGTTAGAGTTTCCTTATGAGCTTCAGCAATTTTCAGGCCAGAAAACCTATCGAACATAGAGTGAAGTAAATTTCAGGGATTAAACCTGAGCGGATATGCCTTTGGAACGTAACTTTACAAAAGGGGTCATCTAAGCTGATGGTAAGTACAAGGGCAAAATTAATGGTATAAATTAAATATACATGAAATTAATCCATCAGACCTCTACCCTGCTTATTAATCTTTCCTGCTTTTTCTAATTTTTTCATCAAACGGTCTAAAATACCGTTAATAAAGTCTTTGCTTTTATCAGTACTGTACAATTTGGCTATTTCTACAAACTCATTAAGGGTAACTTTCGAGGGAATGGTAGGAAAATGCATCAGTTCACAAATAGCCATTTTTAAAAGAATCATATCGATAATGGCCACTCGCTCGGCATCCCAATTTTTTAATGTAGGCTCGATAAGTCCCAATAATTCTTCATTATCTTCTACGACTCTTCTAAAAAGCTCCTCTCCAAAATCAGCAACAGTTTCATCAGAAGGTTTGTAGGCTTCATAAAAATAGGGAGTGGCTGGCAGCGCTTTTATCGTTTTTTTGACGGCTCCGACGATGAGGGATTGGTCGTCCACCCACTGCGGAAAGGAGTCTTCCATTTTTTCATTAAAAACATCGCTGGCATTACAAAACTTATACAGTGCTAGTAGCACTTTAGTATGATCTTCTTTTTCAGCATTTTCCTGAGCAAGATATTCCCGATGCTCCTCCATCTTAACAAATTCCGTATAGAGTAATCGAATAGTATCAGCATCAAACCAGCTACCAAAATTATGAGCCCCGGCGATGCGATTGATCTCTTTATTTTGGATCAAAGATTGGGTGAGATCATTTTCTGATAACCTGGGAATAAAATTTTTGTCTTCTTCTGTGGGCAGCAACTTTGACATTTTCCGCTCCTTATCTTCGCGGGCGTAATCGGCAACTTTCACAAAAGAATAAAGATTGAAGAGGTATAGGGTATAAGCATTATTTATGCTTTTTGTATAACTTTTTAAGGCCGTATCAAAGTTTAATTTTCCATCCCGGTTCATGGAATATAACATTTGCATAACCTTGATACGGATATTCCTTCTACTTAGCATAACTTTCAAATGACACTTTAGGGTAAATTTGGGATTAAAACACATGTACCGTTTATCAATAGGACTGGCGCGAAACACGTGAAACGCTTATAATATTCTTAAATCAAGTATAATATATCTTTGCCTCTGATACAATGCAAAGAAAAGCTAATTTTTAGAAAGACTATAATAGTGACGTAAAAAAGATGAAAAATAGTTAAGTGTCAATAAAAGAACGCTCTTATCTAGCTATAAGCCTAAAAAGCCTGGATAAAAGGATAGTATTCCTTTTGGCCAGGCTTATTGTAAGTTGATATTATCCAGATTAACTGGATGGACTCAACTATTTCATGTAAGCTGATTGGATGGACTCAAAATCTTTAGGAATTTTTTTGACATGCCACTTCTCGATGATCTTTCCATCCTTTAGCAGTACGAGCCCCGGATTAGACCGGATGATAGTTTTAAGCAAAATATCATCGGCGGTATATATAGGGTAAGCACTTTGGGAAGCGTGACGGAAATCATTAATTTGTGCTTCGGTGGACGGCCCGGTAATACCGTATACTGTTGCACCAGCTTCCATAGCTTTATCCATTATCGGGTTGAGCTTTTCTCGCCATTTGGCAATATACTCGTCATTCCAATCGTATTGCTCTCTGATAATTTTATTTTTACTAACACCCGCAACGCTTGTGTTGATCACCACAGAATCACCAATTCTTACTGTATCCTGAGTATAGATCGTATCCCGGCTGATCACTTCCTTGCTGTAAGTTTTTCCTTTTAGCTTATAGCCTACCAACATAAAGCTATACCCCTCCTGATTGAGAATCTCATCGGTTACGGAATAACCTTCTACGCTTGATACATCAAACTCACTGATCTTATTGATCTTAACTGCCGGTTCTGATTTAATTTGAGACTTCTCATAAAGAGAATCCGGATAGTTTTTATATTCTTTTAAATACTGTTTGTAAGGAATTTCGATGACTTTACCAGAGTTCTTATCCTTCACTTTGTAAGCAATTACTCTAATATTATTAATGGCCTCATCCTGTCTGGCTTTTTCTTCTGCCAGGTGCGTACCTACTTTAAAGGGCCGAAAGTCCACTTGTGGGAGATCCCAGGAGTAGTTACTAACGCAATATAGAAAAGTACCTCCCAATGTAATACCGATCAGTCCGTACCTCAAACCTGGTGTCAGGATTTGATGCATGCGATTACTGGAGAACAAAAATATCAACGCGGGTGCCAGTAAGAAAACATCTTTCATAAAGGAGGTAAAAGGCTTCAACTTGATAAAATCTCCAAAGCAACCGCAATCCGTCACTTTCATATTCGTTTCTACGTAGCTACCCCATTTTGAAAACTGGAAAAAGTTAACTCCTTCCGGTACGTAACCTGTCAGATAAGTAAACCCGGTTAGGAAGGTAAAAAAGGCTACCAGCAAAAAGAATGCCCAGCTTGTAACAGCCCTGAAAGCACCCACAATCAGCATTACTCCTAATAAAATTTCAAATACAATCATTCCCACAGAGAAGGCAATAGCGTATTCGGCTAACTGAGGGAATAGAGGCTCCATAAAAGACAAAGCTGTGTCTTCGAAAGTAGCTTCAAACTCAGCAAAGTATTGTTCCATCTTGTAAGCTGTACCGAGCGGATCGACAGCTTTCACAAAACCGGAAATAATAAATAATACTCCAGTAAAATTTTGAAGGTAGCTCACTACCCAGCTTTTCAACTTATTGCCTATAAATCCGATAGCCAGGGTTAAAATCAGAGCGACTACCGCTACCCCCAGCACTAAAGTACCTAAACTCATGCTTCTGTAGATTTTTTTGTTATGAACGCTTTTCTTCTATATTGATCAAAGCGAATATGGCATAATTGATAACGTCTCTATAGTTAGCATCTAACCCTTCAGAGACAAGAGTTTCCCCCTTATTATCTTCAATTTGCTTTACCCTGAGCAATTTCATTAATATCATATCTGTAAAAGAGCTTCTACGCATTTCCCGCCATACTTCTCCATAATCGTGATTTTTTTGAATCATTAGCTCTTTTGTTATGTTTATTTGCTGGTCATATAACACTTCAACTTCCTCAACAGTTAGCTCAACTTTGGCATTATCGCTCTTTTCCAGCTGAATTAATGCCATAGCACTGTAATTTATAATGCCTACATATTCTGACTCTACAGAATCAGCAACTTTCTGCCGGGCCAACTCCTCAATATTACGAATACGCTTAGCCTTGATATAAATTTGATCAGTTAGTGAAGAAGGACGCAAAATACGCCACGCCGTACCGTAGTCTCTCGTTTTGGAAATAAAGACGGTTTTACACTTTTGGATGACCTCTTCAAATTGTCTAAGCGTATTTTCCACACTGATTTTTTTTACAAAGATAATGAAGTGACCGAAATATTATAGAACAGTATAACTTTCAGATGTAAAGTTACTATCTTCCACTGTCAGTTCTTGTTAATGAAGCTTAAAAGCTTGTTAAGAAGCGTGATACCAGCCTTATGATACAATAAATACCTGCGTTTTTTCCTTTGATAATACACGATTGAGTTCTTATCTTGTATGTATGTTGTGAGAAAATCAATTTCTTTCCTTGATAAACAGTCACTACAATGAAAAAATTACTTTTTTTGGTCTTTAGCTGGGCCGTGCTGCTTGGAGGGTTCCACAAGGCTGATGCGCAGGACCTTTTTGAGCTAAAGTTTACCGACAGCTATGGCGTTAATTATAAAGGTTTGTTAGTAAAATTTAACGATACCAAAATGTACATGCGGGTAGCTTACTTCGCTGAAGATATGTACAAAGTCGTTCAGGTGGATTATACCACGGAGCACACCACATACCAAGGTGACCAATACATAGTATTGTTCGGTAGCAATCCCCGGTTTGTTACTAACCCCGGTCAGTATGGCTACAATCCGGATCATCTAATTTTTACCAACCAATCGAATTTGCCGTTCATAACGGATAACCCTAATGACCCCAACAGAGTTTTCCTTGCTGATCAATTCAGAGCTCTTTCTGACAATGACATCAGCGACGATTATTTGAAAGGATTTTACAGCAATCAGGAGCCGGATTACCTGGCTCTAAAACGCATGGTGGGTTTAGAAAGATATACCCCACCATCTTCTACCGTTGACATCAACAAAAACCGAAATGAAAAAACGTACAGAGATAGTCGCAGCGATCAGCCAGCCACTCTACATTTGATTGTAGCGGCCAATACAGCTATCTCGGATATAGGCGCGGGTTGTGCGGCAGATGAAAGGAATCTGGTAGGAGAATTTCAGGGGATTACCAGCTCCCTGGGTATTTCCTTTAAAAAGTATCTGGTCAATGGGAGCAATTTTACCAAACAAAACCTCAATCAAACGTTACAGCGCTTTTCTCCTGGCCCTAATGACATTGTCATTTTCGTATACCGGGGGCATGGCTTTCGGTGGTCTGATCAGCGGGAGATGTGGCCACAACTGGACTTTCGGGCCAACAATTACATCCGAATGTCCAATGAAACAGCCATTCGGCTGGATGAGGTACACGACATGATCACGTCTAAGGGTGCTCGCCTGAATATTGTATTTGGCGATTGTTGTAACAATGATATTGGTCTGACTCAAAATACCAACAACAACTTTCTGGCTATGCAGGGTAACAACCATTATGACCCACAGCGGCTCAAGTCTCTTTTTATGGATACAGAAGGCAATATTCTATCCTGCGCAGCCAGTCCAGGTGAGTATTCCTGGGTGAATATAGCCAACGGTGGTTTTTATACGGTCAGTTTTCTTCAGGCACTACGAGAAGAAATTAGTTATTTGAAAAATGATAAGCCTGACTGGCAGGACGTTTTTGATACGACTATCAAAAGTGCCAGAAGAATGACGGATTCTTGCTCTAACTGTACACCACAAAATGGGAAGGTAAAGTTCAGTGCTAACTAGCTTATAAGTTGTACGAGTGAAAACAAATCAGAGAACCAAATAAAATAAAGCACATGCACAAACTGATATTTCTTTTTGTAGGAATTGTATTAGGGTTTGCAGGATGTAGTAAAACGAGCCAAAAAATGTATCAAAAAACCGTTAATAAGGCTAATGAGGTCAATGCCTACCTTGTTGACCAGTACGCTACCCGGTTGGCAGATCAGAAAGACCCCGGCAGTTTCCTGATGGATTACAAAATATTGGATGAATTAGCCACTGACCAACAAGTGATTACTACTTTAAAAGCTGTAATGGCCGACACTTCTAACTATTCAACTACTAATTTAAAGAGCTGCCCGTTTATTGGAAAGTATGGTCTTTCATTCAGACGCAATAATGAATACGTTAATATGATCATCAGCTTACCCAACTGTGGAAAGTGTCAGATTAAGCATTCTTCTGATGAAACTTCCCGTACAGTAGATCTTGTTAATGACAAAATTTATGAAGCGCTGTCATCAATTATGGAATAGATGTTAACCGGAGGTTGTCACCCAGGTGTTAGGGTGATAGCTTCCCAGCTTTTTTCAATCTTCAATAAATACCAGCATATCCCTCTGCATTGGGTCTAGATGTTTACGGAGGCATTCAAAGAGAAAGTCACCATTTCCCAAAAAGAATTCCATAAAGTTTGTTTTCCGCTCCTGAAGTCCATTATTCCCTGGAAACAACTGTTCTTTAATTGTTCTTATGGTTTCGATATCTTGATGGTATTTCTTCTTTTCCTGCCGCATCAGCCGCTTTTCAAGCTTTTGAATGGTATTGCGATACTTGGCGCCTATGGCCAGGGTGCGAGGTTCAAGGGTAGGATCTACCCTTTTGGCCTTGCGGCTATATTGTTCAAAAACAGACTCAAGCGTTTGCAATTCTTCCTGCAGACTCAACTCATTATTGGAGTGATGATCAACAAACTTTTTGATCAATGCTTCCGTATCCATAAATAAATCGGGTAAGGTAAGGCCCAGCTTTTTTATCTTTTTGGATACCCTGTGAGAAATCCACATAGCAGAGTTTCTTCGTATCAGCATGGGATAATTAAGACCAAAAGCTTCAAACTGCGATTTACGCTCCAGCCAATAAGCCAACTCTCCACCACCGCCGATATAAGCCAGATTAGGAAGTATCAACTCTTGATAAACAGGACGCATCACTACATTTGGACTGAAGCGTTCCGGATATTGCTGAAGTTCTTTTTTTAATTCTTTTTTGGAAAAACGAATAGCTGTATCTATAATCTGGTAAAGATCATCAGTGACTTTTTCTATTCTCGCCCTGATTCCCGGTTGAATATAAAACAAATTAATATCGCGAGCAAAAGCCTGGGGAGTAAAGTCTACCTGCATCAGGGCTTCCTGCGTTTCCTGCACTAACCCAACGGAAACCTGTTCGAAGAGCTCTCTTTCCATGTAAGGTTGAAATACAGATTTGAGTACCCGAGTACCCATATCTACTACGACAAGACCATAATCTTTGAAAAGCTCATCTACCAGATGATTAGTTGCAGCCCCGTGGGTTTTATGATGGGTGTAAGCCGCTTTCACCATAGTGATCAATCGCTCAGCATTAATGCTTTCGCCTAATTGGTGCTTCAATTCATTAATAGCCATGGTTAAAGACTGAGCGGGCAACTCACCTACCGGCCCACCGGCCGCGGTCTGCCAGGTGATGGTTTTCCCCCTGACAGTCGTATGATTAATCTCATCAAAATCATGATCTTCGGCTCCATTGATAAAAATGGGCACAAAGTTATATTCCGGATATTTATCATTAAGTTGCTCCGACAGGTTGATAGTGGAAAAAATCTTGAATATGTAATAAAAAGGCCCCGTAAATAACACAGGCTGATGAGCAGTAGTGACCGTAAAGGTGTTATCTGATGCTAATAATTCGATATTCTTTTGCACCTTTTTACTAGTCTTTTTACTGGCATACTGAGTTGTAAGAGCATTTACCAGCGCTTCTCTGTGAAATGGAAATTGCTTTCGATCTTCAATAACCTGCCCAAAATTCTCTATGCTTACTTCATACTTGTAAAAAGGTCTTAATTGGGGCCGTGCCAAGGCGTAATCAACATCTTTTTGAGAAAATTGTGGTACCTGATCAAAAGGAATCTTACAAACTTCCATTTCGGATTTTTTAATTATTGCAGGTTGAAATAGTCCTACAACCTTTGTTAATTTAGTAGCGTAATGCATATGTTTATTACGTCTAGTAAAATGCCTTGACCATTGGATAAGTTTACCCCAAGCTTCTATTATTCTTGACTTTAGGCGAAAATACTTGATACATCAACGGCTAATCGATTTCGTTTTTCATTACCCTAAGTGTACTTATCAATGTGACATAACTTATTCACAAAATCCGTTTAGCGATTGGTGGAAAGAGTCAATTCACTGAAAGTGAGTACAATAGTAAAATTGGCATAGTATTCTTTTTCGGGCCGGTAGGAAAGCTTCTGAATTTCGGGATCATTACTAGCATCATAGAATTGCGTTCCCAGATTATCCGGGATTTGCAGCCTGGAATCTGTAGCTTCAATATTGTAGGCGAAGCGCTCTAGGTCGCTGCTACTCAAGAAAACCCTGGTATTATTAGCCACCAGCTTCAAGTCAGCCACATTGGGGTCTGCTCTAAAATCAAGGATCCCATAATGAGTCGTAAGATCAAATTTTCCCTTTAGTTCACTCAATGTTATATTTGTGCGACGGGAATTGACCAGCATAGTCCCATCAATGTAAGCCCCCTTTAGATCACCAAACCTTGTTTCTGCCTCAATAGTACCTTTAATATTTTGGAGGCCAATATCAGAGAATCTGCTTCTGAGCTTAATGCTATTGGTCAGATCGCTAACTTGAACCAATCCAAATTTAGATTTTAGATATACCGGGCATTCAGCCGGCACCTTGATCACGTACTTGAATTCCAGTTGAGAAGTAGGTGAAGGATTACCCTCTGGCACTTTTAGGTAGTTGCGTAAGTAGATTTTTTGCCCTACTTGTTCCATGCTATACTGCATCAGTTCCAGATCGCTGGAAGCAGTAGCTTTATTCTTATTTTTAGCAGCTAGTGTAATCGTAACTTCTACTTTCGACTCGTTCCAGCTATCCACACTTACATCCGCTTTTTCCCCCTCAATATTTAATTCATAACCCGAGGAATAGGGAAAGCTTTGCTTGATTTCTTTACTAACAACCTGAAGAACTTCCGTCTTCTGAGCTGATAGGACCACGCTTGCCATCAATAATAAGCCTAGAGTTAATACTTTGCTGTTCATCAGATAGATTATTTATAGTGAAAGAGGGTCAAATGTGCTTATACATCCTGTTGCCAAGATTAGTGATGACCTTATCGATTTCATTCAATTGATCAATTAATTGCTTGTCCTCTCCATAAGTTGACATGGCTTCTACCAATTCTGTTCTGGCTTGATAAAGCTCTTCCAACTCTGAGGACCAATCGGTATAATTTTCGTGCCTGCGGGCATTAGGACTTTCCTTAAATTCCACTAGCAGTTGCCGGATGATCTCATCATCAGCTGTCCAGTCGATTTCCGGCAATGCTACGACCTCTACCGCGTAGCTATCGTATCGAATATCTGGCGTATTATTCATTTGAATAAGCTGACCTAACAATCCCGCTACTGCAAGTGCTGCTATTCCGGCTGCGGCAGCACGCCATCTGTTGAATGGCCGAATTGATACTGCTTTTTCTTCGGGTTCTTTTTCCAGTTGGGCTGCTATTGCTTCCCATAATGCCAGAGCAGGAGAGTAACTGGGCAGTTGATTGATCACTGCCCTTAGCTGTTTATCTAATTGCAGCATGTCCAGGTCATCCTGTATATCTTCCCAGAGTTGCCCGGACGGCTCATATTCAGGAAGCTGCCTTATGGCCTGGTGTAAGGTTTCTTTATTGATTTCCATACATCCCTTTTGATTTTTGGTCATTCAGAAAGATCGTTTCACGAGTATAAAAAAGGGTCAATTTGGCTATTTTACTTCGCCTCTACTCCACGTAGCAAGTCTATTATTTCCCCAATTTTGCAGTATCTGAATCAGCCTGATCAAGTATTTAATAATTTTGAAATTGTTTTCCTCAAGCGCTTTTTGGCATAAAAAAGCTGTGACTTTGAAGTACCCACCGAAATTTCCAACATTTCAGCAACTTCTTTGTGGGAATATCCTTCTATCTCTATCAGGGTAAAAACAGCCCGATATCCACCGGGTAGCTCCTGGATGGCTTTTTCCAGGTATTCTATATCCAGGCGATGCCCCCAATCAATTTTATCACTGATATGATAATCCTGTAGCGGCTCCAGCCGAACTTGTTTTTTTATCTTACTCAGTGCTGTTCGTACTACAATAGTCTTGATCCATGCTCCCAGCGTTGCATCTCCTCTAAATGCATTTAAGTTTTTAAAAACTTTCACAAAAGCTTCCTGTAGTACATCGTGAGCTAGCTCAAAGTCGTTGGTTATCCTGTAAGCGGTGGTAAACATCGCTTTGTTGTATTTTTCATACAATTGCTTTTGCGCCAGGCGATCGTTTTTTAGACAAGCTTGTATCAGTTCCGATTCCGTCATGCAGAGTAAGTGTGCCATATGGAAGTTCTCCTTAGTAATTTCATGCGCTCTCAAAACACAATTTACAGAGGAGAAAGACCTTATAATGGTTGTATTTGGAAAAATATTTTATGTATCGAACACCCACCGGGCTTCATCCGTCTGTAACAATTGCAGTAAGCGTCTATCAGCCGACTGTTCTTAGAGCTATCAGAGCAGAACACTTTGACCTTTGGAGTGATTTTTTAAGAAAAACTACAACAATTATGTCAACGCCAACACATTATGCAACTTATCAAAAAACCGATGATCATATCATCATCAAGTTTAAAGATATTGAAATTGCTAGAACAACAAGGCCTGTAAAACTACAGGAATACCACGAAAAGTACGATTTTGAACCAGTGTATTATATTCCACTTTCGGATATCCATCAGGAACTGCTGAGAGCCAATCAACGCGCTACTAACTGTCCAATCAAGGGGAAGGCCCAATATTGGGATTTGGAAGTTGATGGATTGACTTTATCTAATGTTATGTGGAGTTACCCTGAACCATTGGAGCATGCCCAGCCCATTAAAGGATATGCAGCTTTCGATCAAAAAAAGGGTATAGAATTGGTTGTTTAATAACCTAGTCGTTCAGGTCAGCTTCTGTTAGCGGCTGATCCAGCACAATTCTTCCTTTTTGATTAGTCGTAAGCCGGCCGCATGGCACTTTAGGATCGTGTTCAAAAATGAGGATAGCATTTTGTTCCAGTGCGTTCTCCAACATTTTTTTCTTTTCCTTAAGCGTGTCCAACGGCCGGACATCGTAACTCATTACGTAAGGAAGACCGATGTGGTAGGAGGACGGAATGACATCAGCACAATAAACTAATTTTTTATTACCATTCTGAATATGGAGTGTCATCATGGCTTCCGTATGACCGTAGGCAAAGTGCACTTCGATCTGAGGATGCCATTGTACCCCTTCAGCTTCTATTTTTATAAACTGCAAAATACCAGCCTTGCGAAGCGGAACAAAATTTTCCTTCAAAAAAGAAGCCTTTTCCCTTGGATTAGGCAACAGCGCCCAGTTGAAGTGAATTTCGTTAGACCAATAGGTAGCGTTAGGAAAAGTAGGGACTAACGCTCCGGATTCCTCCCGACGAACAGCACCTCCTACATGATCAAAGTGTAGGTGCGTCAGAAAAACATCGGTAATATCTTTGGCACTGAACCCTCTAGCCGCTAAAGACCCTATCAAACTAGCTTCTCCGTGAGGCTCGAAGTGAGAGCGGAACTTTTCATCCTGCTTATCCCCTATTCCAGTATCTACAAGGATATTTCTTCCATCATCTGTCTCTATCAACAGGCAACGCATAGACCAGGTGCACCTGTTATTTTCATCCGCCGGATTAAGTCGGTTCCAAAGTTGCTTAGGTACAACGCCGAACATAGCACCACCATCCAATTTAAAAAAGCCTGTATCGATAAAGTGAATTTTCATAATTAATATCCTATTCTTTTGACAGATTGCTTTAGGGCGTTTTTCAGGCTACCCATCCTGATGGCCGTTACGGCTGCTTCTACTCCTTTATTGCCGTGTTTACCCCCGGCCCTTTCCATGGCCTGCTCTTCTGTATTGGGCGTAAGCACACCAAATATAATTGGAAGGCCCGAAGCAATACCTAGATTAGTAAGGCCCGTTGCTACAGCATTATTAATGTATTCATTGTGGCTAGTCTCCCCTTTAATAACGCAGCCGATACAGATAACTGCATCCAGCCTGTGTCTGTTCGCCAGCATCTTTGCGCCTACCGGTAATTCAAAACTTCCAGGTACCTGCAGTACATGGATATTGTCTTCCTGCGCTTCATGCTTTATCAGGGTATCAATGCAGCCTTCGTGGAGTTTGTGAGTAATGTGGCTGTTCCAGTCAGCTACAACAATACCAAAGGACAATTCTTTTGCAGAGGGAATATTCTTTTCTTCGTAGCTGGAAAGATTCTTTAAATTACTTGCCATGAGCTTCTTATTTATTAGATTTATTTCGCCGGTATTAAAATAAGCGTAAAATTGAATCGTTTTTTACTCTTATTCTATCCCATTCGAAACAAGTTTAGTGGAAATATAAAATAGTAAAGGGTAAAAAGTGAAAACCGTTCATCTTTTTACCCTCTATTTAGCAGAATTTTTCCAGCTTATTTTCCTTAGAAAACGATTTAGCCTTGTACTCTGGCGATAAGTTTATCGATATCTTTGGCATCAGGAGCCTGAGGATAGTCGTCTTTCACCCTTTGATAGAATTTCCTGGCATTTGCTTTATCGCCTTGCTTCTCATAAAGCATGCCTACCTTTACCAGATAGTAGGCCGAAAGCGCATCATCATTATCTACGTTAGCGGCTTTTTTGTAATAGCTCATAGCTTTTTCTAGATCATTAAGCTCAGCGTAAGCATCGCCCACAGCTCCCCATTTTACCGCCGGCAAAATCAGTCCATTAGCGTTGAAAGCCTTTAGGTAATCAATAGCGGCTTCGTACTTACCAAGATTTAAATAAGATACTCCTGCATAATAGTTGGCCACATTGGCAGCTTTCGTCCCACCATAATTATCTATAATGTCCAGGAAACCCTGATATCCACCTCCGGGATTAGTCAATGCAAGGACAAAAGAATCTCGCTCAAACTGAAACTGAGCCTGAAACATTTGCTCAACAGCTTCCTGCTGACGAGGCTTTGCATAAAAATTATTGTAGGCAAATACCCCCCCAATAATAACTACCAGAGCCACCAGTGCCCCCAAAATGAGATTCTGATATTTATCTAGAAATCCCTGAGCCTGTGCTCCCACCTCTACCAAGTCTACTAATGTTTCGTCTGACTGTTTTTGTTTTCTTCTATTCTTTGCCATTTCCTTCAGCATTAACTTTTAAAAATCCAATCTTAAACAACTGCTCTAAAAAGCGAGGCAAAAATAATTATTTCTATCATATTGTGGGAAAAATATCTAAAAAACAAAAGGATTTTGGTTTATGGTAAAAACCAAAATCCTTTGCCTGACATAGTAACCCCTTTTAAATGCCGGGGTTTCATTACAAAACCTGCAGCACGCCTATTTTAGTCTCTAATGAAAGGATAATCTTTCTGTAGGTAATTATCTGTATATAATTCTGATGGATCCGGATAGTTGGACTTCTCGCCGAAGGCTACGGCCTCATCAATTTGCTGCTTGATGCGTTCCTTAATCTCTTTTACTTCGTCTTCTGATAAGATTTTATCAGTAAGCACTTTCTTTTCCGTCATTTTTACCGGATCGCGATCCTTATATTCCTGCACCTCCTGCTTAGTGCGATACTTTGCAGGGTCAGAAACAGAGTGCCCTTTGTAGCGATAGGTTCTGATTTCAAGAAAATAAGGCCCTTTGCCAGAGCGTATATGCTCAGCAGCGCGAAAGACTGCTTCGTGAACAGACTCCGGTTCCATACCATCTACCGCTTCGCTAGGCATATTGTAGCCCAACCCTAGTTTGTAGATTTCAGCTACGTTACTGGTTCTCTTTACGGAAGTTCCCATAGCATAGCCATTATTTTCACAAATATATAAAACCGGCAGTTGCCAGGTCATTGCCATATTGAAAGATTCATGGAGAGCCCCCTGACGAGCAGCGCCATCACCGAACATGGTCACACATAGATTCTTAGTACCTTTATATTTCTCAGCAAAACCAATACCCGTACCGATAGGAATCTGTGCTCCTACAATACCGTTACCTCCAAAATATCGATTATTGGCGTCAAAGAAGTGCATGGATCCCCCCTTACCTTTAACAATACCTGTCTCTTTGCCCATAAGCTCGGCCATACAGGCAGAAATATTCGCCCCTCTTCCCAGAGCTGTTCCGTGCTGGCGATAAGCGGTAACGATAGCATCTTCTTTGGTAATAGCTGATTCAATCCCTGCCGCTACGGCTTCCTGGCCAATATAAACATGGCAAAAACCACGTATCTTTTGCTGACCATAAAGCATTAAAGCCTTTTCCTCAAATTTTCTAATCTTAAACATCAACTCAAACCAATTCAAATACATCTCCTTGCTATATGGCCTGGCCTGCTTCTTCGTTTGCTTTTTCTGATCTGTAACTGTATCCATATTTTTTGTGTTGTTCTTTTATCTCTTGACCTTGAGAACGTGGGTTAAAACTAATAAAAAATTATTTCTCCCCTCGTTACTTCTTTATTTTAATGAACATATTAGTTTTGAGCTGGTTCGAGTAGGTTTTGCCAACACTTTAATTATCGTTAATTAAAATCCACAAAACTGCCTTATATTGAAACTTAACCGATTCATCCTGACTCAATTCAAGAATTATGAAAAACAGTTGATCGACTGTCAACCCAAGTGGAATTGTTTTGTAGGAAAAAATGGGATGGGAAAAACAAACCTGCTGGACGCTATCTACTATCTAGCTGTAGGAAAAAGTTATGCCAACATCCCGGATGCTTACCTGGTAAAGAAAGGAACTGATTTTTTTCGGCTGGAAGGCCTTTTTGAGCTGAACGGCCGCCAGGAGCAAATAGTAGCCAAAGTAGTGCCGAGAGCCAAAAAGGAACTGGAGCGCAATAAAGTACCGTACCAAAAAATATCTGAACACGTAGGGCTGATCCCTATTGTTTTTATCGCTCCGGACGATGTACAGATCGTCAAGGAAGGCAGTGAGGTACGCCGCAAATTCATAGATAATACTTTATCCCAACTAGATAGAGTTTATCTCAAACAGCTTATCGAATACAACAAGCTCCTCAAACAGCGCAATGCACTGCTTAAGCAATTCGCTGAAAATAATACCTTTAACACTGGATTACTGCGGGTGTATAATGAGCAGATGAATGAGCCGGCTCACTACATCTTTGAACAAAGAAACAGGTTTGTCAACTCTTTTCATCCGGTGCTGATGCGGGTAGCTGCAAGCCTGTCTTCTGAAAATGATGTGGTCAACTGTAAGTATCAATCTCCGTTGGAAGGACGTAACTTTGAGCAACTTTTGATTGATACAGAAGAAAAAGACCGGTATCTACAACGCACAACGACCGGTATTCACAAAGATGACCTTATTTTTTCAATTGACGAATTTTCCCTAAAGAAATTTGCTTCACAGGGTCAACTCAAAACTTTTATTTTGTCTTTGAAGCTTGCGCAGTATGAATTCCTAAAAGCACAGACAAATTACTTGCCTTTGTTGTTGTTAGATGATATCTTTGACAAACTTGATGAAAGTCGAGTAGCCAATCTACTCCGAATACTAAAAACTGATCAGTTTGGTCAAATCTTTATAACAGATACTCACAATAACAGAATCATCCAAATCCTAGAAGGTTTTGGAGCTGATTTCAATAAATATTTCATTCATCAAGGGACAGCGTCCCAAGAATTCAATTCCATATGAGCTATAGACAAACCAAAGAAGTGACGCTCAAAGAAGCACTAAGAGCGATGGTAGACCACTATCGCCTTAAGTCTGGCCTCAACCAAACCAAGATTAGGTCAGTATGGGCAAAAGCCATGGGTTCATCCATCAACAAGCATACAGCTCATATCAAATTGATCAAGGATAAGCTTTTTGTAGACATTAACTCGGCAGCTCTAAAAAATGAGTTATCCTACGGTAAAGAAAAAATCATAAGTATTATTAACGAAGAGCTTGGGGAAGAGATTGTCAGAAAGATTTTTATAAAATAAAGTCAAAAGCGGTGAGAAACAAACTATATAAATAATATTCATGATAGCTTTTAGAAGTCTTACCGCTTTTAGCTTAATATTTATTTAGAAGAACGCTGATAAGATTGCTGCCCGTCTTCGCTTAAATAACGACTAGAACCATTATCGCGAATAAAATAATTGGACTCTACTACTTCCGGCTGAAAAACATCATCAGCGGGTACATCTTCCAGCTCAGGAATCCATAATTTAATGTATTCTGCATCCGGATCAAGGCGCTTGGCCTGTGAAATGACATTTACCGAGCGCTCCTCTTTCATATCGCTGCCCACGCCGGCAATATAGTTCCAATTGCCATAGTTACTGGCCAGATCGTAATCAATCAGTAGTGATTCAAAATAATCAGCTCCCATTTGCCAGTTGATATTCAAATCATGAACCAGATAGCTAGCCACTGTTTGACGGCCTTTACCAGACATGTACCCGGTACGATTGATTTCTCTCATATTAGCATCTACAAATGGAATCCCGGTTTTTCCTTCTTTCCAAGCCTGAAACTTTTCAAAATCCTCATCCCAATTCACATCTTTTGCACCTCTGGTGCCTCCAATCTGAAAGATTTTCTCTCCGTGCTTCTTGGCCATCAAGCGGAAGAAGTCTCTCCAAAGTAATTTTTGAAAAAGACTGTAAGTCGCCTTGTTTTTCAAACGCTCTTCCTCAAAACGCTTTAATTCCTGATAGATCATTTTGGGTGACAAACATCCCTGAGATAAATAGGCCGAAAACTTGCTGGAGAAATTTTCCCCAAATAAATCATTTCTATTTTCCTTAAAGTTGGCCGCTGCATCATTACCCCAAAAGTAAGACCTTAAACGATCCAGGCCTGCATTTTCCCCACCAACAAAAGTAAAGCCCGCTTTGGTATCTTTTTCAAAAGGCTCCATTTCAAAGTCCTGCAACTTTGGAACCTCCCCTGCATCAATGGCTGCCGTCAGAGGGTTGAATTTCTCTTCAGGAGCAGGAATGGGCTTTCTAATATTCACGTACCTTTCCACTTCTTTCCTAAACTGGGTGAAAGTATCAGGCGTATGTGTAATCGGAAACGGAAGATCAGCGGTATAGTATAGCATTTTACCACGCGCAAAGCGCAGCTCTTGGCCTATCGACCAGAGGTTTTTCTCCAGGCTGTCCTGCACAGTCACTTCATGAGGGGTGCGCTCTCTGTTACAGAATACCCAGCTTGCCTTAGCTTTATGTGCAATATCATAGAGGACTTCTTCAGGCTTACCAACTCTGACAATCAGGTCACTGTTCAATTCGCGGAGTGAGTTACGTAAGTCATGTATACTCTCAATGATAAACTGGGTTCTGAATTTACCAACTTTTTTGAACCCGTAATTTGTTGTTCCCCTGAAAAGTCTTTCATCAAAAATGTAGACCGGAATAACCTCACGGGCTGTGTTCAATGCTTCCTGTAATGACTCATTGTCATGCAACCTCAAGTCTTGCCTAAACCACATTATTGCTCTTCTTACCGGCATAATTTATATTTTAAACTTTTGCGATATAGATAGGTCTAATCCTGTATCGCTATTAATTTATGAATTTTCAGTAATTGTCAAAAACAAAACAAGAAAGTTTCCGCTTGGTTTGAATTTTATCAGCATCTAAAGATACTAGAATTTAGCGGATAACGAACTTTTTCTAATTTATTCCGGTTAGTCAGAATGCGAAAAAAAAAAGAAAAAATGGATTACAATAAACTACATAAAGAATTGAATTTCAGAACATCACGGGCTTCCGGGTCCGGTGGGCAACACGTCAATAAGGTGTCGACTAAAGTGGAGCTTGTCTTTGACGTAGAAAGTTCTAATGTTCTGGAAGACAGTGACAAAGCATCGATCAATAAGCGACTTAGAAACAGGATAAATAAAAGTGGACAATTGATTGTCAGTAGCGAAAAAAGTCGCTCTCAACTGTTAAATAAAAGTAATGCTATCAAGAAATTTGATAAGTTAATTCACGAAGCAATTAACTACGAAGAGAGCAAACGCACTGCCAGTTCTTTTAAGGCGAACAAGAAGAAGCGGCTCAAGCAAAAGAAAAAGCACGCTGAAAAAAAGAGCATGAGAAAGAAGATCGATATAAATTCGGCTAAAGACCTCTAATAGACTAGTAGCCTCAAAAACATTACCTGTTATTGATGGTTGACTGTTTAAAAGATTTTCAATGCGATATTTACTATTCTTTCTGATCTTTCTTCCACTAATGAGTACAGGGCAGACTTTCTTAACAGACAAAGCTTTTCAGGTTTTTGATAGCAGCGGAACTGTTGTTCCTGCTGATGATATGCTCAAAAAAGCCCTGGAGGCTGACGTTGTATTTTTTGGTGAACTGCACAACAATCCAATTGCTCACTGGCTACAGCTGGAATTAACCCAAGCTCTTTTCAAAGCTAACGACGGAAAACTAATGTTAGGAGCTGAAATGTTTGAGGCAGATAACCAGATTCTAATCAATGAGTATTTTCTTGACCTCATTCCTCAGAAGAATTTTGAAGATGAAGCTCGCTTATGGAACAACTACAAAACGGATTATAAGCCGCTCCTGGAGTTTGCCAAAGCTAATACTATTCCATTTGTAGCTACCAACATACCGCGCCGCTATGCCAACTTAGTGTTTCGGGGAGGCTTTGAGGCCATCAACGAATTGTCAGATCAGGCACAGCGATATATCGCCCCCACTCCGATTCCGTATGATCCGGAGCTACCCGGTTACAAAGGCATGCTTGAAATGATGGGAGGCCACGGTGGAGAAGGAGCTGAAAATTTCCCAAAGGCTCAGGCTGTCAAGGATGCTACCATGGGATATTTTATTACCAAAAATTACATCGAAGATACTATCTTCTTACACTACAATGGTTCTTACCACTCTCAAAATAAAGAAGGCATAGTTTGGTATATCAATCATTATGCTCCCGAGCTGAAAGTAATGACTATAACGACCGTTGAAACGGAAGATATCAGTGAAATTACCGAGGAACAGCAAGGTTTGGCAGATTATATCATAACTATTCCCCGAAATATGACCAAAACGTACTAGACAGCCATTTATAGCTCTGAGTAACAGAGGGCGGCTAGTCTGCGGTACTTTTGAAATGGATAATTGAGAAGAACTTTCCGCAAACAGCAAACACAGATAATGAAGTATATATTCACAACTATTATAATTTTGGCGGCTTTTATGTTGTCATTGGAAAGTTGCAACGACAATCCCTACAAGCAGGGAAAGATGATTTACGATTCGCAGTGTGCCAACTGTCATATGGATGATGGCAGTGGCCTCAAGGGGAATATTCCTCCGTTGGCCAACGCAGATTATATTGCCGATGATCCTTACCTGATGGCTTGTATCATCAAACACGGTGTGGAAGGAGAGGTTGTAGTTAATGGAGTAACATACAATCAACCGATGGCAGGCATTGAAGAGATCACTGATTTTCAAATTACGAATGTGATTAATTATATCAATAATGCCTGGGGTAATGATTATGGCCTTGCCAAAGTTCAGGAGGTCAGAAAGCGGCTGGAAGAATGCGCTCATTAATCTTACTACCTAACAGCATTGAATAATAAGCTCCGGGATGCCAACCAATGGTATCCCGAAACTCAGAGCATACTTTAATCCACAATACTAATGCCGCTGGATTTCAAAGCGGCTTTCAAAATGGCCAGCTCCTTCTGCTTAAAACTTTCAAACACTTGTACGAATTCATCAACGGCCTGTTGAGCTTGTATCAAAGCCGTTTTCCTGTTGGCACTTGGCTTTACCTGAGGGGAAGGTACTCGGCGCCGGAAATCACTAATCATGGCAGAAACTGTAGAAGGATCGCGATAAATCCCCTGTACTTCCTTGCCATTAACCCGTTCTTCAAAGTGCTCTAATTTTTTCTTTACCACCTTCATTGCACTATGTACATCATTGTGGTCAGCACTTTTATTTTCAATAAATTTTATGGAAGATTTTATACTGCGTAATTCATCCATCGCAGCAGTGGCTTTACTTACAGTAGTGCGCATTTCTGCGATCATGGCTTCTGTACCTTTGATGTCCTCCATGCTAATATCTAGTAAAGGATCTTTCATCACCTTTACCTTACCGGAAGATTGCGCTCCGTTGTAGCTGACAGTCACGGTATAAGTCCCCGGAATAACCTGATAACCACCACGTGGTGCCCGGTCCTTCCCGGGCCGGGCCTGCCCCGGATATCTTGCAGCATCTCTTTCCACTTCCCAGTTAATTCTATTAATGCCTGCTTTGGGCATAGCGTAAAGATGTCGAATGATCTCTCCACTCGCATTTGCTACCGTGATTTCCACCTGTTCTTCCAGTGCCAATTTTTTGGCATCATTGCCTTGTTTCAAATGATAAGAAATCAATGCACCGTAAGCTCGGTTTTCTCCGTTGTACAAAGCGTCTCCCACTTTCCCCTGACGATAACCAATCGACTCACCAGTGGAATAAAGGTAGGCATCCGGCAATTCAAATAAATGTAAAGCTTTATTTTTGGCTTTGGCTATCCCCATATTGGCCATTTCTCGTAAAGGACGGATATCATCCAAAATCCAGATAGCCCTTCCAAAAGTACCAATAACCAGATCATGATCACGAGGATGAATGACAAGGTCAGTAACCGGAGTAGTTGGGAAACCATTAGTCCATTCATTCCAAGTATCCCCCGCATCAAAACTAACGTACAACCCAAATTCTGTTCCACAAAATAAGAGATTAGGCTCTTCCGGGTCTTGCTCAATGCAATAAGTAAACCCTCTGACATCCTCTTTCTCTACCAGACGACTCCAGCTTTTTCCGTAATTAGTTGTTTTAAAAATATAAGGTTCCCAATTGTTACGGCGGTGATCATCAAATACTACAAAAGCTTCACCTTTTCTATGCTTTGAAGATTGAATTTGAGTAACCCAATTACCCTCAGGCACTCCGGGAATATTCTCAGTCAGATTTGTCCAGGATTTTCCACCATCTCTAGTCAATTGTACCAGGCCATCATCAGTCCCCACCCAGATCACATCTTTTTCCTGCAAACTTGGTGCAATAGAAATGATCGTGGTATGATTCTCTGCTCCGGTAGCATCGTAAGTCAAGCCTCCGGATTCCAGAAACTTTTGCTTTTCAGGGTTATTGGTGGTTAAATCCGGTGAAATGATCTCCCAGCTACCACCGTTATCACTGCTTTTATGCAAATACTGACTACCGTAATAAATGGTTTTATTATCAAATGGATCAAGGGCGATCCCAGTGTTCCAGTTAAACCTCAGATATTCGCCTTCTGGATGCGTTGGCTTAATAATTTGCAATTGTCCACTAGAGCGCTGATAGCGATATAAACCACCAGCCTGCCCCATACTGTAACCGTAGTCCGAATCCAAAGGATCAGGTACTACATCAAAGCCATCTCCTACGCTTACTCTTTGCCAGTATAAGTTCCTGATTCCTCCTTTGAAACGCACCTGGCTAGGACCAATCCAGGAGCCATTATCCTGCAAACCGCCCATCACATTGTAGGGTAGCTCATTATCTACGCGAATGTGATAAAACTGAGCCAGCGGTAAATTATCAGCAAACCACCAGCTCTTGCCCCTGTCATGCGTAATGTTCAATCCACCATCATGTCCCACTATGATAAATTCTGAATCTTCGGGATGGATCCAATAAGCGTGATGGTCCGTATGAATCTTGTTGCCCGGAGCAAATTCCTGCCAGTTTTTGCCTCCATCTTCGGACACCGTCACTTCAGTAGCAATGCTATAAATTCTGTTTTCATTTAAAGGATCGACGTAGATATCCGCATAATAAAAAGGTCGTCCACCAATATTGCCGTCTTTTGACTTAGAGCGCCTTTCCCAGGCGTACCCGCCGTCTGTAGAACGGAAAATTGCATTATCATTGGATTCGACGTAGGCATAGATCAGGTCTTTTTGACTGGCAGCAAAAGAAAGTCCGATCCTTCCTAATTCCGTTTCTGGCAATCCTTTTGATACTTTCTCCCAGGTATCCCCCCCATCGTTGGTGATGTAGATTGCTGAGCCTTCGCCACCAGATTTGAAGAACCAGGGCCATCGATAGTGTTCCCACATTGCTACAACCATTTTGTTGGGATTATGAGGGTCCATTACAAAATCAGCAACTCCAGTTATATCATTGACATATAGAACTTTTTTCCAGTTTTTGCCTCCATCTATGGATTTATAAACGCCTCTGTGCTCGCTTTTTCCCCAGGTAGCTCCAGATACTCCAGCCAACACAATATCAGGATTATCAGGATGAATAATTACCCGATGGATTTGCCGGGTTTGTTCCAAACCAAGATGGGTCCAGGATCGGCCGCCATCGATACTTTTGAACATCCCGTAGCCGGGGTTATGGCTATTTCTGGGATTCCCTTCTCCGGAGCCCACATAAATAATATTGGGGTTCTTTTGATATATCTCGACATCGCCTATAGAAGCGGCCAACTCATCATTAAAAATAGAAGTAAACGTATGGCCGGCATTTTCAGATTTCCAAACTCCTCCAGCTGCTGTACCGATGTATATATTGTCTATATCATTGAGTACCACATCGATAGAAGTTACCCGGCCACTCATTCCTGCCGGACCTATATTGCGGGGTTGCATACCATGGAAAATGCTCATGTCCACCTGCTGGCCTGCCAGCACGGTACTCATGAGCAAGAAGAAAGAAAAATTAAAGTATTTGAACTTCATGTCTTGCCTATTTAAAATTTTGAAAAATATGCAGTACAACAATGAAGATAATCAAGGGGAAGGATTTAAAGAAATTTTTTGAAGAAAATGGACATACAGCTAGCATAATTTTTTACTCGCAAACTATGACTATCCTAATCAGCGATCAGCTGAGGTCTTCCCTAAAGAGCCTATCCATAACTATTTTACAATAACACCAGAATCCCTGTCTACTCAGCAAAACTTTAATGAAGGGTTTTAGATTTCCCAAAGCAATTGTTTACAGGTATTGAAGCCTTACGGTTGGTATTAAGATATGTCAAAATATTAAAATACAACTTTTTGTTTTATATAAACTCAACTTTAGCATTTTAAAATAAAAAGTAGAATTCAGGAGAGAGTGTATTAATTTAAAATTACAGCAAACCAAAATGAAAACCTTCTCATTCGATCTCGAAGCCCATATTGATAGGCTATCCCTTTTTCAGCAAAAAGAGCATTAAACCTGCGAAACTTTTAGTATTTGGGGGCATTTTGAGCGTTGATAAACGCCTTGTTTGTTCCGTTCTTCACATCCTGGGCTTAAGTCATGAAAAACCTTACCATAAATATCATCGGGTCTTAAGCCTGGCTAAGTGGTCTTGCCTTAAAGCAAGTGGGTTGCTACTCAATCTAATTTTGCAGAACTTTCATAGCTGTAACGATCCATTAATCTTTGGTATAGATGAGACCGTGGAGCGTCGATGGGGCCGCAAAATTAAAGCCAGAGGCATTTATAGAGATAGTTTCCATTCTGGTAAGCCTTCACTTTCAAGTGCAACTTGATTTGCTAAAGTCGAGCTTAATTGCCGCCGATTTCATCATCAGGAGGACACGGAGTACAAGATGCATTATAACACTGCCTACATGCTATTGATTCCGAATTTTCACCACAAGAACAACTAGCTTGGTACGCACCACAATTGAACTCGCAATCGAAGGAACATTTTTTGCAGCTGCAAGAACAATTACCCGCTGATTTTCGTAAAGACATTTTATCCTGATAAATTTGGGAGCCTAGTCCAATTCCTAGATATGGGCTCGTTCCGTTAATTCTATTTTCGAAAGTTTCCACGAGGAAAACATATGTTTCCTGATTCTCCAAATCCTGAACGACTAAGTTATCGCCCAGAAAAGTGACCTGCCCTTTTTCTATTTTAGAAGGCATCTTAATTCTACCATTAGCTTTACTGTATTGGAAATCATATTTTCTAAAATATCTAGAATTACTAACTAGAAATTCAAGGTAAAAATCTTCAGAATCTTCAGGTACTAAATGGTTAATTTCTACGGTTCCTTCAATGATGATTCCTTCATGTTGACCAAGAGATAAAGACTCATTGTAACTCTTCACTGCCTCTTCAAGGGTTTCTCTTTGTAAGAAACTATTCTTTTGAATATCTTGCCCTTTGTCGCAAGAAGAAAGAACAACCAAAGTCATGACAAGTAATAAGAAAAAATTACTACGATTCATAATACTGATTTTTAATGTTAAAAATTACACAAAAACTACTTTAATGATTTAAGTTTTATTAATTAACTTTGCTATTATAAACTTAATAACTTTACAAATAAAGTTTTGTCGCATTTTGTCGCAATCATGAATGGTATAGAACCAACACTTACTCCTTATTATGCTTTTCTGGCCAGCCCAGAGTATCGTATATTCGCCTGACATCTTTGGGCATAACCACTCCTCTGGGAAGTTGAATATTTACTTTTTTCAATTTTCTATCCAAAGTACTTCGATGAATACCGTATTCCTGAGCGATCTGTTGGCGTGTCTTGGGCATAAGTCGGATATTGCTGGGTTTCATAATACTAAATTTGAGTATTAGATTAAAAATGAATGCTTTTGCTTTATTGAATGGTTTGGGAAAAAGGGAAGGTGTGGGTTATTATGAAACTACTTTAACTAAAAGGTTCTAGAGCGTGTTTGGGGTTTACCCTTTGGGGTGCAAATACATTTTCATCATTCCAAATGTATTTTCGGCATCAAAAGTTAATTCCAAATATTCTTTAGAACAAATTCCTTGAATATTGGTTGAAAGGTAGTTTGGAAATAATCATCTTCTGATTCAGCTTTTTTTATAGCTTGAACTTCAAATGATGTAATTTTTCCTGCGGGGTTAAAATTGACAATACCAGAAATTGAAGCATCTTCTAACACAATAGCGGTTCAAGTATGCACCCAAACCGCTATTGCTCTTAT
>CAZVOD010000035.1:0-21263 GCA_964628385.1 uncultured Saprospiraceae bacterium
ATGAAAAACTGATTCTTCCATGCATTATGGAAAACTTAAATTATTGCATTAAGTACATTTTTAGACATTAAAATGAGAAATTTACGTTCTAGGAATACGAAAAGATCAGTCAACCTTTTTAAAAAACGAATCATTACATTTCGAGAAGTTAAAAGATGATGTGTACCCTATGAGAAAGACCATACTTTTTATTTTGTCCCTCATTGCTTTTATTCCTGTAATTGAGGCTCAAGAAGATAAAATGCAGGTAACCCGCTGTGCCGCGGTGGATAACAGAGCAGAAATTTTCAATATATACGTCGATTCCAATAATATAAAATGGGTGGCTAATACAGAAGGCTTGTTTAAGGTTTATGATCTAAGCTATTCAGAGCGGATCAACCTGCCTGCCAGTCAGCGTTCTCTATATCAGATTCCAGGAGGCAATGCTGATATACGCTGGAGCGAGGGCGACCTCAACGAAATTCTTGGAGGTGTATTAAACTCCACTAACAAAGTAACTTCAGCCATTTATGATGAAACCAGAGATGAACTTTGGATAGGTACCACTGAAACCGGCTTGTACAAACTAAATACAGATCCCGGACTTAGGCTGGCAGAAACATTAGATAACTCCAACTCCAAGCTCCGCTCTAACTACATTAACAGTATTACCATGGATACCCTGAACAGAATATGGGTGGGTACCCGAGAAGGAGCTTTTGTAAAAAATGGTAGAAAATGGGATTTATTGGAAAAGTATTTTGACGTTTTGAAGGTCGCCGTTGGGCCTTCCGGGGTATGGTTTCTGACTGGAGAATATTTTGGCCCTCTCGATAGAAAAGAAAAGTGGTTTCCTGTAGCTGACTTACCTCCCAGAAGTAAAGAAGGGAAATTCAGAGACTTTTCATTTGATAAGAAGGGAAGATTATGGTTGGCATCAGACATAATTACCAGCTATAACCCCGATACCAAAGAAGTAAAAACTTATGGTCCGGCTCAGTATTTCACCAGTGAATTCGCCTCCGGCTTATCGGCTGATCAGGCGGAAGGTATCTGGATTGCCACTGCAGATAAAGGACTTTTCCTGATCGAAAAGGCTTCCAACCTATCTGTTAATGTTATTGTGGAAAATACCCTGAGCTGTAATGGCAGTGCTTCTGATGCTGTTCTATATGCACGGGTTGTCGGCGGAGCAGCGCCTTATAAGTATAGCTGGAGTAATGGTAGCACAGAGGATCGCGTACGCAATCTAGGCCCAGGCACTTACCAGCTAACACTCACTGATAGCCGGGGCAGAGAAAAGCTTGCTAAGGTTGATATTCCTGATCCTAAAGTTTCTGTTAATATCAAACTCATTAAAACAGAAAGTGATAAAAGTGCTTATGATGGTTCTGCCCAGGCTATTGCTACGGGAGGAGATGGCAACTACTCTTACAAGTGGGACAATGGAGAAAGCAGAGCTACCGCTGTTCAATTAAGTGAAGGGGCACATACCGTAACGGTCGTTGATGGAAATGGTTGTGAAAGCACAGCGCAGATGACTATTAGCCGCGACCTCAAGCCACTTTCCGCCGCAATTGACCCTGTCAGTTCAATAGATTGCCCCGGAGGTCAATCGGGTGCATTGCAAGTCATTCCTGCTGGTGGGAAAGGTCCTTACGCATTCTCGTGGAATAATGGACAATCCGGTAAGCAGATTGATAATTTGAAAGCAGGCTATTATGAAGTATCCGTAACAGATGCTCTGGGTAGTGAATCTACTGCTTCCTACGAATTAAAAGCGCCCAGAGGTATGACGGTTTCTGCTACAGCAACCGGAGCTGCTACCACGGGCCAGGCTAATGGTAAGGCTACCGTTATTGTTTCTGGTGGTAACGGCAACTACAGTTACGAGTGGGATAATGGTGAATCCGATGTCGATGCAGAGCGCCTAACAGCCGGAGAACATAAGGTGGTAATCACTGACGAGGCCAACTGCGTAGCGGAATCAACTGTGATTATTTCCGAAAATGTCTTACCGCTAACTGCTAATATCAGAAAGTCAGGTGCTAATCAGTGTGCTGGTGATCAATCTGTAACCCTAAGAATACAAATTAACGGTGGTAAAGCGCCGTTCAGTTATTCCTGGAGCAATGGAGCTACTACAGCAGAGGCCGAAAATCTTTCCGCTGGTGCTTACAGTGTTTCCATTACGGATGCTGAAGGTACAACGGCTGTTGCCAGTTACGAAGTAGAAGAACCAAACCGACTGGAAGTGACTGTTCAGGTAGTCAGTCCGGCCACAACAGACTTATCTGACGGAAAAGCCAAGTTGGTAGTTAGTGGAGGGACTCCTCAGTACGATTATAGCTGGGATAATGGTGAAATAACAGCTGCTGCTAACCGGCTTGCTCCCGGCGCGCATAAAGTGACTGTTGAAGATGCTAATGGATGTATCGCTGAGGCTACCTTCAATATTACCGAAAATATTCTTCCGCTGAGTGCCAGTATTGAGCAGACAGCGCCTATTCTTTGTCCTGGTGGTAGTGAAGCTGCTCTAAAAGTTGCAATATCAGGAGGTAAAATTCCGTATGATTACCAGTGGAGCAACGGAAGTACAGCTGCCATACAGGATAGTCTTGAAGCAGGAGACTATAGCGTGACTGTTACAGATGCTGCGGATAGTCGCTTTGTGGCGTCATACAGAGTGGAAAGTCCGGCTCCACTAAAAGCAGTAGCTACCGCCGAAGTCCCCTCTACTACTGGTAAAGATAATGGGCAGGCCAAAGTTGAAGTGAGTGGTGGTACAGCACCATATAAGTATGTCTGGGATACGGAGGAGCGTTTTCAAAATGCCAGAAAGTTGAGCCCGGGGATACACCGGGTTTCTGTGACCGACAACAATGGTTGTACTACTCAGGCTAGTGTCGAAATCCAGGAAAATATTCTTACACTTTCTGCCAATGTTTCGACTATTGAGGAGATCAAGTGTTATGGAGAAAAAACGGCTTCTATCAGGCTTAAAGTTGATGGAGGTAAAGGACCTTTTGACTTTTCCTGGAGCCAGCCACAAATAAAAAGCCAGATGCAAGCCCCTGCCGTAAATGAGCTTACTGCATATGAAGCGACCATTATAGGTCTTGCTGCCGGCGACTACACGGTTAGTATTAAAGATGCGGCCAATAATATCTACAAGGTAAGTTTTGAAGTAGAGCAGCCTCAACCTTTGAATGCGAGAATTGAAGATATACAGCCTGCCAGTACCAACAATGAAGATGGGCAAGCTACGATCAAAGCTTTTGGCGGTACGAGTCAGTACACTATACAATGGGATAACGGCGAATCTTCAGCTTCAGCCCTTAAGCTTGCTCCGGGAAAGCATACCGTCACGGTAACTGACCAAAATGGCTGTATGAAAATGACAGAAGTTGATATTAGTGAAAACATCCTGCCTCTTCAGGCCGAATTAAGCCAGAGCCAGAAAATTAGGTGTAGTGGAGAGCAAACAGCGGCATTAGCATTGAGTGTTAACGGAGGTAAAAAGCCTTTCAATATTACCTGGTCAGAAACCAGCCTTGAGGGTACCGAAATCGGTAACCTGGCACCGGGAACTTATCAGGTAACGATCTCAGACGCTGCCGATAATAGCATTTCCAAAACCATTACCATAGAATCTCCACCCCCTATTACCTATGAATTTTCAGGCGTTGAGCCAGCTAGTACAGACAAAGAGAATGGGCAGGCAACCATCAGAGCTCGTGGAGGTAGCGGTTCTCTAGACATCAAATGGGACAATAATGAAAAAGGAGCTGCGGCCCGGCAGCTATCCCCCGGAGAGCACACCGTGACCATTACCGACGAAAACGGCTGCTCAACGACGGCCACTATCAATATTGACGAAAATATCTTACCGATACAATTGCGTCCTCTTCTGGCACAACCCATTTCCTGTAATGGAAGGACAGACGGTCAGATTAAGTTAATCGTTTCCGGCGGTAAAAAACCTTTCGAATATCAATGGAGTAAAGCAGAGATTAGTGGCTCTGAGCCGGAAGGGCTATCTCCCGGGGAATATAGAGTAACCGTCACAGATGCTATTGGTCAAACAGCCGAGCAGCAAATTACCCTGGAAGAGCCCGAAGTATTAAGTATAGAAACGAAAGTCAATGCACTGGCCAAAGATGAAAACACCAAAAATGGTAAAGCCAGCGTTCGGGTTAGAGGCGGTACTTATCCTTACTTTTATGAATGGGATAATGGTGAAAAAAGAAATATAGCGCAGCAACTAGGATACGGTAAACATACCATTACCGTAAAAGACAAAAATGGCTGTTCAGTTACAGAAGAAATATTTGTAGATAAAAGAAAAATACCGGAGCTGGAGGTAGAGGAGCTTGAAGAGGGTAAAAAGATCGCCATGGAAGCTCTTCAGTTTGATGCGGATAGTACCGTCGTAAAAGATGAATATTATCCGGTGCTAGATGAATTATACGAATTTCTTTCCTCTAACAGGGCGGTAAAAGTGGAGATCGGTGGACATACCAACTCACTTCCGCCAGCTTACTACTGTGACGAATTATCTACAGCTAGAGCAAAATCTGTTGCTGATTATTTGATCAGCAAGGGAATTTCCAGAACCAGAGTGTTATATAGGGGTTATGGTAAAAGAGAACTTATTGCTTCAGATGACACCCCGGAAGGCAGAAGGAAAAACCAACGGATTGAAATCAAAATACTAGACTTTTAGGTTGCACCTGACGCCAGCATGGTAAAGCTGCTGTGCTGGCGTCAGGTTTATTGAGGTATCACAAGTCGCCAAACCAATACAATTATGAGCCAGAGCTTTAGAAATCTTTTATTTATTGGCCTGGGTTTGATGGTGGTGTTACTACTCAGCTACTTTACGCTGCCACTTCCTAGCCAACCCGAAGAGCAAACTGAAGCTCTAGGACGCTGGGATTTATATCGTAGCATGAGTAATCATGGCCAGATACTGCTCATCCACAATACCAGAGAAAAGGAGCAGTTAGCTCTTTTAAAAAAACTAGCGGAGGGGATGTCTTATCAAAGGCGAACCAGGCTCGAAGTGTATTTAATACATGAATCAAAGATTACAGCAGATCAAATTGCACAGAATCCCATCTTCATTGTCTCCACTTCCGAGCAAAGTGAACTTATCAAAAAAATGGCCAGAGAATGGCCTGTAGATTTCAAAAAAAGCAGCTTCACCTTTGATGATAAAACTTATGAGTCAGCCCGGGCTGTATTCCGGTTCTCTTTAATTCCCAATCCTGCCAATCGCTCTTTTCCTTTATATCTCGTAGCTGGTAATACGGAAGAAGGCCTTTATAATTACTTGGAAAAAATGCTGGAAGAAGATAGCAGGGCTTTATACAGAAGCCGGTGGAGTTATGAAGTAGCTCAGGAATCGCAGCAGCTGGTTTTTGGAATGCTGAATGAAGCTACATGGGAGTTTGACAAAAAAACTCATTTTGATTTTAACTCCGGATCAGCTCAAAAGTTGGAGAGTCAACATTTTACCTTTATCAGTCATTGCCCTAAATGGACAAGTAGCCGACTACGAGAACTCTCTGATAGCTGTGAAAGCACCTTACACAGCATAGGAGTCTTTCTTCAAATGCCCACTGCTACCATTGATATTACCTACAATATTTTTCCTGGGGTAGAGAATAAAGCCTTGAGATTAAATAACTCTGATCAGGCACAATGTGATTTTCAATACCAGCAAGTCTTTGTGGTAGCCAATGAGAAATTTTCGGGCCATTTGAAGCAAGCAGAAAATCAGCTCATTTTAAGGCAACTACTTGGTGCACCAAATTATAAGGCTTTTGAAAAGGGCCTATCTCTTAATTTTACTACTCTTTGGCATCAGAAAGGGTATCTTTATTGGGCGAAAAGATTGGCTCAATCGGATAATTTACCTCCTGTAATTGAAATACTTGACAATGAGCTACTGGATAAAGCATCAGACCTTGTGATGGATTGTGCTTCTGGTGCCCTAGTTCATTTTTTACTGGACTATTGGGGAAAGGAGGAATTCCTGGCCAGGTATACTGAATGGCAGGCTTCTGAAGCTGAATTTACTCAGCTTGACTTAGCCTTTAAAAAATATATGGAGCAACTACCTGACATTCAGCCCGTTTTGTTAAAAAAGTGCCTTCCCTATCTAAAAGGTTTTAATTTTGCCCACGAAGGTTATAGTATTTACAACGGATATGGCTCAGCACTGGCTAGCAATTCGCTGAAAAGAATTGCCTCCATTAAAGGTAATGCAGTAGCTATTGTCCCGTACTCGTATATGGATAACCCTAATAAGCCTTCTTTTATCCCTATCACCCAAAGTGCAGGCTCAGAAAATGATCAATCCGTGATTTTTGCAGGAAAAGAAGCACAAAAGCTCGGTATGATAGCTATGCTAAAACCACAAATATGGTTTGGCCGGGGATCCTGGCCCGGGGATGTCTATATGAATAGCGAAAAAGATTGGCAGCTATTCTTTGATTATTACTATCGTTGGATGCGGCACTATGCGCTAGTTGCTGAGATGTATGGATTTGACGCCCTTTGCGTAGGCGTGGAGTTTGCCAGGGCTACACTTGAACGCGAACAGGATTATCGGAACCTTATTCGTAAATTACGAGGCATTTATTCGGGCCCTATGACTTATGCCGCTAACTGGGGAGAAGAATTTGAAAAACTAAATTTTTGGGATGAACTGGATTTTATCGGTATTGATTGTTACTATCCACTCAGCAATAATAAAACTGCATCTAAAAAAGATTTAGACCAAAACTTCAAAACAGTGCTCCAAAAAATTGAAGGCGTAAGTACTGCTTACAACAAGCCTGTTATTTTCACAGAAATTGGCTTTCGCAGTGTGGATCATACCTGGATACAGCCTCATGAAAGCGCCAACAACCGTCCTGTGAATCTGGAAGCTCAACGTATGTGCTACGAGATTGTACTCAAAAATATCAAAAATAAAAAATGGTGCCAGGGCTTACTGTGGTGGAAATGGCCTAGCCACATGAATAACAGCGATGGAGCCAACACGCGTTTTACTCCTTTTAATAAACCTGCCGAAAAAATAGTCGAAACCTATTTTGAAGATCTCAATTAGCTACATGTGACAGTAAACCATTAATCTAATTTTGTTAATTATTGGGAATTATCTTATCTTTGCATTCCACGCTCAGAAGAGGTGTCTTTTTACAATTTTTCAATAAAGAAGCCTTTTTAGGGACGTGACTTATTCACTTAAATTTTTTCAAATCAATTCATTTATCTAATTATCAAAGTATGATCATCATTGAACTAAAAGATGGAGAATCAATTGACAGAGCGTTGAAGCGCTACAAACAAAAACACCGCCGAGTAGGCGTTATTAAAGAACTTCGCAGGCGTAAGCAATTTACAAAGCCTTCCGTTCGTCGTCGTAATGAAGTATTGAATGCCAAATATCGCAATGAGAAGTATGGTGATGAATAAATGAGTAAATTAATACCCCAAAGCCTTTCCACAGAAATTCCAACCTTTTACATATATAGTTTTTATTAAAAATTTCTTGTGCCCATAAGTTGCTATTCTTCAAAGCAAAACTGTGGTGGCAAGAAATTTTGTGTTTTTAGCCGAACCGAACAGTACTGGCAACTGATCCAACAGCGTGTGATTAGCTATTTTCTTGCAGGGATAATCCTAATTTTATTATAAAGCTTTCCCCTAAATTATTAATTTAGACAGGCAAAATACTTTCTTTTCCCAACCAACCTGTAATGAAACAACTATTAACTTTATCATTCCTATTTTGTTATTGTCCAATAATACTCATGGCACAAGTAGATTTGAAGCCAGACTATACCGAAGTTACTCAGTATCTGGTACCCGATGGATGGACTGTGCAATCAGAACAGCAAGACGGTAGATTTACATGGCTGGCCGAATCAGAAAAAGGCTCCAGTACTGCTCCTGGTGTTTTTGTATTAGCACTACCCGATAACCTCAATGCCAGCGCTAATTTTGTAATCCAGTTACTCAAACAAGAAACGCCTTCTCTAGAACTATTGGATCGAAAAGACCTGTCTGCCGACGAAACGCATTTTCTGTTTACAGCCAGCGAGAAGGATGCTCCTTCTAATATTGTGGCCATGTTTTTGAGAGACCGTAATCAAAAGCTCATTTTTATCGCAGCTTACGGAGCTAACGTCTTTGACTACAAGCGCCTGGGTAATGAAAGTTTGTTTTACAAGATGCTTAAAAGACCGAACCCATTCGCTGAAGCTGATAATTACACTAACAATAAAGAAACTGGCATCCAGGCTTCTTTATCCAATCCCCAGGACCTTAGCCTTCAGCAGCAAGTTTTAGCTAATGAAGGTCCCATTACACCGTCGCAGCTGCGGGGAGAATGGCTTCAAGCCTTTTCAATGGCCACCAGCGAATCTTATGTCAACCAATTTGATGGGCGCATTCAGTACGGCGAAAAAGGATATGGCCATTTACTAAAATTCAATGCGGACGGAACCTATCAACTCACTTATAGCTACAACAACCTTTTTCAAAATTGTAGAAATGAAGTAGAAATGGTCGAAAAAGGAACTTATCATCTGAAAGACAATACCTTAACACTAAAAAATGCCCGCTATTCCGGCTCTTTTAATGTTTGTGGTCAGCTGAATCGTGAACTTAACACAAAGGGTAAAGAAAGAAGCTATCAGCTAGGCCTGAATGCCTCCGGCGATATTTTGGTGATAAGAGGGTCGGCCCTTGAATATTCCATCAGTACCGAGGTCGACGCCAATGGCCTGTCCTACATTCAAGAGGGCTTTAAAAAGCTTTAGCCCTTCAATTTCTATCAGAAGGGCTCCATCAAAATAGCAATCATAGTTTTAATACCATTCTGATATCACCTTTTCCCCCATAAAAAAAGGCACAACTCTTATGAGCTGCACCCAACCATTAGTAATGTATGAAACTTAAAACTTTTTTCTGGATTGATATTAACAGTCAGTAATACTAAAAAATATGCGATAATGTTTTAAAAATGACAGACTTTTTGGTTGGGAAACAGGAATTATAAAAAGCTGCTGCTTAAAATGTATTTTTATGCTTAGTAATGAAGAAATAAGCTTTCCGGACGACCATAGTTAAAAGACTTGTTTCGCAGGCATTAAAACACTGCTGATCGTCCCGAAAAACTTTCAGTGGCTACATTTATTTGGATAATGCCCGCAAATAAACTTTACCATATTTAGAAGAAAGCTCCAAATCCGAGCCGCCACCATTCAATTGGCCAATAATATAATTAGTATAGGAGCCTTTTTCGCTTCTGGCTGAATCTATATCAATATCGAGATCTGTAAAAATTTTACCGTAATTCGTTCTTAAATCTACATTTGCCGCGGAAAAGACCGGCACCGTCACATCGATAAATTCATATTTAGAATTTAGGTATACTCCGGCTTTTGGCAGGCCGTTACTGAATATCGCTTTAATATGCCCGTAGGTGTTATTGATAACCATTGGATTATTAAGCTCTTTAAGGTTGATATCTCCGTATTTGCTTTGCACCTGCAGCCTAATGTTGGAAGGAACCTTAATGGTCAGCCGGACTTCCACATCTCCAAATCCATTACTTATGACCATGGTATTTTCTGGTGACTTTTTCTCAATTTCTTTTATTTTCTTCTTTAAATTTTTATCACTCGAAGAAAATTCATATTTCTTGTCGCCTTGTTTAACGATAGTGGTTTTGGGTAAATCTTCTATATTTTTCACATCAGTAATGATGCTTAAGCGCCCATTATTACTGCTTGTCTTTATATCGAAGTTTTGATTGTATTCTCCATTACCCACATTGACACTGGCTTCAAGTATGATTTCCTGACCAGAAAAAGGTTCAAAATTGATATCGGCCCATTTACACTCCACATAAATTTCATTTATATCATTTCCCGCGAACTTTTGAGTTTGGTATTCAGCCTGAGCAAGAAGACCGACAGACCATACCGACATTACTAAGAAGGAAATATAATTCTTCATTTTATCTTATTTTGCTCTTAAATAAATATTTTTATACGTTGCTTTAATGGAAAAATTTGCCCCACCGCCATTCAATATGCCACTTATTTTTTTGCCCGAAATTTGCTTTAGGCCGTCTTCTGTCCCATCAAATTCCAGGTCGAGGTCCGTGTAAATTCGCCCATAAGAAGTGCTTAAGTCAAAGTGAGCTTTGGTCTGTTTCGGAATGGTGAGGTCTATGTTATGGTATACTGAATGCAAAACGATGGTATTTTCGGCAGCTATCGATTCAAAGGTAGCTACTACTTCCCCGTAGACTGTATTGACAGCCATTGGCCCTTTAGCATTTTCGATGTAAACATCGTTGTAGTTGGCAGAAACTTCGATTTCACCTTTCAGGTTTTTTATATTTACTTTTTCTCCTACATGGGTAGAATGCTCATAGTAAACGGCCACATCCCCGGGAATTTTGAAAGTATACCTTGATGCATCTGCACCAGAGACTTGATTTACGTAGGCTTTTTCGCCATCCTTTTTTACAAATAAGCCAATGCCAGTATTACCTATATATCCACCAGCGCTGATTTCGCGAAGTCCTTCGGCCCTTTTATCTTTTACTTCCTTTCTATCATTAGCTATAATAATAACTTCGCTACCATTATGCCCTTCAATGTCTACCTTATCGATACCCTGAAGAATGAGCTTTCCCGAACTCATGTTTATGGTAAAATTCTGAGCTTTCGCTCTGGAGACCCCCAGAATAAAAAGAAGGCCTATTAATATTTTCCAAGCATTCATATTAAGTGTTTTATTGCTTTAAAATAATAATATTTATGTCAAAATAACTTCTACCCGATTTTTTGATTTATCTATCACAACAACTTAAACTTACCCAACCTTGCCTCATCCTTTACCTTATCAAGTGTGCCCTCTTTATCAATTAATTCATCGAGTGAAGGGACGGCATTTTGCGCTTCCAGGCTTACCAAAGCATGGATCAGCGCAATTTGTACGACAGGTTTTTGCTCCATATTCAAGGCAGTTATCAGCGCTTGCTGAGTACTTTTTGACTGGTCCAACTCTATCAGGGCATCAATTGCGGTAAGCCTCACGGTGGGGCTTTCATCTTTAACTATTAAACGGATCAATTGAGCGCGCAATTCCTGATCCACTTTATCCAGATCCATAGACATGTTCACAGCCATAATTCGCTTTGCTGTACTTTGCTCCTGCATCAAGTGTTCAATTTGTTGTCTGGTTCCATTCAGCTCTTCCTGTATAGTAGCGACCTGAGATTGTTGGAAAAAATAGTACTGCAACTGCCCTCCTATTAATATCCCGATGAGCATTACGGCCGCGAGGGCCGCCCAGATTTTGGTATTTTTCAATACATTTACCTTACGGACTTGCGGGCTATGAGCTACATTATATTTTTCTTCTTCCAACATACTCTCAAAAGACAGCTTCAGATGAAGTGGTGGCTCCTCCAACTGAAGAGTTTCCACCTCCTGCCTCATCAGCTTTAGCATCTCGTATTGCTCTTTGAGTTCTTTCGATTGTTGTAGCGCCATTTCAACTCTTTTACTTTCTTCAGGTGATAATTCACCTGACAGAAAATCTATCAACTGTTCTTCGGTTACAGAATATTTCATAGGTTATTACTTTTGCCAAGGTTATTTTTTAATTGCTTGATAGCTCTGTGCATCCTCACTTTGACGTTGCTAACGGTAAGGCCGAGAACTGCACCGACTTCTGCATAAGTCATTTTTTCAAACCACCCCAAAAGCAATACTTCCCGGTACTCAGGCTTCAGCTGCCGGATAGCCTTTTGAAGGGCTTTACTTCGTTCTTTCTGCTCTAATTGCTCATGAATATTTTTAACAGTAATTTCCAGATCAGTAAGCTGAGTACCCTCATCAATTTTGACTTTATTCAAGCGGAAGTGATCAATTCTTACATTTCGGGCAATCGTATACATCCAGGCCTTGAAAGTAGAATCTGCTCTGAATGAGCTGCGGTATTTGATTATACGCTCAAAAACATTCTGGGTAAGGTCTTCGCTAAGTGCTGCATCAGAAGTCAACTGCAGGAAAAAATTGTACAGTTTCTTGTGATGCCGGTTAAAAAGCTCTGATAAACTATCGAGTTCTCCCTTTCTTACCAGGTGCATCAGTTGCTCGTCCGTCATATGTACTTTAATCATTCGCTTTACCATTGTATGTCACCATTTGTTGAGTGGATGATCCACCGCTCGGCTCTGGAAAATTAACTACAGAGGATACTGAGTCTCGCTTTATTCTTTTTAAATCGTTTACACTACTAAAGGGAAGCAGAAATGGTTACAGTTAAAATGGATTTTTCTAACAATCACTACGAAATTTGGCTTTTTATGAGTCTAAAAGCCAAGCCTTTTTCAAAATTAGCCCTTAGATATGGCCTTTTTGTAGATATTTGATGTGTATAACGTACAACTTGATTATTCGGAATATTTTGGAAATAAACCTCAAAATTCGACCCCTCTACATCATTAAGATAAATTTTTACTTTGCGCTTTTTTCTCCAAAAACTATCATTCCAAATCAGGCCATAGTAATTACCGGCCTGCGTCTTAAAACCAACAGCTTGGCAAGCCCCCAAAGCACTCCATCCAAAAGACCAGGGCTGGATTTCTCCTTCTTCGTGCAATGTTAATTCGCCCAAAAACAAGGAAGGCCCTTCAAAAAGAGAGCTACCCGAATAACGATAGTGCCCTTGCCAACGCCAGATAAAATGAGGTACCTGAATGAAGAGACTAAGCCAAACTAAGCGCTGCTCTTCTGCCTTTGAGACATCGCCGTCCTGATAGTAGCCATATTCTCCGCAAAAGATAGCTTTATCAACATTTTTGAGTTTTTTGAGAAAATAGATATCCAATTCAAGAATCCGGTCGTATAATCCGGACCTGGGATAGGTATGATACTGCAGTATATCCAGACGGGAAGCCTCAGCTAATTGTGTAAGCTGCTGCTTATTGGCACTACTCGTTACCGGATGCCTGAAATGATCGATTTGCTTAATAAAGTGAGCCATTTCATCTTGCCATGACAATACTGCAACTTTCCATTGATTAGATTGCATAGGATGATGCCCCGTCCACTGAACCTCATTGAATAATTCCCATGCCAACAGATTAGTATAGGCGCCATATCGAGCAACGAGATAGTGCAGGAGCTTTCTATATAAAACTTTTGACTTTTCCTGATAAAAAAAAGCTTCCGGATTGTTGAGCGGGCCTCCGTTTTTTGAATTGTAGGGATTATCAGCCCAGTTAGAATCGGTAGAAGTAGAAAACATCCCGTGGTGAAAAATACAGAGCTGCAGGTAGACGGCATTTCGCTGGCATTCCTCCAACAAATAATCCAACTTGGCGGCCGCCAGCTGATCGTAGTAGCCAATTCCCCGATGCCATTCCAACTGTTGATTGGTAAAAGCTGCCAACCAATATCTGATGAAATTAGCTCCTGAACGAGATAAATTGGACAATAACAATTTGTAGTTTTCAAAGGTATCCCAGGCTGCATTGATGCCTAAAGGAAAAAAAGCTGCTCCATTTTGATGTTCAAATAACTGAGGATTCTGGAGATTTTGACGGATTATGCCCTTTGCACAGCCAGGTTTCAGCCAATGTGTGGATGGCTCATTGTAAAAGGTAGCTTCGTTGAAGCGTACCACTATTTGCAATTTATATTCTCCGGGGTATTGAGCTTGCCAACGCAAACACCAATGGGCGGCCTCTTCGTCACTGAGCCAAACACCAATAGTTTCATAGCGTGCAGGATACTTATAAAAACAACTCAAAGTAAGTTGCTCTCCTGCAGGTCCCATAACTATTGCATCTACCTGTATCTCATCGCGATCAAATGGATTGTTGTAAGGTAAATCAATAAGGAAGTTATGCTCTATTTTTTCATCACAAAAAAATACTTCTTGCTCACTCCATACTGGACTTACCAGGTATTTATCATCTCTTACCCAGATGCGTTTGGATAGTTGTGCCCTATTGTCACTCAAATCGTCAACTTCAAGGGATAAGTGATGCCAGCCCGGTTTTTGAAAGCTCAACAAGATATTTCTAGATGTACTTATCACACTTACCCCATCTGACCATTTCCAGGAATTGATCTCTCCCTTTTCGCTGTAGCTGTTTTCCCCCTTCAAAATGATCTTTTCTCCTATTGTCAAGATATATTTTTCGGCCTCAATTACGGGTGTAGGCAAATCGTTAAAGGCAAAAAGAGAGCTAATCCAAATACTTTTGAGGTATACATTAGCAGGCTTTAGGTTATCCACACACGGATTGATTTCTATCTTGTCTATTTGTTTCCCGGCGAGATGATAAAGAGAGTAGACTAAGCTTACCCATTTATTGGCAGTAGTATGAAACTCATAATGATTGACCCAGCCTTCTTCAATTACTTGCTGCTCGTTCCATAGCTTAAGATAGCATCGCCCGCTAGTGGACGCCATAAAATGAAGAGACAGAAGCTGATTTTTTTGTATGGTAATTTTTTTTTCCAAATCAACATACAATGGTTTCCAGTTACCGGACGTTTTATAAAAAAATGCAAAACGGCCCTTTGAATAAGGCGGATCAACTATCCGTATGTTACCGCCCCCTAATTTTGGTAAATGCTTTTCATTTCCAAAATCGAAATAAAGCCACGGTGGGGAACTATATTCTGACATGATGGATTAATGTTTTTAAAAAAACGCTGCAATTGAAGTTGACTAATTCGCAAGAAACTACACTATACTAATGTAATCGCCACGAAACAAGTCCAATTAACACCCATAAAGTCGAATATCATGTCAACTGAAACATTGAACATCATTTTACTCATTTTAATACTTTGTATTTTTGCGGGGGCTATTATTTCCAATGGCTTATTCTCTTCCAGAAGTATGCCGGAGCAATACTACAAGCAAGCCAGTAGGGAAGTACCGGCTTATTATGCCCAGTTTGGTAGTTCTCCCAATTCAATGTGGCCATTCCTAACACTGGCTTTAACGGTTATTATCGTATTCCTTTATTTTAGAAACAGAATTGAGGAAGAAGCGGATAAACTAGACAGAAAGATTGCCGCCCAGGAATCACCAATGACTTTCGATGAGATAAAAAACAATCAGGCAGCAGGTATTGCTGCTCCCAGAAGACCCATCGAAGACGAGTTAATGACTTATCAGGATTCTACCGGAGCCGTAATAACAAAAGAAGAGCCAACTGCTCCGGTCTATAAATTTGAAGATACCATTGGACAAAACAGTATCTTAATACAGGTACATTCTTTTTCCAGCTATCGCAATGCGCTGAGTGCCTTTTTGAAACTAGAGGAAGAGTTGGGTGCTGTTGTTTATATGGGACTAAACAATAATCACGATAGTTACAAAGTACTGGTAGGATCCTTTGCGACGAAGGCGGAAGCAGTGAGGTTCAAGCAGGACCATCGCCTGGATGGGTACCTTAGGAGCATTAACGGACTGGGCCAAATTGTTAAAAACCCTACCGAGGGAATTGGGATGCCCTAAAAATCGTTAAAAGCGTACTATTATCAATATTTTCAAAAATCAAGTATTGGTCTAATCAGGAAAATACTATTACTATTGTGGATATTTAAATCCAAAGGCTATGCAACTTGAACTTGATAAGTTAACTGATACCACAATATTTACTACCATTGAAGCAGAGTTGGTTAATCAGGGGTTTTCCATTCTTCGAAAAGACATAAATCGGCCCTGGGGCGGCTTTTTTGCTATCCGGGAGGAACAGATCGAGGACTTTATTGAACGATATTTTCCGGAGCTGAGCATTAATGATTTTGACAACTCTCAAAAGCTAAGTCCCAAAATTTTGATTGTTGGCCCGGAGAAGCGCTTATCCTGGCAATACCATTTTAGGCGTTCAGAAATTTGGCGGGTAGCCAAAGGACAAGTTGGGGTAATCACAAGCTCCACAGATGAGCCCGGCCCCTTGCAGACGCTGCATGAAGGCGATATGATCCGGTTACACAAAGGTGAGCGTCATCGATTAGTCGGGCTGGATCAATTTGGTATTGTGGCAGAAATATGGAAGCATGAAGACCCCACCTCGCCTTCCGACGAAGAGGATATCGTAAGGGTTCAGGATGACTTCGGCCGATAGTACAGGTATGCTTTGAAATTTTTCATCCGACAGGAAAAAGCAGATAGGTTATTCTTTGAAGCGACTTATATTTGTGCGGTCTAAAATATTTTCACCTAAAATTAACTTAAAATGAAACAATTTATGTTCCTGGTAGTGGCCTTATTGGTTTTAACCACATCATTTACCTATGCTCAGCGAGAAATTATAGTTTATGGTACTGCTCAAAAAACCGTGGAAGCAGATAGGATTTACTTATCGATCACTCTACAGGAATTGGAAGATGGCTCCAGTATTATGGATATGAAAACGCTGGAAGCTGATTTCATGAGTGTCCTTGCTAAAATCGGTCTGGATGGTAATAAAATGATTATTGACAATGTATCTGCTTATCCCAGCTATAACAAGGTAGGTTCTACATTGGCCTCCAAAACTATTATTCTTGAATTAACCGGCTCCGATCAACTAGAAGCTATTCTGAGCCAGAGTAATGAACTGCGCATCAATGCCTTGTCTATTCTTTACTATTCTAACACTGAATATTCCAAACATCTGGAGGAAGTCAAACTTATGGCTCTGAAAGATGCCAAAAAGCAAGCTCAATTACTAGCCGAAGCTTCTGGTAATAAGTTGGGAATACTCCTGAGCCTGGAAGAAACTACAGATTATAACAGAAATCGCTATTACAGTGGTTATGATACTCAGGGGCTAGGCATGGAAGAAGAAGGAAGTGAATTAAAAAACATTAATATTTACTACAATATAAGGGCTAAATACGCTATGTCCCCTGAATAGAAGTAGCCTTGAATTAAAGAAAACCTGACCTGTCATTAGGCAAGCTGTGTAGTGATAAGCTATGATTTTGAAATGATTAGCAGAAAAGTAAAGGTCTTATCTGCTAATCATTTTTAGAGATGCTATATCAGCATCTTTCTATGTTTTCGTCTAAAAGACTCGAGTAGCTGTATCTATTCCTTGAAGAACAAATCCTGAAATAGCATTACGCCATTATTGTAGAGAAATTGTATAGCGTACATCCCCTGATTTAAATGACTGGCATCAATTTGAGTCTGAGTTACGCCTGAATCAATACGAGTGGAAAATACTTTCCTGCCATTAAGGTCATAGATATTTATTCCCATAGGCCGATCCATGTGAGTAGCCGGGATATTCACATTAATCGTATTGACCACTGAACCTGGATAATACGAAGGTCTGGCTAATTCTACCGTGCAATCTTCCACCGCGAAGGTAGCTCCTTTCAAATCAAGGGCTGCACAAATAAAACCACCACTCTGCAGTAGAAACATATCTACCACACTAATCTTGGTCAACCCTTCCACAATGGCTACGATGGGAAAGGTAGCCTGATTATACACAAAAGTATGAATAGTATACTCCCCCAGCTCATCTACGGTAAAAGTTGGTGTATCACTGATAGCCTGTATGATGCCATCGGGAGCAGAAGACAGAAAGTAGGCTATCTCAAAATCCTCCGGTACGAAGGGCGTATCTACTACAGTAGCTTCCAGTAGGGCAATGCCATTCTCCAGACAAGCTTCATTGGTAGCAAGTATACCAAATGTAGCCTCGCAAGGACATTCATTAATATCAAATACAACACCCTCTGTATCAAGGTCACCACAGGCTTCGCCTCCTCCGACTTTCAGCCATCTAAAGACTTCTACTAAACCAGTACGGCCAATAAGTACAGAGTCCAGACTGAGCGTAGTAGTATCATAAACTAGCGTATGCACGTTGAGCTTTCCTTCGCCTTCTACCAGGAAGGAAGGCTGGTTACTAAAACCTCTGACCTTAAAGGTGCTTCCGCTAGTTAGAAGATACACCTTCAAAAAACCTTCCGGTACCACGGGAGCAAATATATGCTCTGCCTCAATGAGCCTGGTACCATCGGAAAGACAGGATTGGTTCAACTCTATCAACTCACCAGCATCAGCCCCACAAGTAACTTCATTGAATGGGAATTCAATACTTACCCCAGCTGTGTCCAAACTGAAACATAAAGTATCCGGTAGTTGCTGCGGTAGGGCCAATAAAGTTGTAGCTCCAAAGTCAACAGTATCCAGCTTAAAATCTGTAGTATCATAGACGAAGGAGTGGATAGCGTAGCGCCCCAGAGGAGTAACGTCAAACATCGGATTTTCACTAAAACCTGCAATAATCTGAGCGGAATCCCTTGTCAATAAAAATACCTGTACAGCAGACTCAGGAACAACTGCTGTGTCAGCTATCGCAGCCATGATAACAGTCCCCTCACTTCCCGGGCCGGATATCAGCGTATCCAAAGTGCCTGAAGAAGCTTCGCACTGTGCTTTCAGGTGAGTAGTAGATAGAAAACAACAACAAATACTCAGTAAATAAATAAGCGTTTTGAACTGCCTTGCAGTTCCGTTTAATCGAATCGATTTTGGGATCATCATCTAAAATTTGTTAGAGAAGTTGTTTAAAGTTTACTCACTGGGCTGCAAAAACGTCTTTTAGGCCCATTTTTCGTTTTTTTATCGCTCCATAGCGCTGCTATGAAACTCAAAAAAAGCCTCAACTGGAACTAAAATCCTGTTTTTTCGCTTCCAGCAGGAAACTCTAAACAACTTCAGAAAATAATTTAAAAGTGTTTTACCCTCATGAACTATCAAAAGGAGCGTAACCTGTTCCGAAACACTTGACTGTGGAGATAATGTCAGTAAGATTGTTCAAATATATAAAAATATTCTAAGTTATGATATACCTCCCTTTAAAGAGATATACAAACAAAAATGGAGCCAGAAAATCCTCTAAGGAAATTGCTGACTCCATGGTAGCTTTATGCATTACAACAGGTTATTGTCCCGAAGGACATAACCAAACTGTATTACTGTATCTTAGAACTTAGAAATCATCATTCTCTTTACGGTAGCATTATCGTAGATAAAACGTACGATATAAACGCCATCAATAAAGTTGGACATATCAAATTCAGTATTTGTGGTACCAGGTGCTAATTTCTGAGTAGACAAAACATTACCCTGGCGGTCCATCAAATCGATAGTCATTCTCTTGTCACTCAACTCTACAGGAATGTTGATATTCAATTGATTCATTGTAGGATTTGGATAAGCATCAGGTGTTGCACTGTGTCCAAAGTTGTTTCCACAACGATCCACCATAAATGGTGCACCAGCTACATCCAGTGCCGCACAGATATCACCACCACCCTGGATTAGTAGATTATTCACATCCACGCCAGTAGTTACGCCTGGCTCAATAATTCCAAGATCCAATGAAGATGGGTTATAAACCAACGTGTGGATGGTATAACGACCTTCTTCATAAACAAAGAATGAAGGAGTACTATTGACATTTTCAATTACCAAATCAGAACCTGAAGTCAATACATAAATCAATCTGTATCCTTTTGGTACATTTGGCTGCCCCACAACGTCAGCAGTAATCTTGGTACGTACAAAGCCATATCTGTCTCTACTGATACAATCAAATTCATTGGCTTCCAATGCACCAAACTCTGCTTCACAAGGACAAGCTTCAACGGTGAACTTGGCACCAGCTACATCCAAAGAAGCACAAATCTGGCCACCACCCTGAATCAACAAGCTGTTTACATCAAATCCAGTAGTTTGACCAAATACTACAATACCTAAATCCAATGTTGATGGATCGTATACTAACGTGTGAATAGTAAAATCACCCGTTTTATTCACCTCGAAGCTTGGTGTACTGCTCACATCCTGAATTACAAGACCATCACCCTCTGTCAATACATAAATAACTGAGTATCCAGATGGTACTGTTGGAGTATGATCTATATCTGCCTCCAGCTCTACCGGATGGCCGGGTGTGAAACAACTGTCATCTATCTTTGGATCCAAAGAACCTGCATCGGCCGGGCATTCGCACATGCCAACTGTAAACTTGGCACCAGCCACATCCAAGTCACCGCAGATAGCTGGATTAGCAAGAATATTTACCACATCTACTCCGGTGGTTACTCCAAACTGTACAATACCCAGGTCAAGTGATCTCTTATCGTATACCAATGTGTGAATCGTGTACATTCCTGGTTCAGTTACATCGAATTCAGGCTCTTCTGCTACCTGCTCGATTACCAGATTGCTACCGCTGGTTAGTACATAAATAACATCGTAGTAACGACGTACTGGCTCTACAAACGGACTCGTTCTTACTGCAGTAATAGTCGCTGGCTTACCATCGTTAATACAGCCTTCAAATGAAGGAGCCAAAGTTCCGGCTTCTGCTTCACAATGGCAGAAATCAATATGTGCTCTTGCGCCGGCTACATCCAATGCAGCACATATATCACCACCACCTTGTACCAACAAGTTATTTACATCAACACCAGTAGTTACTCCAAACTGCACGATACCCAAATCCAAAGTAGCCGGATCATATACTAATGTATGAATAGTATAAACACCTACTTCTTCTATTCTAAATACTGGCTCATCACTTACTTGTTCGATAACTAATCTGTCACCGGAAGTCAATACAAATAGCACTTCGTATCCTTCTGGTACGACAGGATGCTCGTCCAATCTTGCTCTGTAGGTAGTAAATCCTGCACCGTCAATACAACCAACATTGGTTTTCTTCAAGCTACCGAAAGTAGCTTCACAAGTATTGTCATCTTCACATGGGGCCACATCAAATGGTGCTCCGGCTACATCCAATGCAGCACAAATATCACCACCGCCCTGTACTAAAAGACCATTTACATCAACACCAGTAGTTACTCCAAACTCAATGATGCTAAGATCAAGGGTAGAGTCAAATACTAAAGTATGAATGGTAAATCTGCCTTCTTCTGTTACATCAAAAGTAGGCGCTTCGTTTACATTTTCAATTACCAAGTCTTCACCTGAAGTAAGAACGTAAAGTACTTCGTAGTTTTCTGGTACTGTAGGCTCCATGTCAACCGCAGCTGTCAAGGTAGCTGTACCATCTTCCAAACAGCCATTCATAGCCATTAAAGTACCAGCCATTGCTTCACATGCTGGCTCTTCTTCACAAGCAGTAACATCAAATGGTGCTCCGGCTACATCCAATGCAGCACAAATATCACCACCGCCCT
>CAZVOD010000035.1:21363-44401 GCA_964628385.1 uncultured Saprospiraceae bacterium
GAACGTAAAGTACTTCGTAGTTTTCTGGTACTGTAGGCTCCATGTCAACCGCAGCCGTTAAAGTAGCTACGCTGTCCAGGCAATTATCGCTGTCAGCTACTAAAGTACCAGCCATTGCTTGACATGCTGGCTCTTCTTCCTGTGAGAAGATAAATGTGGCTCCTGCAACATCCAAAGATGCACAAATATCGCCACCACCCTGTACTAACAGGCCATTGACATCCACTCCGGTAGTTACTCCAAACTCAACAATTCCAAGGTCTAGAGTTGCGGGGTCGTAAATAAGCGTGTGGATCGTAAATGTACCACTGAAAGGCACCTTGAAGGAAGGCATTTCAGATACTGATTCAATTACTAAATCCTCTCCGCTTGTCAAAACGTAAATCGTAGTATAGGTGCTGTCATTTGGTAACACAGCGTCTTCATTTGGTGTAGCAGTAATCTGAGCACTGTCACCCATTACCATTACCTCTACCGAACCTAATGTTCCGGCGTCGGCAGTACAGTCTTGTGCATAAGTTGCTGTAGTAAATAAGCTGAATGCCATCATAAAAATGGCCGTTAGGAAAATAGTTTTCCCAAAACTACCTAAATTCAAGTAGGGACTAGGGATCATAGATAAATATTTTGGTTAGAAAATTCATATAGACAAACACGGGAATGGACGAATGGATAAAAAAATGTTATGTTAAGAGCCTTTTTGCTAAATATTAGCATAACTTAACAAGTATGACCCAACTTAGCTTAACTTACCAGTATAAATACGGTCTCAAAAAATTCTACCTTTTATTAAAAAATATAAGATAGCCAGGTTTGTACTCCAAAAAATGCCAATTGATCAGTTTTGCAACGCCAGAACAAAAGACTTCAAAAATCTCTTCAAACACTTTGTAAAAGCCCGCTATAACCAATGTCAATTTGATTATCTTGTTACTCCCGGAGGCTTTCTCACTTTTGATTTTCCAAAGCCTTTAAATAAGCAGTTAAACATTCATGCCCTTCAAACCAACCATGTAGACTTGTTAGAAGCTGTTTGAATTTGGTTTTTGAAACCTGTTAGGGTGGGTTTTGCGGCTAATTGAGGCGCCAAAACCGGAGTTTAGCAGCGCTAAATAGCCTGTCCCGCAAAGTGGCGGGAAGGATTTTTGTAACGAAAAGTAGCCGCAAAAGACGCCCAACAGGGTCGAAGGATTAAAGTCTAACAGCTTCTAAGTTGAGCCTACCAATAACAAAGTTTTGAATTTCATAAATAGCTTTAGTAGAAATACATTACAGAAACTTTCAGCAACAGTTAACTATCTTACAATCGGGATTGATGGTTCCAATGATTTTAGGCAACGCATAGAACTGGTCGTAGTTTATGATTTTCAAAGAAGTCATGCAAAGATTTCGAGCCGACTGTTGTACTGCAGCATCCTCACACCGTTGACACGTCCAAAACCTGGAAATCTGCATGGAACGGACTACAGGAAGCTTTGGCACGTCGATTTGGTAGGCTTCTAGGGTATAATCCACAAGGTATTGATGAATTACTAAAGGAAAATAGTGCTTACAACAACCTCGCCCATTTTGGAGTCGAACAATAGATTACGCACTTTTGTTACAATAACCTGGAGAAAGCTCAAACTTTTTATAAAAAAGTCCTGGGATTAAATAGTGTGGGAAATAACAAATTTCAGATTAGTGAAGATGCTTTGGTAGAACTACATCCTACTGATGCATCTCACCCGAAAGAGCAGCCCAAATCAACCGCTATTGCACTACTTACCAATCAACTCTCGGCCAGGTATGAATATGTACAAAAACAAGGCATTGCAGTAGCCTTAAGCCTTACGTAAAGTCTGTGTTAACAATACCTAATTCTTTTTTACACAAGTATTGCTGGACACACTTTGCTGCATAAACGCTTGAATAGCAGGCACAAGTGAAGCCACGCCATCCAATAGAGGGCGAATAACTGGTATGCCCAGCCGCTCTTGAAGAGCTAACTGCTGCTGATTCAAAAACGCTTCGTCAGCTTCATCCTCATTAAGGGCAATTGCCAAGACCTCCGCCCCAAAATGTTTGATCAGGCTAATCTCACTATCTATACTAGCAATAGGCTTAACCGTTTCGTCGTAATACTTCCGACTTGGCGCATGAACTAATACAACACCCTTGACATCTCCCGATAGTAAGACCTCGCTGCCGCAGGGCCCTGAAGGGTTTCTTAAACCAGACTGCCCCTCGATAAGTATTAAATCAGGACTTAAAGCTTCATTACAATCAATGATCGCTTTTTCCATTTCTCCACTTACAAAATCATTTAATGTAGCATCGAAAATAAACCCATGCGGATATCCTTGCATCCAGCCTGTTTGCCCCGTATAAATCATCTCGGCATAAATGCCATGAGCCCGGCAGGATTCCATCAAAAACCGACAGGTTGTTCTTTTACCGATAGCGCAATCCATTCCCAGAACGGCGATTCTGGGGGTTTCAATTTCATAGATTTTTCCGGTCCAAAAATGGAGTTGGCTGGCCGGCTTAGGTTTTCTTAGGTCTATCAACTCCACGTTATACCTTGATGACAGTTCTAACAGTTCAGGGATATCACACAGATAGGCATGAAGTCCAGAAATAAGTGTCAGGCTATATTTTATGGCATGAGCCAGAGATTCTACCATTTCTTCGGGAAGATGCCCGCCGTGTAGCGCTACCCCGACAATACAATAGCCTACACCCAGAGAAGAATGGTTTTCAAAAAAATCTTCCACAGATTCAAAAATGGGAATTCCCAATTCATACCCATCCATCACAATGCCGGCATCTTGTCCTGCAAATTTGGCGTCTATCACGGCAGCTATTTCAAACCGCTCGCTTCCACGCAGCAAACCATGGCAAGTTTTTGCAGATACCGTATCCAGCAATCCATTCGTCAATATTATGGCTCGACCTTTTATCATTCTTGAAGGGTTGGTTTGGCGAATCACTAAACGTATAAGTTGTATTGAAATCCTCCGGCCTTTTACTGCTTGTGGTAGTATTCCGGTTTCACGACATTTTCAGCTGTGATAATAAAATAATTATTGGAAAAAATCGTACTGTAAAAGCATATTATGTTTAGTCTTGTAGCATATTGCCAAGTCTGCTTTCATGAAAGTACAAATTTTAAAAATGGATTTATTCTCTGGTAAAAGTATAAGTTCCTCTGTTTTTTCCTTTTTGAGACTTATTTCTCAATTTGGATTAAACCCGTAAAATTACACTTTAATTTTCCCCCAAAAATCCTGGCAATGAAAATAAGAAATTTACACCTATTAAAAGCAATTTTACTGCTTGCCTTAAGCTGCTCTTTTACTTTCATCCATTTGAATGCTCAATTTAGCGGAGATTATCCCTTCATCCATGAACGTGGGGGCATAATTATTAATGAAATATCTAATGGCCCCACCGCCTCTGAAGATGAATACATTGAGTTTTTAGTAGTTGGCGCCCCCAATAATCCTGATGCCCCGGTAGATATCAGCGGATGGCTGATCGATGATAATAATTTTGCAGGCACTGGTGAGGGTAATGCTCCCGGGCATCTCATTTTTGGCCGTTGCTACACCGCTGTTCCCCCGGGATCTCTGTTGGTAGTTTATAATGCCGCCAGCCCAAATGCACTACTGCCACCTGACGATCCGGAAGATGCCAATAATGATGGCGCTTATATCATACCAAATACTAGTGCTTGTATGGATGCCTGTCCCAGCAACCCCAATATTGAAGATTCAAATTTTTGTCCTTGCGCTGACCCTGAAGCCACTGTATCGGGCTGGCAGTTTGGCCTCAGAAACGCCGGGGATATCGTGCAGGTTAGAGATCGTTGTGAGACAATAGTGCATGCCATCAGTTGGGGAAGTGTTTCGCTTACCGCGGAAGTTCAAAATACAGTGGTTCGTTTGAGGGCTTCCGATAATTCACAATCCGGCCGTGTCATTCGCTTTATCAATGCCCTCAATAATGATTGGAATACTCTTGCTAATTATGATAATCCTGAAGTAGACGGCAATCAAACGCCGGGACAGGCCAATAGCCCTGAAAACCAATCCCTCATTAGCGAACTTAGAGCAGGCTCATTTTCAGCCACGGGCACTATCCTTGATTGTAGGGCTACAGATGCAGGGGATCTAGTCCTTCCGGCTGATGCTCCATCCACTACCCTACCTCTGCAATTATGCTCAGGAGAAGATCTCTCTGCATTCACGCCAAGCTATGAGGCGGAAGATGAAATACAGCCTACCCCAACAGAATTCGCCTTTGAATACGCCTATTTGCTAACTTCTACAAATGCACCAGATTTCACTATCCTAGAATTCAACCTCGATGGAGACTTTGACTTCAATGCGCTACCCAACGGAGAGTATTTAGTGTGGGGCTTTTCTTTTATTCAAACCAATGGCTCTATGGGGATCAATGATTTTTTGAATAAGGAAAATATCAGTACCGTAGAAGATATACGACAATACAGGGAATGTGGTTTTGATGGAAATGTAGATGTGAGAACAGCTTCCGGCGATAGTTTAAAAATTGTTATCGGCCTAACGCCAGCTACTCCTATGCCAATAGAAGTCCCCGGAGGATGTATATCAGTAGGGGACGAATTTGATTTCAACCTTACAGCTCTGGAAGATAATTTTATTAATAATGCTGACCAAGAGGTGAGATGGTATCTTGACAGTACGGCACAAAACCCGATTGAGAACCCAGCAAACTTCACCAGTGGTACTACCCGTATTTTTGCAACTTTAGCGGAGTTTGGTTGTGAATCAGAGGCACTAGGCCTTGATCTACAGGTATTTCCCAGTCCGACTATAGACTCTGTTGATTTTAACAATGAGACTTGCGGAGGTTTTGAAGATGGCAGCATCTTTCTAAGCTTTAGTGGCGGCAGCAGTCCATTTTCTATATTCCAAAATGGGCAATTAACGATCAGCACTTCTGAAATGGCTTTCCTTCAGGATAACCTAAGTGCCGGAACTTACACTTTTATCGTAGAAAATAAACAGGGTTGTCAATCTGCTCCTGAAATGATCACTCTTTTTGAAGGCAGCAGCATCTCTATAGATATGGGACCAGACACCACTATAAGCCTGGGCGAAAGTGTAGCAATAATGGGAATATCCGACTTTGATATTCAGGAAATCACCTGGAATCCCAGCAATGGCATTAACCCTCCCAACAGCCTTAATGTAACGGCCAGTCCTCAGGTGAGCACTACCTATATTATCACCGCCACCGATACTTCGGGCTGTATTGCACTGGATAGCCTGACTATCATTGTCGAGGGCTCAAAGGATGTGTTTATCCCCAATGTTTTCAGTCCTAACGGTGATGGCATTAATGATCAGTTTAATATTTTTGCTGACTTTTCCTTTTACAATCTTGAAGAGATTCACATTTTCAATCGATGGGGAGCACAGCTGTTCGAATCAGGAGCACCAATACAATCAAGCCGAACGGGTTTTTGGGATGGCACCTACAATGGAGAACCAGTAGAAATAGGTACTTATGTCTATTATGTAGTGATGTCAGACCCCAATGGCGAGTCCTTCATCTTTAGCGGTTCGGTGAACGTAATAAGGTAGTGCAGGAGACATCAGGGGCAGAAGAGCTTTGCCTGAGATGCCTTTGTACTAATTTGCCCATAACTTTAAAATAAAAAGTTAGGAATATCAGCATCTTGTATTTAACGTTCGTTCTATTTTTTTCCATTACCCTAACAATAGCGAGCTCCTCTTTTTCAAGTGACCCCACAACCCAAAAAGTGAAGTGGCTAAGAAAGATGGATGAGGCCATCGCTCAAAGTGAGAAAAGGCAACGTCCGATGAAATACTTTTGGGCCAGCTTGTTGATTGGAGCATTATCTTTTAGAGAAAAAAGTAAGAAATGCTCTTTTCTGTAAAAGGAGGGGCATTAGCTTATGAAGCATAATTCCATTGATTGGCTTCCTCTTCCAGGTTTTTCAATTCTCTGTCAATTTCTTCTTCTCCTATGTAGGTTCTTTTACCATCTTGCATAGTAATCTTTTTCAATCTGGCATTAATCTGAACCAGGTAATCAATCGATACCGCTCTTAATCTTTCCTCAATTTCTTGTACTTGAGGAGTGATAGCAGCATATTTCAAAACAATCATGAGGGTTGTATTTTAATTTTAAATATGTTCATATATAATAACGAGCCAAGGGGGGTAAAAAGTTCATGGAAATTAGACATTCTCATGACTTTTTGGAGCTATTTTTTGGCGAGAAGATAAGCAGGCTTTAGGAAAGCGGAAAAGTTTGGAAAATGGGGAAAACCCTTGGATTTCCCCCATTACTCTCATTTTTTTACAGGCTGCTCAATGTTTCATTGAAGCGATTTCTAATCAATTCTTTATCCTTTTTCAGGTTAAGTACATGACCATTTACGGCTACCATTGCTGTTTTACCATCCTTCTGGAAAGCCAGAGCAGGGTTGTGCCCAATGTCAAGAGTTACGTCAGGAGACTGACCAGGAGCGATCAATTCCAATGGAAACTTCTCAGTGAATTGTGGAGCAGGTGTTTCTTCAACAACCAAGTAAGTGATACCCTGAGATAGCAATTCTACAGGATCAATATCAGCCAATTCATCCATGCTACCGATCAATGTAGAATAAACTTTACCAGGTACAGCTTTCATACCTTCAGCATCAATTTCTACATATCCATGGGCAGTTCTCAAATCTCCCATGTCAGAGATAGAGTTTTGCAAGTGGTAGTTCTTATTTCTGTTGTAACCAATTTCATCAAAACGCATAGCGATATCCATTTCGAAAGAGTTCCCACCTTTGCTGATCGTAGCCTTTCTTACGATCACCTCGTGGAAGGCATCAGATTCGTTCATTGGAATGTCGTTATACGCCTTGATAGAAGCGGAACCATAATCACCACCAGAGATGATATCAAAAGCAGACAATAAGGTCAGGAAGTTGATTTTTCTCAACGTTTGCTTTTCACGATCATCATTTAGGCCTCCTGTTTCAATTAATACAGTTCTGGCACCCCACTTCTGCATGTTGTCACCAAATGCGCGAGGTTCAAAATCATCATTGTACTTAGCTACATGGCCGGGTAGGAATTCCTGTACGGTTTCATTTAGCATACCAATTAGCTTCATAGCATCGCTACGCTCAGCATTCATATCCTTTTTGTAGTTGTAGGCTGGAGCTAAGAAAGAAATACTGGCTGGATTTTTGCTGATACCTGCTGAATAGTAGCGGTTCTGGTCGTGTAGATTGAATGCCCAGTCTGGCTGGATATCATCATACACTTTCTTGAGTAACTTTGATTCGGGGCTCTGCAGGCGAACCGCATCTCTGTTGAGATCAATTCCCAGAGCATTTCTACGCTGGAACTTGTCGGCACCATCAGGGTTGAGCATAGGTAGAAAATAAATGGATAACTGGTCCCTTAGGGCTTCTTTGAAATCAGTCTGGTTGTTGTTGTCCTTGAGGAAGTTAAATACATCCATCATAGCCATGGTAGCTGTGGGCTCATCACCGTGCATTTGTGACCAAAGTAGAATCTTTACTGGCCCGTCACCATACTTTACAGTGTAGATTTCTTTGCCTTCTACAGACTTACCCTGAGCGGTAACATCAAACTGATTTTCCGGTAGATTGGTAACGATAGCCTTAATATCGCTATGCTTAAACCTTCGATCCTTGATGCTGGACTCTTTGAATTTACCATAATCTTTTTCTACTGATTCCACGTTGAACCCTGACTGGTCCTTGGAACATCCTTGAAAAATAACAATCGAAAATACTGCGAAAAGTAAGAATGAAAATGATCTCATAATTATTGTAACGTTTTGTTTTATCAAAAAAATCTGAATCCTGAAATAAATCGTATATTCAGGTTGCAACTGGAGTTTGCAAAGTATTTTTTTGAAGGAATATACTCTGCTCGATATGTTTAAGTTTTTATATATTATTAACGTCATTTTTTTGATATCGTTCTCTATAAATCCGATTTTCCTTTGGTCTCAGGAAAAAAAACAATTAATTTTTGAAAAACGCCTAAAACAACTATGGGAAAAAGAGTTTTCGCCCAAAATTCAGAAGGAAATATTGGACTCTGCCCTGAATAAGGTAGAAAATTCAGCGCTCTCTTCTAAAGACAAGTTCGAACTTTCCTTTTTTCTAACTCAACTAGAATATTTTTCTGAATTAACGGACGCTCCCTTCCTCTCAGATCGCTCTCAGACTTTACTTTCTGATTTTCTACCTGCCAAAGACATTAAGAGAATATTAAGATTATGGGCTACTCAAAATTTTAAGCAACAATGCGCCAAGCTGGTTAGACCTTACTTAGTGGAAGATTCCATCATACATCAACTCAATACGGAATATGAGTTGTGGAATGAATTGCAAAGTTATGAGCTCCCTGATCACTCAAGAGTAGCAGAAATCGGTGCTGGAGATGGCTTGTTTGCCGCTCAGCTTAAACTGATGCATCCAAGCATAACTATATTTGTCAACGAAATTTCTGCTGATAAAGTTGCAAGTATTGCCAACCAGATGCTTATCTTCGAAGAAGAAGAGCAAGAATCTATCCTAATGACCTTAGGCAGTCTGGTCTCCTGCAATCTGGAAGGACAAAATCTCGATAGGATTATTGTCCGCAATACATTTCACCACTTTTCTGAACCCGAAAATATGCTGTCTTCATTTGAAGCTGCACTAAAACGGGAAGGTAAGCTTTACTTACTCGAACAATTTAAAGGCGATACAGACAGTAGCGAAGAATATTGTGCTCATCTAAAAGAACGAAGTACAATAGAAGAGTTGTTAAAAAATAAAGGCTGGCAAAAGGATGGGGAAATTTATCTGAAAAAACAAAAAAAATATTTGATGATCTACACGCTCCCTTGAAAGGGAAGGGCTTTTAAATATTTTTTACAGTAGTTATTGAAAATCTGTCCAAAAAACCTGTAATTTCTTATCAAAACTAACACCTATGAGAGAAATATTCTTATCCCTTTTGATCATCACTGTAGCTATTTCCATGTATGCACAAAATTTTGAAGGCAGTTGGTCAGGCCAATTGGATATCCAAGGAACAAAGCTGACTATCGTTTTTAATATTGAAAAAAACGAGGGGCGTTACAGCAGTACCATGGATAGCCCAGATCAGGGCGCCAAAGGCATTCCAACAGATACCACAATAATTGAAGGAAAGAACCTAACCATAACTGCCGCCCAGCTAGCTTTGGAATTTACGGGAACATTAAACGAAGAAAAAAATGAGATCAAGGGGATTTTCAAACAAGGGCCAATGCAGCTGCCCCTCATACTGAGCGACTCAAAAGCTGCGGCAGTAAAAAAATTGAGGCCTCAAGACCCAAAAGATTTTCCTTACCATCGGGAAGAAGTAAAAATTTACAATAAAAGAGATGAGGTGTACTTGGCAGGCACCCTTACCACTCCCAAATCTGGAGCAATAAAAAAGGCGGTAATCCTTGTATCAGGTTCAGGCCCGCAAAACAGAGATGAAGAACTATTTGACCATCGTCCCTTTCTGGTTCTTTCTGATCATCTGACTCGCAATGGTATTGCTGTACTAAGATATGACGACCGCGGAGTGGCGGGTTCTGCTGGCAACCATGCCCAGGCAACTACCGCTGACTTTGCCAATGACGCCGAGGCAGTCATTGAATTTCTAGCTCAGCATCCCGAGCTTGGCGAGGCTGACCTGGGTATCATCGGTCATAGCGAAGGTGGTATGATTGCTCCTATGGTGGCTGCCCGCAATGGTGAAGTAGATTTTATTGTTTTATTGGCTGGTCCGGGTATTCCCATTGATGAATTGATGCTGATGCAGGTCCGCAAATCCGCTGAACTTGCCGGAGCCCCAGCCTCTACTATTGAACTGAATCAAAAGTTACTGAGCGGAGTTTATGATTACCTGAAAAATAACCCTGAAGCTACCACATCTGAAGCCAGCAATACGATTCAAAAGATATTAAAAGAAGGCCTGAAAGAATTCCCTGATGTTGATGAGTTGGTTAAAAAAGAAACTGACCCTATGTTATCTCCCTGGTTCAGGTATTTTATGACTTTTGATCCGGTTGATTATTTAAGTGAAGTAAAGTGCCCGGTATTAGCCATCAATGGAGACCTTGATATGCAGGTAAGCAACCAGGAAAACCTGGCCGGCATTGAGCAGGCACTGAAAAAATCCGGGAATAATAATGTGACTATCAAATCCATAAAGGGATTAAATCACCTATTCCAAACTGCCCAAACTGGCAGTGCTGCTGAATATCCCGTTATTGAAGAAACTTTCAACCAGGAAGCCATGACAATCGTAAGCGACTGGATTAAAAACCTGAAATAGTATAAGTTAAGGGTAAGAGCATATTTATAACTAAATTATCTGATCCCAAAGTTCCTAAACAGGTGGGTGCTCCTCAGTTTTCCTTTGACGGTCATATGCTCTTTGAATGTATAATACAAAGTAAGGCCGCATTTCTCTAAAACCCGCCGGGAAGCAGTATTCAATACGTCGCAGGTAGCTTCCAATTCTTTCACTCCAAGGTGCTCACAGGAATATTTTGTCATGCCAATGGCAGCCTCCGTAGCATAGCCATTATTCCAGTGATTGGGATGAATAATGTACCCAAAATCTGCTCGTTCCGGTTTAAAAGTCTTCTTCCGTAGGCCACAACTGCCGATGAGCTGTCCCGAGTCTTTCAGGCATACTGCCATTTCGTAGGTATGCCGGGGTGATTCATCTCTGGCCGCTATAGCTTTGTCAATAAAGTCTTTAGACTGTTGATAAGTATTGGGGCCCCAGGGCTCATAAATGAGAATATCTGCAATGGAAGCATATCGATGGACCGCTCCCCAATCTGCAAGCTCAAACTCCCGTAGCCAAAGCCGCTCCGTTTCTATGCAAATTTCATTCATCACGTAATTTACCTTTTTCACAAAAAAACGGATCAAAAAGTTCCCATTATGCTGAAACGTATTTTGCCAGCAAACTATGAAAGTGATGCACGCCTTTTTCTCTTTTGGCAGAAAACCTACCAGTCTTATAAAAACGGGATTGTAATCCTTTATGTACGCCTTCCACTACAAATTCATCTTCTCGCTCTACTTTATCCAAAAGTGCACCAGCTCCCTTACCCAATTTATTTTCATCGTAGACATAGGTACGAAACAAGACCTTGGTCCTATTCAGCGTTAATGGCTTAACAATGTTGACGGATAACCCCCAGGGGTAAAAATTGAACATCATATTAGGGAATATCCAAAAGTAATAGGCCGCTACATGCTTACCGTAATCTACATGCCCCTCTGGTAGGTCAAAAGTATATTCCCCACTATCAGCGTATCCTACCTGTAAATTGTAGTGATCGTGTATTTCTGTTGTGTAATATCCGTAATCCAGTACTGCATTCAAATCATTATGTACGAAAGGAATGTGAAATCCCTCCAGATAATTGTCACAGTATAATGCCCAATGACAATTTACTAGATAATCCTTATGCAAAGCTGGTGCTTCCCTAAATTCCTCCAGCGGAAGAAAACCTATCCGATTGCTTATTTCCTGAATAATTTTGGGAAATGGAAACTGATCATCTAGGCCGATAAAAACCTGTGGCCCTAACATGGCTACCTCAAATTCGTGCAGGTGATCACAGGGGCGGGGAAAATCCTCTACCTCGCTAAATTCCGGCATGAACTTCATTTGTCCGTTCAGATCCCATCTGCGACCGTGATATCCACAAGTGATTCTGGATAATTTGCCGGGATGGTGAACGATGATGTTGCCGCGATGTGTACATACATTGGAAAAAGCTTTGAGCTTATTTTCCTGATTCCTAAGCAAAAGTATAGGCTCAGTTAAGTAGTGCTCCAGCAGCATCGCTGGATAGACATGCCCCTGCAGAGGAACCAGATCTCTTTCGTCTCCGAGCCATTGCCAGGACCTGGCGAAAATGTTTTCTTTAATAATTTCAAATACTTGCTCACTTCTGTAAAAAGAAGCCGGTAGCGTTTCCGCTGCCGAAATATCAGGATGAATATGGTAATTCATAAAAGCAAAAATTTGAATGATTAAGGCTATTTCATTTTAGGTAAACCGTTTTCCCTGTCAATCGGCTTTAACTTCCTTTCAATATACGCCATCAAACCCTGCAGTTCCATACTATTGAGGGCCTTTGCATCCAAAAATGGTTGGATCAGTTTTCCCTCCCTGAGAAATATAGCCGGCAGTTTTTCATCATGGCCCTGGTATTTCTTTTCCCATTCATCCTTATGCAGAAAGGTAGTCTTTACCGGAATAGTTTCGACAAATGCAGTCCACTGTGGCTTAGCTGAAAAGACATTATGAGTAATATCACAAAGCTTACAGGGATAAGTTTTGGGAGAAAAAATTTTGTGCGCCATATCCAGATAGCCATTCCATCTGCCACTATCGGCATTATAAACGAATATTAGTTCTTGCTGATTCATAATTATTATTTGGGCAATCTCTAATGCCAGGCTATACCGTAATCTTCTTTTAATATTTCAAACTTCCCCGAAGGTTGTTCATTGATCAACCACTTGACAAGCTTATCGCAGTAGTTATCCAAATGGGTAATCTGCTGTACACCATGCTCAACAATCGGATCTAGGGTAGTGGCCAGCAAGGTACCACCGTAGTATTCAGTCTGCCAGGTGATGATATCTCCGTCCACATTCTTTTGAATAATCTGAGCGTGATCCGGCACTATAGTATATACGCCATGATAATGCCAAAAGGCCTGCCGGGGCGTCAAGCCATCATAGACGGGATGATCATAATCCGTTTCAGATACAGGAGGATTACCCGGGTCTTTTACCCACCAATAATTATTAACCGGCCTATCTTCCCATTTGGCCTCCAGCCAGGTCGCCGAACTATCACCTTCCAAAAATACTTTCTTACCCTTATCCAGAAATCCATAAATAAGCGATTTATTTTTTGCGATCGCTTTATGGTTGGACTGAAAAGGAATGGCCAGCGCTTCGTATTTAGAAAAGTCTACTTCATCAAGATCATGGACATACAGCAAATCAAAAATATGGCTGTATTTGGTGGCCTTGGCAAAAGTGTAATGTGACCACACTCCATTAAAGATTAACCCTATTTTTTTATTTTCCATTACACAAGTGCTTTTGATTGTTGAATAAAACGCAAAATCCCACGGTATAAATTAGTCATTGCCTGATAGGCTTTGTCATCATCAGTAGTAGCGTAAGAAACATCGGCCAGCGGACCACTCGCCGAAAGGACCATCAAGCCGTTGGTCGTCTGATCATCCACCACTACCAGTGGCCGGCCCCAGGTGTCTTCCAGAATTACGGTAGCTTCCGCTGCTGCTTCAATATAACCACAAGCCCACCAGCCACTAATGCCATGAGAAAAGGTCAAATCTTCAGCACTGAAATCTTTGGTAATACCAAAGGGATCATCTTTAATAAGATATCTGATATCTATCGTTTTCCTGGAATTATCCATTACCCACTGATTGCCCGGAATCCAATCCGTGAACCAACCGTCAAAACAAAGAACAGTTTTGCCGGCGGCCAAAAAGTCGGCCACTTTTCTGCGAATCCGAAATAAGGCAACGTGGTCGGTACCATTAGGAGCAATCAAAATATCATAAGGCCTAAGATCAGGATCGAAATGCTTACTGACCTCAAGAAAGTCATAACTGATCTCGTGGTTAGATTGGTAAAGTGTCTCAATGGCTTCAATGCCATTGGAAATAACAGCTGCTTTCATCATACTTCTACGGTTTTAGGTTGCTTTTTTTCCATATCATAATGATTATCAAAAAATTCATCACACCACAGGCATACGTTTTTCAGCTCTCCACATCGCGCTCTGGCATGCTCCTCAGAAACGCCAATAGATTCCCCCATTTTATAGGGATCGCCTTTGTCCAACATCTGAAAAATCGGATTATCAGCCACACTCTCCAGCACATCAGCTACTTTTTCGATTCTGGCATCTCCCAGGGGTAACTTTGTACCGGGGCAACAGGGATTAATCCGCCAAAGCTGAATAGAAATTTCTTGTGGGATACTTTCTCCTCCACTCAAAAAACCAATAGCTCCTGAAAGGATTGCACAAAAATTATGTTCCGGATTCTGCATCCAGATATTTTTCTCCAGCGCTCTTCCCCGGGCCCAATTTCCACCGAGCCACATATCTTCGCTCGCTCCCCAAGCTCCCCAGCTCAGGGGAAAACTGTGTAGGTAGTTTTCTTTTTTGACCAATGGCTCTTTTTCATCACCATTCACGCCTCTTGATTCAAAAAGCTCAGCTAAAACCATCAGACGATTCCCCGCATGCTTATGATAGCGGTCAATACTGGCAATATCAAAACGCGTTACTCCTTTTTCTATTAAGGTATCGAGAATTGCTCCAGTCAACAGATCACCATTGGTTTGTAGCATGATCTGGGTTTCATTACCGTACTTTTCCTTGAGCCGATCCAGAATCATGTAGAGCTTTTTCCTTTCAGCTAGTGGCTCTCCACCCGATAAAATCAGCCGATCAATCTTATTCGGGAGGTTTTCAATAATCATCATACATTCATCTTCGCTGATGCGACTGCCAAATGGGCCTGAAAAGTTATAGCAGTGATCGCATTTATCATTACACAACTGTGTAAATACCCAATAAACGGATTCGATATGGTTAAAATCTTTCATGTCTTAATTTTAAATTGATTCCAAAAATTAATTTCTTCTTCTGCTCCTGATTCCGGTGCAGCAACAAATTCATTTATTGATGCATACACTTTCAATTGGCCATCGTTCATTTTTGCAATTTGGTCTCCCATCAAAAGTGCCTCTTTTAGGTCGTGGGTGACAAATAAAGAAGTAATACTAAACTCTTTGCTAATTGCCTTGTAGAGCAACTGCATATCATTGCGGGTTTGGGCATCCAGGCTGCCAAAAGGCTCATCCAGTAATAAAATAGCCGGATTAATGATGAGGGCTCTGCCAAAATTTACCCGCTGTTTTTGACCTCCCGATAACTGATGAGGCGCCTTGGCCAACTGTTCTTCCAAGTCAAGCTTAGCGGCCAGTTCTTCTACTTGTTTATCAATAACTTTGCGTTGTACTTTCCTGATTTTTAACCCAAATGCGAGATTATCTCTGACATTTAGGTGGGGAAAAAGTAAAGGTTCTTGGCTGAGGTATACCACTCCCCTCTTTTGGGCCGGTAGTGCCAGCATATTTTTTCCGTTCACAGTGAAAGCACCTTTGTCGGCACTTTCCAGGCCTGCCATGATCTTTAATACGGTGCTTTTTCCGCTACCGGATTTTCCCAGGATGCTCAGCGTTTGCTTTTCTTCTAATTCCAGATGTAGTCCTTTGAGCACCCGCTCTTTGTCGTAGGTCTTTTCAATATTGCTGAGTTCTATCATATCGCCGTCCTTTTTCTAAGTAAACGCTGATTAATCAGTAGAATAATCAGTACCGGAATAATCATTAAACAGGCTGACAATGCTGCCTGGTGGGGATCTGCTTCCTTTACGTAGCGCATAGTACTAACTGTCAGTGTATTGATTTTTCCGACTCCTATGAGTTGTGTCATTCCATATTCAAACCATGAAATCAGGAAGCACTGTACCAGGCTTAGGAGGAGCCAGGGTTTGGCCATTGGAAAAAGTATTTCCCGATTGACTTGTTGTAGATTAGCTCCGAGGCTGTAAGCCTGAAAAGCCAGTTGTCTGAGCCGCTCTGTCCAAAATGTCGAAAGTAGTAAAACGCTGTAGGGCAGTATAAAAAATGCCTGGGCTATCATGACGCCCGCCACGGTGCCAGTGAGCCCCCATCTGACAAAATAAAATTGCAGCATAGCTCCCAAGATGACTGGCGCTATCAGGTAGGGATAAAATGCTAGTTGAATCCAACTGCTTTTCCTTAATTCAAACAACAAAAATTTGGAAATAAAATAGCCGAAAGCGGTAGCTGTAACTGCCAAAGTACCGGAAATAAATAAGGATAGCCCAAAACTGGCTGGCAATGCAGCATTTCCCGTAAATAAACCACCCCATACTTTTCCGGTAAATCGAGCATCCAACAAATCAGGAAAAGTCCATACCGATACTACGGAAAGGTAAATAATGCTGATCAAAGGCAGCGCAACAAAAAGTGGAACGATATATCTGCTCAGTATCTTCAAATCAAATTTATGGCTTTTTTCCTGACAAATAACGATACCACCAACAATACAAATACCGTATACAATACTGCCGTAGCATGAGCCACAGGAATATCATTGAGATTGTATCGGGTTAGTTTTTCGGTAATAAAAATAGTAACAGGCCGCTGCGTACTTTGGCCCAAAATAATCGGCACTTCGTAGGTGCCCAGTAAAAAAATCCCGTACAGCCAAATGACCGATTGAGTCCTTGATAATAACATGGGCGTATAGATGCGCCTAAAAAATTGCCACCGGGTGCTACCCAGCGTAAAAGCCGACTGAAGCAGCGCCGCCATCCGCTCTTTTTTATTTTGTTCTATAAAAAGAAGAGTAAATAATGGAAAAACAATAAACACATGGGCAGTGATAATCCCGGCGCTCCAATAATCGTTGACCATACGCGGAAACTGCTCAATCCCAGAAGTGATACCAAGCTGATAGGCGAGCCGCGACAGGATTCCCCCCGGACTCAAGATATAAAACCAGGCGAACCCGGCAATCAGAGGAGGAAAAAGCAATGGCACAACCAGGCTTTTATAAGCTACTCCCCTCTTGGTGTACCTTACATACTGCCATGAAACAGCCAGCGCAAGTGCCAGTGTAAGCAACAAGGACATTATCGTTAGCCAGCTGCTGTACCACAAGCTATTCAAGGCATCACTGCTGCTAAACAGCTTTTGCCAGTGCTCCAGGGTGAACCCCTCATTGAGCAGGCCGATCAATCCCAGACTGTAAAGCAGGGAATACCCCAGGCCCATCAGCAGAGGTGCCAGCGTTACGAAGGCATAAAGCGATATGGTCAGGTATTTACGCACTTATTGTTCCATTACTTTTTTTCTAAAATCATCAAAGATACGGATCATATATTCCGGTGCCGGTTCCATGAGCGCTTTCTCCTGAATTTCGGAGCGCTTTGGAGCGTAGGTTCTTCCCGGAATAGAGGCAAACTTCTCTTGCCATTCCTGCGGTAGTTTTTCTACAGACAGGATGGTGCCATCGCCCCACACAGCTGGCTGCATTTTTTGCCACTGGGCCTGCGGTGAAATCATGAAGTTGATCACCGCCATGGCGGCAGCTTTCCTGGCCGAATGCTTGACAATGCCCAAATAGTGGGAATTCTGGATCGTTCCCATAGCTGGTACATAAGCCCGGCTACTTCCAGGAAATACCCCCTGGTTAATTTTGTTGTCTACTTCTGCATCATTATTACTCATCGTAAAATAAATTTCGCCGTTAGTAAACAATTGATGCGTCATCGCCAGAGAATTAGGAAAAGTCTCCCCATTATTCCAAAAATAAGGCTTTATGCGATTGACATAATCCCACAGCTGACGGCTGTACTTCTCATATAGCGCTTCGTCAAATGCTCCTTCAATAGCTTGCTGGCCTCCAGCCATGTGAATAAGCCAGGACTTTAGCAGCGTCATTCCGGTGAATTCATTGCTGATTGTGAACTTACCGGGATTTTCCCTGACCCAGTTTTCCCACTCTTCCAGGTTGGAAGGCGGATCATTTACTTTTTCTGAATTATAAATCAACGCCAGTTGTACATTCCCCCATGGACATTCATACCCATCAATAGGCTGCTGAAAATCATAGGAAATAAAAGGGTTATCCCAGTTGATATACTGACTATTGGGCAGTTGGTCAACAAAGGGACCGTAAAGCCCCTTGATTTGACGGAGCTGATAAAATGTCTCTCCGTTGATCCACATCATATCCACCTGGCTTTCCTGTTGGCCTGCCTCCATTTCTGTCATCAGCGTACTTACGATGGTGTTGCCCTGCCCATCGACCACCTTGAGGTCGATATCATACTTATCTTTTACACCGGGTACCACAAAGGTCGCAATGTACTCATTGATCAATGGATCGCCCTGCCACATCATAAAAGTCAGAGCTGTTCCCCGAGCTTTTTTTTCTATCTCCTCCCAGCTCAGTTCTCGAAGGTTCTCCTGACTTTCCTGTTGGCCATCCTGGCTGCTGCAGGCTGCAATGACAAAAAAGATAATGATAATCCAAAATAATCTTTTCATATACTTCAAATTTGTTAGACCTGACAGGTAGCTACAAACTCAAATATATCAGCTTAATGACGGATCATGGAGTTTGTAGCTTTTTTCTCCTGCCTAGAATAAATATCTTGCAGAAAACTGAAACTGCCTTGGTGGTGCAGCATTTCTTCTCACTAACAATCCAGAGCTAGCCGGGCCCACCTGAATCTGATTGGATTGGGTGGCATTATTGGAATACCCACTCAGGTTCTCTGCATTGAATACATTAAATACCTGAGTACCCAGCTCGATTTGATTGTCCCCTACCGGAATGCGATAAAAAATACTCACATCAAAAGTGTTAGACCATGGTAGTCTATCGCTGTTACGGCTTTCTCCCGGCTGCCGATCACTGTTGCCCACATAAGCATCACCAAAAGCCCGGCCATCGCCATTAAGGTCAGTAGTGCCAAAAATGGTGGCATCCGGTATACGATTGATAGGCTGCCCGCTCTGCAGTAAAGCTGCCAGCGTGATAGTCAGGTTATCCGATGGGTAGTAATTCACAATACCGTTGATCAAGTGACGGCGGTCATTGATAGACGGGCCCCATTCTGCCTCAAAATCATTGCTGTCCATAGCGCGGAAGTTGATATCTTCCGTGTTGTTTTCCAGATACGACAGTGTATACATCAAGCGATAAGCAAAATCATCATCGCCTTTATCCTTTTGAAGCGTAAAATTCAAGGCGTAGTAATTGGAGCGACCTTCCGTTTCGGTGGTGATAATATTTCTGGCTACTCCACGCAGCGTATCTCCATTAATGAGTGCATAAGCTCCCTGATTATCCGTAAAAATAGGAATGGGACGTGTCGCATCCGCCTCCGCTGGTGTTCTCACCACTATATTATTAGGATCTATCGGATAGGGAGCCGGTGCATTAAGGTTATTGATTCGAAATAAATTGTGCGAGCGGTTGTGCATAGCGTCCACATAAAAAATAGTATTCTCATTCAGTTTCTGCTGATAGCCAACCATAAACTGATGGCTGTACGGATTATCATAACCATTGGGATTGAGAATCCGTAGTTCATTTTGGAAAATATCTTCGCGCTGTTCTTGCAATTCAGCGGCATTAGGCCCTGCCAGATAGGTAGCACTAGGCACATTTCCCACTAAATTCCCTTCATTAGTTACTGCATCAATATCGGTGCTCTCATCAAGAATCCCCTGACGTATCAGCTCCTGAAGCTGGGCCTGATAGTCGGCCGAATTAGAATTGAATTGTAAAGCATCACTGTATACTGCATATAAGATCTTATCGTAATAAATCCCGTAGCCAGCGCGCAGAGAAGCATTTTCATTCAACTTATAATTGGCACTCAAACGCGGTGCTATATTGTTCAAATCACCTTCCGCTCCTCCGCCTTTTGATAAGTTATCATAGTCATACCTCAAACCGATGTTCAAATTCAACCGATTAGATACAGACCACTGATCTTCCAAATAGACGCTGAAGATGTTTTGACGCTGGCCAAAAGAATTGGGACGTAACTCAACACCGTAATTCAAAACCGCTACGGATGTAGGAATATCCTGCGGTGTAATATTACTGCCAAAACCTCTGAGCTGATTTAACTCTTCCTGATTGAGCTGTATTAGATAGCTACCATTAGGGTTCCCCCCACCAAATAATTCAAAATCAGAAGTCTTAAACTGCAAACCAGCTTTTAAACGGTGGTTATTAAGGTAAAAAGTGAATTTCTGCTGAACTACGTAAGTATCTTCCCGGTCGTCAAATACAAAACCTGGATGACCCAGAAATGCCAAATTGACTCCTGAAGGATCCAATACAGTCACATCTGGATTATCACCCTGTGGGTCGGCGTAGTCCCAGCGAAAAGAGCCATAAAGAAAATTAGCCTCGTAGGTAAAGTTTTTACTCAAATACGTATTCTTCAAAGCTATATTTAAAGAGTTGCGCTCTTGTTGATTACCGGCAGAAGGCAAGGTAGAACCTCCTTCAAGACCACCTCCCTGACGCTCAATATTAACGAGGCCAGTATTAATGCGCAAAGAAGAACGGAACTTATCCGTCCAGTTCTGATCGATCTTACCCGATAGGTAAGTGAAGGTGTTGGTCCCGGGTACGGTTTCATTAATATTGAGCTGCGGAATATTAAGCAGGTTATCTTTCAGGTCTGTAGTGTGTTCTACATTCAGGAAGTAAAAGGTCTTATCCTTGACCAATGCCCCACCAATGCCAAATCCTACTTGGTGACGCTGGAAACCATCTTTTACCTGATTACCAGATAAATCTCGCTGTGCAAAAGGAGAAGCCGCATCTATTACCGGACCGGGCCTGGTGACGTAAAAGACTTCACCACTTGTTTCATTGGTACCGGATTTGGTAGTGATATTGATAATCCCGTTGGAAGTCAGGCCATGTTCTGCGCTAAAATTATTAGTCAGTGCCGTAATGTTTTTTGTAAAACCAATGGGCATCGCAAAACGCTGCCCCCCCAGAAAGTTCTCATTATTGTCCAAACCATCAATCTGATAGTTGGTATACAGCGCATTAGCGCCATTAATAGCTACATTAGGGGCTTCCGGAAAGAAACCCGTCGCCTGAGTGATATTGGGCAATCGAAACAAAACCCTCGTTATATCCCGACCTTCTACAGGTAGCTCAACAATTTCTTTGGCTTTTAGCTCCGAAGTCACCTCTGCATCGATAGCGTTGATCGATTGATACTCGCCCGCAGTTACTGTTATGGCATCGATGAACAAGGTCTCCTCACTCAGTACAATAGTAATCGTTTTAGTTTTATTAGAAATTAGCGAAATATTTCTAAGCGTTTGAGGTTGGTAAAATGTTCCGCCCTGCACTTCAATGGTATATAATCCGGAAGTAGACAGGCCGTCCAGTTGCACCTTTCCCCTTTCTCCAGAAGCCGTCTCTCTTTTGAAACCGATCTGAGAGTTGGTAACAATAACAGCTTGAAAAGCTACTGGATTTTGTACACTATCCAGTAGCGTGATTTCCATAGACGCCTGTGACCTGGCCGTCAAAACCAAAGCAAACATTAATAAACTTGTAGAAATTACTTTTTTCATCTTTTTTAAAAAAATTCCAATTGCGACCGGAGCTACTGAAAAGCCAACCTGCTATTAATGATTTCACAGCTGTCGCTACCCTGCGCAATAATTCCTGCTTTCGCAAATGAGGTTAAAAAATCAGATACTCACCTGAGCTTCAATGCATCTGTGCAAAGAAGAATATCTCATGGTTTTTGAGAAATGAATGGTTCGGTAAAATTAGCTTAGTGTAACATTCCATACGAGCGTTGTGTAAAGCCCGGATTGATTAGTATAACATAAGTCAATTCGAATGCCGTCTTTGACAGTGGAGGCAAAAGTTAGTACAATAGAGTCTTGACAAGTGACAGTACCACTAAACTAATCCTTCTCTGCTTTGCTACAAGCAGATATCACAACCATTTGAGAGATAATTATTTGGAGAAATGAAAAAGGAAAGGAGGCGCACGAAGTGCACAGGAATGGGTAAAATAGAAATCGGATGCAACAACATCCACTTTCTGAAAGGACTTCCAGCCGGATAGCAGCGAAGCAAAAAGCAATCGCCAGCATTTCTTTAAAGAACGCTTCCGGAATAAGGCCAGTATATCGTCAAAGGAATTGACATCTGCCAACTGTTCGAGGATCGCCGGACAAGCATCTGAAGAACAAAATTGCTTTAGCGCAGCAAAAAGCTGCCGGGTTTGCCAGGGTAAAATCTGAAAAGATTTGCGTACAAAAGCAGCTCTGGTTAATCCAATCAAATAGCTACCTCCCCGGGAAGAAGGGCCCAAGACACAACGCCCATCGGTAAGCTCCCGGACAACAAATTGCCAATCTGTTTTATAGAGTTCGGGAATGTCATTGCCCACTGCCACTACAGCCTGGTAGCCCAGCTCAAAAACTTCAGCAAAAGCATTGGCAAGACGCTCTCCAAAACTATTGCCTTTCTGATTACCTTCGTGGTAGTGAAAAACAGCCAGCCCCGATTCATAAACAACCTGTGAAGATTGTAGCACCAGTGAATTAGCTAGAGACAAATTACGATTGCGATGAACAGACCGAAACCAGCGCTTTCTGCGGCTTTCCAACTCAGCACTTTGGCTGAAATAAATCAAGGCGATATTTGAGAATTTGCTTTTCACAACAGCAAAATAAAATAATTCCTAAACTTTCATATGTCCTTTTTTTGACAAAGTTTGAAAATCAGTCCAATGGGCCAGTAAATTTATCGCTACAATTCGCATACTTATTAATCGTTGCTATTTGAGGAATCAGCTATCTGGCATATCAAAGCCACAGCCACAATTACACCAAATTCTACCTCACTGAAGGCTAGTCTTTCCAGCTATCGCCACTTTCTTTTGATGGGTCTCTGAGAAGAACTACCCCGATAAAAGCAGCCAGCAATAGAGAGGATAGAAGCTCTCCAGTGGAGAAACGCTGTGACAGTATAGTTAAGTGAAGCGTCAACAACAGGGATGATATGATCACAATTACACTTTTTAGTCTATTTCTGGACATAGCGGCAAGGAAATTATTCCGTTTTACATACTTAATTTGTTTTTGTTTTAACAAAAAATGACAGTAATAGATTTATAGAATTGCAAAATAATGGTAGGGGTTTTTAAAAATCCAGCTGCAGGCTTTTGCTGGCTACCTTGTTAGGAATGGGGCATTAATAAAGTGTACAAGATTTACGCAGGTGTTTTGCTGTTC
>CAZVOD010000036.1:0-43516 GCA_964628385.1 uncultured Saprospiraceae bacterium
CTTGCTGCACAAGCCTTTGCCTTCAACTATAACCCCACATTCTTAAACAACTTCGTAGAAAAAGAAGGGCTTTGCAGAGCTATCGATACTTTTATTCTCACTCAACCAAAGCCGCTAGTTGTAGACTTTGAAGTCAGAGACTTTACCTGCTTGGATAGTGAATCGGCCGGAGAATTGGTGATTACAAGCGCTAGTGGTGGCACACCTGACTATCTTTACCGTCTAAATAATCAGCCTTTTTCTTTTACAACAAAATTCAGAGGTTTACCTATCGGCAGGCATCAGCTGATCGTAGAAGACATAATGGAATGCAGACTGTACAGAGATTTTGATATTCAGGGGCCTCCCAACCTTGAAATAAGTCTGGGTAGAGACCAGACCATCAGGCTGGGCGACTCTTTAAATCTAGTACTTAGCACTAACAGCAAGCATCTGGCCCTCCGTTGGTTCGAAAATGATATGCCCTTATTCAACAATACATTGGATTATATGGCCCGGCCACTTGAAAATACCGTTTATAAAGTGGAGGCCATGGATACGGTTTCTTTGTGCATTGCCGAAGCTAAACTATGGGTCACAGTAGAAAAAAACAGAGCGGTTTAAATACCAATGGCATTTAGTCCAAATGGTGATGGTAATAATGATGTATTTTTTATACAAGCTGGCCCCAATGTAAAACAGGTTAAGACATTCAGAATTTTCAACAGAAATGGACAGATCATTTTTGAGGTAAATGACTTTTTACCCAACAGCCCTGATATCGGATGGGACGGAAAAAATAATCAGGGTATTTTACCTATCGGTACTTATGTTTATTTTGCGGAAGTAGAATACGTAGATGGGTTAGTGGATATAGTAAAAGGGAGTATTTTGCTTATGAGATAATAAAAATATACTCGAATTGCATAATTTTTAATATAACTATACTTTCAAATGTGAATTAGGAGCTGTATATTTGTAACTGTATTATTGCTAAGGATTTATATATATTTCACGTAGGATTTAGATTATCATCCTTTTGTTAAGTGCTTCCCGATCAGGCTCCTAGTGTGAGTCTGTCTTAAAAAATAGAAAATAAGTTTGGTTAATGTAGCTTATTCCTTAGGGGGCTAAGCTGCATGCAAGTGCTCAACGTAATTAGAGCGTGTTTGGATTTTACCCTCTGGCCTGCAAGTACATTTAGAATACTGCTTCCCGCTTTCAGCGGGACAAGATATTTCAGCTTTTTTTCGCTCCATAGCCCTGCTATGAAACTCAAAAACAGCTACATTTTTATCATCTTAAATGTATTTTCGGCATCAAAAGCAAATTCCAAGCACGCTCTAAGTTCGAATCAAGATATAGTGTTATAATTGATTATGATTTGTCAGCCTGGTACTGTCTTCAGTATCAGGTTATTTTTTTGTGAAATCGGTAAAAAGTTTAAGTTGAAATAATTGGGATATTATGCTATATGGGCTTATTTTATATATATTTGGCCTTTGGATAACAATCTTAGCAAATAAGTATAATAATCACCTCAAAAGGCCGGACCAAGCATTTTCGCAAAAACAAATCATAACTCAACATGAAAGGACGAATTCGAGACGCTTCTTTTAGCCAACTTGTTGTATCGTCATCAATCCTGGCCCTATTGGGGATTGTCGGCTTGCAATTTCTTACTTCTAATAACACCTCTTCATCACACAGCCAACCAGATCATTTTCTATACTCATTGATGGATTCTCTTGATTTTGGAGATCTTCCTTTTCCTTATCAAACCAATTTGGCAGCAGATGGCCCCAGGCACAGGGTCAAAGAAGTACCTGAGATTTTTTTAGGTTCGAGGGTAGACGGGGAACCTGATGGTACTAATAGTGATTTGGCTATTCAAGATGATGAAGATCAGGTAGACGATGAAGATGGGATAACTCTTGTGACGCCGCTGATACCTGGTAGTGAAGCTTGTATTGAAATGACCTTTACTGCTCCGCGTGATTTTGGCGGGCCTGATGGATTTCTATTGGGCTGGATTGATTACAACGGTAACGGTGCTTTCGAAGGTCAGGAGCAAATTATTTTCACCAAAGTTAATGGAGAACCTGCGGACCTGGAACTGGAGACAGACGCACTGATTCTCGAAAATGGCTACAAGAAAAATAGCGATACCGTAAGCCTTTGTTTTGAGGTGCCGCCGGGTGCTACCTTCTTCAATGGGAACGCAGCCATGCGATTTCGTATAAGCACCAACCCTCTAATGGGGCCTAATGGTGTATTAATTGACAACACAGTACCGGATGGAGAAGTAGAGGATTATCTTTTACCGCTGAGTAAAATAGGAGGAATCGTTTGGGAAGATTTTAATTTCAACGGTCTTCAGGAAGTAACAGAGGCCGGTACCGGTTTGAATAACCTGACGGTAGCCCTGGTTTATGCTGGCGAAGATGAGCAGTTAAGTACGACAGATTATTTATTTCCTTTGGGGGACGATAGGGTTTATTTAACGGAAACGCAGCAACTGGACGGAGTAGATGGACTATATTACTTTTTTGGACTCATAGAGGGGACTAAATACCGGATTATTACCACAATTGATGGTGATTTGAGTAGCTCGCCGATGAACATAGGCGACAACGATCAACTGGACAGTGACGGTCAGCCCATTGAGCTTAATTCTAACTACTATTTCATTGATTTTTCTGTTGAAGACGTACAGGGCCAGCCTTTGGCTGAAGCAGGCTTGGGAGATGATCACGGTGGGGCGCCGGCGCTGGTTGCCGGATTTCCGGATGAACAGGTTAATCAAACTTATGATTTTGGTGTTGGCGCTTTGGATTTTGGGGATTTACCAGACCTTCCCGATTTGGAAAATGATTTTCGAACCCTTCGCCGTTCTTCCGGGCCGGTGCATTTGATTTATCCGGGATCTTTCCTGGGTACATGCGTTGATCCGGAGATCAATGGACAGGCTAGTGAAAAGGCGGTTGGTGACGATAAAGACTTACTTTCTGATAATATCATTTGCGAGGACGATGAGAATGGGGTAGAGCTCATTACGCCGATTATTGTCGGTAATGAGGCTTGTATACGTGTACAATGGAGTTGGACACTTTCTGATACGGCTTATCTTCACGCCTGGATGGATTTCAACGGTAATGGGCAAATGGAGGGCCAGGAAAAATTGATCTTTAACCTGGAAGCGGGCGTTGATACCAAAGCACCTTTACTCAAAGGTGATGCTCAGCGCATTGATCTATGCTTCAATGTCCCAGCGAATACTCAGTTGAAGGGAGAAATAGCCGCCAGATTTCGTTTGAGTGACCGTAAAGGACTCGCGGCCTTTGGTCCTGTAATTGATAACCAAACCCAGCTTCCCTTTGGAGAAGTAGAAGATTATATCTTTCCACTGGCACATATTGGCAACTTAGTTTGGCTGGATAAGAATCTTAATGGTATTCAGGATACCTTAAATGATGGCATGTCGGAGTCTGGTCTGGCCGGGGCAAAGCTACAATTGACTTTTGCTGGATATGAAAAGGATGAATTTCAGGGACTTGAGCAGGTTTCATTTTTTACTACTTCGGATGAAACTGGTCGGTATAGCTTTGACGGTTTAATTCCAGGCCGTTATATTTTGCAGCTTAGCGATTTTGAAACTTGCACGGAAGAGTCAGAAAGCCTAACCAAGCAATATGTGCTCACGGTACCTGCTCAGGGAGAAGGCCCGGACGCTTTTCAGTTTGACAGCAATGGTAGTCCTGCTGATACTTTTGATATTGATTTCCCTGTCAATTTACCGATTAATGAAATGGGGCTTAATGATCAGCAAGGGGCCTGTGCGGATAGTCTGGAAGATCTGACGCTTGACTTTGGGTTGGTTGAAAAACCTAAGATTGAAGCTATTCTCAATGACGTAGGCTATGATTACCCTGAAAGTGGCACTTGTGGCAACTTTAATGTTCTCTTGGATTTATGTATAAAAAATACTGGTGGTACGGCCCTTAATAGTATCTCTTCCTTGCTCAATTTGGAGCAAAACTTCGGCAGTGCTTTTGTTGGCCTGGCAGCAGTATCAATACTGAATGCAGAAGAGGTACAGCAAGCACCCGGCCTGAACACTTTGTATGCCGGCACAGCGGAAGACTTTGAGCTCTTTGAGCCCGAGTCGGGGCAACTAAACCCCGGCGACAGTCTGTGTGTAAGGATAGTGGTAGAAATCGATCCAGATGCTTCGGCTGCTCCTGATCCGCTAACTGTGCAGGCTGAGGTATGGGCAAAAGCTATTAACTTTGGTGGTATGGCTATTCCTGACTACTGTAATGAGTTGCCACAAATATTGGTAGAGGATGCCTCAAACGACAGTATGGAGATGGAGGGAACAATGCAGACGCAGGCGAATCCCACCATTTTGAGTGATTGCTGGAAGTCAGTTGATTTAATTGCTCAGAATAGTACGGTATTTGTAACAGTAGATGAAAATTGTCAGATCACAGTAACGGCTGATATGTTGATTGAAAACCATAAGCCTGCCTGTGGAGATGAAGCTTTTCCGGAAGGCGGTTTTTATCGGGTGAGGTATAATGATATAGAAAACTTGGGAGCCATTACCATTGATGTAGATGATTATAACGTGGGCGAGCCCTTGGTATTTCAGGTGAGAACGATTACGAATTTCTGCTTTCCTGTTCAGGGGTTTGTCATTCCTGTAGATAACACTGTAGCTACTGTACCTCCTGTAACCGGAGAGGCCGAGCTAATCTGTACAGATATAGATTCTATCCGGAAGTATTTTAAAGCTGATATCGCCAGGGCTAACGACGAATGTCGATTTGAAGGCGTATCATGGGATATTTTGAGAGAGCAGGGCGTATTCAATGTAGATCATCTAGACGATGGTTGTTTTGGTTTGTGTCAATTAGATATCCAAGTTTCTGATATCTTTTTGCCGGGCAATGAATGTACGGGTTCTACTATGATCAGGACAATCAGAATCAAGGATGAGCTAGGCAATGTAGAGACGGTTGAGGTACCTTTCAATTTCAAGCCTTTCGATTTACAATTGGATAGAGTAGGAGAAGATACACTAGTTGATCTATGCATTTATCCGGATGCCAGCAGCAATGAGCTGTTATTGATCACTGGTACTCCTTATTATATTAATGGCTTTGGAGATACGGTCAATATTGATCAACGCTTTTTTGATAATCAAAATACAGCTTTTTTGTGTGGTCACAATTTAGCTTTTGAAGACCAAATTTTGAATGAAGATTGTGGGCAGAAACTGATTCGCACCTGGACAATTCTCAACCAATGTAAGACGTCGGAGCCTACTGTTGTTGAGCAAATCATCAGAATGGGCCAGCTTTCGCCACCTGAAGTGACTTGTCCTGAAAGCTTTAAGGATACGATTAGTAGTGGGCCTTTTGACTGTACAGCTTCTTTTGTGGTACCTCCACCGACGGTTAATGGCTGCGCCAATGATAGCTTTGAGTACAGCATTAAGATTTTTGAGGTAGCTATCAAGCGGGATGTCACCGGGTTGCCTATATCTGGCGAATTTGATACAACATTGGTGGCTGCCGAAATTGAATTTGATGAAGTGAGTAATTCTTACAAAGTCAGTCAGCTGGAGCACGGCAGTTACTTTGTGGGTTATAATGTAGTGGATAAATGTGGCAATGTAGCCCAGGAATTGCGTTGCCCTTTTGAGGTTATCGACCGGACTGAGCCTGTTGCCAAATGCCAGGATCAATTGAATATATCAGTGGACGGTACCGGGACGGCTCAAATAGCCGTAGTAGATATTGATGCTGGTAGTTGGGATAATTGTGAGTTGGCCGAAGTACGCATACGACGAACACTGGATAGCTGCCTGGATGAGTATTTATTCAATGTACTGGATTTGGAAAGCCTTGATGAGCTGGGGTCTTCCACTCAGTACAACCCCATGACTGGCGACTCCACCTTGTTGTTTTTTACTACCACTGGTAGGAGAGATACCTTCATTATGGCTGAAGTTGGCCCGGATTCTATTTTCCATTATTATACTTATTGGTCAGATCAGGTATTTTTTACCTGTTGTGATATTAGCAAAACGCCGGAGGATTTATTGAAGATTGAACTTCAGGCCAGGGATGTAGCCGGTAATGCTAATATCTGCTGGTCAGCAGAATTAATTGAAAACAAAATAACTCCTTTTTGCGATGCCCCAGATGATATCACGATTGAGTGTGTAGATTTAGTGATCGACCCCACTAATCTGGAGGAGGTAAGAAATGAATTTGGTACAGTTGAGGAGCTTCTGGAAAGTGGTGACCTCAGTGTGGATTTCAATTGTGGATTTACTGTTTTTGATACCATTGAATGGCGAGGTACAGATTGTCTGGAAGGACAATTGAAGCGTATTTTCAATATTGTTGCTGTCAATGGTCTGACAAGCACCTGTGAGCAGCTTATCAGTGTAGAGAACCTGAATGACTACGTTATTGTATTTCCGGCAGATTACAGAGATGTATGTGGGGGTGATGGAGGAGAATTAATAGAAACGAACAGTTTTGCCTGTGATATTTTTGCCATCAATACCGATACTGCCATTTTTGAAGGCGTGGATGAAATATGCTTTAGGCGTCATATCACTTATCAGGTAATTAACTGGTGTGAATACGATGGCACTACATTGGAGCCAACCGTTATCGCGCGTGATTTTGATTGCGATGGAGATACAGAGGAAAAGACCTATTTAAAGGTATTTAAGGGAAATGTATGGTTGGATGATGATAGCTCTATTGCAAGACCCGGCATCATTAATGATGCCTCTGATATCGACTCGACTGATAATGATGAATCAGAGCTTATTTCCTGGACCTTTATTGATGATTCCTTCATACTGGAATGTAAAGAAGACACCTTCGACTATACTCTGGGCTTTTGGGAGTACAAACAAGTAGTAGATGTGATAGATAATCAGCCACCAATTGTGATGATTGATACGCTAATATTTTGCTCCGGCGGCATTGAAGGACTGGACGATTGCGAGGGAGCTTATGAAATTCCGTTTACAGCATTTGATTCCTGCACCCAGGACGTTGAAATACGCCGTGCGCGCTTTGATCTCAACGCAACAGGTAGCCCCGTAGATCTGACAGATATCTGGTATGCTATTGACACAATTTCTGGTGGGTTTATTATAAAAAATGTAGAGGGAAAAGGAGTTCCGGAGGGAGAACATATTTTTGAAGTAACTGTAGCTGATTTGTGCGGGAATATTGCCATCCGGGAAATTCCATTTACTGTAGTTGATTGCAAAACACCGGCCCCCGTCTGTATTGAATTATTTAGCATTGATTTACTACCGATCGTCTTTGATAAGCAAATTGTTGGCGGCGAAAACTTTATCGATGCTTATACTTTTATTGGACAGGATATTTTTGACTGTACGCCACACCCTGATCCCGATGGAGCAGGTGATGTAAAGTACTACGTAGTCAGAGCAGATGAACTGGCCCTGGTTGGCCTTGAATCGCCAACGGCTGATTATTTAAGTGAGGATTATCGCAAAGTCCGCTTTGATTGTGATGATGAAGGAAAAGCTATTAAAGTATATGTAATTGCGGTGGATGGAGCAGGAAACTTTGATTTTTGTACCGTACAAGTTTCTGTTATTGTAGGCCTGGATCCGAATCCATGCGGAGAGGTAGTGGATGTACAGGGTACTATCAGCGGTCGTATTGCTACTTTTGATGATCAGGTGATAGAGAATGTGGAGGTAACGTTGAATGGCCAGGTGTCTGCATCATTCATTACTGGGGCTGATGGTCGCTTCAGCTTTTCAGAATTAATAGAAGCTTATGACTATACTATAACTCCATTATTGGATACTGACCCAATGAATGGAGTGAGTACTTTCGATTTGGTAATCATTACTAAAGCTATTTTAGGTATTGAAAGCTTTAGTGATCCTTACACCATGATTGCGGCTGATGTCAATCGATCGGGTTCTATTACTACCCTCGATTTGATTCAGTTGAGAAAAATGGTGTTGAGTGTAGACGATCAGTTTAGCAATAATACCAGTTGGAGGTTTGTGGATGCCTCGTATGATTTGAGCGGCGAGCAGTCCTTTAGCGGAGATCTACCGGAGTTTATCAATATCAATAACCTAAGTGGATTTACTACTGCTGACTTTATCGGTATAAAAATTGGAGATGTCAATCACAGTCGTTCAGCTAACCGATCTGATAATAGTATCCGAACTGCCGGGAATAGTATCGCGATTGACGCTACCGATAGATACCTAAAGAAAGGAGAAATCTTTGAGCTTACGCTTTCCAGCCAGGACCTGAATCAACTGCTCGGCCTGCAATTTTCTTTAGCTTTTGACCCGGATCAGCTGCAGCTTGATGATATTAGCTATGGTCTGGTCAAAAGGAACCACACTGGACTGGCTCATGTAAAAGATGGTGTTATCACCGTTAGTTGGAATACAGCAGCCGGCCGGTTGACGCGCTTTGACAGCGACCAACTTCTTACTTTAAAGTTCGCTGCAATAGCAGATGTTCATCTGGCAGAGGCAGTAGACATCAATTCAAGGTATACCCAATCGGAAGCCTACGATGGGAGTGGTAATTTGTTAAATATCAATTTATCCTGGTCCAATACAGCTGCAAAAGATAACATGATAGTAGATCAAAATATTCCTAACCCGTTCCACGATCAGACTGTCATTCCGTTTTATCTACCCGAACAGGCGCAAGTGGATTTTCAATTGATGAACAGCAATGGCCAGTTAGTTCATCAAATTACCAGGGAATATAGCGCGGGCTCTAATGAAATTAGGCTGATCAGGCGAAATTGGGCACCGGGTATATATACTTATCAGATAAAAGCAGAAGAGCAGCTTGTAGTCAAAAGAATGATTATAGTGGATTAAATTTTCTTTTCTCGTAGCTCAGCTGCGAAAAGAAAAAAGCGCTTCATCTTTAGCTATAAGCCTACACGCTCAAACAACTACCAGGTAAAACTCGTCCTGTGAAAAGTCGCAGGACGAGTTTTTTATGGTTATTGTTTAACGAATGCTTTACTGATCACCCCTTCTGGCGTTATTATTTGGTAGAAGTAAAGGCCTTTGGTCAGCTGTTCAGTATTCCAATCTAGCTGATGGACTCCTTGCTGCAGGTTTCCGCTAAAAATCACCTTTTCTGTTGTACCTTGCGTATTAACAATTTGTAGAGTTATCCATTCAGTGGCTGTCAATTCAAATTGGAAGGTGGCGAGGCTAGCCACTGGGTTGGGAAATACAGCGTACAGCTTTATTCCTGATGGGGTAGCATAAATTTGATCTATAGACACCAAAGTGCCTGCGCCAACGATAAGCGATCTGTTGGTCATGGTATCCTGGCCAATGACTTCCGGAATGGTGTCGCCGTTTGTATCTAAAAATCCCTGGATGATAAAATGATCGGGGAATTTAAAGGTATTTCCTTCCCTATCAATGGCAGTGCTATTTCCCAAAAAAGCTTCCTTACCATTTTCGCCATCAATATCAAAAAAGCCAACAATATCTTCATAACTGCTCACAAGGTTACCATCTTCCGCCGAGACGATGTATAATTTATCCAACAAAAAAATAAGTTCTGACAAACCTTGCCCGTCAATGTTATATGGCCCCCAGAATCGGATCTGGCCGGGATTAGCTGTAATTTCTGAAGCCTTGATCTCAACAGTGATCTCATTGAATGGGTTGAATTCTACAAAGTTGATAAAAAATAGAAGGGAGAAAAAGGTGACCGGACATGCGCCCGATCACCTTTAAGAGATGCAAAAATAGCATCTATTGCGGTATTTTAATTCAATAATTCATAAATGCCGGCAATACCCTGGCCACCGCCTACACAGGCTGTCACCATACCGTACTTTGAATTGCGACGTCTCATCTCGTTGAATAGCTGAGTAGACAGCTTGGCGCCGGTACAACCTAGTGGATGCCCAAGTGCAATAGCACCGCCATTGACATTAACAATCTCAGGGTTGAGGCCGGCTTCCTGTATAACGGCCAGTGATTGGGCAGCAAAGGCCTCATTCAATTCTATAAGTTCAATATCGTTCAACTTCATGTTGGCCTGCTTCAAAGCTTTTGGAATGGCCACACATGGGCCAATACCCATGTATAGAGGATCTACACCACCAACGGAGCAAGAAACCAATCTCGCAATTGGAGTCAGGTTCAGTTGTTTGACCATTTCTTCACTTACTACCAAAGTAAAAGCAGATCCATCAGAAGTCTGAGAAGAATTACCGGCAGTTACGGTGCCGCCTTTGGCAAATACTGGACGTAATTTTCCCAATACCTCCATAGAAGTTTCTCTCCTTACCCCCTCATCCATAGCTACGGTATGAGAAGTTTCCATACGCTTATCGTCCTTTACAAATACTTCTTTTACTTCTACCGGTACTATTTCATCGTTGAACTTCCCTTCGTCTATTGCTTTGGCCGCTTTATGATGAGAGTGATAAGCAAATTCATCGGCCTTATCGCGGGAGATATTGTATTTTTTACTGACCGCTTCAGCAGTGATACCCATACTCACCAAATAATCGGGAGTAGAACTGGCTACTTTGTAGCTGGGAGCAAGTTTATAACCCGTCATTGGGATGGCACTCATACTTTCCGTTCCTCCGGCTACAAAGATATGTCCCATGCCAGCTTTGATCTTTGCCGTAGCAATAGAAATCGTCTCCAGGCCTGAAGCACAGTATCTGTTGACAGTCATTCCCGGTACGGGCTTACCCAGTGCCCTCACTGATATTTGGCGCCCGATCTGTAGGCCTTGCTCACCTTCTGGGTTGGCACAACCTACAATGACATCGTCCACCAGCTGAGGGTCAACTTCTGGTGTTTGGGCCATCATATGTTTGATAATATCTACCGCTAAATCATCTGAACGGTAGTTGCGAAAGCCTCCTTTTTTGGCTTTTCCTACTGCTGAGCGATATGCTTTGACTATGTATGCTTCCATGGCTGTTATTGTGTGTAAAGAGGATGGAGTAGTAAATATTAAGGTGCTATAGCTTAAAGTACTTACTCAATTCCTATTGATTTTGATAATTTATGTATCATCTTTGAAATAAGTCTAATAAAAACAAGTCCATTAGGATCGTTTTCAATACCCATTAATTTCTCAGCGGCTTATTCGTCTGAAGCATGTGCTGGATGCGTTCTAGTGTTTTTTGCTCGCCGCAAAGGCTGAGGAATGCCTCACGCTCCAGGTTGAGCAAATATTGCTCCGATACTTTCTGTGGCCCCGTAAGATCACCGCCGCAAAGCACATGAGCTACCTTATGAGCAATCTTAATATCGTGCTCTGAGGCAAAATTACCCAGATAAAGTTCATTAGCTGCCGCATAAAGAGCCGCCAGGCCAGTACGTCCTAATACATAAACATCGTCCCTTTCTATGGGTTGAACGTAATTTTCGGCCAGCTGAAGTACCTTCTTTTTGGCTTCGGCAATATTGCGTTGAGTATTGACAACAACACTGTCTTTCTCCGGAAGCAAATAACCATGATTAAAGGCTTCGTGAGCAGAAGTCGCTACACTGGCCAGGGCTATGGTCTTGAACTTTTCTATCAGAGTAGGTATCATCACATCTCCTTCGTGGAAACTATCAGAGGTGCGTACGGCAAATTCTTTGGTACCGGCACCACCCGGAATCAGACCGACGCCCACTTCCACCAAACCAATATAAGATTCAGCCGCTGCCATGGTAGCATCACAGTGCATGATAAATTCACAACCACCACCAAAGGTATATCCCTGAGTAGCAGCCACTACCGGCACTGCTGAATAACGACAACGCATACTGGTATCCTGAAATAGCTTCACTGCCATATTGAGCTCATCAAATTCTTGCTGGAAGGCGAACATTCCGATCAGCATTAAATTGGCTCCTACTGTAAAGTGAGTGTCGTTATTTCCAATAACTAGTCCCTTCCAATCCCCTTCTTCCGCTATCTGAATGGCTTCATTGATACCCCGGAGAATACCTTCGCCTATAGCATTATAGGCACTGGTAAACTCAAGATTAAGGACGCCATCGCCGATATCGTGCAGGATCACTTCACTGTTTTTGAAAACAGGGGCTTTATCTCTGAAGGTATCCAGGATGACGAACTCTTCTGTGCCCGGCACGGTCAGATAAGTTTTGGTAGGGATATCATAGCACATGCGTTGGCCTGCTTCGTTTTTGTAAAAAGAAGTATGACCCGCCGCGAGCATTTCTTTTACCCAATCTGCAATGGGTTCATTGTGCTTTTCCATTAATGATACACCTTGCTGTACCCCAATGGTATCCCAGTATTCAAACGGGCCCATCTCCCAGCCAAAGCCGGCCCGTAAAGCATCATCAATACTGTAAAGGTTATCGGCAATTTCGGGAATACGGTTGGCTGAATAACTGAAAAGGCCAAGCATTGAACGCCTGATAAGCTCCGCTCCCTTGTCTTCAGCTTCCATGAACATCTTTAGGCGACGACCCAAATCGTCAACCTGCTTAGACTGCTTTAAGCTGGGCAGATCTACTTTTGGCTGCGCTTCGTATTCTTTGGTTTTGAGATTTAAAGCATGAATAATTGTCTTGCCTTTATCGTCCTTCTCTTTGGTTTTTTTATAAAACCCTTGCCTGGTTTTATTACCCAAATAATTATTATCCAATAAAAAGTGGAGATAGTCTGGCACTTCTAGTTGTTGCGCCTGTGGATCATCAGGACAGTTGTCTCTGATGCCATTGATTACCTTAACGGCGGTGTCTAGTCCTACCAGATCACCAAGGCGGAATGTCCCTGTTTTGGGTCGCCCAATAGCTGGTCCCGTTAATTTATCCACCACACCTATAGGCAAATCCAGCTCTGTTGCTAGTTTGAATATTTGTGCCATAGCATAAACACCGATTCTGTTACCAATAAATGCCGGTGTATCTTTGCACAAAACAGTTTGTTTACCCAAATATACATCTCCGTAATGCATGAAGAAGTCAATGACCTCCTGTTTGGTATCCTGGGTGGGAATTACCTCGAATAACCTCAGATAGCGAGGAGGGTTGAAAAAGTGGGTACCACAGAAATGTTGTTTGAAATCTTCAGAGCGCCCTTCCAACATCATATGAATAGGAATACCTGAGGTATTGGAAGTAACTAAACTGCCCGGGCTACGGTATTTATCTACTTGTTCAAAAACTTTCTTTTTGATATCTAATCGCTCAACTACCACTTCTATGATCCAGTCGCAGTCTTTGATTTTCTCAAAGTCATCTTCAAAATTACCAGTTTGTATCCTGGACACCAGGCTTTTGTCGTAAAGTGGAGCAGGCTTGGACTTCATGGCCGCTTTTAAAGCACCATCAGCCACAGCATTGCGCTCTTTAGGATTGTTTTGGTCAGCCTCTGAAAGATCTCTCGGTACAATGTCCAGCATGAGAACTTCCAAGCCAATATTGGCAAAATGACAGGCAATGCCTGTGCCCATTACTCCCGAGCCCAGAACTGCCGCTTTTTTGATTCTTCTACTCATATGAGTTGGATATTTCGGTTAGATATGCAGGTTGAAAAATGTAATTTTAATTTCTTACAGTAAGAAACACTTTAATTATGCCAGCGAATTTTCGCTAGCTTAACAAAAATAGAAAATTAATGTAACAAAATGTGGGTAAAAGGGATATAATTTCAGGATAAGAGGCCAGACAACAAAAACAGGGATGCCTATAGCTTAAGTAGGCTTCGGATACTATCTGCTTCTTTCTGCATAAATAAATTTAAGAATTTATTAAATAATTTAAATTCTATTAAATTCGTTCTTTGAACCTATAACACTACTACAAAATACACTTAGATGTTCCAAAAGACTATCCTATTGTTCCAGACAGCGGATCTGGAAAGAGAAAATGAAATGGCCACACAAAGCAGTTTTGATGTAATCATGCAAAGTGGCCCTTTAGCTATCACTATTTACCTGGTCCTTTTAATCTTATCGGTTATCGCTATTTATATTTTTGCTACTCGCTACATGGTTATTCGTAAAGCGGGCCAAATCGACCAGGGCTTCATGAATAATATCAGAGCTAACGTACAGTCCGGTAATATTCAGGGGGCGCAGGCACTTTGCCAAACAACAGATTCTCCGGTTGCAAGGATGGTAGAAAAGGGACTACAGCGTATTGGCAAACCATTGCGTGATATTGATGCGGCCATCGAAAATGTGGGTAACCTGGAGTTGTTTAAATTGGAAAAAAGCTTGTCCACCCTGGCCAGTATTGCCGGAGCAGCTCCTATGATCGGCTTTTTTGGTACAGTTACAGGGATGATCCAGGCTTTCTACGAAATGTCAACTCAGGAAAATGTAACCCCAACCGTCCTGGCAGGCGGTATCTATCAGGCGTTGATCACTACTGCCTTTGGATTATTCATCGGTATCCTGGCCTTCATTGGCTACAACCTGCTGGTGGCTAATGTCGAAAAAGTTGTATTTAAAATGGAAAGAACTACTTTGGAGTTTATGGATTTACTGCAGGAACCATCCGTATAACGGTTGGGTTCTTATGACAATCAAGCCAATATTCTAACATAAAAAATACCTCGCGTGGGCTTAAACAGAAGAAATAAAGTAAGTGCAGAGTTTAGCATGTCTTCCCTGACAGATATCATCTTTCTACTGTTGATATTCTTTATGCTAACGTCTACATTGGTAAAAATACAGCCTTTTGAGTTGCCGGAATCAGACTCCAAAACAGTAGCGTCCACCTCTATCGTAGTATCTATAGATAAAGAGGGTAATCACACGCTCAATGAACTGGAGCTACCGGCTTCACGTCTGGAAAGCCAACTGCGCAGAAAGGTCAGAGAAGCAGAAGAAAAGAAAGATGTCAACGTTACTATAGTAGCTGAAGTGGGGACGCCTTTCGACTATGTGATCAATGTGATGAAAATTGCTGGTAAGCTCCGGGTCAAAGCGATTATCGCAACACAACCCAGAGGGGCACAGGGGTAAGTAGAAGTGAATCAATGTCTTAAACAAAACCGCCAAATAAAATTGACGAAGCGTGGGTTTAAAAAAGAAAAATAAGGTTAGCGCAGAGTTTAATATGTCTTCTTTGACAGATATTATCTTCCTTTTGCTTATCTTCTTCATGCTGACATCGAATCTGGTAGCGCCTAATGCTTTAAACCTTAGGCTTCCGGGAAGCTCCAAGACCAAAACGGTGAGCTCTGGTCAAATTGATGATGTGGCAGTAAGCAGGCAGGGCAGCTACTTTTTTAATGGAAGGCGTATTTCTGAAGAGGATTTAGAAGCAACTCTACGAAGAAAAGCCAAAGGGAGTGCCGAGCAGTTGAATATGACCATATCTCCTGCTCCCGGAGCGCCCACTGAATCTGTTGTTTTTGTGATGGATTTAGCTATGCGCCTGGATATGAACGGTATTCTGGCCACTGAAAAAAGATAACTATTGTATTGCGTAAATGCTGCAATGAATTACTTTCTCGCAACTCCTTACGCAATACCCAAACACCAAATAAACTATGGATTTACAAGTAACTGCACAGGAAGAACAATACAAGAAGAAAGGCCTGATCATCTCGATCGTGGTGCATATTTTCTTTTTGATCTTGCTATTTATTCCATTTCTTACCTACCCTGACCCGCCCCCGGGCCAGAAAGGAATCACTGTAAATTTGGGTATTCCTGAATTTGATAACTTTGAAGATGCTGCTCCCGCTGCTCCAAATACAGAGCCAGAGCCGGCACCGGAAAAGCCAACAACAGAACCAGAGCCACAAACCAGGCCGGAGCGATCAGAACCCATTCAGGAGGAAGTGGTCCAGACGGAAGACCCCGAGGCTATTGCGTTGCGTAAGGAGCAGGAAAGAAAAGAACGCGAACGCCAGGAACAGCTTCGCAAAGAGCAGGAAGAAGCTGAGCGTCGTCGCCAGGCCGAAGAAAAACGTCGTCGCAGGGAGGCTGAAGCCCAGGAGAATAAAGAGAAATTTTCTGACCTTTTCAAAAATAGTGGTTCCGGTAGTGATAACGATCCGGCAGGTGGCGATCCCGACGGTAAACCTAACTCGGGAGCACTCGATAAGGTGACTACTAGTGCCGGAACCGTCACCGGAGATTTGGCCGGCCGTGGGCGCCCTATATCCTCTCCCAAAATTGAGGATGATTCCCAAAAGACGGGTAGAGTGGCCATAAAGGTTTGTGTAGATGCAAATGGAAATGTCACTGAGGCAAAATATACACAACTTGGTTCTACTACGGGTGATCCGACCTTAAAGTCAAAGGCTATCGCCAATGCTAAAAAATGGAAATTCCCTCAGGGTTCCAAAACAGACTGCGGGACGATCACCTATGAATTTAAAGTTAGGTAATTTCTGTAGGGAGTAGTTAGGAGACTTGTTTCGAGGGGCTAGAGTAGAAGTAAAAGCACCTATTTTAATACCTGTGAGACAAGTCTACTAAAAGCGCACAGTTTAAAACTACTCGCTATTTAACTTCACTACTACAAAATGACTTACCAGCAAGCTACTCAGTATCTTTTTGATCAGCTTCCCATGTACCAAAAGCTGGGTGGAATAGCCTTAAAAGACGGATTGGATAATATTCTTGCATTGGATGAGCTTTTAGGGCATCCACACAGGAGCTATCCATGCATTCACATTGCAGGTACCAACGGCAAAGGCTCTGTGGCCAATATGATGGCTGCTGTTTTGCAGGCGGCAGGGTACAAGGTGGGGCTTTACACTTCGCCACATTACAAAGATTTCAGAGAGCGCATACGGGTGAATGGCGAATTGCTGCGTGAAGCTTTTGTTGTTGACTTTGTGGAAAAAACAAAAAAATATTACGAGCGAATAAAACCATCCTTTTTTGAGATCAGTGTGGCCATGGCTTTTGAGTATTTTAAAGAAGAAAAAGTGGACATAGCTGTGATCGAAACAGGCCTGGGCGGACTGAAGGATTCTACCAATATCATTCAACCTGTTTTGAGCATTATCACGAATATCAGTTACGATCATCAAGCTACTCTTGGCAACACTTTAGTGGATATTGCGGGGCATAAAGCAGGTATTATTAAGAATAATACGCCAGTGGTTATTGGTCAAACACAGGAGGAAGTCAAAGCTGTTTTTTCTCAAAAAGCAGCCGCAGAATCAGCGCCTATCTATTTTGCTGATCAGTTTTTTGGGGCTGAAAAACTGAACTTCAACGGGAGTTTTTCCAATTATCAAATTTTCCAAAATAAACAACCTTATATCGATCAGTTGCAAAGCACTTTGCATGGCGATTATCAAAAGCATAATATCGTTACAGTACTTGCTGCCCTGAAAATTGCCGAAAAACATCAGCTATTTTCTTTGCCAGTTTCTATAGCTCATATCAGAGAAGGCCTGGCCAATGTTAGAAGCTTGACGCAAATGCTGGGGCGCTGGGAAATTTTGCAGCACGCTCCCCTAATCGTTGCCGATAGCGCCCACAACGAGGGTGGACTTGAGGCGGTAGTCGCTCAACTTCGAAATATTTCCAGCAAAAGACTGCATATCGTGCTTGGTGTGATTAGTAATAAAGATATTTCGCTAATGTTACGGCTGATGCCCAATACAGGGATCTATTATTTTGCCAAACCCAATATCCCTCGCGGGCTGGATGCCGAAGAATTAGCCCGGAAAGCCGCAGATTTTGGCCTTTTGGGAAATAGCTTTCCATCTGTACAAGAAGCTTTGAATGCCGCAAAAGCGAAAGCTGACCCGGAGGACCTTATCTATGTGGGCGGCAGTACTTACGTTGTAGCTGAAGTCGTGTAAGTTTTTTTTCAAAAACCAATATCGCGGAGCTAAATTTGACATAAAACCGTAAAAGTCGGCAGGTTCCCAACTTTTACAGTTTTTTTAGCTGTAGTTACTCTAGATCAGGTACTTATCCATAATACCGGTGATCCCACTCAGCGGTACGATCAGCCGCCGGTAAGAGGATGTTAACTCTTGTTCCAGTTCTGTCATCATACGTTCCAGTAGAAATACCTCTGTTATTTTTTCTAATTCTTCCATGGATTCAGGAATAAGAAGGTCTTGTGTTGCATGTTTGATATAAGCATTTAAAAATATCTGGCTCATGTAGTGATACCACTTCTCTACCCATGGACGCAAGTGTAGCTTATCTTCTTTACTAAGGTGATTGCTGTTGAGCAAGCCTTCATAGGCAATGTAATGAAAAGACCGGATCATATGCGCTACATCCTCAAGAGAAGAGCGCTTTAGCCGCCTTTCGCTGTAGGCCAAAGAGGGGTCGCCCTCAAAGTCAACGAACACAAAATCTTTTCCGGTGAACAGAACCTGCCCCAGGTGTAAATCCCCGTGGATACGGATTTTGGCAATATCTACTTTTTGCTTATAAATTTGTTTGAGCATATTCAGCACATCCTTTTTCAGGTGAGCTACATTTTGGGCTTCCTCAGCTAAATCATCGGGTAGCTTTTTCAGGTGCTTGTTCAATTTTTGATAAGCCTTTCTAACTTGTGACTGGAAGGAAGAAAAAAGAGAGCGTTGATAGTGTAGGGAAAAAACTTCAGGCTTGAATTCTGCATCTGTCTCTTCACCTACCAATGCCATGTGCAACTGGGCCGAACGCTTACCCAACAGACGCATCCATTCAGCAGTAAGCGGGCTCATCAGTACCTTGATTTCTTCGTCCGGAATGTCTTCATAAGCCAGTGGCATGGCCAGAGAGCCCTGAAGGTCATGTGGCCTGGTGGTATCGGTAGTAGATTGGATATCTTCATAGTAGCGCCGAAGGTCATCCAGTAGATAAGTCCATATGTCAGCCTGGTGATCTACCGCTTTTTGGGCCATTCCAAGTGTGATCGTGTCGTCATCAACAGAGAGCTTGATACTGCCCGTAAGACTGGGCGTATGCTCAAACGACTTCTGATTGCTCAGAAAATCTGTTATTTCCAGGTCTGGATTAATTGAACGATCCAGCTTGCGGTATAACTTAAGGTAGTAATCATTATTAAAGATTACTGAAATATTATTGTGATAGCTGGAAGAAAGCGTTCGGGTGCGAATATCTTCAGTACTGACAGAAAACACATTCATCTGTTGCTCGCCGCTGTGACGCACTTCTCCTTTGAAAGATTGTATGCTTTTACTCTGAGCTACCCTGGTAAATAGTTCTTTTTGTAGTTCCGGATTGAAAAGGCCATCGTAAATGACACCAGAGGAATCTACCAGCCGGGCTTCTGCGATGATAATGTCCTGCGTAGGAACCCCCAGATGGTAAAGCTCCGCCTGTTCGCTGAAGGTCATACCTATTTGGTATAAGCTGGGCAGCCCATTTTCGAAATCTACCTCCAGTACCATGATGTATCCTTCCCGGCCGTTAACCGGAATTTCTATCCAGTCAATGATGTCGACCTGATGGATTTTCCTGCCATTTTCCGTAAACCAACTATTGCGGCGCAGATAGGCCGGAAGAATATCGCTCTCCAGTTTTTCTCTGAAAGAAAGGGTATTGACCTCTCTCCATGATTTTAATTGTATAGTTGGTATTTGATCTTCGCTATCAAGGGTAGAAGACGCTTTTTTTAGTAAAAACCAGTGGTAGGCATATGGGCTCATAGTGAGCATATATGCCTTGTTTTCTTTGATAATAGGAAATTCATTCTTACTGAATACTTCCATCGGAGTATACTCAGCGTATTGATTCAAATTGAGCTCTACAACCTGCGAAAAGCGCGATAAATTGACGACCACCAGAATTATTTGATCCTGATACGTTCTGGTGAAAGCTAAAACCTTTGAATTTTCTGGGTCTAAAAACTCAATAGAGCCCCGGCTAAAGGCTTTATATTTTTTTCTCATATTAATCACCCGCTTCATCCACCAAAGCAGAGAAGAACTATTGCTATTTTGGGTTTCTACATTGATGGCCTCAAAATGATATTCCGGATCCAGAATAAGCGGTAAATACAGTTGCTGAGGGTTGGCATTAGAGAAACCGGCATTTCTATCCGGAGACCACTGCATAGGAGTACGTACGCCATCGCGATCGCCGAGGTAATAATTGTCCCCCATCCCTATTTCGTCACCGTAGTAAATAACTGGTGTTCCAGGCATAGAGAATAAAAGATAGTTGATCAGCTCGATTTTACGTCGATCATTGTTCATTAATGGCGCAAGGCGATGTCTGATCCCGAGGTTTATTTTGGCTTTAGGGTTTTTGGCATATACTTTATACATATAGTCTCGTTCCTTATCCGTAACCATTTCCAGCGTCAGCTCATCGTGATTGCGCAAGAAAATAGCCCACTGGCAAGTATCCGGAATATCAGGAGTCTGATCAAAAATATCAGTGATAGGATAGCGATCTTCCATTTGTAAAGCCATAAACATGCGCGGCATGATCGGGAAGTGATAGTTCATATGGCATTCATCACCGTCTCCAAAGTACGCTGCCGAATCTTCGGGCCACATATTGGCTTCTGCCAGTAGCATTTTTCCGGTATATTTATCATCAACGTGTTGGCGAAGCTTTTTTAGAAATATATGTGTCTCCGGCAAGTTTTCACAATTGGTACCTTCGCGCTCGAAGAGGTAAGGTACAGCATCCAACCGGAAGCCATCTACACCAAGGTCAAGCCAGTAGTCAAGAATCTTAAATACTTCCTCCTGTACTCTGGGGTTATCGTAATTCAAATCCGGCTGATGGTGAAAAAAACGGTGCCAGTAGTACTGCTGCGCTACGGGGTCCCAACTCCAGTTGGATACTTCATAATCCTGAAAAATTATTCTGACGTCCTTATACTTCTTGGGGTCGTCTGACCATACGTAATACGCTCTTTCTACTGAGCCTTTAGGGGCTTTGCGCGCCCGCTGAAACCACGGGTGCTGATCGGAAGTATGATTAATTACCAGCTCCGTAATTACTTTAAGCCCTCTTTCCTGAGCCGCTTCAATGAATTTCTTTAGATTTTCCAGCTTCCCGTAAGAAGGATTAATATTGTAATAATCTGAGATGTCATATCCATCATCTCTCAGCGGGGAAGGATAAAAAGGCAAAAGCCAGATAGCTGTTACGCCAAGGCTTTCCAAGTAATCCAGACGGGACAATAAGCCCACGAAATCACCAATACCATCACCATTGCGATCCATGAATGCTTTGATATGTACTTCGTAAATAATGGCATCTTTATACCAATGAATATGATCATCAATCACCGGAAAATTATTTGTCATGATTATATTTAAAATTTTTGAGTTCTAAATACTCGTCCTGTAAAACTTGTACGACGTTGCAGGCTTGTTTCGCAGAGGTAATCATTCTGTGTTCACCTGTGTTAATACCCGCGAAACAAGCCTAACATCTACGGATTGATCAATAATCTGCCTACCTGCTCTTCCTCTCCGTTGATCACCCTGTAAAAATACATCCCTCTGGCCAGATCGGTTGAGATGATCGTCCTTTCTATCGACTCTCCAGGCGTACTTTCCCACTGCGTAACCAGTACTTTCTGACCGTTAGCATTATACATTTCCAGTTCTACGGCACTTTTTCGAGCCTCTTTAACACGAATGATAAAGCGGTTACTTGCCGGATTGGGAAAGATACGAATACCGGTCTGCGGCGGATACGAAGCCGTTACCAGATTGGAATAGCTGAAAGCGCCGGAAGCTCTGATGGCCTTTATTCGATATACATTGGTTCCGTTAATAGGGGATGGATCTATTATCTGGTAACTGCTGCCCGAACCCTTGGGTGCCGCCTGGGAGATGGTAGCAAAGGCATAAAAGTCTCTACTGCGTTGTATTTCATATCTCAAAATACTGTCCTCCCGGGTTGTATTCCAGTTGATAGCTATAGAATTGGCATCAGGACTTGCGGAAAGAGCAGTTATTTCTACAAAATTACCACCACAGTTAGGAAAAATCATCCGGCTAACGGTAGTAGATAATCCTTCGGGGTCTGTTACTGTCAGCTCGATCCTGTAGTAATAAATTTCTTCCTCACAACCCAAAGGGCTGATTAAAGTATGGGTTACCGGATTGAAATCTGTTGGCTCAGGATGAAAATGGTCATTATGATGAAAGTAGACCTTCCATTCATGAAAGAGCGATGCGTAGTCGTGTTCCTGATCCGATACATCAGCCCGAAGCATCAATAAAGAAGTTTTATCCAAAGAATAGAGATCTCCATTATTAAAAGTGCTGATATTCACTCTGGGAGGAGTGTTATTAACCGAAACCACTTGCATGGTAGTAGAAGCAGCTCCCACACTGTCCGTCACAGTGAGCGTTACCGGAAAACTTTTGATATCGTTCCCGGATGAAGAGAAGGTAGCACTGGGCTTCAACTCATTGCTGGTCTGACCATTGCCAAAATCCCATGCAAAGCTTAGCGGGTCTTCGTTGGGATCATAAGATTGGCTGGCATCAAATTGTACCGTTAGCGGACCACTGCCGTAGTTTTTATCGCTATTGATAATCGCTACCGGAGCCGGATTGCCGCCGTAGCTGATCTGACGTAATTCTCCAGCCAGGTTGATGTAGTATAAGGCACCGTCTTTGGGATTGAGCGCCAAATGGATAATATCTTTACAATCATTATGGAATGCCTGAACGGAATCCAGCTGGTAGGTATCATCAAATGAAAACACCTTTATCCAGCCGCTAAAATCCATCCCAAAATATTTTCCTTGATATTCCTTGGGAAATTGCTCAGCTGTATAAAAAATACCACCAAGACTGGAATATCCGTCAAAAGCCTCTCCTTTTACTTCAGAATCTTGAGTTCCTATCGGGACATTTGAAATATCTCCCATGTCATTAAAACCAGGAACCATAGCGCGGGTGGGTTTATTCCATTTGGAGTTACTCCAGGTCAATACCGGAAATTTTGCTTCCATGGGAAATGCCGCATCAGGGATAGGTTCAGTGACGTTACAGGGATTAGAAAAGACCAGGTCTTCATTTTTACGCGGCGCTTTGAGTAAGTGCCTAAAGGTAAAATATTCCTGATCACAGTTGGAAAGTGGGTTAGGCGCTCTCTTATTCAATGGAACATCCGTAATATAAAAAGCCCACATCAGTAAATTACCTTCATAAATGGGCCATCCAAAGTTCATGCCTGGTTCAGTAACAATATTGAGTTCTTCCCAGTTACCATTACCTACATCACAGGCCATGATGACTCCCGGGGCACCATCTTCAGGATAGTGACTGCCACTACCGGGGGCCAGCGATATTCTGTAGGGATTTCTCAGCCCCAAAGACCAAACTCTGGAGACTGGCGCCCTGGGATTTTCAGGATCAAAAAATGGATTGCTACTCAGGCCATCTCCCGTGTCAGGGTCTATGCGCAGAATTTTACCATTGTAATTATGTACGTACTGCGACTTGTAGGAGCCAATATCTTCATCGGGCGTGGCAATATCCAGCTCAATAGCTTTGGTAATATAAGTGCCCAGGCTATCGCCACCGATATCTGTATTTTTATTACTGGTAGCATCCCCTGTCGAAATAAGCAAGGTGCCGTCATCTGCTACAATGATAGACCCCAATCCGTGAAAGTCATATAACAATGGTATTCCATTAGAAATAGATTCTCCTAGCAAAATCTTTCTGCTGCCAGCGCGAGTAGTCGTCAAATTAGTACCCGGATCTGCCTGGTATCTGACAACACGTCCAAAAGTAGGTAAGCTCAGTCGGGTACTATCCGCCTGATAACTATCAGTACCATAGTTGAAATAGTGGTGCAGATCCGCAGCGTAGAGTACATAAAAGTATCCATTTGTTAAAAAACCATCGTCCAGAGCAAAACCCATCAATCCGTGGTCGTTGAAATTGGCCACTTCTTCTCTGATATCAAGAAAAGGTTGTTCGAGCCGCTGGCCTGAGCTGTCGATTACATGTACCAGTCCTTTTTTTTCCCAAACGTAGGCTGTACCATTTTCATCAAAAATAACGCCAGTAGGAAAATCAAATCCCGATGCGTAAACTTGATCATAAAAGTCTTCTGGTAGCTGAGCACTACAAATGAATATATTAGTAAAAAATAAAAGAAGGAAAAAGCATATCTTTCTCATAATACAGTTTTCTGGAAACGAGTAGGTAACTAATCTCGACAACAAAGATAAGAATTGAAAAAGGTAAAGGAAGGTGAGAAATGGCAAACTGCCATCAAAATGCCTTGTTTAAAATAAAAAAGGTACACCGAACGGTGCACCCACATAAACTATAAACAAACAAAAAACATTAGCGATTTTGAAACTGCTTGATCAACAAAAACTATAAAAAAGGGTTTAAAAAAAAATCTTCAAATTGGAAAAAACTTAAAATCCCATTTTTATTCACCTCAGAAATCATTAAGCTTGTAGCTCTTTGCAGCATAGGCAAGATACCAACACTTTATCACACTTGTGGACTTAACAAAGTATGGAAAAAAGAGAAATTAGACTTTTATATATTGTTATCGGCATCCTTTTACTATTTCTACTCTTCCGGTTTATTATTGTTTTCCGGGTATTGCTGTTCGTTCTATTGGCTGCAGCCGTACTTGGGGGCGGGATCTATTGGTTATTAAGGTTATGGAGAAAAAATACCTTTGATGAAAATGTGACCACCGCAATAGAAGAGCGGATTTCAGACACACTCTCAATATTCAGGGAAGAACTCGCTGACAATAAACAAGCAATCAGGGATATCAAAATAAATATTGCCGAATTGGAGGCTGAGCAAAATAAGTATGAAGATCAAATGGCTACCCAAAATTGGCGGGATTTGCAGGAATTGCTGGATGGCTTCAACAAGGAGCTGCAAATAAGAAAAGCCAGAAATCCTTTCTACGAGCAAAGTATGAATCGCCTGGAACAGCTGGAAAGCAACCACCAATTGTCAAAAAACTTAAAGGATAAAAGAGCCTTATTACAAAATTATAATCAAAGCAATGCCAGGAATGACATCTCCATTGACAAAATCAGAGATGAACTGGATAAAGAAGTATTATATCTGGATTCTATTGATGAACTGTCCCGGCGTATCAAAAAGGCCAAAGCCGTGGAAGAGGCTGAAAAGATCAAACAACGACATCAGGAAATTATTGAAAAAACGAACTGAGCCGACTTCTATTTGAAGAATGAAGGAAAATGAAAACATGAGTTATTCCAAATTTGGAGGGACTCATGTTTTCATCGGTGGAGCTTATTTGGTTTAATCTCCCTGATAGTTTTTAGCAAATGCCTTGAAGGTCGTCTTTTGATAGTGATCTTCAGCTATGAAAGTCAGTTCTGTCATTAAGTCCTCGACTGGTTTATAGCCGGGAGAAACGGTAATTCTTCGCTGCTCTTCATCCATATACACATAAGAAGGATATCCCATGCGACCATCAAGTAGAGCAGCGGCCAACTGGTGGTATCCTTTTCGGCCCGAGTTCACAAATTTGAAGGAATGCCCATCATAGATAATTTCTTCTTTTTGTTCGGCGTCGAATTTGACCGGGTAGAAATGTTCGTTGATGTACTTCACTACTTTTTCATCCCGAAAAGTGGTTTTATCCATTTTTTTACACCAACCACACCAATCAGTGTACATATCAATGAAAAGTTTTTTAGGTTCTTCTTCACTGGCAGCAATAGCTTCTTCCCAGGTATACCAGTTTATTTGGGCTTCAGCAAGCTGCTCACCTGGAGCGCTGAAAGAAAAGAAAGAAATAGCGGCCAGGACCAATGTAATACTCAATAGGATTTTTTTCATTACAGTATTTAGTTGTTGATTAAAAATAGCTTCATCAAAAATATAGGTAGTAAAAATAATAATCTATATCCATGTCTGGTTTAATCTTACTTTAACGACAAAGTGTCGTCTGGAGATTCGGTACGAGAAAATGCCCTAATTTTTCTGCTTTACCTGATAATAAAAATATATTTGAACTTTGTTAAAAATCAAAAAATTGAGATCAGATGAATCGCTCGATAATCTTAAGTTATTTAATTACAATTATTTCTATAACGGGTCTGACAGGCCAAAATATGACTAAAATGGATTCAGTAAGCTACAGTATAGGGGTGCTGGTAGGTAAGAACATGCAGAACCAAGGCTTTTCAGATATAGATGTCAATGTATTTGCTCAGGCTATAAAGGATGTCATAAAAGGGGATTCTCTTCAGATTGACCCACAGACGGCTAATGGTATTATCCAGCAATATGCTCAGGAGATGGCCGCAGCCAAGTATGCTCCTATCATTGAAAAGGGCGAACAATTCCTAGCGGAAAATGCAAAGCGAGATAGCGTAATGGTTACTGAAAGTGGCCTGCAATACGAAGTCCTTACAGCCGGTACAGGGGCTCAACCAACAGATACGAATCAGGTGATCGTTCATTACGAGGGGAATCTTCTCGATGGCTCTGTCTTTGACAGCTCTTACAAAAGAGGAGAACCAGTCACTTTTGGAGTAACACAAGTCATTCCGGGATGGACAGAAGCCCTGAAGTTAATGAAAGAAGGAGCAGTATGGAAAATCTTTGTACCCTATAACCTGGCCTACGGAGAACAGGGGACCAGAGGGCCCATAGGACCGTTCGAAACGCTGGTTTTTAAAGTGGAATTATTAAGTGTGAAATAGATTAATTTAGCTGTACAGAACCGTTTTAGTGAGCACGTCTAAGCCAACTACATTCTGGGCTTCCTTGTAAACATCTGTGTAGTTCCTCTGCCTTCTTTTTCAGCTCCAATATTTTTTGTTCAGTATCAGAGGACTTAGCCGATTTGCAGTGATGGTAGCTATGACAGGAAGTAACCTGAATAGTGGCATTTCTGGATTCGTTGACCTGATTCTGGGCGTAATCATCATAAGCTCTTCCCAAGGCCAGGCCCAGAATTAGGCCAGAGGCCATAAGGATTGAAATGGTGCGTTGATTTTTTTTGTTGTCATGTGTCGGATGATTTTATTTGCTGCATAAAATAAGTGCATTGGTTAAAATAGACAAAAAATATGCGGTAAATAAAGGCTTGCTAATGATGTTTTAACGGTAAGTTTGTGGTTATACAAAACTTATCTTTTTTTTGTGGCAATTCGCAATTTTTTATTATGAGAATAGATATACTGTCAGTCTTACCAGAGCTACTTCAAAGTCCACTTCAGCATTCTATCATGAAGCGGGCAAGGGATAAAGGATTACTGGAAGTAGTAATACATGACCTTCGGGCTTATGGTTTGGGGCCTCATCAACAGCTGGATGATTATCAGTACGGGGGGGGGGCTGGAATGGTTATGATGATAGAACCCGTCTTGACTTGTATTGAAGCTCTACAAGAGCAGAGATCCTATGATGAAATTATATTCGTGACGCCCGATGGAGAGCAGTTTGATCAAAAAATGGCTAATCAGCTTTCGCTGAAAGGTAACTTGATCATATTATGCGGGCACTACAAAGGTATTGATGAACGGCTAAGAGAGCATATTATTACCAAAGAAATTACCATTGGCGACTATGTACTTTCCGGCGGAGAGTTACCGGCCGCCGTTCTCGTAGATGCTATTGGCCGTCTGCTACCCGGGGTACTTGGCGACGAGACATCTGCACTTTTTGATTCTTTTCAGGATAACCTGCTGGCTCCACCAGTCTACACCCGGCCATCAGAATATCGAGGCTGGAAGGTTCCCGATATCCTGCTTTCGGGTAATTTCCCAAAAATTGAGGAGTGGCGGTACGAAAAAGCCCTGGAACGTACCCAAAAGCGCCGTCCGGACTTATTAGAATAAATGGGAATGATCAAGACAGGTCATTTTTATTTTTTTAGTTCCGCCAGGGTTTGGTATAAGGTGCCATCTCTGGAAATTAACGCTCCTTTCTGGATGAGTTCAAAGATATCCCGGTTACGGTCTTTTTTATATTCTCTTTCTGCTTGGAAAAACTGTATGCTAGCCCCCGAATTCTTTATTTGCTGCATCATGGTGGCGGGGTCAGCATTTTGGGTGAAGTCAAATGCAGTAGCTCCTTTTACTAGCAGTCCAATTAACAGGACTTTGTCTTCCAGGCATTTGTACAAATGTAGCTCTTTAGGAAGTTTTTGCTCCAGGTACTCTACCTTACCAAGAACACGCTCCATGATTATGTCGCTGAATTGCTCAATAAAGGCTTCAGCCTTTTTGGGTTGCTTTTCCTTGATCTCTTCCCACATATCACTGGAAATAGATTGGGACGACAGATAGATAATAAATTCTTTTTCCATTTCCTGAAGTTCTTCCAGGCTGAGTCTGCGATATTTCATGATTTTTATTTTTCTTGGATGCGTTTCGTAACTTTATCCTGGCTTGATGACAAGCGAGGGTATATTTTGATGGCTTTTTTGTTGATTAGTCAAATCACTTCACTAACAAATACATAGCACTATGGATTTTACAATGCCCGATTTTGGTGGCGCGGAAGTTTGGATGAGTTTATTGACCCTAACTTTCCTTGAGATCGTTCTTGGAATTGATAATATCATTTTCATTTCCATCTCTTCTAATAAATTACCGGAAGAGGAGCGTCCGAAAGCCACGAGCATAGGTTTAATATTGGCAATGCTTTTAAGAGTAGTCCTTTTATTTGGAGTATCTTGGCTGGCCGCTCTAAATGAGCCTTTATTTTCAATTGATATGACCGGTATTCACGGCGGGTTTTCGGGCCAAAGCCTTATTTTGTTTGCGGGAGGGATTTTTCTTCTGTATAAGAGTACCACAGAAATTCGCCATAAATTGGAAGGAAGTCATCATGAAGCTGAAGGAGGAAAAAAGAAAACAGCGACGCTTTTGCAGGTTATTTTGCAGATTACTCTTATCAACATAGTTTTCTCGTTTGACTCTATTTTGACGGCAGTAGGAATGACTAATGGGCTACAGGGAGCCTTGATTATTATGATTATTGCCGTAGTAATATCTGTATTGATAATGATGATATTTGCCAATCCGGTAGCTGATTTTGTTAATAAACACCCTACTATACAAATGTTGGCTATGGCCTTTTTAATCCTCATTGGTTTTATGTTGATTGCCGAGGGGGCTCACCTGGCTCACCTAGTGATCGCAGGAACAGAGGTCGGAGCGGTACCTAAGGGGTATTTGTATTTTGCTATTGCATTTTCTCTCCTTGTAGAATTTTTGAATATGCGTTTGCGTAAGAATAAGGGCAAGCCTGTAAAGCTAAATACTTACAGCGAAGAAGCTGCCCGGGAGGGAGTAATTAAATAAAAACCTATCTTCAGGTGATAAGATTGCAAGGTGCCGAATTAGCACCTTGCAATCTTAGATGTTATGTCAGCATACAAGTACACTCGTATTTTCTAGTACTCAAAACTTACAACCACCTGATCAGGGCAAATTCATGACCACCTTGCGAAAACTCCATGATCAGGTCGTACTCTCCCTGTAAATCTGCTTTCTTAGCTATGAAATAAGCCCGGGGAAATTTCTGAGGCTCGTAGCGCAGGACACCCTCCCTTAAATAGTCTAAATAATAGACTGTAATGAAAGAAATATCAAACTCGTTGATAATCGTTTTTTGATGAGGCCAGTAAAGGTACAGGGGGGCTTCTTCCACAATTTGCTGGATAGCTATAGCGGTATCGCGGGCTTTTTGCGCATCTGTATCATGATCTCGCTGCGGAAGGATAGTCAGATCAAAAATTATTCGGGCCAGCGCTGTGGTAATAATCAGCGTAGCAATAGCCGGAATTTTATTTCTCCAAAATAAATACCCCAGTCCTAAAAAGGCCACTGCACCCAGTACCGAAAGGGGAATCCGGTAGCTTAAAAAATAAAAATCAGGAATAAAACTGATCCCTATTGACCCTACTACCAGCAGGCCACAGAGTACCAATAAAAAGATATTGAAAAAGCGATGCGGCCAGGCTTGTAGGTCTTTTTCCTGGTGGTAGGCAAAAAGTAGTAAAATGCTGAGCAACGGATAAATCATGTAGATATACCGCTGCCGACTACCCGGCGATAGCCAGTACACAGCAATATTAATGAGGGCCATCCAAAAGCAAAATCTGATAAAAGGATGTTCTTGTATAGCATGATAAAGATTCTTTCTAAAAATAAAAATGATGAGTATTCCTCCGGGAAGCAAGTCTACCCAGGTATTGATCGGGAAGGTCAATAAGTGCAGCAGGAGAGCGGTCAGTCCATTGCCGGCGAGGGTTCTTTTGCTAGATTCTCCCCAGAGCCGCTCCAGAAAAGGCCATGGGTCTGCGTACTGGGCATAAATATAGTAGTAGCCCCCGGTCAAAATAAAAAACAAGAGTATTCCCAAAATGTGTTTAGGATAAAAAAGGTGGAAAAAGCGCCGGGTATAAATAAAGTAAGTCAATAAAGACAGGGCCGTAAAGACCAGCGAGGGCAGGCCCTTCGTCAAGAAACCTATACTGGTCAGCAGGTATACCATTAAAAAGAGGGTATAGTGCTGATTTTTTTGGTCAAAGTGAAATATGGTGAAGAATAAGCTCAACGTTAGCAGCGAATAAAACAGGTCGATCTCGGCAAGAGTGGAAAAATAAAAGAAGATACCTGCTGAAGTGATACTCAGCAGACCAGCTTGCAAGCCAAAACGCTGATTAACATACCTTTTTCCCATCCCATAAATCAAAAGAGCTATGCCAATAGTGGAGAAAACTGTAGGCAGGCGCATGGCCCATTCTGAAAAGCCACCGCATATAAAAGCACTCAGAACAAGCAACCAATTAAAGAAGGGCGGTTTGTTGTAGTAGGGTTGGCCTAATTGTGTGGGTACCCAAAGGTTGTTATTGTCCAGCAATTCCATAGCTATAAAAGCCCGGCGGGGTTCTTCCAAAAACAGAGGTTGTAACCCCATAAACAGAAATAAGCCTACTACTACCAGTCCGAAAGACAGCCACAGCCATTTTATGGGGCTTAGCAAATAATTGGTATCAAAATGTTGTTCCATAAAGAATGATTCAAAAGGAGCAGCAAAATGACAAAACTTATTCAAGTCACCAAATTTTAGACTTGTTTCGGAGGGGTAGAATAGAGGTGAAATTGAATTGTTTTTTTTATACACGAAGGCTTTTGCGCTCAGAAGGGTAGGGTTCCCTTGTGAGCTTCAGACGCGCTAAGCGACTGATAAAAGGCACAGTGTGTAAGATGACTGAGTGAACCTGTAAGGTGAATGCCCTGTGGGCATTCAAGCGAAGGAACGCGACAGCGCATCAATCAATTTAAACCTGTTTTAGTACCTGCGAAACAAGTCTTTTAATTACTTTTGAACTTCCTGCCAAAATTGAGTTTTAATAAAAAAAGATTTATGAGCTTAAAAAATACAGACTTTGGACTATTAATACTTCGATTGACATTTGGGGTATCTATGATTTATGGGCACGGGGCTGGTAAATTAACGCGCCTGTTCAGTGGAGAAGAGATTACCTTTTTTGACCCCTTTGGTATAGGAGATTTTGCTTGCCTGGCTTTGGTAGTATTTGCTGAAGTACTATGTGCTGGTTTGGTGGCTATTGGCTTTTTGACTCGCCTGGCTACTATTCCGTTGATTATCGCTATGTCAGTAGCTGTTTTTATGGCTAATGCCGGTGAGCCTTTTGCAAAGCTGGAAAAAGCACTGCTGTTTTTGATGGTATTTGTGGCGCTGGCTATCACCGGGCCGGGTAAATTTTCTATCGATGCACTAATCAAAAAGAATAAATAAATGCGTTGGCTTACTCTTATTTATATCACTGCGTTATTTGTAGCTGCATCAGCCTGTCAGGCCCCCTCCGATGGCGAGGCAACATTGTATTTGCAGTTGAAGGGAGAAACAATGGGGACTTACTATGCTATTACTTATGGAGATGAACAGCAAAGAGACTTTAAGGCTTCGATTGATTCTTTGTTAAAGGTAATTAATAGCGAAGTCAATACTTATGATCCTTCTTCAACTATTTCGAGGTTTAATCAGGCCGAAGAAAAATGGCCAGTAGCAGTTGGTGAAAGTCAAAAGTTACATTTTACTAATAATTTTGAACTGGCTAAAAAAATAGTAGCTCTCTCCGGAGAAGCACTGGATCCTACAGTTATGCCTTTGGTAAACTATTGGGGTTTTGGTTATGAAAAAAAGGAGGCTGTTACTGCCGTGGATAGTAATAGAGTAGACTCACTCATGAGTTTTGTGGGGATGGGTAAAGTAGGCATGCTCACTAATGGTGATACTACCTTTTTGGTCAAAGATTTACCGGGTGTTCAACTGGACTTTAGCGCTCTGGCAAAGGGCTATGCCGTTGATAAAATCGGCGAGTTTTTATTTACCAAAAATATAAACAACTACCTCGTAGAAATAGGCGGGGAAGTCGTTTGTCGTGGGGTGAACGCCAAAGGCCAAATCTGGAATATCGCCATCAATGATCCAAGGCCGGGAGCAGGACTTTCTGATTTTGTAGCTGTTCTTCCACTGGATAATAAAGGGATGGCTACTTCAGGAAATTACAGGAATTTTTATGAGGTAGATGGAAAAAAATACGGGCATACCATTAATCCTAAAACTGGCTTTCCGGAAAAGCATGAGTTAATCAGTGCCTCTATCGTGGCCATGGATTGTATGACTGCCGATGCACTGGCAACAGCCTGTATGGTTAAAGGGCCTAATGGTGCTTTTGAAATGATTGAAGAAATGAAAAATGTCGATGGTTTTTTCGTCTACAGAAAGGATGGAACGGAGTTGGATTTCAAATATACGGAAGGCCTGAGCCAATTTTTTGAAGAGCAGAAGCTTAATGAATAAAATACCTAATATTTTTGTAAAATGGAATTTAAACTAGGCCGAGACTTATGCTTTTTTGATATTGAAGCTACGGGCTTAAATGTTATCAAGGATAGAATCATTCAAATAGCTATCATTAAATATTCTGCTAAGGGTAAAGAACCAGAGGAGCTTTCGTTACTCATTAATCCTGGTATACCTATTTCCCTGGAGGCAATTTCTGTTCACGGGATTACGCCAAAGGATGTGGCCAAAAAGCCTACCTTTCAGCAGGTGGCCGATCAGATTTACGACTTTATTGGTAATGCTGATCTGGCAGGTTATAATTCAAACCGATTTGATATTCCTATCCTGATGGAAGAATTTTCAAGGGTAGGAATAGATTTTGATGTGAGCAAAAGGCGTACAATAGATGTACAGCGTATTTTTTACAAGATGGAGCCGCGTACCCTGAAGGCCGCGCTGAAGTTTTATTGTGGAAAAGAAATGGAGGATGCACACGATGCGCTGGTAGATGTACGGGCAACAGTAGATGTATTCAAAGGGCAACTCAAAAAATACGAAGGAATAGATTACGTTGATGAAGACGATAATGTGATCAAAAATCCGGTGCGTAATGATATGCAGATGGTCCATGAATTTACGAACGATAATCGTTTTTTGGATGCCACACAACGCTTGAAGGTAGATGTTGATGGAACACCTGTTTTTGCTTTTGGCAAGTACCAGGGAAAGCCCGTTGCGGAGACACTTGTTAAAGATCGCCAGTATTATAATTGGATGCTCAATAAAGAGTTTTCAAGTCAGGTCAAGCAAATTATCAAAAGGCTGGTGAAGGATTATGAAAAAGAACAAAGAAATAAGGAATAATACAAATAAAGGATTGCTCCGCGGGCAATGGAGGCAGCTTTTGCTTGGTAGTTTACTGCTAGTCTTGTTGCCGGGATGCTTCGAGCCGGAAGAGGGTTGCCTGGATGTGGAAGCCCTTAATTATGATATCGATGCAGATTCAGAATGTGACGGTTGTTGCGTAGCTCCTACCATGACGCTAGGAGTGCGACATAGATTTGTTGTTGATGATGTTGTTAACCGGGTATTTCCTCATAGCTCTGTTTTTGATCCTTCTACTCATCTGGACGATTTTGGACAGGCTTTTCAGTTTAAGGAAATTCGGTATTTCCTCTCTAATTTACGTTTGTCTAGAGTCAACGGGACTCACCTAGGAGCTCTGGATTCTCTGTTGATTGCTTTGGATGATGGCCGGGTCACCTCCACGGCAGTGGTAGAAAATAATTTTGCCCTAGTAGAGTCCAGTATCTTGTCTGATTATGATATCGGAAGAATCAGAGGCAATGGAAGCTTTACTTCTCTGGATTTTATTTTTGGAGTAGCCGAACCCGCCGATGAAGCGCTCATCGGTGAGTTGCCGGACGATCATCCCCTGAATGATTCTACTATGTACATTAGTACAAAAGAAGGATTATTGTTTTTGGATATGGAGATATATACAGACACCATTGCCAGCCAACGGGATTCGTTGAGGGTTCAGCTTGATAACACCGACTTGCTAAGTGCTCTGAGTTTGCCGGTAGATTTTATGCTTAATCCGGGATTTAATGTGGAAATAGTCCTTCAGGCCGATTACGCAAGTATGTTACAGGGCGTAAATGTTCGCTCAGATAATGCCGCTACTATCCGCCAAAAAATTGTCGATAATCTGCCAAATCTCTTTTCTGTAACAGAGATCACTTCCAATAATGATTAGTTAGTTGTATCTTATACAACAATAACTTCGGTAGTTCTCTTGAATTACCAGAGGTCTTGTTGGTTTTTTCATAAAAAATATCATCCATGAATAAAATGAGTATTCTTTTTTTACCACTATTGATTTTTTTGTTGGGGTGTACTGATAACAACTCTACTGATAATATGCAGCTTGAGGGTGATGTGCAATTAAATTTCAGGGCCAGTTTTGAAAATGATGATCTGGTGATGTATGACCAAACTTACAGCTATGAGGATGATATGTCGCTGAGATTCCAGCTTTTTCAGTTTTATATTTCTCACGTTGCTTTGGTAAAAGAAATGCAAGATACCATTAATGGTGGTGTAGAGCTGTTGGATGTTGCATTGGTGTCCTACCAGGATATTCAATCGGTACAAGCGGCTGAGGAAGGTGTGAGCATATCTTTATCAGAAGTTCCGGCAGGGCTATACAAAGGAATTAAATTGGGGATAGGAGTAGCTGATGATTTGAATGTCACACAACCGGGAGATCACCCCGCTGGTCACCCTTTAAGTGATAATTACTGGACTGCCGCTACCGGCTATATCTTTACCAAGATAGAAGGTAACGCTGATCTGGATGGGTCCGGAAATTATGATCAGAAATTAACGTTCCACATCGGTGCAGGGGAGCTATACCGCGAAAAAATGTTTATAGAGGATATAGAAGTTCCTGCTTCGGGCCTATTAAATCTCAACTTCAGTATTGATGTTAATGATATCCTAGTGAGTGGAGGTGATTATCTCGATTTTCGAACAGTTAATCAAGATCATACTAACAATATGGAAGTCGCTGCATTTATAGCCAACAATCTTGCTGCCGCGATAAATATGGATAAGTAAAATGAAAAAATTATGGACGGGGGCTGTCCTGCTTTTGTGGATTGTAATGGTAATATCCTGTGATTTCTCCCTGCAAAAGGAAGGAAATACAGAGCAGGTACTAACTGATCAACCAGCTGAGTTTGTAGCAATGCAAGTGCCGGAGCATAACCCGATGCAAAAGCAAAAGATAGCGCTAGGCCGAATGCTTTTTTATGACCCCGTACTTTCGATAGATAGTACAATTTCTTGTTCCAGCTGTCATCTACAACAGCTGGCTTTTACGGATGGCCGCCCGAAGAGTATCGGTGTAAGGGGCCGGAAAGGCCAGCGGTCAGCTTTATCACTGGCTAATGTAGGGTATTATTATAAAGGTTTATTTTGGGACGGTAAATCAGCAACTCTTGAAGCGCAAGTGGTTCATCCCATTACTGACACTTTAGAGATGGCTGCCGGCTGGGATATAGTAGTTAGCCGGTTGAGTAAAATGAAGAGGTATAAACAAGCTTTCGCGGAAGCTTTTGGAGGTTCTCCTGATGAAATTACGCCTTTACAAGTGGCACAATGTCTTGCTCAGTTTCAGCGTACTATCGTGAGCAACAACAGTAAATACGATCGCCACATTAGAGGAGAAATTGAATTGACGGCAACTGAACGCAGAGGAATGGCTATTTTCTTTGATGAGTCTGATACATTACCAAAATCTGAATGCGGCCACTGCCATACCGACCCACTATTTACCAATCAAAAATTTGAAAATAACGGTATAGACCCATTTGATCAAATAGAAAAGGACAGGGGGCGACAAGAGATTACAGGCAACCGCTACGATAAAGGGAAGTTCAGAGTACCAACGCTCAGAAATATAGCGCTGACAGCACCGTATATGCACGATGGACGGTTTGAAACTTTACAGGCAGTTATTGATCATTATGCTTCCGGTGGCCACGCGGGGATTAATGTGAGTCCAAATGTTATGCCGTTGCAGCTGGGAGAAAGGGACAAAAAGGATTTGATAGCTTTCCTCAATGCCTTAACGGACTCTACACTGATAGTCGATCCATCTCTATCTGATCCTTTTACTCTGGATTGACGTTTATTTTTTAGGCTAATAATATAATCCAGATAGTTTTCAAAGAGAAATAATATGAAGCGATTAAGTGTATTTTTAATTATTGTTTTATCCATCCTAGCTTGTACCGAAAAAATGGATATGAATTCTTGTGTGGATTGTGAAAAAAATGATTTGATAGAAGGCCCATTTGATCCTACTCCGTATGAGCTGATAGTACCGGATTGGCTACCGGAGCCGTCTATTCCGGAAGATAATCCGCTGACTATTGCCGGAGTAGAACTGGGGCGTCATCTATTTTATGATCCTATCTTATCGTCTGATAGCACTCAGTCTTGTGGCAGTTGCCATAATCCTGAGCTGGCTTTTACTGATGGTCAGACGTTGAGTAGGGGAGTGCTCGGTATGGAGGGAATCCGTAATTCTATGTCGCTGGTGAATCTGGCTATGAATACCAACGGTTTTTTCTGGGATGGAAGAGTGAAAACGCTTGAGGAACAAGCTATCATCCCAATTGAAGACCATCTGGAGATGAACGAGACATGGGATAATGCGGAAAAAAAGCTGAGAAGGCACCAGCGCTATCCCGTCATGTTTAAAAAAGCTTTTGGCATAGACAAAAAAGCCGAAATAACCAGAGACCTTGCCGTGAAGGCTATCGCTCAATTCGAGCGTACGCTAATCAGTGCGAATTCCAGATATGATAAGATCGTTTGGGAGAATGATGGTTGGCCAACTGATTCAGAGCTCAGAGGGCAGCAGTTGTTCTTCTTTGAAGAGCTACCTCAAAATCAAGCGCACCCCGGTTGTTCTCACTGTCATTTCGCTCCTAATTTTACAGATAACAACTACAAGAATAATGGCCTGGATGATGTTAATGAACTAACAGCGTTCAAAGATTATGGTAGAGGAGGAGCTAACGGCAATGTCTTTGACAATGGTAAGTTTAGAGTGCCTTCGTTGAGAAATGTTGAGCTAACAGCTCCTTACATGCACGATGGCCGTTTTGAAGTGCTGGAGGAAGTACTGGATCATTATAGTAGTGGTGGGCACGGAGTGATCAACGAAGACCCAAATATTCAACCATTTACCTTAAGTGAACAAGATAAAAAGGACCTGGTCGCCTTTTTGAAAATGCTCACTGATACTTCTTTTGTCAATAATCCAGCTTTTCAGTCCCCTTTTGAATAGAAAAGCTCAGTAGAATTCAGAAAAATCAATAAAAAAAGGAGAAAAAATTCAGTTTTTTTCTCCTTTTTTTTATTTTAATTTTCACAAAAAAGCTATAAAAACATCTGTTTTTAGGTGAGTATTGGGTTTTAAATTCTTCACAATATTGTTATCATGTACTTGTTAGACCCTATAGAATTTAAGATGTTTGTAATGTCAAACGGATTGAAACGGTAAAAGAACCGAATCAAAAAGTTGGATATGTACATGGGATTCTTTCGTTTGCTATAGCAAGTCAATTCATTTTTGAATTGACTTGCTAGATGCAAATTTTAAAAATGATTAATCACTCCACCACTTTAGGAGTTTAAAATATACTCAGCTTACGCTGAATTTAGTTCGCAGATGTTCATGGGATTATAACTATTAATGGTAAGTCGTATCAAAGATTTGATGCGACTTATTTTTTTGCATTAAAACGCAAAATTAAAAATTTTTTGGGATCAAACTTCGTTATATAGATGTATTTATGGAGAGAAAAAGTTAAATTGTTATTAATATATAGCTAAACAGAACAAACTACCGGTCTTAAATTGTTCCTCACATAAAACAAACAATACAATAAGCTCCGTTATAAAGAATATTCATGGGATTATAATTTGTTAGTAGTTAGGTCGCATCCATCTCCAAAAGGATGCGACTTTTTATTTTCCAGATTATTTTTTATCGAACGGAGCTTATTTGCTCAGAAGGTCTAGTCAACCTTACTTCACAGTTATTCAAGTGAAGCAATGCGAGAGCCTCCTGAGTTTGTGAAGTGCCTAATTTTTAGTCTTTCACCTTCCCATAATAAAGTTCATAGCTGATTTGTAGGCCTCCACGGGAAGCGTTCTAAAATCACTTTCCGGCTTTTCTGGTTTATAAGTTCTATAGACTTCGTCTGGTAATTGATCAAAACTAGCTGCTTTCTTTTCCAAAGTTGCAATTGGGCGATCATTTTCATAGTAAAATTCCCTGGCGTATACCATACTTCCGTTTCTTCCTGTTTCACGCAAACTTAGCAGTTGCCTGTCTTTTAGGAAATATTGAGCAACGTAGCTACCATCGGCTGCCTGAGCATTGATTAATACCGGCTCATTGTTGATATAGCGAACAGTCACCTCCAGGGTTGTATCTCCTCTAGTAACGGTAAGCGGTCCCTTTTTTTGAAGGCTATCCCGTAAGCTTTCCAGAGAGTCAGCGTAAGCATTTATAGAAGAATAAACCGCAGCCTGAGCTTCATTTTCTACTTGTCCCTGTACAACTTCTTCAGGATTTTTACTGCCTTCACAGGCATAAAATGCAATGGATAACGCAATGGCAAAGAGCAGCGTATGGCTCCGCCCCAAAAAACGGTTTTTTAAATAGATCATCTAGATTATAATTTTTCTTGCTTTAAATTTTACTGGAGATGACTCCGTACAACAGATTAATTCAAAAAATAGGAGAATAGGTGAGCGTAGAATTAATGTTCTATTCTCACCCTTCGATGTAAAATTAATCTTTTTGAGCCAAAATAATTGAAGAGAAGGGCTGAATGCTCACTTCGCCTTCAATAGAAGAAGCCTGCTCATACTCATAAATATTCAGTTGGTTAAGTATGATTCTCCACTCTCCGTCCGGTAGTTCCATGGCATATTCCGAATCATTGGAGTTGAAAGCTACCAGTATGTTTTTCCAGCTATCCTGGTTAGCGTGGTCTTTTAGTTTGTAGGCGATAAGATTTTCATTGTCTATTTCCATAAATTCGAGGTGGTTGCGTACCTTTTGATCACTGGTCATTCTAAAGGCAGGGTGAGCTTTTCTGAGCTTGATTAGCTTGGTGGTATAGTTGACTACATCCAGGTGCTCGGTAAGCTTGCTCCAGTCGATCTGATTGATGGCATCTGGTGATTCATAAGAATTTTCCACTCCGTTCTTGGACCTGAGAATCTCTGAGCCCGCGTGAAGAAAAGGAATTCCCTGGCTGGTCAGGACTAAGGTAAGTCCCATCAAATGCATACGCTTTTTGACTTCTTCTGTAGCATCAGGGTTAGTGATGTTAATCTTGTCCCACAATGTATGATTATCATGACAGGAAGCATATGTGATCGTTTTAAGTGGCGAATCGGCCCAGGGCGCATTGGAATAATTGACTTTTGGGTAATTCAGCTGTGAGTGACGGGTGGCGGCTACAATACCAAATTTAATACTTTCTTTAAGGCTATCTGCTCCCTGGATAAAACCACCAGCTTCAGGCGTAAAAACATGCCCTTTGATGCCATCTCTGATATCATCGCTAAACACAGAGACACTATCGAGTTGGGAAGCATTAGCTTTTAACGCTGCCTCATCCTGATTCAGTGGAGTGCTGCCGGCTGTCCATCCTTCTCCGTAAAGAAAAATACTGGGATCAATAGCTCTGGCCGCGGCACTGATCTCATTCATCGTCGTAATATCATGTAAGCCCATTAGATCAAACCTAAAGCCATCAATATGGTATTCATTGATCCAATGCAATACAGACTCCTTAATGAATTTCCTGACCATTGGCTTCTCAGAAGCTATCTCATTACCACAAGCTGAGCCATCCGAAAAGCTGTCCAACGAATCCAGGCGGTAATAATATTTAGGAACCAGTTGGTTAAAATTAGATTCTTCGGTATAGCCAGTATGATTGTATACGACATCCATGATGACCCGAAGGCCGTTTTCGTGCAATGTTTTGACCATTTCCTTGAATTCTCTTATTCTCACCCGGCCATCGTAGGGGTCTGTGGAGTAGCTACCCTCCGGCGCATTGTAATTTTGGGGATCATACCCCCAATTGAAGTCATTATCCTCCAGTGAGGTCTCATCAATTGATCTGAAATCAAAACAAGGCAACAGGTGGATATGAGTCACGCCAAGTGATTTGATGTGCTCCAGTCCGGTTTTGAATCCGTCGCTGTTTTGAGTACCCAATTCTGCCAGGCTCAGGAACTTGCCCTTATTTTTAATACCTGACTCCGGGTGCATGGATAGGTCACGGATGTGTAGCTCATAAATAACAATTTCTGAATAATCCTTAAGTTCAGGCCTCTGGTCATTATCCCATCCGGAAGGATTTAATGCTTCAAAATCCACGATCATGCCTCTTTGCCCATTTACACCTACTGCTTTGGCATACGGATCTGTTACTTCTTCTTGCCATTGACCATTAATTCTTGCTTGTACTGTATAATATTTATTCTTTTGGTCACCCGAAATTTCGGCTTTCCAGGTCCCATCCTGATCAGCTCTCAGGTTGACTACTTCGTTGGGGTTGCCGCCCTCGCCGGTATCGTACAATCTTAATCGTACGCTTTCTGCGGTCGGGGCCCAGACTTTAAAGATGGTAGATTCCGGTGAATAACTCATACCGAGATCATCACCCGTGTACACAGGGTATTGTTCCATTTGATCCGCTCGATTATTGTTACAGGAAAAAGCCAGAATGCTTAGTAGAAAGAGTTGGAATAGTTTCTTCTTCATTATTTGATTTTTAATATTTTTGATAGGTTTAACGGTAATAGATGATAATTAATTTCGGGGGTAAAATAAAAAAAGTGGCAAATAAACTGTGTTACTTGCCACCGCAAAGGGATATTGAGTTAAACATGCTATATCTTAATGCTGAATTGTAGATTTCCAGCGAGTTTTTTCATACTTAGCATGGATATATTGACCTGAAAACAGCTGACCGGCCTGCAATTAAGTGCAAAATTAAAGTCACCTGAGGTCCACTCCAGCGTACTTGTCAAAATTTTCCAGCTAAAAGCAGTACCCCAGAAGATACCACCCAAATAGCTATTCTGTATAGGACCAATTCTCGTTCCGTATCCTAAATTGAACAGCATTCGACAATGCTGTTTTAAGGAATAACTTTTAGAGGCAACCGCGTACAAAGCGTGGTGGTAACCATTTCCCAAAGGATCGTGAAAGCCAATGCTCAATGCCGGTCGTTGCTCCTGTTCTTCTAGTAATCGTAGTTTTACAAAAACGGATCGATCTCCGATACCAAAATGATCTTTATGCAGAGGCTGCGTCAGCCTCATCGTTACTTCCAAAAATGGTAAGTACCCCAAATTGACAAAAAATATCCGATCGCTGACCATCCTGCTGCGGCTAAACTCCAGAAAGCTGTGAGAAGGAGGTATCCAGGATACACCCATTCCAATCTGGCGGTTGCCACAGTGATAAGCCGTGGGGGTTATGCTCAGGCCCGTACCTCCCAATAGAGTCGTCTGACGCTTCCATTCCTCCTGTAAAAGACCAGGCTGCCCTTTTACCACGTGAAAACAGAAACAAATTATTAGAACACTTAATAAGCGCATCGGGACTCTTTTTTAATTGCATCCTTGATGGCAATTAGAGGTAATCGGGCAAACCTGGTTATCAATCGTTCGCTCTACTTTTACCGGAATTCGCAACACAAAACTTGAACCCAGTGCTGCTCCCGTGTAGATATTCGTACTTACTTCTGCTGCAAAGATTTCTATATCACATTTATCCACAAAACCATTAATGTCTATTTCCTGATTCAAAGTAGAGGGGAAATAAGCCGTGGCAATCGTACCAAATACTTCTCCTTCAAAGCTATTACTGCTGATGGCCGGAAGATTTAAGTTGACCTTCAATAAATCATAAATCGCTAAAAGAGTGGGGCGAGCCATTTCAAACGTCACAGAACCATCAAAACCTACTTGCAGCTCAGTAATATTTTCGTTTTGTATGACCCGGCTATACGGTATACCCAAGCCACAGTCGCAGTTGATGACAGAGTCTTTAAGCAAAAGCTCTGTTTCTACTTCGGGTTCCGATGGTGGTGTATCTAGCTCCAAACCATTTTCTATACCAATTATACCATTAGAAAAATGACTAATTGGTGTGGATATCAGGCCGGTTGCAGGATCATAAGTCACCTGCGCTTCCTCTCTTTGGAGTTTATTAGAAGCCAGGTTGTCAAAAATCAGCGGATTATCAGCCGTATTCAGGCTGTAAAGGGCCAGCATATCATCTGCATCAGGCTCGATATCCGGGCGGAAGCTTATCGTAATTGGCTCTTCAAAATTCACACCGGAGGGCTTAAACTCAAATCGCTTGATTGGCGTAAAACCAAAATCATTGGCACTAATACTCCCCAAATACTGCCCACCGGCCAAAGGTGTAATATTGACTACCGTTGGTGAAGAAAATGCTCCGGCCGGGATATTGACAATGATACTATCCGTAACCAATTCAGATTGTTCTACACCATTGATAATAAAGGTGTTTAATGTGGAGTCAACCAAAGTGAAAATACCGCCTTCTGCTCCTACTGTAAAAGCCTGGGCCGTAGGCGTCAGAATAAAATCCAGTTCTACAGTAATTCTGGAATTATTGCAAACACCCTGTTCGAGGTAATCCCTGAAGTCTATTTCAAAACTGCTAATACTGTATCCGGCGTTTATTACTCCGATAACTTTTTCGCTATCCATCAGCTGCGGGATAGCATTAACTTTAATTTTATACCTGCCATTGTTGTCAGTGAATAAACTCAAAAAATCCAGTCTGATCTCTGCGTTAGCAATAGGTTGCCGGGTTTTGGCATCCTGAACTATTCCCATGAGAAAGAGGTCACAGAATTCTTCGTCTGAGCGAAAGTCTACCAGCTCATCCAGGTCGCCGTAAAAGGGCCTGATGGTATCTACTTCGCAGCCCTGAAAAGGCAGTGTCATAACGATGAGTAGTAAAGATAAAAGCTTTGAGAGCCATCTTAGTTTCATTTTGAGATATGTTTTGCTGTTGTGTAATTTTAGTGCTATAAAGTTCTATCTAAGTATTGATTCAAAATAAAATATAAGTTATATTTAGTCCCAAAAAGATGGGA
>CAZVOD010000037.1:0-41800 GCA_964628385.1 uncultured Saprospiraceae bacterium
ATCCCCCAAAATAAATATTATTTTCCTAAATTTTCAGCTTTGCTGAATAGTTACACGCCCAGAATAAATAAAGACAAAAAGAAGCCGCCCACTACGATTGAAGTCAGCGGGATTGTCAAATTAATTGCTGTTCCATCAATGGGCAGATTCGAAATATCAAAAAAAGGTAGCGCCATGAAATAACCGATAAGCGTTACTAACAGAGCTACTAAAATAGCAATACCGAGAAAAATATAAGCAATACTCTGGCCGGAAGATGCTTTCCTTGATGGTTTCAATACTAGCTTTTCAGCTGTAAATTCATGAATTTTAAACAGGACAATCAAGTGTAAGAACGGCTATGGAATTCTTAAAAATAAGCATTAACGGCCAGAGTTATACCTCTTTATCAAAATTCAATTATCACATCGCTGAAAGAGAGCTTACAAACTCCGGGGCTTTTCGCACCTTTGTAGCCTGTTCAAAAGCATAAACTAGTTTGATAAGGGTTGGCTCAGAAAATGCTGTGCCAAAAAAGGATAATCCGATTGGCAAGCCATGAACAAACCCTCCGGGTACGCTAATATTTGGGTAACCAGCCCTTGCCGCAGGCGAAGAACTTCCTCCCCCGAAGTGATCCCCATTAATCAAGTTAGTACACCATGCCGGCCCTCCCGTTGGCGCTACGATTGCCTCAATATCCAATTCACGAAGCAATCTGTCGATACCTTTACGCGATTGACTAACTGTTTTGGCAACAAAGTCTTTATATTCCTGAGTATTTAAATTGCCTCTTTTTGCAGCTTCCTCCAGGATTTCCTGCTTGAAGTAAGGCATGGCTTTATCCGCGTTAGCCTTATTAAATTCGATAATGTCTTTTACTGTTTTCACGGCAGAATCAGGACTGGCCGTTTGCAGGTATTTATTGACGCCATCCTTAAATTCATAGAGCAGCACTTCATATCCGGCGGCTCCCAGGCCTTTCCATTCTGCTGGTTCTTCATCAATTTCTACCAGAGTAGCTCCTTTTTTTCGCATGGCTTCAAATGCGGCTTCCAGTTCGGCATCTACATCTTCATGGAAGCCCATATAAGGTCTCATTATACCTATTCTAGCTCCATTCAAGGCATCCGCCTTCAAAAACTGTGTGTAATCTTGATAGAATTTCCCCTGACTGTTTGCCGTTTTGGAATCATTGGCATCAACCCCAGTGCAAGCCCCCAATAAGGTAGCGGCATCAGCAACTGTACGGGCCATGGGGCCGGCCGTATCCTGAGTAAAAGAAATAGGTATGATTCCACTTCTGCTCCAAAGACCAACGGTGGGCTTTATTCCTACCAGTCCATTGGCACTTGAAGGACATACAATAGAACCGTTAGTCTCCGTACCAATAGCGATAGCACAAAGGTTTGCTGAAGCAGCAATTCCTGAACCCGAGCTGGAACCACAAGGGTTTCGGTCCAGAATGTATGGATTATGGCATTGGCCGCCCCGGCTACTCCAACCGCTAGAGCTGCGGGTAGAACGAAAATTAGCCCATTCACTCAAGTTGGTTTTGCCTAATAATACGACTCCTGCTTCTCTTAGCTTTTTGACAATGTAGGCATCTTTTGGGGCTATATTTCCCATCATTGCCTGAGCGCCAGCTGTAGTCATCATTTGATCAGCAGTGCCAATATTATCCTTAATTAGCACAGGAATACCGTGCAGAGGACCTCTGACATTTCCGGCTGATCGTTCTTCATCCAGTGCTTTGGCTATACTTAAAGCCTCTGGATTTACTTCCAACACAGCGTTTAGCTTTGGTCCATTTTTATCAATAGCCTCTATTCTATCCAGGTACAATTGGGTGATCTGCTCAGCAGTGAATTCACCGCTTTCCATTTTTTGTTGAAGCATTTTTACACTAACTTCATTCAATTCAAAAGAATCATTGGATGATAAAGCGTCAGATAGGTTGTTGGCTTCACCTGAAGTAGCATCTTCGGTAGCCTGTGTACAACTACTTACAGTAATAGCCGGGATCATCCAGCTTCCGATAAGCGTGTTTTTTAGAAAGTTTCTTCTTTTCATCAGAGCGATAAACTATTTTTTATGAAAAATCACTCTGAAAATAAAAATTTTTAAGCAGTATAAACTTTACAAGCTATTTTTTAGCAAACTAATCCAATTGAATACTCTCCTGAACACTAAACACGCTATTGTCGGCTCTCAAAATTTCTTCAATTTCAGCTAAACTAACTTTTTGTGGATTGAAAGTAATTTTCCAAAAAGTTTTATCCTCAGAAAGAGCCTCTTTTAAAATTAAATCTAGGTTAGTGTATTTTTTTGACCAGGCTAGCGCATCCACTCCAGCTGATAACTTAACAATAAGCTCATTATTTATTTTTGACTCTTTTTCTTCGGAGACTTTTGCTTGAGTCCATTCGGGAGAAAAAGCAAGGTTATTTAAATAATCATCCAGAGCAAGAACCGGTTCAGGACGTTCATCTTTTCCGGTCACTCTTTTCCTCCCTCTACCGTCATAGTAGGTAATGGTTACTGTTTGGGCATCCGGAAATCTACTGCGATAAATTTCATTGAAACGCCGTAAGTTAGTATTCTGACAGAACAACTTCAGGTCACTCAGTTGTTCTTGGGTGAGTTTTTTGTAGTAAAGTCCTTCTCGCCTCGTGTTGCTAATTCCTTCAAAAGTCATTACCCCATTATCATAAACGGTAAAATCAAACACCATACAATCTCTTAGACAGGCAGCTTTTGATAATTCAACCAGCTTTTTAGCATCTTTTGTAGACAGCGCTTTGCGAGAACCACCACAGCTGATACTTAAAGTTCCAATGGCCAGAAGAAGAAATAAATACTTAATCGTTTTCAACATTGAATATTAAGGTTGAATCATTTTTAGTATGCTGGAATAATCAGGAGATAGAATTATCTCTGTACGATTATTGGCTAGTCTTCCCTGAGCCGAGCTATTATTTTGTTTTGGATTAAACGAGCTACGCCCAGAGGCTGTTATTCTTGCCGGGTTAACATTGAGGGCTACCAGTTCTTTGGCGAGTGTAGCGGCCCTAATAACGCTCCTTTCCCAATTATAGGAAGGATCACCTTCCGAATCGGTATTTCCAACAATCTGCACTTTCGTATTGGGGTTAGCCTGAAGTGCCTGAGCCAACTGAGAAATCAAAGACCTTGCTCTGAATGTAATCTGGTCGTTGGAATTTTCTGGAAAAAGCAGATTCTTGGATAGCGAAAGATAAATTTTACCAGCTTCCTGTGTTACGGTCAACTCATTGGCAGGTGTACCATAAAGGGCCTGGGTGACGGCTGCACGCAGTTGCTGAAGCTGATTATTTACAATCATGATCTGGTTGTCCAACTCCTGAGAATTGGAAGAGTAATTATTAGAAGGACCACGAGCATTATTCACACCCGCTCGCATTTGATTAAGCTGTTGTTCTCTTACTGTCAGCTTCTTCTCCAGGTCTATTAGGTATGCTTCTTTTTCATCCAGTTCGGCCTCTTTGGCTGCCAGCCGCTCCTGTAAGTTCTGCTTTTCAAAGGAGGTGTTAGATACTACAGAGTTGTTAGACTGAGCAATCTGTTCGTATCTTTTCTTTAAGGCCTGATAGCTCCTCATCAAACTTTGATTAGCGACTGTCAATTTTTCTACTTCCTGAAAAGACTGCTTCATGAAAGTATTATTATCACGAGCTTCCTGCTTCAATCTTTCATTCTCAGCTTCAAGAGAATCTATATTGGTATAAGCAGACTCATAAAATTTCTTCTGCTCCTGAACTTCCAAGTATTTGCTCTGTGACACACATCCTGACATCAAAAATCCCAGGCACAGCGCGGCTCCCAAAAAGTAAACTGACCTACTCATATTTTTTATATACATTTTTTACAAAAGTAATGAATTTCTCCCAAATATATTTAACAGTTTTTAACGCACTGAGACTTAAACGGTTTCGATTATTGGGCGTCAAAGGCTTGAAAAACGAAGAAGTTTAGAACTTATCAGATAATTTACTAATAATTCCAAAACCAATCAATGATGAAAATTAAAGTTTTTATTGCAACCATTTTCCTGGCTATTTTTGCCTTTTCATCTCAGGCTCAGTCAACTGCGACACCTCAGGTTACTAAACGTCAAGTTAAGCAACAAAAGCATATAAACAAAGGGGTTAAATCAGGAGAATTAACACAAAGAGAGATGCTTAGCCTCCAAAGACAGCAGAAAAGGATCAGAGGAAATAAAATTTCCGCCAAATCAGATGGCAAAGTGACTACACTGGAACGTTCTAGAATCCACGCACAGCAAAACAGAGCCAGCCGCAACGTAGCACGCAAAAAGCATAACAACCGTTCGCGCGGACATTAACTAAGACCATCACAAACATACAAGACTGTTTGCAAGCCACTACAGATGCAGATCTGTGGTGGTTTTTTGTTGCTGTGAAAAGCAGGTAAAAGGCTAATGCTCTAACCGCTCTCTACCCCAGAGCTATTCTTTTTGGGGGTTTGTATTAATAAACCTGTAATTTATTTATTTTTGCAAGCGTTTAAAAAAAAACAAAGTCCTATGAATAGTTTATTTATCAATCTTCTTGCTGTCCTTGCCGTTTTTAGCACAGGTACAAGCGATTCCGGTAAAGAATTAACCCACAATACTGGTCTTACCATCATGGCTGATCATGTAGAAGCTGAAGCTGGAAAGCAGATATGCGTTGATGTAAAAGTGGCTGACTTCCAGAATCTTTTATCTATGCAATACACCATTACCTGGGATGAAAATGTATTGGAGCTGGATCATGTACAAGGCTTTAAGCTTCCCTTTTTAGGCACTCGTAACTTTGGCGCGCACCGGAAAAGTGAAGGCATTTTGACTGTTGTCTGGATAGATAACGATTTACAGGGTATTAGTGTAGCAGATGGCACGTCTATTTATCAATTGTGCTTCAACGTGAAGGGCAAGTCCGGTAACGGCTCTGAGATAAAGTTTGAGCCAGAGCCGACCCCCTTTGAAGTAGTAAACATCAAAGAACAGGTACTAAGCCTCAACCCCGTTGCCGGGAGCGTAGTGATTAAATAGCCTGGTTCTGTTCGAGAGCTTACAGGGAAGGTTACTTTTTGGTAAAAAACTGTTTGGGATAATGGAAAGCTGCCATTCTGCCAGAGTTTTGGTTAAAGTCCTTCCAGTGCTCAATCGGTGCAATTACTTCAAAAATGCCACAGGTAGGTACGTTACTGATGTACTCCGGAGAAAAGAAATTGGCTAATTCGGCATATCCCGGATTATGACCAAAAATGAGAATAGTGCCTAAAGACTCCTCCAGGTTTTGGATGACGCTCAAAACTTCTTCGGGATCAGCATGGTACAAAGAAGCTACCTGCTGAATGTCATTTTTTTCAAAATCGAAAGCTTTAGCAAAATACTGCGCCGTATCCATGGCTCTCCTGGCAGGGCTACTCACTAAAGCATCCACACACAGGGCTTTTCCCGCCATGAGCTGGGCCATAAAGGGGGCATCTCTCAGGCCTCTGGAATTCAGAGGTCGATCAATATCTCTTAGGGATGGATTATCCCAACTTGATTTGGCATGCCTTATAAATATGACTTGTTTCATTTGACTTTTTGATTTTTAATATAAGAAGTTATTTAAAAATGTCGTTTCATGTTTACAGACAAAACATTGTGCAGCAAATACTTCAGCTTTTTTTCTTTCCGTAGCTTTGGCTACGCAAAGAAAAAAGCGCTTCGCCTTGCTGCACAAGCCTTTGCCTTCAACTATAAACCCACATGCTTAAACAACTTCTAGATTTCCGGAATATGGTTTCTACTATAACAAGGGTAATACCGTTGACCTTTTTATGGTGTCCAGTACAAACGTACTTTGTATTTTAGCAACGTGAGGTAGTCCGGCCAGTTTTCCGGAAGAAAACTGATGATAAGCAATAAGATCTTTCACAATAACCCTTAATAAAAAGTCATTAGCGCCCCCCAACAGCTAGCATTCCATCACCTCCGGAAGCAATACAGCAGTCCGGGAGCCATGTTGTCTTTTGATATTGTTGGTGGAGAACCGGAAGCTTTTATATTTCTTAATCATCTGAAGCTTTTCAAATTGGCAGTAAGTCTGGGCAGTACAGAAAGTCTAGCCCAACACCAGGCAAGTATGACTCACGCGGGTGTAGAGTCCGAACTAAAAAATAAAATGGGAATTACCGAACGATTGATCCGTTTATCTATTGGAGTGGAGCACGTTGAGGACTTAATCCGGGGTATCGATCAGGCGCTGGAAAAAGTTGCAGAGCGGCAACCTGCTCCTTTTTATGGATAATTTTAAAAAGCTTTGTCTTTGCTGACTATTGATTTAGACTTCATTTTCTACCTTTGGATTTGGAGATGCTATGTTAGCATCCCAATTCGCAAGTATAACGAAAAATCTAAAGACATCGTCATGCATTTTAAAGATAAAGTAGTATGGATAACAGGTGCCTCTTCGGGAATAGGAGAGCATTTAGTCTATGCGTTAGTAGAGGAAGGCGCCAAAGTAATTATCTCCAGCAGGAAAGAACAGGAGCTCAACCGGGTAAAGGGGAATTGCCCTAAAGATGCCGATGTGATGGTATTGCCTTTGGATGTGGCTAATTTTGAAGTCATTCCGAAGTTGACTCATCAGGTGATAGAGCGCTATCAAAAAATTGATTTCCTGATCAATAATGCAGGAATCTCCCAACGAGAACTGGTTGTGGACTCAGATATTTCTGTGTATAAAAAACTAATGGACGTCAACTACTTAGGTTCTGTAGCTATGACAAAAGCGGTATTGCCGCAGATGCAGAAGCAAAACTCGGGCCATATCATTGTTATGAGTAGTGTTTTAGGTAAAATGGCGGTACCCTGGCGTTCAGGTTATTGCGCTTCCAAGCATGCGCTACATGGTTTTTTTGATAGCTTAAGAGCAGAAGTCTACAAGAATAATATTAAAGTGACCTTAATTTGCCCGGGCTTCGTTCATACTAACGTTACTATCAATGCCCTGCGCGGAGATGGCTCGACCAATAATCAAATGGCGGAAAGTACCGCCGGCGGTTTTGAACCTTCAGAATTTGCTCCTAAAGTATTGAGAGTTATTGAAAAAGGTAAAAATGAAGTTTATATAGGAAAGAAAGAAGTACTGGGGGTCTATCTGAATCGCCTAAACCCAGATATTTGGGGTAGGATCGCCAGAGGCTTAAAGCTAAAGTAGTAGGCTTAAAAAGCAAGATTGCCGGAATGGCATTCCGGCAATCTTGCTTTTTAGCGCTTGCCAGCGGCTTGCTTGCTTTCTTCTTCTTCGAACTTTATGATGTTGTCCATCACCTCTTCTAATTGTTCTGCCCCTATCTTTTTAGAAAGTATCTTTTTATCCTTATCCAATACATAAACCTGAGGCGTGGAATTAATGTCATAAATGGTAGTAAACTTAGACCTCAAAAATGGATCTACTACGTGTATCCAGTTAGCAATTTCATTGTCATCGATATATTCCCAACAGGGAGGTACCTCGTCTGTAAATTTGGCACAAACAGCAAATATCTTTACGCCCTTGTCTTTGAAATTCTCATAAAACTCTTTCATGACCGGAGTCGATTTCTTACAGTGGCCGCAATCATAACGCCAAAAGTAAAGAATCGTATACTCGCTATCTACATCATGTAGAGAAATGGCCTTGTTATTTTTGGTATACGCAGTAAAGTCAGGAGCCGTCTTTCCAATCAGTAAGGGCTTAAGTTTAGTAGCGTTATCAACTATTTTTTTAAGCTGCTTTTCTTCTGTCCAGGGAGCTTTACCTTTTGCATAGTAATTTTCTACCAGATGAACATAAACAGCATCCATACCTACTATTTTGGAAGCAGCGTATTCATTGAGAAAGTTACTGAGATAATACTTGTACATATCTGACCCTTCTTCCATTTTTTCTAACACCCGATCCACCGCTTCAATGATCGTATCCGGATGCTGAACGTGGTACTTTTTGACAAAGAAATCAATCTTTTCATAGAGAAATGGAGACCTTAGCAACCTTTCATCTTTCAGATCTATATTGTCGAAATAATGCTCCCTCATAAATAAATACTGCTGGCGTTGTATCTCTTCCTTACTTCCGGTAAACTCAGGAATATCCACATTCTGATTGAGCTTGATGATCCTGGCTGTCATAGAATTGGGATAACTTCCAATGATATTCCTCTGAAGGTTTACTACGTTAGTATTTAAGTTTTCTAACTCCTGTTGTATTTTTTGCCGCTTAGGATCGTCCTGTGCCAGAGATTTCATTACCTGATTCAGAGAATCAGCTGTAGGCCGCAGGCTTCCAAGCGTATTCACATACTCGTACAACAACGCATTATCTTTTGAGCCTTCCACCTTAAAACTTTTGTTAAGGCTATTTATATCAGTTGATACCTCAAGGTCGCGTTCATCTTTATTGATGATTAACTGAAAAAAGTCATTATTGGGTGGTAGGACTACCAGGTACATTCCGGGATCAAGTGGCTCTTCACTCTCGAAAGTGAAGGTACCATCAGCATTGACAGTGGTAGTATCCAGAAGATACTGCTTATCCATCATGTAATACCCGAGGTATATGGTGTCTTTTTCAAAACCTTCAATATCGACATTTATCTTGTGCCCTTCCTGAGCAACAGCCCAGACACAACCAAGAGAAAATAGTATAAAAAGAAAATTAACCGGTCTCATATCAGTTTTTTTTGCAATTCTATTCATTTCTTGACAAAGTGAGGTAATTAAGCGTGTCTATTTAGTTTAATTTAACAATAGCAACTACCTAACCTCCCCTTTCTCCATTCTTAATTTCTGCTTCAGCAGCTCTTATTTCAACTTTTAGCCGTTCCAGATCGGATTCCAGCTTTTTCAGGGCTTTTTCTACGGCTTCTTTTTTCAAAAATAATTCCTTTATTTGTTTGGCGGTCATTTCTTTAACCACTTTTATTTGTTGACGAGCTTTCTGACGGGCCTCATAAATGGAACGGGCAGAAGCCTGCTTAACCTGAAGTAGCTCTTCACTTTTTAACATTTTAAAAGCTGCCAGCTCGGCGGACAGAGCCTCCTTTTCACTTTGAAAACGTTTTTCAATAGAGTCTAGTCTGTACTGTGCCCGTTGTCGGGCTAAAACAACCCGCTCAGCTGATTCTACTCTAGCCTGCTCTTCTTCGAGCGCAAATTCCTTTTTCTTTAATGCCAATTGTTGCTTATAAAAAGCGATAGATGAGTTAACCTGTTGCTCCATCATATCTATCTCTTCAATAGCCTGCTCTTGAGTTTTATAAATTCGCTGTGCAGCCTCTTGCTGAGCTTGTACGATGACTTTGTTGATAGAATCTTGTTTTTGCTTTAGTTGAAATTCCATCATACCAACCAGACTATCCAGTTGCACATCGAAATTCCGGTCGGTAGTATCCGATGATGAAAAACTGGTAGGACCGTACGCCCATGTAGCTTCTTGAATACTGAGCTGCATGGTTTTTATCTTTGCTTCCATTTCCTTTTTGGCTCTCTCTATTTTTTTTCTATTCACCGCTGCTATTTGTTTGTGTAATAGCAATATGCTGTCTTGCTGCCTGCACATCTCCAACTGAAGAGCAAGCATTTGTGCGGCAGCCTCCTGACGCGCTGTATTAATCTGAGCGGCTACCTTTGCTTTTTCCTCGGCAAGCTTTTGATGCAGTGTCAGCAATTCCTGCTGAGCCATCTCCTCAGCTCTCATTTGCTTGTCGAGTAGCATTTCTTGCATTTTTGAATAATCTAATTGCAGCTTTTCTTTAGCGATCAGGTTTTCTTCCTTCATCAGGGCCAGCTTTACAGCCAGGTCTTCTTCGATCTCCCTGAGCTTATCGAGGGCCTTTGATTCGTAGGATTTGACCTGCTCCTGGTAATTCCCAGACTCAACGGTGGCCTGTTCTCTGATTTCTCTGATCATCTGATTAGTTTGCTGACGCACACGCTTAATATCTTCTTCCGTTTGACGTTCTACAACCCGCCGATCCTGTTGCAAGGCCATTTTTGTCTGAGCAATTTCTTGTTGAAGGCTGTCGCGTTCTTGTTGTACTTGCCGCCGATAAGCAGCCATTTCTTCTGCTGCCTCTACCTGGGATCCCTGCATTGATTCAATAGCCTGTAGCTTAGTCGCTTGAAGCTTACTCCAAATGACAACAGCCTGCTGCCGGGAAGATTGACGGATAGAGTCAATTTCTGCCAGAGCCAGTTCTCTCTCTTTTTTTATCATTTCCATAGAAGAAGAACGCGCCCGCTGAACTTCCTCTGCAATTCTCAGCTTTTGCTTATCGGCCTTTATCCTGGCAGTTCTTACTTCCTCCTGTAATTGCTTTTTGACGCGTTCCGCTTTTTGATATTCAGCGGCAATTTGTTCGCGGAGTTGCTCCTTTACAGTTATTAGTTCAGCCTGAAGCGCTTCCACACTCTTATCCATGTTAGTATTCGGGGTTACTTTGCGGGTAGGCGGATCAGATGACCTCTCCTGTCTCTGGCTTTCCAACTGGTTCCAAAAACAGGTAGCCAGCTGTTTGAACTCCAGCTGCCGTGACTCAGCCACAGGAAATTTTCTCATTTCATTGGCCCGATTATTTTTTATATATAAAACCACTAATTTGTGGGCGACCAGCCATTTGAGATCTTCCATTTTGAGCTGTATCCAATTACTGTTCGCTGGGGTTTGATCGGAACTGTTCTTTTCTGCAAAACCAATAAACAAGAAAGTGCGTCTTTCTCCCCTTTCATCAATAAGAATGAGTTCGTCTCCCTGATGAAGTTGAACGCCGCCTTTTGAGTGTAGTGTAGCCGACAGGCCTCTGTTGTCACTCATTAATTGTAGAGTGTAGAAGTAATTACTCCTAACTACTACTGTCTGAGGACTGCTGATGAGGTGATATACGCCGTTGATAATAGTATTTTTGGAAAAATACGTTTCACAGGACTGAGCCAGTAAGATTTGGGGCATCCAATTAATAAGGAGTAGAAGTAGTAACTGTAGTATCTTCCTCATAGCTTATAGTTTTGTATAGCTCTTATCAAGTTAAGCATTTTCTCAATTAAAAGATACCTACATCCTTATTCGACAAAAAATGAACACACAACAGAAATAAAAATGCTTAATTTATTTCCTAGCTGCCAACAGGAAGAGAATAGCCATTCGTACTGCTACTCCATTCTCCACCTGATCCAGTATGATAGAGTGATCAGAATCAGCAACATCACTGGTAATTTCCACTCCTCTGTTGATGGGGCCGGGGTGCATAATCACGATTTGCTTATCCAGTTGATCCAGCAGCGCCTTGTTCACGCCAAAGTATTGGGAGTACTCCCGTAATGAAGGAATATACTTGATATCTTGCCGCTCCAGCTGAATACGAAGTATGTTAGCGATATCACACCATTCGAGTGCTTTTCGAATATTATATTCCACACCGACACCTAATGACTGAATATGTTTGGGAATAAGCGTTGCAGGACCACATACTTTGACATTTGCCCCTAATTTCTGAAGGCAGAAGATATTGCTGAGGGCGACTCTTGAGTGTAGGATATCCCCTACAATGGCTATATTTTTTCCATTCAATTCCCCTACTCTCTCCTGCATACTAAAGGCATCCAGCAACCCCTGAGTTGGATGTTCGTGTGTTCCGTCACCAGCGTTGATAATATTGGCATTGATATGACGAGCCAAAAAATGGGGAGCTCCGGGTGCCGGGTGCCGCATGACCACCATATCAACCTTCATGGATAAAATATTATTAACGGTATCCAGTAGAGATTCCCCCTTGGAAACAGAAGAAGAAGAAGCGGAAAAGTTGACTACATCAGCGGAAAGGCGCTTTTCTGCCAGTTCAAAAGAGAGCTTTGTGCGAGTAGAATTCTCAAAGAAAAGATTGGCCACCGTTATGTCCCGAAGAGAAGGCACCTTTTTGATCGGCCGATTGATAACATTTTTAAAATCACTGGCCGAATCAAAAATGAGGCGGATATCTTCAGCGGTTATTTGCTTGATACCCAGTAAATGGTCAGTACTTAATTGCTTAATATCAGTCATTAACTATTTATTCTGCATATTTTTTATCAGGATATAAAATAATCTGATCCACCTCTCCTCTGATGGCCCATTCTACTTTGACGTAAGCTTCGTTGAGGGCATCCACCGTAATACCTTTAAACTGTGGTTGTATAGGCAAATGCCTTTCAAAGCGCCGATCTACAAGTACCAGCAGGTCTACACTTGACGGGCGACCGTAGTGATTGAGCGCCGTCAGGGCAGATTGTATTGTTCTTCCGGTATACAATACATCATCCACCAGAATAACTTTACGATTTTCTACCAAAAAATCCATTTCTGTTCGACTAGCCTGCAGCGGTTTTGTTCGCTGCCTGAAATCATCGCGATAAAAAGTGATATCCAGCTTACCATATTGTAAGCCCGAAACATCCGTGATTTCTTTTAGTCGCTCATAAATGCGATCTGACAGCAAAGTTCCTTTACTTTGTACTCCTATCAAACAGGCATCCTCAAAATTATCAAAGCGCTCTATCAATTGATAACAAAGACGCTCTATGGTGAGCGAAAAACGCTCTTTACTGATGATTATTCTACCCTGTTCCATATTACTTCTTCGCTTTTTTAGCGTAAGTATCTTTTAAAGTAACCGTCAGGTTAAATACAGGATGGTCTGGCCTAAAATCTTCATCCACCGCAAAATATCCCTTGCGCATAAATTGTAATCGATCTCCAATAGAGACTTCAGCTAAAGCCGGTTCGATCAATGCATCATTATTGATAACCAATGATTGATCGTTGATAAACTCCAGAAAGTCCTTGTCTTCGTGGGAAGTCGGTGTAGGATCCGTAAATAAACGATCATACATTCTAACTTCAGCTTTCTTAGCGTGCCTAGCCGATACCCAGTGTAAAACCCCCTTGGCTTTTATACCTGAAGTATCCTGTCCGGAGCGACTATCTGGGTAGTATGAGCAGTGTATCTCTGTGACTTTCCCACTTTCGTCCTTTGTGTAGTCATCGCAATGAAGAATATATGCTCCTTTAAGTCTCACATTTTTGCCCGGCCCCAGGCGGAAAAATTTCCGGGGAGGGTCCTCCATAAAATCATCCCTTTCGATATAAATTTCTTTACAAAACGGCATTTTGCGAGTACCCTGGCTTTCATCTTCCGGATTATTGACCATTTCCATCTCCTCTACCTGATCTTCCGGATAATTAGTAACAATCACTTTCACCGGGTCCAGTACAGCCATATACCGGGGTGTTGTTTTATTTAAGATTTCTCTGACAGAAAACTCCAGCAAGCCCATTTCTACTACATTATCTCTTTTAGCAACTCCAGCTCTTATGCAAAAATTGACGATCCCCTCGGGCGGATAGCCACGGCGTCGCATTCCGGCGATGGTGGGCATTCTGGGATCATCCCAGCTCCTTACATATCCTTCTTCTACTAATTTTCTAAGTTTGCGCTTACTGGTAATCATGTAAGCCACATTCATTCTGGCAAACTCTATTTGTCGAGAAGGGAAAATATCTAGTTTTTCAATAAACCAGTTGTACAGTGGCCGGTGATGGATAAACTCCAAAGAACACAGCGAATGAGTAATGTGCTCAATAGCATCCGACTGGCCATGAGCGAAGTCATACATTGGATAAATAGGCCACTTATCACCAGTACGGTGATGAAGCTCGTGCTTGATCCGGTACATTATTGGGTCGCGCATTTGCATGGTAGGGGAAGTCATATCCACTTTTGCCCGCAAGACTCTCGAGCCGTCGGGAAATTCTCCATTACGCATACGCTGAAAAAGGTCGAGGTTTTCCTCAACACTTCTATTGCGATAAGGGCTTTCGATACCGGGCCTGGAAGAATCCCCCTTCATTTCGGCAATTTCATCAGGTGTGGAATCATCTACATAGGCCAGGCCTTTTTTAATCAGGTCAATAGCAAATTCATACAATTGATCGAAATAGTCTGAAGCAAAGTGCTCTTCGTTCCACTCGTACCCTAGCCAGCGTACATCATTTCGGATACTATCTACATATTCCGTACTTTCGGTGGTGGGATTAGTATCATCAAAGCGCAGATTTGTTTTTCCACCAAAATCTCTGGCAATACCAAAACTTACCGTAATCGCTTTGGCATGCCCGATATGTAAATACCCATTGGGCTCCGGAGGAAATCGGGTGTGTACCCTTCCATTATGCTTGCTGTTTTCAATATCTTCAGAAACGATTTGTTCTATAAAGTTGAGTGACTTTTTCTCCACACTCATAATCATTCGCTATTTATTCCGGGTTGTTACCCAGATAATTAAAAATTTAGATTGATTTTACATTCTCTCAGGCATCTCTATACCCAATAAATCCATGGCTTTTTTCAAAGTGTTAGCTACTGCGTTACTGATCCGCAACCTGAATATTTTTGCCCCTTCCGTTTCCGCCTTCAAAATAGAATGATCGTGATAAAACTTATGATAAGTTTTAGCCAGTGTGTAACAGAAATTCGCGATCAACGAAGGATCAAGCTCTTCCGCTGCTACTTCTATCAAGGCCGGGAAGCTGTATAACTGCACTAACAGCTCTTTCTCGATAGGTTGCAATGTATCATAGCTGGCCTGCTTTTCCATATCTACTTTCGAAGACATGGCCTTACGCAGCACCGACCGTACCCGCACATAAGCATTTTGAACGTAGGGTCCGGTTTGGCCCTGCATATCTACGGATTCTTTGGGATCAAACACCATGCGTTTGCGAGGAGCTACCTTAATGATAAAAAATTTTAGAGCGGCAAGGCCAATCATTCTAATAATATCCTCCTGCTCTTTTTGGGAAAGTTCATCCAGTGTACCCCGCTCCTGAGAGTTTACTCTTGCCTCGGCAGTTACCTCATCCATAAGATCATCGGCATCTACAACGGTTCCTTCCCGGGATTTCATCTTCCCGGTAGGCAAATCAACCATTCCGTAGGACAGATGATACAGTCCATCGGCATAGGGCTCTTCGAGCCGCTTCATAATCTCAAAGAGCACCTGAAAATGATAATTTTGCTCATCCGCAACGACGTATACCATTTTGTCCACCTGATAATCCTGGTATCGCAACATGGCAGTTCCAATATCCTGGGTCATATACACAGAAGTACCATCACTTCTCAATACCAGCTTGTGGTCTAATTTGGCGTCTTCCAGATTAATCCAAACAGATTGGTCTTCTTTTTTGTAAAAGGTATCGTTTTCCAGGCCTTTTTGTACCACTTCTTTACCTAAAACATAGGTATCTGATTCGTAATATAACTTATCAAAATCAACTCCCAGCCGTTTGTAAGTCTGATCAAACCCTTCGTAAACCCAGCTATTCATTTTTTTCCATAAATCAACTACCGCTTTATCGCCTTCTTCCCATTTGATCAACATAGCCTTGGCCTGATTACCAAGCTCACTATATTTATTGAAATAATTATTTTTAAAAGCTTTGAAAAAAGATTGTTCATCCTGATCAGCTCTGGCATTTTCTTTGTAAACAGCTATCGCTTCCTCACTTTCTTGCCAGGCTTTGTATTCCTCCTGAAATTTCTTTTCAAAAAGGACGTAATACTTACCGACAAAGTGATCCCCTTTAATACCGGAGGATTCAGGCGTAGCTCCCTGGCCAAGCTTTTCCCAGGCCAGCATACTTTTACAAATAGCAATACCCCGATCGTTTACAATCTGCGCTTTTACTACTTCATATCCGGCAGACTTCAATATTTTGTGGGTAGACCAACCGAGCAGTATATTTCTTATGTGCCCCAGATGCAACGGTTTATTTGTATTGGGAGAGGAAAACTCCACCATTACTTTTTGTCCTTTGGAAGAATGTTGGCCAAAATTTTCATCATCGTAAATACTATCCAGAAATTTCACCCAATAAGCATCCTCAACAGACAGGTTGAGGAATCCTTTAATTACATTGAATGCTTTGATCTCAGGCACCTGCTCTACCAGATAATTTCCCAACTCTTCGCCTACTTGCTCTGGCTTTTTTCTGGCCATCTTGACAAATGGAAAAACAACAACGGTATAGTCTCCCTCAAATTCCTTACGAGTAGTATTTACACTCACCATTTGTGGCTTAGCCGTTTGGCCGTAAAGTTGGTCTATGGCTTTTAAAACAGCTCCTTGAATGATCGCCAGGATATCCATTTAAACAATTTTTTCGAGTGATTGAAAGTTTGAACTTGCATTTTTTACAATTGCCAAAGTTAACAAAAATGCCACAAAGGGAGTTCCTGCTAGAGACGTGAAAAAATTGTTTTGGCGATTTACATCTTTACAGCCTGAGGAACTTATTTTACCTTTTTGATATTTATCTGTATCTCAGATGGTATAATTTAATATTTACCAAAAAAATATAATTGTTTCAGACTTTTCATTAAAATAATCCAAATTGAGAAAATTTACTATTTCTGATATTCACGGTTGTTCCCGTACCTTCGGGGCACTACTGGAAAAAATAGAACTAACCCCAACTGATCAATTATTTTTACTAGGCGACTACGTAGATAGAGGACCTGACTCCAGAGGCGTTATAGATCATATTCTGGAATTGAAGGAAAAAGGTTTTTGGATCAAATGTTTGAAAGGTAATCACGAAGAAAGGATGCAAGTAGCGAGGACCAGTTCTACTGTCAACGAAATCTGGTTACGATCGGGTGGCCAGGAGGCGTTGGAAAGTTTTGGAGTGGATGCTGTACACAACATTCCACAAAAGTATTGGCATTTCATCGATCAACTTGAGACATTTCATGTAGAGGGTCCTTATCTCATGGTGCATGCAGGCCTCAATTTCAAGCTGGAAAACCCCATGGATGATCATCACGCCATGCTGTGGATTCGCGATTGGTACAGGGACATCAATTACGATTGGCTGGAAGATAAGATCATCTTGCACGGCCATATTCAATTTACTTGTCAGGAGATTGAAGCTGCCCGACGGGCACTTCCCAACAAAAAGGTTTTGGGCATTGACTGTGGGTGTTCCACCAGAGATGTACCCGGCCGTGGTTACTTGTGTGCGTTTGAGCTCCTCCATCAAACCTGTACTTTTCAGGCCAGGTTGGATTGATTTACTTAAAAAAAGAAAAAATCGTTTTACCGTAGTGGCGTTCCTGAAAATAATGTGGATGCTCCGTGTAAGAATGATTAGGATTATGTTCCATGACAAACCATCCCTCTGCCTTGAGCAAATCGTATTCAAAAATTAGATCAGGTATCTTATCGATGGTAGGAAGAGCGTAAGGAGGGCCGGCGAAGATATAATCAAACTGCTCCGGGCAGAATTTCATGAACTTAAAAACGTCCATTTTATAAATTTTGATCTGCTCCGCAATTTCTAGTTCTTTGGAAAGTTTTTTCACAAAATTAATACAGCCAGAAAATTTATCTACGTAAGTAACATCACTAACGCCTCTGGAAATGAGTTCATAGCTATGGTTGCCTGTACCCCCAAATAAGTCCAGTACTTTTATCGTTTCAAAATCTAGGCTGTTATTCAACACATTAAAAAGACCTTCCTTGGCGTAATCAGTGGTCGGCCGGGTCGGCCAGTTTTTGGCAGGCGGTGTAAATCTACGTCCCTTAAATTTTCCTCCAATGATTCTCATAAAAAGCGTAAAATTATGAAACATTTATCGTCAACAAGGAACACACATCGAAATAGAAATGTTGTGGCATAGCTCTGAGTTGCTTTCCGAGGGTAATAAATTTGGGCAGCGATAAAAACTCCACGTATCTAATATATTTGGCCATTAAAAGGTGAGATTCCGATTCTTCATCAATGGCCCCAAAGAAGGAAAGCCGCTGGTTTTCAGGGGAAAGGTTAAAATGGTGGTACACCAATAAAATGTAATAAAGAAAATCTTCTGGAGAGTAATAATCAAAGCTGTTAGCGAAAATGATGTAAGGGCCCTCAAAATAATACAAGCGTATGGCCCTATCTGTGACATAACAAAAAAGCCTTTTTTCGGCCTCATCCAGGAAGCTGCTTAAAGCTATGATCAGCGATGTATTGAGCTCAAAGAAAGCAGACTCTGGAAAGTGATTTTGTAGAAGAGTCGTCACTTCCTCCGGCATAGAATAGACGTTTCGAATGTTCATATGCGGCAGCAAGTCTGTACCTATAGTCCTTTCCTGCCCCAAGTGCGACAGGTGTTCAAGTAACGCTCTTTTATCTCTATCATTAAACAGGCGCTCGGGTACCAGCGTAAAAAGTGGCGCTGACACTTCAATAGTGGTCCTTTGATAACTTTGCTTTAAGATGGGATTAGAAGAGAGGATGGCTTCCCAGGCCTCTGGAAAGTCTACATTACCGGTTATCTTTTGATAGGCCAGATACGGGGCGTTACCGAGTAGGAGAATATTATGAGGAGACTGGCTGATGATATATACTAAACTGTCCATCCCGAGAAGAATGGACAGTTTATATTGTGTTGTTTTATTTATGGAAAACTGATCCTCTACAATTTCAAACTTTTCTATTCCCAATTTCCCGATAAATTAGGTGAATTTAAGTTACCGAATTTGATGATACTGTTGGGTTCGTAAGATTGATCGTATCTTTGAAAACGCAGGTCTGCAAACCTACCCATAAAATTAGACCTTGGCGTACCAACTTCTACAACGTTCACGCTTGTAGATTGATAATCAATAGTATCAGCTGTCATATCGAATGTTTTACCTCTGGAAAAAGGTACAAACTTCAGAGAATCGAGATTGATTTTAAGCTTTTTGATGGTATCGATAGCCGGCTTGTAAGTGGTATCATATTCTACCTCCCCTGTGAAGTTAGGATCATCCTCATCACCGATAATACTTACGATTGCGAACTTTCCATTTTTCAATACATTTGTTAGTGTATCGAAATTGGAAGCAAAAGAACCGGTTATGTCACGATAAAATTCCTGAACTGTTCTAATCTCTCTCAAGCGATCGATTACAGCTGTTTCTCTTTTTTCTTTTTCAGCTTTGAAAGCAATAGGCTCACGAATACTATTAATCAGTACATAAATTAGGCCAACGACAATTATGGCAAGAATTAGGTTGATAGCTAATCTCATCTTTTGGTTTGTTTTGTTGCAATTATACTATTTTTTGTCAAAAACTACGCTTACTGAGAAGCAATTTTTTGATAAAGCAAACAGATTGACGAACAAACCCGAGAATTAATTGTAAGCTTAAGCTCCGATTTTGATGTCTCCATCACAAATAGCGCCTTCTTCTACTACCAGTTTTTTGGCCTGCACATTTCCGCTGATTCTGGAAGTGGCTTCAAAGTGTAGCGTACCGGTAATTTTCATTTCGCCGATAATTTCGCCCATGATGTAGGCATCTGAGGCATTTACTTTACCTTCTACCCTTCCCTGTTCGCCGATAACTACCTTTTTATCGCAGTTAACGTCACCGATCAAAATACCATCCAGGCGGATACTTTCTTTAGCCTGAACGTTACCTTCTACTTTTGTTCCCTTTGCGATCACACAATTAAGGGAAGAGTCCTTATAGTTATTTTTGTCTCTGCCGGATACTGTTGGCATTTCTCTTGTTGCTGTTACTGCCATGGGTTGAAATATTAATTATGATACCAATGAATAAATATATCTTTAAACAACTTTGTGGTTGGCGGTATTATTTAGGAAACGAAATGGCTGACAAAGTCAACACGAGGGGAAAGGTAATAATCGGCGCCGCTAAGTTGTAAATATTCTGTTTGTAAGTTTCGAACTATAAATGATAAACACCCCTAACCTCAATACGAGGATATTGATTGAAGGATTCAGTTGGTTTGCAAAATAAAGGCGAAAATAAAGTCCAAAATCTTTGAAAACACCTAATTTACTTCCATCTGAATTTTTCCGATCCTCACTGATTGATAAAATCAGACAGGAAATACCTCTTCCTTTGCAGGATAAATGAAAATGGATGTTATAATAAGGAAACAGTACAATAACGAGATTAAGAAAATGAAATTGTCTGTTATGGCTGGATCGTCTTATCGCAGGATAAATATAAAATTTTTTTATTCATTTAAAAAGAATGAGCACAATTATTTTAGCTATAGAATCATCTTGTGATGACACCTCTGCGGCAGTTATCAAAGATGGTATTGTATTGAGTAACTACATCGCCAATCAGGAAGTACATAAAAAATACGGCGGGGTGGTACCGGAAGTGGCTTCCAGAGCGCATCAGGAAAACATCATACCGGTAGTGGATGTAGCCCTAAAAGAAGCTGGCGTAAGCAAAGAGGCATTATCTGCTATTGCTTTTACTAGAGGCCCCGGCCTGATCGGCGCTCTTATTGTCGGAGTTTCATTTGCCAAGGCTATGGCATTGGGCCTGGGCATTCCTATTATCGATGTTCATCACCTGCGGGCGCACATCCTATCGCATTTTGCTGAACTGCCACATCCGGATTTTCCATTTCTTTGCCTGACCGTTTCAGGTGGGCATACCCAAATTGTTTTGGTGAAAGATTTTTTCGAAATGGAGATTTTGGGTAGTACACTGGACGATGCAGCCGGAGAAGCTTTTGATAAATCCGGCAAGTTAATAGGCCTGGATTATCCGGCTGGTCCTCAAATTGATAAGCTGGCTCAGAATGGATTGGTCAAATTCACATTTCCGAAGCCTAAAGTTGGAGCATTGGATTTTAGCTTTAGTGGATTAAAAACTTCTATACTTTATTTCCTCAAAAAAGAACTTAAAAATAACCCGGACTTTATCAATGAGCATCTAAGAGATATTTGTGCTTCTATCCAGCATAGTATCGTAGAAATTTTGATCAATAAGTTGATAAAAGCCGCTGAACAAACCAAGGTAGCAAACGTGGCCCTTGCCGGAGGAGTATCGGCCAATACGGCTCTCAGAAGCAGGCTAGAACAGATAGGCATTGAAAAAGGATGGAAAACCTACATCCCAAGGTTTGAGTTTTGTACAGACAATGCAGCCATGGTAGGAATAGCTGCATACTACAAATTTAAAAGGGGGCTTTTTGCAGCACAAAATATTAAACCCGCTGCACGCATGGAACTGGATAATTTGTAATCACCGTTTGGTGAAAAGCTCCGCTTTTCACCAAACGGCTACGAAATAGGATTAATAACTATCGATTAGCTTTTTCTTCATGGCTTGAAATTCCTCTTCTGAGATAATTCCCTGATCTTTTAATTCGGCTAGGTTTTTCAACTTTTGAATGACTTCATCATCACTGCCTTTCGATGTTTTATCTTTGAGATCGATATCTGGCATGGAAGTAGTTTGCTCACCTTTTGCTTTTTTGTTCTCTTCTTCCTCTTTCCACTGTTCCACTACTTTTTTACCCTTTTCAAATTTCTCTTTGTACATTTTCTTCACCCGGTCGGTATCAAAATCCAGGATAGTACCACCTGCTTCAAAATGCTTTTTGAACACTTCGCCCAGTGCATAGGTAGAAGCCCCAGCAATAACAGAGACTGCGATTCCTCCCACAATAGAACCAACCCCAGGAATAAGCTTGATCAAGCTTCTGGCACCCATTCTGGATAAAGTAGAAGTAGTCAGGGCACTGATCACTGCCTTTCCCTGTGCTTCCTTGAAAGGAACGTCATAAACGCGACACAACTGGCGAACCATATCCAGGTGTAGCGCCAGTATGGCAAAAACATCGCCCAGGAAAAAAGGAATGAACCCTGCTCCCATGGAGAATAAAGTGTGACTTCTGATTATTGTATCAGCGTGTTTAGAACGCTCGTTTGTTCCGTTTCCCATAATTTTCTTCTTTATTTCTTTTGCAAATTTATAGGCCTTTCTAGTATTTTTAAATGGAATCTTCACCTTACTATTTTTTATCCAATTAACAATCAATTTATGACTGTTGATCTGATTATTCGACCATAAAAACCCAAATTTCGACCACATTAAGCAGATAGCACGATTATCTATTTGACTTCCAGTTTAATGCTATTGGAATGACTCGTAAATTCGGGCGCATACATAGACTGAATAGTGGTAATCCCGCTTGTGTAGCTTCCTTTATGAACTACTCTCAGCGGATATTCAAAGACGTAAGTTCCTTTCGGTAAATAATCAAAAAAGAAATTAGTGCCTGTATCTTTGATGGCCTGATAATACCCCAGGCCTCCCTGGTAACGGTAGCCACTGAGCACTTCAGCAGGTTCTAATCCTATGCCTCGCATATCTTTCATATGTACATACTCCATATCTCTATCTACCCGTAGTTCAATTCTAACGGTCAGTTTATCTCCCGGATTTAAGGCAATAGATTCATCGATTGTCTTAAGCTTTTTGCCGGCATCACTTGTTTCTTCCAGAAATATAGCTTTTTTCAGGCTCAACGGATTATCTTCGTAAGATTCTATATTATCGATATCTTCAAAATACTGCCAATAAATAGCCCCCCAGCTGATTCCGGTATTTTTGTTTTTAATTTTAACTTCGCTCAAACCTTCGTTAATCTCCTCTTCCTGCCAATTTACTTTGTAGTAACCGGTACCTGGTTCGGCGTTTTGCTCAGCTTTGTCCAGTTTATCCTTATAATCACGGCGCTTCAGCTCCGGAAACTTGATTTTCACCAGATTATCTCCACCTAGCCAGCTATTTTCAACGGATGCCGGGCCATTACCCTGATCGAGAAGGGCAAATACGGCAGCGGCAGTAGCTTTGGTTGTTCCCCATCTGTTGGTCTGTTTATTTTTCAATAACCAAACCTTCATTTGGTTAAGCATGTCCTGATCATCACCGGCCTGAGCAAATAATTCGATCAGCATAGCGTGTGTTTCAATGGGTAGCTCATACCACCAGAATGAACGATTATATTTCCAGTAAACGCCCAATTCTTCAGAGCGAATAGCCCGCTCTTTGAGGCTATTGATCACTTCGGCTGTTACCTTCTCTTTACTCTTGCGATGGCTAGAAAGACCAATCATTCCCTGTTGGTACAATCCTTTGGCAGGCCAGTATTCTGCGGCCTGATCTTCATAATATGCCAAAGCAGCAGTTGCAGATTCTGATACCGGAATATCCGGGAAAAAGCTGCGAACATATAAATAATGAATAGCCAAATAACTTAGATGATCTTCCTCAAAAGTAGTATGGCCATTCTCTACAGCCTCTTCGAGCTTCTGATACTCATCAGCCAGTTCTGAATCAATGTATCTCAAAGCATTGGGAAGTATATCTCCGGCTATTCTAGTCTCTTGTGCCGGGTTTACGCCTAGATAATCCAGATGCCCCAGGCCTTCCAGTAAGAGCTGCGTAATATACCGGTTGGCTCTGCCTCCCGGAAACCATGGGAAACCACCATTACTCATTTGCCTGTCAGCAAGCTCATTAAGGTCTCTGTAGATTTCAGCATCAATACGGTCTTTATCAAATAATATGCCTATGTTCTTTCGCTGCTGTGCCTCACTCTGAGCCTCCATCACCCAGGGCGTTTCGGCCAGGAGTGCAGATTTCAAATCTTCATTCATGGATAACTCACTATCCAGTGCACTAGTATTTTTCCACTTCTCAAATACTTCTTTTATTTTAGGATTGCTATTGGCTATTTTATGAGCCATACTATTGGCATAGTAACGGTTGAAAATCTGCTCTGTACATTCATAAGGATAAGTCATCAAATATGGTAATGACTTAACGGCCAGCCAGGCCGGATTAGAAGTCACCTCCATAGTCACCCGATAAGGCCTGGCCGATTTACTATTCAATACAGATCTAAGCCCTTTGAGGTCAAAAGCTTCATTAGAGTTGCCCTTCAGAGCAATAGGCTGCGTTTCAGTAACCATGATTCGTTTGCTTAGTACAGGCAAACCATTTTCCTCTCCATCCGTATAATCCCCGGCACGAGCCAAAATCCGGTACACTACAGGATTGATGAGATCATCCGGTACGGCTAGCTTCCAGGAGACTACAGCCGAGCGGCCTACCTCTACACTAAAGTTTTTATCAGCAGCTTCAACCAACAAGCCTGCTTCGATAGGCTGCATATTTACGGCATCAAAAAGTTGTAAGGTGGCTACACCTGTCAGGTTTTCTGCCGAAAGATTGACGACTTTACTGGTGATTACTATTTCGTCCCCCTGACGTAAGTTTCTTGGAGCATTAGGCAGTACCATCAACTCTTTTTGTGTAACTATTTCCTTTTCCGTTACAGCGTATTCCAGGTCTTTGGTATGTGCAAGGCCAAGGAATTTCCACTTTGTCAGGGCTTCATTCATTTTAAAGGAAATAATAATATTACCATCTTTATCCGTCTTTAAAGAAGGTTTGAAAAATACAGTTTCATTGAGGTTTGTCCTTGGCACAATTGGTGGCTTTGCCGTCTTTTTTTCTTCTTTCTGGGATACCCCTGAATCCGTTAGGGTTGTTTCAGCTGACTCTGGCTGAGGAGGAGAAAAATCATTGGCGCCTCTGTTGGTTCGGACTGACTTATTTTCTACGGCGCTATAAGTAGCCGGAGCATCACCAACTGACTGATTGGAGTAGGCGACTACCGGTACACCTCTGCCACGCACATCCAAAAAGTATTGCAGACCTTGGTAATCAAGGGAAGGATACCTTTTTTCGTCTACAGAATAGTTGTTATCATAAGGCCTGTAAGTCAATTGACGGCCGTATTCTTGCTTGAAGTTCCTGCTATTCCAGCGTGTGTACCAATCAGGGCTACTCAAATTGGGATACGGAGAGAAATACCAATTATTCGCAGCAAATTCATCCAGTGATTGATCATACATCGCTACCAGCATTTCTGCCGCGAGCTTATCATTATCTGTACCGCTGATTTTCACCCGCCATTCTTCTTCTTGGCCGGGCTTCAGCTTATCGCGAAAGCTCTCATAAGTAATGGTGAGTTTTTTATTATCCCATGGCACTCTTACGGGTATATTTTCCAGGTAAAAGCGATTTTTACTAACATAGCTATATTGCAGATACAAGCCTCCTCTGTCCTTTTCCACAACGGCTCTATCGTACTTCCAGGTATTACTGAAGCGATTCCACTTCGGCTCCGAATTTTGGACCCTGCTTATTTCCTCAAACAAAATGTGGTGATTTTTCACATTGGAAAACAACCTGAAACTAAGGTCTTCACCTGGCTGGTAGCTGTTTTTTTGTAAAACGGCAAACTCTCGGATACTAAGGGGAAGCTTGCCGCTCTTGCCATCATATACCTTAAGTGTCTTACTTATTTTCACCTCATTACCACTATTATCCTTTGTGGTGAACGTCAAAAGATAGGTGCCTACTTTCCAATCGTCGGTAGCCAAGGTTATTTCTTTACGATTGGCAGTATTAAAATCAAGGACGGCAATGGTCTCTTTTTTCTCCCAATTTTCAATTTTTTGTTCTCCCTGGTAGGCATAGTCAGGGAAAAACTTTTTAAAAGTTTCTTCATCGTATACAAACTGATCTGGTTCCTCCCAGTAGCGATCTACGAAAGATTGATCCGGTTCATCCAGTAAGGATACCTCTATTTTACCAGCCGCCTCCTGCTTATCACCGTTTAAGTCTGATGCAGTGATGGTAAAGGAATTTTGGGGTCTGCGATCTATTTGCTCTGGCAAATCTACCTCTAAGACAAGCCCCAGCTCTGAAAAGCGGAAAGTTCTTCTGGATTCGCGTGTCTCACCGGTAATATCAACTACTGTAGCGACAACCTCAAAATTAAACACTGGCGTCCCCCCTTGTTCAATAGTCAGATCAGGACTGGCTTTGAAAGTAAAAGAAGCTTTACCGTCTTTGTCGGTTTTTATTGTTCCCTGAGTAATCTGTGTTGGCGGCGCATATCTATACCTGCTATAACTGCTAAACCAGTAGGGGCGCCAGGGAAATTCATAAGTTCTATTCACCACGAAAGACAACTCCGCTCCGTCTACCGGATTACCAGCGAAGGCTTTAGCATCAACCGTTACAGTCACTTCTTCGTCCAGGGAATAGCTTTTGTCTAAATCTTCAATATTGACCTCAAAGCGAGGCCGCTTATATTCTTCTACACTAAAAGATTTCGTACTGGAATTTTCTCCGATTTCAGCCAATAAATACATGGAGCCTGGCAAGCCTGAAGGCGCTGTAAATTGTCCATGGATAGAACCATATTCATTGCTGGTAAGGGTGAGGGTTTCTACTTTTTGATTATTTACATCATAAAGCGTGACCTTTACCTTTTTATTGGGCACTACAGCGGGTAATTCCGTTTCATTCTTTTTCAGCACTATACCCTTAAAGTAAATCGTTTGCCCGGGCCGATAAATAGCCCGATCCAGAAACAAGCTACTGCGATACTGGACGCTGTTGTTATTATATCGATCTACATTTCTGTAATTATCATTCAAATGGATTTGATCTTTCCCCTTTGAAAACTTTACAGTCCAGAAAGTCCGTCCTGACACCCTGGGCTGAATAAACCCATTTTCATCACTCTCATCTTCTCCTATTTTTATTAGATCGTGAATTTGTTTTCTACTATTATATTCACTAACAAAATACTCTGCTTTTACGCCTTCCTCTGGCTCTCCCGTCTGGCGATCTACCAGCACAAACTGAAGCTTCCCGGACTGGCTTGTTCTCTGAAAATAAGCAATTTGACTTACATGAGTGAAGGTTCTGGCGGTAAGATCACCTTCTTCGTTAAAGGCGTCTCCCTCCGAGACAAGAACACAGTACCGTCCAAATTCCAGTGGATCGAGTTTGAGTTCTACGCTATGAGCACGAAAATCTTTTGGATCCGGTAAGTCAAAGGTGTGCAGCTGCTGTGCCCCCAGGTTTCGTAGATAGATCATTTGCTCATCAGCGTTGCGTCTTTTTAATGCTTCCTCATCTGTTTCGTTGATGCGTACTACTTTGACATACACCTTTTCAACATTTTTGTAGTCTACCTTCATCAAAATAGGCTGATCAGGAAGATTTATAGATTCTACTGCAAAGCCGAGTGATCCGCTGAGAATGGTATTTTGAAGAGAAGCACAACGCCGGGCCGCTTCCGTATCGGCGTATTCTTTTTTACAGATATTGCACTGGTCAAAAGCATCCTTAAGTCTCCACCTTTTGATTTCATCCTGCCCCTCGTACTGCAGCCCCTCTTTGTAATAATGAGCAGCCAGTGCCGCATGAACATTGGCAGCTACTTCATTATTTTTGTACTTTTCAATCAACTTTAACAGGGCTGCCTCATAATTTTTATCGTCAGCAGTATTTACAGAAATATCTTTCATCATTTTCAGCCGCTTCAAATCCAGGTCGACCAATGCCGGCAGGTTATCCTTATCATTGATCCTAAAAGCCAGCAGGTCCTGAATAAGCAAAATGGCTTTAAGCTTTTGTGATGCTGTATCAGCGGTTTCAAAACGCATCTGAACAAAATCAACAACGGGATCAAAAACAGCCTCACTATCCAGGTCGAAGCGATAAGCCGGCTGTGTCAAATATTGCCTGTCAGTAGCATAATAGTCAATAGCTCGATGAGCTAAAAAATCATAAAGCGTCGGCCGGAGTTTTTCTCCATCTTCTGTTGACTCGATTGTAGCAGGAAAATCTGAAATAGCTATATCGTAAAGTTTTAATTTTTCGGCTAGCGAGGCACTGTAAAGCTTATTGATTTGCTCAATAAAATCCTCTACACTCCAAGTTTGGATATCATCTGTTTTGGCATCTGTGGCAGTGCGGTCGCGTAAAGACCAAAGGCTGTTAAGGAGATAGTTGTCGTAGAGATTAGCCAGAATTGACTGTAAAATATTTTTAACCGGAAAGGAAGACGTAGCAAGCTCCTCTTCCATTACCTGAATGGCCTGCAAAAGGCCTTCTTCTCCCATCGAAGCTTTAAATTTCGATTTGTATAACATCACCTTAATAAACTGGTCTGGTTCCCGGGCCGGGTCAATTTTCTTTTTTAGGCTATCCAGCCTGGCCAAAGCAGAAGCGGGTAAACTTCGATCTGTCAGTGAGTCGATTTGTTTCCATTCTTTTTCATACATGGGTTGGTCATTTTTTTGGGCATTTCCCTCCAATGGGGAAACAATAGCCAATACAGTACATACTAACCATACCAGCGCAGTATTCAAGCTATTGATAGATGAAACAGTTGGATAATTCATATAGGATTTTTGAATTTATTCAATTTCAATTAGTTGAGGATTATCAGTCCTAGAGATGCAGCCGGGCAAAGGATTTACATAAATTGCAGTGATTTTTTTTTAGCGATCAGTTACTGCCTTAACTTTGATAAGTTTGGAATTACACTCACCCAAAAAGGCTTTTAGATACTTTACTAAGCAATCCTACAATTTAGTTGATTTTGCGCTCACTGTCCAGTATTTGCAGGTAGCATTTCCGAGAAGCGATTGATGTTGATAGCTTCGTCGAGATTGGTTCCCTGCACCAGATGGTCGGCCATATGGCTAGCCCAAAATGGCCCTAATGAAGCCCCTTTTGTACCTAATCCATTAAAAATGGCCAAATTTTTAAAGTGAGGATGCAAACCGAGTATCGGGCGCCTGTCTTTTACTGTTGGACGAACAGCTGCCTTATGAGTAACAATTTCGTAGGGTAATTTTAGCAAATCATCCAACTTTTGCTTTAAAAAGCTGAATCCGCGATCAGTAGGCTGACTACCACCGAATTGTTTATCATAAGTAGCGCCAATCCAGTAAGTATCATCAGCTAAAGGAACGATAAACACCCGGTGTTTTAGTATCTTTTCAAAGTCGGGCTGCCCTTTTATTTTAATGATCAAAACTTCTCCTTTAGTACCACCAAGCGGTAGATAGTTAAAAAATGGATTGTTTTTCATACCAAAACCTTCACAAAAAACGACTTTGTCGGCTTCAATATCCTTGTATTTTATGCTTGGGTTCTGATTTTGCAACGCAGAAAAGTCAAATCGCTCCTCTAGTAATTGATTTTTTTGGGAAAATATCTTTCTGTAGCCGCTGGTCATCAGATCCAGGTCTACCTGAGCGGCGTGAATAACTTCACCATAACTAAAAGCCGGGTTAGTATTTTTTTCGTATCCTCCCAGTTCTACTTCTTCAAGCATATACCTGCTGTAGGCAGGATCATCCGTTCGCAGCATCCAGTCATTCTCTTCTTTTGAATTGAATAAAGAACGAATAATATTTCGTGGATGATAAAACGAAAGCTGTAATTGCGCTTCTATCTCTTGATAGGTAGCCCGGGCAAATGGTATCAGTTCGTCTACCCGCCATGATTTAACATACCTACGCCCCGTAATAGGATTGATTATTCCGGCTGCGACCTTCGAAGCCGTTCCTTCCTCAGCGGGATCCACAATTAAAGATCGCTTGCCTTTTTTTTCCAGAAAATGCGCCAGTAAAGTCCCGGCCAGTCCTTGTCCAACTATAATATAATCCAGCATTCAAATGCGTTATATGTGTTTGACTTTTATTTGATTAGATGCTATGTTAACAAGCAAAATAATTCTGTGGGCTAAAAGTGTCAATAACCTGAGCCATTCAATGGATTTAAAGGTTATTTAAGCATTCTTTATCTTTTCTGCTTAGCTTTTGAACAACCAAGTCATAAGAATGATCAATCAATTCCAGTAAAAGGGCCTCCTCCAAGTCACCATCAAATTTTACGGTATTCCAATGCTTTTTATTCATATGCCATCCGGGTTGCACTTCTTCGTATTGTTCTCGTAGCTCTATAGCGCGCTCCGGATCACATTTCAGATTGACTTTTAGTTCCGTATTATCCAGGCCTGTTGCCGCGAATATTTTCCCCATAACTTTAAAAACCAGCGTAACCTCATCAAAGGGAAAAGCTTCTTCTACTCCTTTTTTCTTTAAACAATAATCACGAAATGATTCTATATCCATTTTTGAAGTATTGTAAGAAATTCATAATATCAACAAAAGGCAGCTTTTAAGTTTATTAATCATATTTCCGCCGCACAAATAAGGCTAAAGTTAAAACAAAATAAAATGCCATGGATATTCCCGATCAGATAACGAGCCACCGCTTAACACTTATCCCCTGTACGCTGCCTGTACTCGAAGCCCTTATTCAGGGAGAAGCGTTGTTGACTCGCCTGCTCGACATTGAATTAGACGCGGATTGGTCTGAATGCCCAACTAGAACATTCCTCCCCAACCTTCGGCAAATCCGTCAATACCCGGAACAAGCAGTGTGGTGGAACTATTTGGCTATTCTAAAAACAGAGAACAAACTCATTGGTACAGGGGGGTACCAAGGCAAACCCGATGAAAAAGGTATGGTAGAGATCGGTTATCGCATCGCTACGACCTTCAGAAACCAAGGGCTGGCCCGCGAAATGGCTACTGCCTTGATCGATAATGCTTTTCAATATGAAAAAGTAAAATACATTCAGGCTCATACAGATGCCCGATCAAATCCTTCTACCCGTGTGCTAAAGCATTGTGGCTTTAGGCAGGTAGCTTTTACGGAAGCTTTAGTATTTGGCCAGGTGTGGCGCTGGCGGCTTGTTCGGTCTACTTAAACCTTTTATCGGGAAACGACATTTTAAGGAAAAAACAATTTTTATGGAAGATGAAAAGTTGCTTCAAGACGAAGAATTAATTGAAGAAGTAACGGCCGAAAATGGCAAGGAATTACAAGCACTAGACCACGTACTCCCGTCTCATTTGAGTATTCTTTCACTAGTGCAAAGACCTATATTCCCGGGTATAACTATTCCGAACTCACGTTAATTAAATTTTCCTTCCGCTACATTGAAGCGGCCGCTTTGAAAATAGTGGCTGCGGTAGTTCTTTTCTTTTTTCTTTTTTTAAATATGCCGGCTATGTTTTTAGATGGGATGAATCACAAGGCATTAAGTTGGAGCTTCTATTTGTTATCCCTGATAATTTTAGGCTTGCATTTATGGAGTCGAAAAGATGAACTGCCGCTGCAGAAAGTAACCGATTTTCTTAAAGAAAAAGGCCTTATCAATGGCTAGTTATGGGAAGATCCAATAACCGGGATATGCCAAACTTCTTTCCAAAGAGAAGGGTATCAGATCAATGCTGATACCCTTCTTTTGAAATGCTAATCCCGTTAGGCATCCATAGCTGCATCAATACGATCCAGACAATCTTCAAGATGCACTTTTGTCATTTCGTCTTTTGTCTTTTTCAGGGCTGACTCGATCGACTTTTTCAAAGCCTTCATTTCTGCTTTTACTACAGCTCTGATATCTGATTGGCTAACATCTACCTGGGTATTTCCGTAGGAAACCCCTTGTTCATTGTTGAGCATATACTCCATTCTTTCCAGATAAGCTCTTTGGAGGTTTCTGCGGCCTACATCGATATTTGAGCCATTGGTCAACTCTGACCAAAGCCCTTGCCGCAGGTCTTTGCACATGTCCATCAGGCCGTAGGCAGCAGAGCCATTGAAAGTTTCTGCCTCAATCAATCGCTGCATGCGGCCCATATCCATCAGGTTATTAAGGATGCTCACCTGCACACCTCGAAGCCGATCCAATGCCCCGGCGGAGGTAATTCTCATCAGTATTTCTTTATCCATCAACCAGTAAGGGGTTTCAAAAGCATGATCTTGCAAAAAGGCCATTGCTTCCTTTTGTACAGCCGTGGGTACATGTTCATGAACGGCCCCTTCCTGCCCATAAGTTTTTAAAGTCTCATAAACACCACCTACATTGGTCACAACATGGTTTAAATATCGCCTCCAAACTCCTAGTAGCTCACCGTATAGCTCTTGCAGATCATCGTAGTTCTCGCCTTGCGTTGAAGTCCATTCAATAAGATTGGGTACTACTCTCTTCAAATTAGTGATGCCATATTCGCTAGCTTTAACATTATCATCACCTACACATTCAGTCTGGGAACGAGGATCTATATTGCCCCTGGAACCAAACATATACATCGAATCCCCCTCGTGTGCTTCTATCCAACTCCTGGTCGTTTCCAGCTCATCCTCTGGCTTTTCCACGCTGGGAATATAGCGATAGCCCCATTCTATGGAATACATATCATACGGGCCTAGCTGTCGAATAAAGCGTATATTCTCATCTTCTGGCTGTGCTACATAATTGTATCTGGCATAATCCATAATAGTAGTAGCAATGCCATATTTTTGGGTAAAAGTTCCGGAGCGTAATGAATCTACAGGATATGCGCTACTGGACTTCATATTGTGGGGCAAGCCAAGGGCATGACCAATTTCATGAGAAATGACCCGACGCATCATCTCCCCAATCTCCTCTTCTGGTGTATCCAAAGACCTGGCCTTCGGATTAGCAGCGCCTGTTTCCAGCAGGAATCTGTTTCTGTAAGACCTCAAGTGATTGTGGTACCAAATAATATCACTTTCCAGTATTTCTCCCGTTCTGGGGTCAGAAACACTGGGGCCAACGGCATTACGGGTGGTAGTAGCCACATACCTTACCGTTGAATAGCGGGCATCTTCCGGGCTGAACTCGGAGTCTTCCTCCGGTGTAGGCGGGTCTTTAGCTATTATAGCATTTTTGAATCCGGCCTTTTCAAAGGCAGCATTCCAATCTTGTATGCCTTGCCTGAAATAAGGACGCCACTTTTCAGGTGTAGCCGGATCAAGATAATAGACAATAGGCTTTACCGGTTCTACCAGTTCGCCCCTGGCATACGCTGCCGGATCCTTGGGTTCTAACCTCCACCGACGGATATATGTCTTGCGATCCGACTTTAAAGCGTTAGAGCCATAATCGTACTGAGAAGTAGTAAACCACCCCACTCTTTCATCGTATAACCTTGGCGTCATGGGATCTTCCGGCAACTCAATCATAGATTGATTAACCTGCATACTAATAGCATTCACATTGGAATTGGACGGTGGCTGCGAAGCATTATAAGTCATCGTATGAATCACTTCTACATTGATCGGAAAAGCTTTGACCGTATCAATCATAGAACGAGAACCATCCAGACGGCTCACTTTGTAGCGACTGCGATTTCTGCCACTCAGACCACTAATGGCCTTCACATCAGAAGTGAATAAGCCAGTTACATCAATAACCAGGCTTGTAGAGTCCTCATTGAAAGTCTTGATATCAAAAGCTTCAATAATCGGCTCAAAGTTGTTGTACTTAACAGACTTCGAGATCGGCAAGGACTCGTCAGCTACACTATTGTAGGATACTTTTCGCAAAAGTATTTTTTTACCCTTGCGCTGCCAACGTACTACCTGTTCGTGAATTTTAGACCCAGCATTGGTATATCCACCACCCAGCCCGGTAGGCAACTGTACTAATCGGGTAATTAGCAGCAATTCGCGGTTTAACTTCCCAAAGGGAATCTCATAGTACAGCTTGTCATCAAGCATGTGTACAGTAAATAAGCCTTCGTCCGTCATGGCTTCTTCCGTGATGATCTCGTCGTAATCCTTAAAAGGACTTTTCTTCTTTTTGGTCTGTTCCTTTTTTTCCTCAGAATCACTTTCTTCTGATTCTTGTGACCAAACCGGTACTGCTAATCCAATAGCGAGTACAAATAATGACAGTCGATAAAATAAATTCATTCTAATTGAGCAATTGTATTGAAAAAAATAAAGTTTTTGATGTTTACATTTACTGTGATAAATGACAATTCTGGTTGAAAGTCCTGAATATGCGGCTCCGATACGGAGCGACTAATTTAATAAAATAATAATAAATACAATAAAAGTGTAAGAGCGTGTTTGGATTTTACAAAGAAGTTGTTTAAAGTTTCCTGCTGGAAGCGAAAAAACAGGATTTTAGGTCCAGTTGAGGCTTTTTTTGAGTTTCATAGCAGCGCTATGGAGCGATAAAAAAACGAAAAATGGGCATAAAAGATGTTTTTGCAGCCCAGTGAGGAAACTTTAAACAACTTCAAAATAAAGCGGGATGTTTTCTGTTTTTTTGGACATGTTTCTGCATAATATTAATTTGAGCTTCTTAAACAGAAATAGCTTGAAAAAAATTTATTTAAAGAAAAAAAAAGAAGCGGCTGTTCAACGCTTCCACCCTTGGGTATTTTCCGGTGCTATTCATAAGATGGAAGGAGAACCGGAAGACGGAGAGTTAGTGAGCGTTCATGCCCAGGATGGCCGCTATATGGCTACTGGCCATTATCAGCGGGGCAGCATTAGCGTTCGCTTGTTTACTTTTAGTGATGTTGTTATTGATCAGCAATTCTGGAATCAAAAGATAAGAGCTGCCATTGATTATCGGCAGTCTATAGGATTACTGGATAACGACCATAGCGACTGTTACCGGCTGATTCATGCCGAGGGGGATGGTATGCCAGGCTTGATTATCGACATTTATGGCGCTACCGCTGTCATACAGTGTCATTCGATAGGTATGCATGAAAATATCAATGAACTATCGGAGGCCCTGAAGCAAAATTTCCCCAAAAAGTTAAGCGCTATTTACAATAAAAGTAAGAGTACGCTGCCGGGAGATTATGCCGTGCAGGTAGAAAATGGTTATTTGTGGGGAAACGAAAGCCATTCAACCATTAAAGAACACCATAACCTGTTCAAAATCGATTGGGTGGAAGGTCAAAAGACTGGTTTCTTTCTGGATCAAAGGGATAACCGCTACCTACTCGGCCAGTATGCTGCCGAAAAAGCCGTATTGAATACCTTTGCCTACAGTGGAGGTTTTAGTATTTATGCACTACAGCAAGGTGCTAGCCGCGTTGATTCGGTAGATGTTTCACAAGCTGCCGTTAACCTAATCACTGACAATATCCAGCTTAATGGATATCAGGATAAGGCCCATCGGGCTGTGAAAGCAGACGTAATTGACTATCTTAAGGATATAGTGCCTAATCAATACGATATTATTATCTTAGATCCGCCGGCTTTTGCCAAAAATATTAGTAAGCGACACAATGCGGTACAAGGTTATAAACGGCTGAATAAAATAGCATTGGAAAAGATAAAATCAGGTGGTCTACTTTTTACATTTTCTTGCTCGCAGGTAGTGGATAAAACCTTATTTTACAACACGGTTGTAGCGGCTGCCCTGGAAGCAGGAAGAAAGGTCAGAACCATGCATCACCTAACACAGCCGGCTGATCATCCGGTCAATTTATTTCACCCGGAGGGGGCTTACTTAAAAGGCCTGGTGCTTTATGTAGAATAGTATTTTACCCAAAAAAAATTAACAACTGGTCATGGAGCGTATCCATTATCCACTTATGTATTTTGAATTGAAAGATGATTTAGTGCTCGGTTTATTGGTGGGCACTACTTATCAGATGGTAGATGGGGATTTGAAAAAAATAAAGGCCACGCTGCAGGATTATCTCAAGCAGCAGTATCGCAAATATGATACGTATCCTTTTTTTGATATAGACGAACCACGTTTAAAGGTTATCAATGTAACGATACGGCCAGCATACAGGGATGACAGCAGCTCTTTTCCTTTCAGTTACGAGACGGAAGTGCCGATTCCGATCATTTACGGAGAGACTGATCAAGGGTATTACGAATGTTTTTTACCGCTTTTCAACCAGAGTTTTTACTATTACGACCCACAGCAATTTGAGTCGTTGGTACAGCATTTTGCCATTAATATTCTAAATCAGCTACCGCCGGAAAGTTTGTTTCGGTATATGCAATACCCCAAACCCAAGATGGACACCGTGACTTTACGGGTTAATTATGATCGGGAATACGACTGGCAGAAAATGCACTACAACAGAGAATACCAGACGTTAAACAGGCTCGCCGAGAAATTTCCCATCCCTAAAAATGCCAGGAGAAATACTTCGGCCCTTCCGGAAGCGGCCTGGGAACTAGAAGATAAGGTAGCCGAAGTCTTTGACAAGCTAGTTTCCACCAATTCAAATGTTATCATCACTGGTAATTCGGGAGTGGGTAAAAGTGCCGTTTTGCGGCAAGTTATCAAAAAAGTAACCCAACATTTTAAGCGCAATAAAATTGAAAAATCATTTTGGCGCATTATGCCGCAGCGCATCACAGCTAGTTCTAAATACCTTGGCGAATGGCAGCAAACAGTAGAAAACCTCATCAATGAGCTGTCTATGGCTAATGGAGTCCTTTGGATCATCGATATGATTCAGCTGCTGGAGGAGGGCGGTGCAGGCCCAGAAGATAGTGTGGCGGCCTTTTTGATGACCTACTTACAGCATGGTCGCTTACAATTGATTGGAGAGGCCACCCCGGCCCAGTTAGAAAGCATGCGGCGGCTATTACCGGGCTTTGTAGAAACTTTCCAAATTGTACAGATTGACGAACTGCCGGAGCCAAAGGTACAGGCTATACTAGATAAGTTTGTTCAGTATGTCCACCAAAAGTATAAGATTGATATTCCAGATAATGCCATGAGCATATCTTACCGGCTGCTAAAGAGGTATTATCCTTACGAAAGCTTTCCAGGCAAGGGCATTAAATTTTTGGGACAGTGCCTCAATGAAGCCAACCTCAACAAAGAAAGTGTAATTAACCAAGAAATGGTAATCAGCACTTTTGTAAAAAATACAGGCTTGCCAGAATTGTTGCTCAGGGATGATCAGCTGCTCAATGTGGAGGAACTCAATGCGCATTTCAACGGAGAAATTATCGGCCAACCCTCTGTAGTGGATAAGCTTACTGAAGTAGTAAAAATATTCAAAGCCGGGCTGAATAACCCACACAAACCCATCGCTACCTTCCTTTTTGCTGGGCCTACTGGTGTTGGTAAAACAGCCAGTGCTAAAGCATTAGCCGATTACTTTTTTGGTAAGGGGCAGAAAAAATTCCCCCTCATCAGAATTGATATGAGTGAATTTCAACATCCCAGCCAGATTACCCGACTCATTGGCTCTGGACGGGAAGTAGGCCAGTTGGTAAAAGAAATCCGGGAAAAGCCTTTCTCCGTTTTACTTTTAGATGAAGTAGAAAAAGCAGACCTTTCTATTTTTGATGCTCTGCTGACTGTTTTAGATGAAGGACTGCTGGTAGATGCTTATGGTCGAACGACCAACTTTAGAAATACGATAATTATTATGACTTCCAATCTGGGAGCCAGCAATCAAAAGTCCATAGGATATAAGCAAACTACCGACGCCACTGTTAAGTATCTGTCTTCTATAGAAAAGCACTTCCGACCCGAATTTGTTAACCGGATTGATAGCGTAGTGCTCTTTAACCCTCTCTCAAAAGAAGATATCCGTAATATAACGCTCAAAGAGCTCAAGGCCTTACAAAAGCGGGAGGGCTTTATGAAAAGAAGGTTAAGCCTTTCCTTCAGCGATGCGCTCATTGATCAGTTAGCTTCTATTGGTTTTGATGAAAGGTATGGTGCCCGGCCTTTGCAAAGGGCCATTGAGCAAACGCTAATTGATCCCATGGCTCGCTGGCTTTTAGAAAATCCAAAAGCGGAAGACCAGCATGTCTTTTTGGATTATGATGGATTATTGATTGTTAAAGAGGCCTAATCATGCTTTGGACTCTAATTCATATTTTGATTATTTTGCTTGTCCCTATTGCCAGCTACCAAATAGTAAAGCGGCTGAATAGCCGTCTGCTAAGCCCAGTAGTATTCTGTTATGCTACTGGCATTGGCCTTAGAAACCTCAGTAGTTTTCCGGTAGATGAAGGCCTTACCCAGACGCTGTACGAGGGATGCATTGTTCTGGCCATTCCAATGTTGCTCTTTTCTGCTAATTTATTTCACACTATTAAATACGCCGGAAAGGGGCTTCTTTCTTTTTTACTTTTTATGGCTGTTTCTATTCCAGCTGTGGGTATTACCGCTATCTTATTTTTTAGTGAAACACCCTACATTTCAGTCATTGCCGGGATGATCATAGGTATTTTTACAGGTGGTACTCCCAATGGAAATGCAGTAGGCATAGCACTTGGCGCTCCCAGCGAAGTAAACCTGCTGGTCAATGGGGCAGATACCCTGATCGGAGCCCCCTACTTGTTGTTCTTAACTTCATTAGCCCCCGTAATTTTTGCCTACTTACTGCCTGCTTTTGATCCTAATCAAAAACAAGCAGAAGCCCAGGAAATGGAAACCGATCAGTTAGCATTCCCTGATGTTTTGTATGGCACTGGGCTGGCCATATTGATATTAGCTACCAGTGCTGGTTTAAGCATTTTATTTACGGGATCGCTGGCTAATGAGACCTTACTAATTCTCTTACTAACCACATTTAGTATTGCAGCATCTACATCTACACGAATTCGTAAATGGAAAGGCACTTTTCTGACTGGCGAGTACTTATTACTGGCCTTTTGCGTAGCTCTGGGCCTGAATGCCGACTTGATAGCAATCATTGATCGTGGCCTAGATGTATTTAGCTTCTACACGGTTGCCTTCTTTGTAACCTTAATCTTGCACCTCCTACTGGCTATTCTTTTCAGAATTGATAGAGATACTTATTTAATCAGCTCTACTGCCGCCTTTTATGGACCTGTATTTATTGGCCAAATTGCCACTACTATCAATAATAGAGGTATAATTCTTATAGGTATGGCCCTAAGTATCTTTGGCCTGGCTATTGGGAATTATGTTGGCCTTGGCTTGGCTTGGCTGATCGCTTACTGGCTGGAGTAACTGGCTTTCTATTTTCGATTATATCAGACTCGTTTCCGCCATTAAAAGGTCAATCCTATATACTTTCATAAAAGCTCAGTAATTGAAAAAATTTAATGTACCGTTAGCATTTATTCTTTCTACTCACACCCAAGCCTTAAAAGAGATTAACTCAAATCATGTATCTTTTAACACAATTTCTTTAAAGTGTCAAAAGATATGAAGTTACATCACAAACCCAACTTTTTTCGATCTAGAAGATAGATAGCTATCTATTTCCTAACTCCCAGGAGCCCGTACAATAAGCCATACAAGTAAAAACTTTACTTATATACAATTTAATTTACTCATGTTAAATGTTAAATTTCATACTTTTTGAGGCATCGCTTTGAAAAAAAAAAAATGACTTACTTTTGTAATGAACGAAATGGCCATACGTTCAAGGGGATTGCCGAAAACCTTAATAGGTGGAAAATATTTAGAGTATTTAAAATGAAGTTAAGTAGAATGCTATCTCTAATATTGCTCCCATTATTTATCTGTAGTTTTTCCGTTCTTAATGCTAGTTCTGATCGTCCTTGTACTTCAGGGAACTGTTATTACGATTATGTAGAGAAAGATTGCTATGATTGGAATGATTAGACTATTTGGGCTGTTGTAACGCCTGAGATTGGCGACGAAAACTAAATTATTTATTTCTTCAAGCTATCTGGCAATGTCTGCTAGATAGCTTGCTTGCCACTTATATTATTGAACGATTAATACAATAGATGTGCGGTATTTGAGCTGTTTCTTTTTGCTTATTGTTTTGTTCTCTTGTCAGCCAGATGGTGATGATTCAGTATATACCCTCCAGCCTATCAAAGAGGTGTCTTTACCACTTGATCAATTTACAGATAATCAGCCCCTTACACTCAAATATTTTGATAATGGCGAAAAAGAATACTTGTATTGGGTCAATAAACCACTCAATAGGATTCTGATTTATGATCTTAATGAAGCAAAATTAGTAAAGGAATTGAAGTTTGCACGGAAAGGGCCTAACTCCATTCGTGAAATATCAGGCTTAACTATCCTAGGGCCTGATAATATTATAATTGATTCCAATACCCCGGGAAAGCTCCTTCAAATTGATCAATCCGGTACCATTCAAGACGTTTTAACTTTTAGTGGAGAAGAGCTCGCTCTTAATAATATCGTGAATATTAGGTCAAATTTCAAGAATGATGTTTATCGCCTTAAGAATGGCGAGTTGATTGTGCCCAATAGGTTTCCTTATCTTGACCAGCCACCATCTGAAGAAGAGCTTAAGCAGTATCCTCTATTTACAATGGTAAATCCTAACGATAATACCTTTCAGGGTTTACCGATTTATCTGCCTTTCGATTACTTTAGCGACGGAATGCCTACTTTTACCAAAACTTCTTGCTTTGATGGCCAGGCAATTTATTACTCGTTTGAGTGTACTAATCGGGTGTACAAAACCGATGATTTTGAAAATATTCAGAGTAGCAGGGTTGCCAGCCAGTATGCTCCTCAGCGTTTTGAGCCTTTTTACAGGAGTGAGCCTTTTAGGTATTTTTCAGAAAACTTTACTTATCGAAACCTTTTTTTCGACTCCTACAGAAATGTATTTTACCGCATTGCGAAATTACCTTACAACGAAAAGGTCCCTGACATGCAGAAAGAATTTGAATATCCAACGAATTTCTCTGTTATCATTTTCAATAAAAAGCTAGAAGTACTGGGAGAAACAACTTTCCGAAATGAAAAACTCTCTATGGACAATATGTTTGTAGGTCGAGATGGTCTTTATATTTCCACTGCTCATCCTGATCATCCCAATTTGAAAGAGAATGAAGTTACATTTAAGGTGTACACATTTTGATGTAAGTGAAGACTTAGAGCGTATTTGGAATTTGCTTTTGATGCCGAAAATGCATTTAGGATGATAACATAGCATCTCTTAGCACTTTAATCGTATCCGCCCACTACACTCCACCTTTCCTGCATAGTATATAGCGCCTAGCTTTGTTCAAAAAAACATGAGAAGAACAAGTATCGAGGAGCGTCGGGCGCATATTGCGGCCTGGCAGGACAGTGGTCAAAGTAAGAAGGCGTACTGTGAATTACAAGGTCTGAGCTATGGTACCTTCATCAGTTGGTTAAAAAAAGAAGAGGTGGTGAGTTCAGATTTCATTGGGCTGTCTGCTCCATTGGGTGGTGCGCACCTGATTATCGAACTCCCCGACGGGGTATTTGTGCATTATTCGGGTGGGCTCAGTGTAGCTTTATTTCAATCGCTGAGTCATGTTTGATCGCTCGCGGTTATATTATTTGTATAGCCAGCTCTGTGACATGCGTAAAAGTTTTCACACCCTAGCGGCCCTGGTGAATGGTCAAATGAAACTGGATGTACTCAGCGGTGCCGGCTTTGTTTTTATCAACAAGCGGCGTACCCATTTGAAGCTGCTCATCTGTGAAGAGGACGGATTTAGTTTGTACTACAAACGCCTGGAGCGGGGTACTTTTGAGCATTCTATTACAGGAGCGAACCAGCAAATCAGCTATACCAAATTGCTATTGATCTTACAGGGTATAGAGACGAAAAAAGTGATAAAAAGGAAGCGTTTTAAGCTAGAAAAAGTTGGGCAATAAGTGCCGAGTGTTGTATTTTAAATGCATGGAAATGAGCGATTTAATAGCTGAAAATAAAGCATTAAAAGGTCAGATTGCAGACTTGCAATTTCAGCTGGCCCAGTTGCAGATCAATAAAGGGCTGAATATGACTTTCATTGATTTCATCAACCAATATCGTATAGCGCGGTTTAAGGAACTGGTTAATAGTGAAAAAGTTGAGCACTTAAGCCTTTCGGGGCTTGCTCATGAGAGCGGCTTCAACTCCAAATCAACCTTTAACCGTGTGTTCAAAAAAATGGAAGTAAAAAGTCCTTCATCTTACCTAAAAGAGTCCTAATACATGAATCGGGTCGTCTCAAAACATGAATTGAGTCGCTCAACCAACTAAAATGTGAGATGTTTGTCCTGAACATTAATTTAAAGCAACAGGTCATGCGTACATTTCTCGTATTTATCTTATTAACAATAGGTTCTGTAACAATAGGATTTTCACAACCCAATGAAGAATCAAAAATTACAAAGGCTATTGAAAGCTACATCACTCAAAATGGTTTTTCAGGTACTATTTTAATCGCCAATCA
>CAZVOD010000038.1:0-41554 GCA_964628385.1 uncultured Saprospiraceae bacterium
TTGTTCCAAGACAAGGCAGAAAACCTGCCGGCCGGCAGGCGGGCGTAGGCAATGCCACACGAAGAAAGGGGATAAAAGGGGCCCCTTTCTGAAGTCGGCGAGGCTTTCTAACGAAGTATTGGGGCAAAAGCCCCCGTCAAAAATGATGAGTTATCTTTTTATCATTCCTAAACAAGAGAATAGTTTTTTCGTTCCTTTTTTGGAGATTATTCCACAGGCTTGTCTTGGAGGCGGTTCAAACAGCTTGCTTGGACTACTGTATAACCAACAACAAACGGGCCTGATGTTTTTTCAAATCAATTATTGAAGGCGTAATCAATGCTCAAAATTGCATTTTCATCTATTTACAAGTACGAATTGCCAGAGGGCCATCGCTTTCCTATGGCCAAATACGAACTACTACCGGAGCAACTGCTATACGAAGGAACGATCAGTGAGGACAGTTTTTTTCATCCTGAGCCATTGGATGAGGCTACCATTTTGTTGACCCACGAAAAGGCTTATTGGGACAAGCTAAAAACGCTGAGCTTAAGCCGAAAAGAAATTCGGGCGATTGGTTTTCCAATGTCCGAAATCCTAGTACGGCGAGGTACGCACATCGCCAACGGCACCGTTCAGTGTGCCTTTTATGCCAAAGAATACGGCGTAAGCATGAATATTGCGGGCGGCACTCATCATTCTTTCACAAACAGAGGGGAAGGCTTCTGTTTGTTGAATGATATAGCCATTGCTTCCAATTATTTATTAAAGGAAAATATGGCCAGCCGCATTCTCGTCGTAGACCTGGATGTGCATCAGGGCAATGGCACTGCACAGATCTTTAAAGATGAAGACCGGATTTTTACGTTCAGCATGCACGGCGAAAAAAACTATCCATTACGCAAAGAGCGTTCTGATCTGGATATAGGCCTGCCAGATAAAACCGAGGATAAACCTTACCTGAAAATACTTAAAGAAACCCTACCCAGACTTTTTGATGCTGTAGAACCTAATATTGTGTTTTATCTTTCAGGCGTAGACGTGCTGGAATCGGATAAGCTGGGCAGATTGAGTATGACGCTTAAAGGTACCAAAGAAAGAGACCAGTTTGTTTTTCAGACTTGTAAAGCCAATGAAGTGCCCGTGGTAGTGAGTATGGGAGGGGGCTATTCGGAGCGATTGGCATACATCATAGAAGCACATGCCAATACTTACAGGGTAGCCCAAGAAATATATTTTTAAATAAAAGCCTTGTTGCGCAGGTATTAAAATAGGTTATTGATTGGGAACCCTACCCCTTTGAGCGAAAAAGCTTTCGTGTAGCAAAAAAATAATTCAATTTCCCACTATTCTACTCCTTCGAAACAAGGCTAAATCAAAAAGAAAGTCACAATGATAGCATTGTGACTCTCAGTTATAATCCCATGAACATATCCAAAATTAATATTTCTTTAACCTAAATCATCCTTATTTTTTTGAAAAACAAAGATAAGGGTGCTATATTCGTGCTGTATCCAATAATAGTTATTATCCTAAAATGCAATTTATTAATTGCATAATCCCATGAGCAAAAATTACCAAGGCGAGCATTTTGCTCGCTTTATTTTTATAGTTAAGAGACTTTTAAAAGTGCTAATCGCCTCCAAAAGGAGGCGATTGTCACTGCAATATTATAATCCCATGAACATATTCAAATTCAGTTTCCCACCCTTTGGCAGGTCTTACCGCTTCCCCTCGTCATCAATCACAGTACAAATATGTACAAAGCAATTATCTAAAACAAAAACAAAAGAAGGGTTTTGTGATGATCTCTATCTTTAAAGATCTCTAAAATAAGAGTCTAACCATATTTTTTGTGAAAAAAAACTTACTTTTTCTATGTTTTTCTACCTTCATTTTTTTTAATTTTTTTCTAATAAAAGTGTGCATTTTCAATAATCGGCCCTGCCTTTACCTTCTTTTTTCGAGATCAAAACCCAATTAATATTTACTAATAAAACAAAATACATATGTCTTAACTGTTAATTTTCAGAATTTTAGGTTTGCTGAAAATAAAATTCTTATTACATTAAAAATTACTTATATCCGTAAATTCATGGAATCAAAAAAAAAGCAAGCCAGCGAAAAAAAAGGTTTTAGTGCTTCACTAAAACCTTTCTATAATATCAGACTTGCTTTGCAGATTAATTTACTTCTTCTCTTCCTCCGACTCATCGGAAGGTTGCTTATCCTCCGCACTTGCTTCTATGGATTCGACATTATTATTTTCTTCTTTTTCGCTGCTATTGTCATCTGCTGATTCTGCTTGTGGTGTTTTCTGTTCTTTATGATGTTTTTCAGCTTCCTGAGCATCAGGCTTAGCATCAGGCTCTTGCTGTTTGTCAACTTCTGGCGTGTCAGGAGTCGCTTCTTCTACTTTTGATTCAGTCTCAGGAGTGGCAGCGGCTTCTTGTTTTTCTGCTGACTCTTGAGCTGCTTCATCCGTTGCTTCCCCGGCCTCTTCCTTCTCAGGAAGCTTTTTCAGAGAATCGGCTGCTTTTTCCAGCTTTTCTTTCTCATCTTTTCTTGCTGCTGCTGCCTTTTGTATTTTCTTGGCAATTTCAGCTTCAGCTTGCTTTTTAGCCTCTTCCAGCTTCTCCTGTTCTTTGCGCTTAGCATCTTTCTCTTTCTGCTTCGCCATTCTGTCCTCTAATTCCTTTTCAGTAACCCGCATCTCTCCCAATTTCTCCTGCTTGGAATTGATTCGTTCTTCGATCATTTTGATCTTGGCCTGGCGAATTTGAGCTTCCAGCTGACCATCGGAATTGGCAATCTTTCGGTTTTGGAAGTCTAGGTCATCTTCATCCCGCTTTATCGAACGCTGCATTTTTTCTATAGCTGACAGCAGGCCTTCGTATCGACGCTGCAGTCTTTCAAGAGGTGAGCGATCTTCGTTAGCACTGGCTCCGAAGCGCTTTTCTTTTACGGCTTTAAAAGCCGCATCCAGGCGCTCCCATACTTTGGAGCGATGTTCCCGGGTGAGTTTAGACTCGCGAAATTTCCTTTGGATGCTTTTCAGCTCATCGAAGATACCCTGAAGCCTAAGCCCTTTTTGGACTTTTTCCTCTACGCCCTGTAGGATCTCCATAAATTTATCATGGTTATCTTGGGAGCGTTGATTAAATGCTTCATCCAGCTTGGCACGCAACCCCTTGAGCTGAGCAAAAAGCTCATTGGTACTATCGCGCAGGGAGTTAGCGTGATCTTTCAGCAAATTGCGATCTTTCACTTGTACCTGTACCTTTTCCCAGAATGATTTCAGGCTTTCCCAAACCGATGCATCGTAGCGATCCAGCTTATCGATTTGATCTCTCAAAGTGTTCAATTCAGCAACATAGGACTGATTGAGCTTGGTAGACAGCACCATAAAGTGCCATTCTGTTTGCGCGCGCTGCACAATATCGCCACGCTCCGCTTCCAGCCCTTCGGGTAATAGGTCGCCGGATACGCTTAATTCCTTTTTGGAGACTTCATAGCCTTCAGGGAATTCCACCTCTCCGTCATCCCGCCAAACGTCAAGCATCTTTTGGCTGAATTCTTCCGTGGCTACTGCCTCCGGAAATGTGTATACATTTACAAAATTTTCTTCAGGTAATAGTTCCAAAGCAATCAGTATACGCTCTTCTTCTGCGTTGGTACCCCACAGTACGAGTTTGGTCTTCATAAACTAGGTACAGATTTTCGTTTACAAATGATTGTAACAGTGATGTTTAATAAAATTGCAATTTACTCAGCGGATGCTAACAATCAGAGCTGTCAGGTATCGCCCCAAGCAAAAAAGCACTAAAGCCAAGACTTTAGGTCAAAAGTATAAAATTAGCGCTTAATACAGTATTTTTTAAATTGGTTTTATAGCTTTGCTTTTGCTGAAAAATTCGGTCATTTTTATCTCTTTTGCTTAGTATGCTAAGTATTTTTGATCAAAATAGCAAAAAATATTGTCAATCCCCATGAAAGCCAAGCTTTATACCAGGGTATTGCCATGTGCTACCAATTTATTTTCCACCATAAACTCCGCTATCTGAACGGCATTGGTGGCTGCTCCTTTCCTCAGGTTATCGGCTACAATCCAAAGATTAAGGCCATTCTCGATAGATTCATCTCTTCTGATGCGTCCTACAAATACACCGTCCTTATTTTTGGAAAACAAAGGCATAGGATATTTGTGGTTAGCCGGATCATCCTGCACAGTTATGCCGCTTTCATTAGAGAGGAGCTCTTTTACTTCCCGAATGTCAAAGGGCTTTTCAAACTCTACGTTCACCGATTCTGAATGCCCCCCGTCTACCGGTACCCTGACTGCCGTAGCAGTAATACCCAGGTTGGGCGCCTGCATGATCTTTCTTGTTTCGTGTACCAGCTTCATCTCCTCTTTGGTGTAATCATTTTCAAGGAAAACGTCGCAATGAGGCAGGCAGTTTCCAAAAATGGGATAGTGATAAGCCATTTCTTCTTCTTTGGGTTTGAATCCCTTATGCTCTAATTGATATTGCTTTACAGCCTGCATACCAGTGCCGGTAAATGACTGATAGGTAGAAATAACCAACCGCTTTATATGAAATTTACGATGCAATGGTGCCAGAGCCACTACCATCTGAATGGTAGAACAATTAGGATTGGCAATAATATTATCTTGTGATGTGAGCAAGTGAGCATTAATTTCAGGAACAACTAGCTTTTTGTCAGGGTCCATTCTCCAGGCCGATGAATTGTCAATTACAACGGTACCTGCCTCTGCAAATTTAGGGGCCCACTCTTTTGAAGTATCTCCTCCGGCTGAAAACAAGGCAATATCCGGCGCCATTTCTATGGCCGTCTGCATTCCTACTACCTGGTGAAGCTGTCCTTTGAATGCTACTTGTTTGCCAACGGACCTTTCAGAAGCAACGGGAATAAATGAAGTGACTGGAAAATTTCTCTCTTCCAAAACACGACACATCACATTGCCTACTAATCCGGTAACTCCTACTACAGCTATCTTCATTTTAACTAATTTATAACAATGAAATAATTCCGACAAAATCAGGGAACAGCCATTTGCTTATTCTTCTGTTCCCAAACTTGTTTAGTAGATACTAAAGCAGATAAAAATCGGTGCTTTGCTAACCCACAGCCCGCCAGGCTCAGAAAGGAACCCTGCCCTTCCTCGCGGAAAAGCATTCGCATGATAAAAAGTAATTCTATTGCACCATATTCTTTCCTTCTAAACAAGTCTATTTTTTGCCGATGCGCAATTTAATTGAAAAAATATAGCCTCGCCACTTTAAATATCAATTTAGTCCTTCAATATCAGCTTGCAACACTTTAAAGGCTGCTTATGAAATGCTAAATTTACAGTCAGATAAATTTATTTCCCATTATCATTCATACCCATGGCCTATGAGAACTATAGTATTATTGACTTTTACTTTGTACACCTGCCTGGTCAATGCTCAATTGATTGACGATTTTAGCGATGGTGACTTCACTAATAACCCCTCTTGGATGGGGGATACCGATGCATTTACAGTTGACGAAGGGCTATTAAAACTCAATGATGCATCAGCTCAGGGTAATAATCTTTCTTTTCTGTCTGTTTTGGCGGCTACTTCAGCAGTAGACAGCACCACCTGGAGCTTCTCTGTTAGGCTGGATTTTGCGCCCTCAAGCGGCAATAACGCAAGAGTTTATCTAAGCTCTAACTCTTCTAATCTCGACGGCGAACTCAACGGCTATTTCCTGCAGATAGGAGGCATATCCGGTAGTATGGACTCCCTGGAGTTTTTCCGTCAGGATGGAGCCACTACCGTAAAACTGGCCGGTGGACGGGCCGGAGCAGTGGGCAACGATCCGGTTATGGTGGCCGTACAGGTAATCAGAGATACTGATGGCAACTGGACTTTCCTTACTGATTATGATAGCTCCGGAAATCCATCCGAAGAATTTACGGCATCAGATCTTACTTATGACAGTGGACAATTCTTTGGCTTTTATTGTCAGTACACTGCTACTCGCAGTGAGAATTTTAGTTTTGATGATGTATTTATTAATCCATTATTTGTAGATCGGGCTGCTCCGGTGTTGTTATCTGCAGCAGCACAGAATGATTCTACTATTGTCCTTGAATTTGATGAGGCAATCCTAGAAGCTGGTTTGCCTGCTGCTTTTTTTGAAATTACCCCTGATGTAGGCCCGCTCAATACAACAGTCAATACAGCTAATTCCAGTCAGGTCATTCTGCGCACCACAACACCACTTTCGTCGGAAATAGAATATACCGTATCCGTTAGTGGCCTTGCTGATAGGAACGGAAATATTGCCGAAGAGCAATCGGCTGTATTCACTTTTCTGGATATTCGCCAGCCCCTTCCTTCAGATCTGATCATCACGGAAATTCTGGCTGACCCCACGCCTGCTGTCGGTCTGCCAGAGTTTGAATTTTTTGAATTATACAATGCCAGCGATAAAATTTTACAATTAGATCAACTCCTAGTCAGCTCTGGTACGGGCTTTGAGGCCTTTCCCCCCTTTTTACTTTTTCCGGGAGCATACGTGAGCGTTTGCGATGTAGATGCACTTCCTGACTTTCAGGCATTGGGCATGGCCCTCGGTATTAAAGGTTTTCCTACGCTCACCAATGGTGGGGATGAAATAGTAATTATCAACATTGATCAAGACACTATTTTTTCTATAAACTATGATGATGCCTGGTACGATACAAAAGAAGCAGCTTCCGGTGGAGTTAGCCTTGAGATTATTCAGTTGGAAGGTCCAATTGAATGTCCTGGTAATTGGATAGCCAGCAGAGCAGCTTCCGGCGGTACGCCCGGCCAGGAAAATACGGCATTGAATTTTATGACTGAAAAAGATGCCCCGTTCTTAATCGGTTTAAGGGTGGAAAATACCAATACCATACAAATTACTTTCAATGAGGTAATGGATGCAAATACGGTTTCTAATCCGGATAATTATCAGATTGCGCCGACGGTAAGGGTTACTTCGGTAGTACCAGCAGACGATAATACTTTTCGGCTTCAGCTCAGCGATGCTATTGCTCCCGGCACTATTTACACACTTACAATAACTGATTTAGTGAGTGATTGCCTGGGTAATCCGTTGAGAGATACTACTGTGAGGGTTGGTCTTTCTGAGCCCTTAGCTCCCGGAGACCTGATCATTACAGAAATACTGGCCGATCCTTCTCCCAGTGCTGGTTTGCCGGATGCTGATTTTTTTGAAATTTACAATCGTAGCGATAAAATTATACAGTTGGCCAATCTTCAGGTAGGCTCCGGCAATACTGTTGGTGATTTACCCGAATTTTTATTGTTTCCTCAACAGTACGTTGCTGTTTGCGAAGCAGAAGCATTAACTGAATTTACTACTTATGGCCCGGCGATAGCCCCTGACCGCTTTCCGGCACTATCGGTAGCTGCTGATGACATCAGGCTGGAAGTTGATGGTATCACTGTATTCTCGGTTTTTTACGAAGATGATTGGTATGATGTAGACGAACTATCTGATGGAGGTTACAGCCTGGAGCTAATAGACCTGGAAGGCCCTACGGATTGCCCCGGCAACTGGATTGCCAGTCGCTCTCCTAACGGGGGGACTCCCGGCCAGGCTAATACTGCTGCTGCCGTCCCCCAGGAAACAGTGCGTCCAATTCTACTTGATCTGGCTGTAGAGAGCAGTACAGAAATCAGAATCACATTCGATGAGGTGATGAATGATAATACAGTACTCGATGTAACTAGTTACTCACTGGACCCTTCCATTGAAATCAGCAGTATTATTCCGGGCGGCAATAATAATTATTTGTTGCTGCTAGAATCAGAGCTGCAATTAAGAACAGCTTATAATTTGATCATTAGCAGTAAGGTTGGTGATTGTATCGGTAATACCCTTGAAGAAAACTTATCGGAAAGAATAGGTCTGCCCGAAGCTATAGCACCAGGAGATTTATTACTCAATGAAGTATTGTTTTTCCCTTTTGTTGGTAGTCAGGATTTTGTTGAATTCTTCAACCGTTCTGATAAGGTCATCAATCTAAAAGAACTGGCATTGAGTAATCAGCTTAGGGAAGAACCGGATACAGTTTTTATAGAAAAAAATATTTTTGCCTTTCCCGGCGACTATGTTGTTTTGACAGAAGATACAGCTGATCTGAATTTTCGCTATGCGGTTATCAATCCGCAGATGGCTTTTCAGGTAGATGACTTACCGACTTTTCTGAGCAATGAGGGCAATGTCACTTTACTGAACGGAGATGAGGTAATCGATGCATTTGATTATCTGGATGACTATCACCTTTCTTTGCTGGATGATGACAGAGGCGTTTCGCTGGAGCGGATCAGTATAGATCAGGCTACTCAAAATCCTGACAATTGGCACAGCGCTGCCGAGTCAGTGGGTTTTGCTACTCCTACAGGGCCTAATAGTCAGAACTTTGAGCTACCTGAGCAGATTTCCGGCCTGGTAGCCATTGACAATCCCAGGTTTTCACCGGATGATGATGGTTTTGAAGATATTTTACTGATTCAGGTTGAGCCTGGCAGGCAGGGCTTTATCGCCAATATCAATATCTTTGATGCTCAGGGCAGATTGGTTAGAGAATTGGTACAAAATACATTGGTTGGCAATTCCGCCCTGTTTAAGTGGGATGGTTTGACTAACGAGAATAGCAAAGCCAGGATTGGTCCTTATATTGTTTGGGTAGAGTTATTTGATGAAAATGGAAATGTCAACCGGGAAAAAATAACAGTAGTAGTTGCCGGCCAGTTGGATTGATAGAATCACAAAAAGATGCAAGCAGTAAAAAAGCGCTTAAAGAGTTTTATTTACGCCTGGAAGGGAGTTATCCTCCTATTCCAGTCACAGCCTAATGCACAGATCCATTTAGCCATAATGCTTACTGTTGTTGTAGCGGGATTTTTCTTCCAACTTCAGCCTTCAGAATGGATATACTTACTGCTTACTTTCTCAACGGTATTAGCAGCAGAAGGCTTCAATACCGCTCTGGAGTACCTCACAGACCTGGCCTCGCCGGATTATCACGAGCTGGCTGGCAAGGCTAAAGATGTGGCTGCCGGAGCGGTTCTGATTACAGCTATTTTTGCAGCTTTGACAGGCCTGATTATCTTTGTACCAAAATTCTGGAACTTACTTCAATGATAACAATTGCTTTTGAATGTCGATATTTTAGTGACTTACGCCTCGATCAACTCTACGATCTTATGGCCATCCGACAGGAGGTTTTTGTGGTAGAACAAAACTGCCCTTACCTGGATGCCGATGGCAAAGACCGGGAGGCCTATCACCTTTTAGGCTACAGCTCAGATTATCGGCTAGTTGCTTACGCGCGTTTGATCCGGCCGGGCGTCTCTTATCCCAATTATGCTTCTATTGGCCGGGTAGTGACTCATGCTTCTATACGACGACAGGGGGGTGGCAGAGCACTTATGGAAGCAGCGATTGCCCAAACCAGGGTTCTGTTTCCCGGCGCTGCTATCAAAATTTCTGCTCAGGTATATTTAACTCATTTTTACCGATCGCTGGGTTTCAAAACGGTTGGTCGGCAATACCTGGAAGATGATATTCCACACATTGGTATGTTACTGAATGTTTAAATAGCTAAAATGTCTATTCAATACCTCAAACATGCAGATATTAACCTGGACAAGTGGGATACGACAATTGAATCGGCAGCCAACGGCTTACCATATGCTTATTCTTGGTATTTGACAGCCATCGCTGACCAAAACTGGGATGCTCTGGTTCAGGGAGATTACGAGGCCGTGATGCCGCTGCCATGGAATACCAAAATTCTTGGTATTCCTCAGTTATATCAGCCTGTACTTGGCCAGCAGCTTGGGGTTTTTGGCCAGGACACTGACGAATCGTTGGTTCATTCCTTTTTACAAAAAATCCCCTTACATTTCAGATATATGCTCCTCAACCTGAATGAATCCAATGCAGTCAATAAAGAAACGCTGACAGGCTTATCGGTCAGGATGCGTCGCAATTTGCTTTTGGATCTTTCTCTTTCCGCTGGGCAGCTTGAGGCTAATTATTCAAAAAGTTTGCGCAAGAGAGTACGCAAAGCCAGAAAAAACCTCGTTGTTCATTCCTCAGAAGATATCAATAAGCTGGTGGATTTTTACAGGACATCCCTGGAGCCGGTTGTTAAGCTGGGCGGAAAGAACTACACGCGGATAAAACGACTTACAGCGCTAATACTACAACAGGATAAAGGAAGGATTTACGAAGTCTGTGATGACCAGAAGAATTTACTTGCAATCGGCTTATTTTTATTTTCTCATCAGCGAATTATCAATGTTTTTGGTGCTTCTAACGAGCGTGGAAAGCAGCACTACGCCATGCATTGCCTGATAGATGCGCTTATTCAAGAGCAGGCACAAAGCCAGCAAGTCTTTGATTTTGAAGGCTCTGATATCGATCGCATCGCTACTTTTTTCAAAAGCTTCGGCAGTCGTGAAGTTTATTATCCACAAATAGGTCAAAATCGATTACCGATATGGGCAGATTGGATTAAGCACAGGCGGTGGAATTTTTTTTTGGTAAATAAAAAATATATTTGTTCAAATCGTTGAATTATGACAAACCGTCCAAGCAAGGTAAAAGCATACGAAGGCCATAAGTTTACTTATTCCAGCCCCCATGATTCATTGCTAAAAAAATGGGTGATCACTACTGTTGAGACCCTTACGGGCCGGAATTACCTTCAAAATATTTATGATCAGCTTCATGAGGAAGACCCTAATCCGTATGACGTTTGGGGTAATGCCTTGAATAAACTCAATATCAAGGTTGATTATGATGAGCGCCAGCTGGAGAAAATCCCACGGGAAGGGCCAGTCATTTTTGTTGCCAACCACCCGTTTGGCGTGGTGGATGGTGCGGTTTTTTGTCATATCGTCACCCGGGTCAGAAAAGATTATTTCATTTTAGTCAACGAAGTACTGTCAAGAGAACCCATCATGAAAGGGCATCTGCTGCCGGTAGACTTCAGAAATAACGATGAAGCCCTGGCCACTAATTTGCGGACCAAGGAGCTGACTACTGAACGTTTGAACAACGGGGAAGTACTCATCATTTTCCCGGCCGGGGCTGTCGCGACATCAATGAAATTCTTCGGCAAAGTGGAGGAATTTCCGTGGCGAAAATTCATTACTACCAGAATTCACGAAACACAGTGTACCGTAGTACCCTTTTATTTCCATGGTGCCAATAGCCGGCTTTTTCAATTTGTCAGTAAAATCAGTATGAATTTACGTTTGGGCTTATTGCTGCACGAAATAATGAACAAAAGAGGTAAAACGGTAGAGGTAAAAATTGGAGACCCTATCTTTTATTCTGAAATGGCTCCCTACGAAGATCGGCAGGAGCTTATTGATTTTTTGAGGGAAAAGACGATGGCACTTGGCCAGAAAGGATAATTGAATGAAAAAAACTATAGAGATGAAAAAACACTTACTTATTATCATCCTCACTATTGTGATGATACCACCTTTCTACGCGCAGCAACTAAGCCTGCCGATGGATTCTGTTGTCAAAACCAACCACGAAGTAACGATAAGAGGTAAAAAAGTACCTTACCAGGCCCAAACGGGCACTCAGCCGGTATGGAATGATGAAGGTAAAGTTATTGCCGGCGTCTTCTACACTTATTACGAGCGTACTGATATCACGGATAAGACGAAGCGTCCCTTGATTATATCTTTCAATGGTGGTCCGGGCTCTGCATCGGTATGGATGCATATTGCCTACACTGGTCCAAAGGTATTAAAGATTGATGAAGAGGGGTTTCCTATTCAGCCGTATGGTATTAAAGACAACCCACATTCTATTTTGGATGTCGCTGATATTGTATTTGTAGACCCTGTAAATACAGGCTATTCTCGTATGGCCAGCCCTGATGAAGATAAGAAGCAATTCTTTGGTGTCAATGCCGATATTGAGTATTTGGCCGAATGGATCAATACGTTTGTTACCCGTCAGAACCGCTGGCTGTCTCCCAAATTTTTGATTGGAGAAAGTTACGGCACTACTCGCGTTTCCGGCTTGGCACTTGAGTTACAAAACAACCAGTGGATGTATCTCAATGGAGTGATCTTGGTATCTCCAACTGACCTGGGCATCGAAAGAGATGGGCCAGTGGGAGCGGCCAACAGATTGCCCTATTTTGCGGCAACGGCCTGGTACCATGAGATGCTTCCTGACGAATTACAACAAAAAGACCTCGATGAAGTCCTTACCGAAGCAGAAGATTTTACGATCAACGAATTACTTCCAGCTATGGCGAAGGGTGGTTTTTTGAGTAAAGAAAAAAGGCAGCAGATGGCCGAAAAAATGGCCTACTATTCCGGCTTATCGGAGCATTCTATTTTGCAGCATAACCTCGATGTCTCTACCAGCTATTTCTGGAAAGACCTGCTGCGGGAGCGGGAAGGATATACGGTGGGGCGTTTAGACTCTCGGTATAAAGGACTAGATAGAATGATGGGCGGTACCCGACCCGATTTTAATTCAGAGCTGACTTCCTGGTTGCATGCTTTTACCCCCGCCATGAATTACTATTTCAAAAATCAGTTAGGTTACCATACCGACTTATCTTATAATATGTTTGGTCCGGTTCGGCCATGGGACAGGTCAAATGATAATACCGGAGAAAATCTTCGACAGGCTATGGCACAAAATCCTTACCTCAACGTGATGATACAATCCGGCTACTACGACGGAGCCACTACTTATTTTAATGCCAAATATACGATGTGGCACCTGGACCCCAGCGGTAGGCTAAAAGACCGATTGCGCTTTGAAGGATACCGCAGTGGTCATATGATGTATCTACGCGCTGATGACCTGAAGCTAGCCAACGAACACTTGATGGAATTTATAGAAAACGCTATTCCCGAAGAGGGGCAGCCTGCTAAATATTAAACTTGTCTTGCAGGTATGAAAAAAGTAGAGAGATGAAAGTATCTCTCTACTTTTTTACCTGAAAAGCGCCTGAATACAGGCACTAGCAATTGGATTTTAAAGAATAGTTACCTGTACAGCATCCAGAACTTTTCTCACCTCTCCGGCATTAGGTGCCTGCGCATATACCCTTAAAACAGGCTCCGTTCCGGAAGGACGTATCAAGACCCATTTATCATCACCAATAAAAAATTTAAAGCCGTCTACTGATTCAGTTCGGTCAACGCTGTAGTCTCCAAAAGCCTTGAACGGATCATTTTTGGCTCGTTCTACAATAGACAACTTCTTTTCGTTAGTCAGGTGTAAATCGTCTCTATCAAAGGAGAAACTGCCCACCAATTCATAAACTTCGTGGATCAATTCTTTTACAGACTTTCCAGTTTTGGCCATAAATTCAAGAATCATGAGGCCGATCCATATACCGTCGCGCTCGGGTATGTGTCCTTTTACAGCTAGGCCACCAGACTCTTCCCCCCCCACAACAACATCTTCATTTCCCATAATCTCAGCGATATACTTAAAGCCGATTTTTGTAATTTCATAATCCAGGCTAAAGTGCTCAGCCAGCTTTTTTAGCTTATCAGTAACAGAAAAAGTAAAAACAACTTTTCCCGTTTCGTTTTTGTGTTTTACCATGTAGTAAAGTAGCAACAAAAGAATGTGGTGAGAATCAACAAATTTACCATCCTCATCGTACAGGCCGATACGGTCAGCATCACCATCGTTAGCTATTCCGAGCTTCAGTTCTGGTGTATTGGCCATCAGTTCAGAAAGCTCCCTGAGATTTCGGTGTATAGGTTCTGGTGCTTGCCCGTAGAAGGAAGGGTTATTTTCGCAATGCAACAGTGTGGCATCAGGAAACAGTATTTTCATAGCCTCCTGACCGGCACCGTACATTGCATCGTAGGCAAAAGAAATGTTTGCGGAGCGTATAGCATCGAGGTCAAAACTATTGGTTATATGATCTAGGTACATCTGCTGAATATCTACATACTCCAGGAGGCCTTCTTTTTCCAGTTGTTCCAGTGATTTGGCTTGTACAGTACTTGAGGGGGGAAGCAATTCTTCTACAGCGACCACCTGCTTGGGAGTCATCGGGCCACCGAGTTTGGATTTAAGTTTGTAGCCATTATAAGATGGAGGGTTATGGCTTGCAGTAATCACTACGCCGGCATCAGAATTGGTTTTTACCACTCCAAAAGATACCATCGGAGTGGAAACAAAATCTTTAGCCAGTAACACCTTGATATTCATACTACCGATAATCGCAGCAGCTGTATCTGCAAAAAGCTTTCCGCCGAATCGGGTATCGTGCCCGATAACCACCTGCTTTTCACCTCTATCGATCAGATACTTTGCAGTGGCTTCTGCTACTCGCTCAACGTTATCAACGGTGTAGTCAGCTGCGATGATGGCTCGCCATCCATCTGTTCCAAATTTAATTTGAGTCATATATAATAATTTAAGGGTAAGAAATTTTTCAAAATACTTTTCATTTATGATTGATCACAAAAATGCATTGAATGCCGGTTAAATTGTCATGTATTTGGAAAGGTAAGCACAATAAACGAAATTACCTGAAATTAAGAAATTCAGAATAGTTGAAGAAATCATTAAATGTGAAAGATACATATCGGCATAAAGGATTGAGAAAAAACCTGGTAGACGAAATTTCTTCCAAAGGTATTACAGATGAACGCCTACTGTCCGTCATGTTAGCTTTACCCCGACATTTTTTTTTGGATAAAGCTTTTGAAGAATGGGCTTATACAGACAAGGCATTTCCCATCGGCAATGATCAGACTATTTCTCAGCCTTATACGGTGGCTTTTCAGACAGAGCTGCTGGAAGTAAAAGCCAAAGAAAAGGTACTGGAAATAGGTACGGGTTCTGGCTATCAAGCCGCCATCCTGGCGATGCTTGGTGCCAGGGTATTTACGGTAGAACGCCAGGAATTGTTATACCTTCGAGCCAAAGAATTGCTGGAAACACTACAACCGGGTAATATTCGATTTTTTTTTCGGGATGGCTTTAAGGGCTTACCAGAGTTTGCACCTTTTGACAAGATCATAGTTACGGCTGGGGCTGCTGATGTTCCCGACAACTTGATCACTCAACTGAAAGTAGGGGGAATAATGGTTATTCCGGTGGGAAAAGAAGGCCAGCAAATGTTGAAGATAAGAAAGATAGACGAAGAAAATATAGAGGTAGAAGACAAAGGGGCTTTCCGGTTTGTACCCTTTGTGAAGGGCGTCAATAAAGAGCAATAGCCTTGTTTCGCAGGTATCAAAAAAGTTTCTTCTTTTGTTCTATCCCCCGGCGAACAAGGCCTGTAGTTATCTGCCAATTTTACGGCCATTAGCTTTTCTGGATTCTGTATCATTCTTGCTGGCTCGTTTCAAATCAACCAGTAAGCTGGCAAAAGCATCCGTAAATTCAATAGTATACTCTTTACCATCGTATTTGACAATGCCCGTCTCTCTACTCCATGTGTTGGCCAAGATAGTAAAGCGATTATTAGCCCTAGGGTTAGGCCCAAAAACCAGATACCGCTCCTCTCCTTCTGATTCAAAGCTTATAGCAAATGCATTGTCTTCAGGACTAAACAGGTAAACCCCCGGCGTCCCTTTCTGTATTTTGATCTCTTCGTATTCCTTTTCATTAACAATCTCTATTTCACCGGATTGAATCTTGGTAGTATCTTTTCCGATCGCTCTTTTCAACACCACATCTTCTGACAAGTAGAATTGAATTTGGCGAAGCTCATCTTCAGTCCATTCATTTTGCTCATATAGTTCTTGTGTGAACGGCGTCAATGTAGTACTACAAGAAGATAGTGAGATTGCGATTACGGCAAATAGTGCCAGTTGACTTAAGCTTTTCATTGTTATTGCTGAAAGTTGTTTATTGAAATAATTGATGGTGGATAACCACCGGTCCTTTGCTTTTGCACATTTGTATTACCTCTCCTGTTTTTAACCGTTGAGCCTGTAGCTTGAGGCTTCTGCTATTCTGTAGATTTACTAATTGGTTAGTGATCAGACTGTGTTGGGATTTCACCCTTTGGCTATATTTGCTTCAAAAGCGAATTCCCATCACAGTCGAAGCAAAACACTTTAGTTTTAGTTATATATTTAACACTTTTTTTCAATGATTATTACTTTAGGTCTTCACTTTCTCTTGTGCTGAAAGAAAAGTTTCAGCCACTTTTCACATTCTGTTTTCATTACCCCTTTAACAACCACTGTCTTGGGATGCAGAATGGATTTGTCAGTCCTTTGAAAGCCCCGTTTTTCGTCTGTTGCGCCGTAGACTACCTGCCCGATCTGGGCCCAAAACAAAGCACCGGCGCACATCAGGCAGGGTTCCAGAGTAACGTAAAGCGTACAATTTTTAAGATATTTACCTCCTATAAAATCAGCTGCCGACGTGATGGCCAGCATCTCAGCGTGAGCTGTGACATCCTTTAATCTTTCGGTTTGGTTATGTGCTCTGGCAATAACTACATTCTGCGCTACGACAATAGCTCCCACAGGAATCTCTCCCTCCTCAAAAGCTACTGCTGCCTCCTGTAAGGCAAGGCGCATAAAAAAATCATGATCCATAATTTTAATCATTATCAGCGGTATAGCCCGAAGGTCAAAGGAGTGGCAAGGCTTGCTGTGCTTTTTACTCTATCGGACTATTCGGTATTCAGGGTGTTCTTTTTGGTCAAAAGGGCCCGTGATTTTTTTCTACAAACAAGTGTATCAATTTTTTTTTGAAAAATTACCCAAAAATCATTCAAAATAATTTGTAAGCCGCTGATCGAATATCCTTAAATTTTTTTGACCCAAGATGAAAATTACAGGATTGTATTTTAACATTTTGCAAGCTACAGAATCCTCTTTTTACGGCGGTACCTTTCTGGCAATATTTAGGCTTTTTATTTTACTTTTTTATTTAATACCTTTACACATGGAAAACACAAAAATAATAGATAACAAATTTTTGGGCGAAGCATTTACTTTTGACGATGTTCTTCTCGCCCCTTCTTATTCGGAAGTATTACCTCGAGAGGTTGATATTTCCACCAAACTCACCCGGGAGATTACACTGAAGGCTCCCATTGTGTCAGCCGCTATGGATACCGTTACAGAAAACAAGCTGGCAATAGCTATTGCCAGACAGGGAGGTATAGGTATCATCCACAAGAATATGAGTATTGAGGATCAGGCCGAGCAGGTAAGAAGCGTCAAGCGATCAGAAAGCGGGATGATCATAGATCCTGTCACCCTAGCTGATAATGCCAAAGTGAGTGATGCCCTTTCTTTGATGAAGCGATTCAAAATCGGTGGTATTCCTATTGTTGATAAAAGCAATAGGCTGATAGGTATCCTTACCAACCGAGACTTGAGGTTTGAGACTAACCTGGAAAGGCCCGTTCGTGACCTAATGACCATTGAAAATTTGATAACGGCGCCGGTAGGTACCAACCTGGAACAAGCCAGAGATATTTTACAGCGCCACAAAATTGAGAAGCTTCCGGTCATAGAAGGGGATAATATGCTGGTAGGGCTGATTACCTACAAGGATATTATGAAAGTGCAAAACTACCCTAATTCTTGTAAAGACCCGCTGGGTCGCCTGGTTGTTGGGGCTGCTGTGGGTGTCACCAGCGATTTGATGGATCGCGTAGAAGCACTCGTAAAAGTAGGTGTTGATGTCATTGTAGTAGATACAGCCCACGGCCATTCAAAAGGTGTTTTGGATGCTATAAAAATGGTAAAAAAACAGCTGCCAGACTTGCAGGTTATCGGTGGTAACGTCGCAACGGCAGCCGGGGCAAAAGCTTTAGCTGATGCCGGAGTTGACGGAGTAAAGGTAGGGGTTGGTCCCGGTAGTATTTGTACTACCCGTGTAGTAGCGGGCGTAGGCGTTCCACAATTATCAGCTATTTACTATGCCGCCAAAGAACTGGCAGGTACCGGAGTGCCCGTCATTGGTGATGGAGGTATACGCTACACCGGAGATATTGTCAAAGCGCTGGTAGCCGGAGCAGATACCATAATGGCAGGAGGCCTTTTCGCAGGTGTAGAAGAAGCGCCGGGGGAAACGATCATTTACGAAGGCAGGAAATTCAAAGTGTATAGAGGTATGGGTTCTCTGGGCGCCATGAGTCAGGGTTCCAAAGATCGGTATTTTCAGAGTGTTGAAGATGACATAAAAAAACTAGTACCGGAAGGGATTGAAGGCCGGGTTCCTTATAAAGGAACAATAGAAGAAGTAATGGTGCAATACATTGGTGGCCTCCGAGCTGGTATGGGCTATTGCGGAGCAGCTACAGTTGCCGACCTGAAAAAGGCTCAGTTTATTCGGATTACCAATGCTGGTGTCAATGAAGGCCACCCGCACAATATCACCATTACCAAAGAATCTCCAAACTACAGCAGGCGATGATTGATTTATCTTTTAGCGATAACCGGGAAAACTACCGTATTTCCCGGTCTTTTTTTATTCGCGAGGATGTGGTGATGGTCGCTGAGGAGTTGTTGGGAAAATATTTGGTCAGTTTTGTTGATGGGCAGTTGGCTGCCGGGATGATTACCGAGACAGAAGCTTATCGGGGCCTTGATGATAAAGCTTGCCATGCATTCAATAACAAGCGGACTCAGCGAACGGAAGTGATGTTTTGGGAGGGCGGTCATGCTTATGTTTATCTGATCTATGGCCTTCACCATCTTTTCAATGTAGTAACCGGAACGGCCGGGATGGCCAATGCGGTGCTGATAAGAGCTATAGAACCGGTCTTTGATATCGAATTAATGCTGGAGCGAAGAAAAAAAACTACCGTTTCTCCACAATTAACTGCCGGTCCTGGGGTTTTAAGTCAGGCTTTGGGTATCAAAAAGCACATGAGTGGCATAAATATGCTGAGTCACGATTCACCTGTCTGGTTGGAAGATCGTGGCGTAGAAATCTCGCCCGGTGCTATTTGCCGGGGGCCACGAGTGGGTATAGATTATGCTGAAGAATGTGTAAATTGGCCCTGGCGCTTTAGAATTAAAAATTCAAAATGGACGAGTAAATAGATGAATACTTCAAACAGATTTCTTTTTTTCCTTTTCACCTTGATTGTCTCCACTTCCTATACTTTGGCTCAGGATTATGAGCTAAAAAACTATGACCATAATTACTCCGCTAATATTCAGTCTGTAAAATTCCATATTACCGGACTTCCGCTGAGTTATCCAATAATCGACTTCAACTCCAACAGCTCTTTATCGCTATCCTTTGATGATCTGGACGGCGACGGTAAAAACTACGTTTACAGCTTCGTTCACTGCGATCAAAACTGGCAGCCGTCCCAGCTTACCCAGATGGAATACCTTGATGGTTTTTCGGAAGAACGGATTAACGATTTCAGGTTTTCTTTCAATACCATAAAAAACTATGCGCATTATGAGGTGGAATTACCTAATAATTATGTGACCTGGAAAGTATCTGGCAACTATTTGTTGGTGGTATACGAAGATGAAGGCGAACAAAAGCCCGTGCTTACCCGGCGTTTTGTAGTGGTAGAAACCCAGGTGCGCATCACACCCACTATCACCCGTACGGCCAAGGTGAGCAAGTCTCGTACCCACCAGGAAATTGACTTCATCGTAGATCACGATAAATTTCCGATCCGAAGCCCCAGACAGGAAGTGCGGGGAGTAGTGCTGCAAAATGGCCGATGGGATAATGCCGTTACCAATATAGAGCCTCTTTTCCTTAGAAATAACCGTATGTTATTTGACTATCAGGATCGCGTCGTCTTTGAGGCTGGCAACGAATTCAGAAACCTGGACCTGAGGAGCTTTCGCTTTCAATCCCGTAATATGGCTTCTATAGAGCGTCTTGATACTATTTTCAAAGTACAACTTTTGCGGGACCGCCCCCGGTACAACCAGCCCTTTCTGAATATAGAAGATACCAATGGGGATTATGTTATTGAGAATCTGGAGCAAAATAACTTTGATCTTACCAGTGATTATGCAGATGTAATTTTCATCCTCACCCCAAAAAAACTGTTAGCAGACAAAGACCTATACGTCGTAGGAGCTTTTACTAATTGGGAAATGCTGGAAAGCAACAAAATGATTTACAACCCTGCCATTAGTAGCTATCTGGCGAAAATAAGACTCAAACAAGGCTTTTATTCCTATAACTATGCCACCAAACCTATCGATGATCAGAAGGCATATTCTCCGGATTTTTCTACAATAGAGGGTAATTTCCATGATACCGAAAATCAATATCTTATCCTCATTTACTACCGGCCATTCGGCGAGCGCTATGATCGGGTGATTGGGGCTGCCACCTTTAGTTCCTTTCAGTAGCTGCGTTAGCAGGCAGCTACGCTACTAAAGATCATTTTACAGCTCATTTCGAGTTTGTCCTGTTTTCAAGACTAACAATGACGGCAGTGCAGGTTTGGCGGCTTGTAAAAGTTTCTTCAAAAATACTTATCGTCTCTACTATGCGCTCTTGCTCCAGGGCTACATAGCCCGTTGGATTTGCGAATAGCGGATGAGAAAAGTATTGCTGAGCCTGTGGTATTACTTTCAATGCATTACAGATCCACAGTTTATCGTACACGGTAGTACTTCCAAATTCATTTATTCTTTCCTGATAAACTACTTTGTACATCCTGCAGGGATATCCTGCTATCAATCGCTGAGGGCTGTCCAGACAATACCCTGCCTTCTCTATGACATATTGGTCATTACTAACTCTTGGCAACAGACGATCGCCATCGATAGGGCACACTCGCCGTTTTCCAGTATTCAGGTAAAAGGCCTCCTCCCTGTACTGATAATCAGGATCAGAATACTGATAGCCGATACGCTCAATTTGTATAAGTGTGTCAGATAACTGCATCACCAGCGTTTTATCCTCCCAGTTACTCTTAAGTTTATAAATTATATTTCCATTAAAATAAGTACCGGAGAATAGTAGACAAGAAATACAAAAGATTATTGGGTTTATATGTATCATAACTTCAGATTAATGATTAGACCTATTTCGTAGGTATTGAAACAGCCTAAAGTAGATTCTTTTCCTCCGAAATAAGTTATTGCGCTTTGCTATACCTTCAAGTTCGGTGATTTCTCTTTTTTTACCATAACAGCTTTGAACATCAGCCAGGCCAGCCATAGCTATTTAAGCTATCTGTTATTCACCATTCTCCTTCTTTTCCAGAGAGTTGGGCCACCAACAAAACCAATAAAAAATCTCAAAATCTGATATTATTGTTACCCCACCTCGGATAAAATAGCTGACTAGACTACTCAAGCCATTCAAATTGAATGCAAGCGGTAGTAAATTTTTCAGCCTTTACATCGTCACTTGAATGAACTACGACATTCTCAGTTTTTCATTCATCCATAATAAGGATAGGTTAATATAAAAATTTCGGTCCATCAGCGCTCTTTTGCTACCATTGTGGCTAACTAGCAAGCTGTACGAATCTTATAAAACAAACTTGTTATGAAGCTTTATCTATCATTTATTCTAACCTTGGTTTTTGCAGGGATAACAACTATTAAAGGCCAGGAAGTCTGGTCTCTGGAGAGATGCATTAAGTACGCACAGGACAATAATATATCTGTGAGGCAAAACGAGACAAGAATCAGAAGCGCAGAACTTCAGCTACAAAGTAGTAAGAGCCAGAGGTTGCCGAGTGTGAATGGTTCTGCTTCATTAAACCGTTCTTTTGGTAGAACTGTAGACCCTACCACCAACCAGTTTAGAAGTCAAGCCATTACCTCTAACGGTTTTTCCATCAACGCTTCTATTACTTTATTTAATGGCAATTCTATAAATAATAATATAAAACAAGACAAGCTGGACTTACAGGCTGCCGGTTTTGATGCACAGGCCAACAAAAACAATATAGGCCTTCAAATTACCAATGCCTACTTGCAAATTCTATTAACCCAGGAGCAATTAGAAAATGCTCAAAAACAGCTGGATATTGTTAGGGAACAACTCAGGCAATCCAGGAGGCTTATCAGAGCGGGTTCTCTGCCGCCTAATGACAGCCTTGACATTGTCGCGCAGATGGCTCAGCAAGAGCAGACGATAGTGTCTTTTACCAATGCTTTGTCTATCAATTATCTAAATCTCCGGCAGCTCATGGAGCTTCCCTCGGATGTAGCACTACAGATTGGAGAGCCCGAGATCATTGTGCCCACTGATGTTGATCCGAGATTATTTAATGAGGAAGAAATATTTGAAACGGCGGTATCTGTCCTGCCTGACATTCAGGCTAGCGAAAGTAGAATTAAAAGTAGTGAATTGGGAATTAACCTGGCTAAAGCTGGATTTTTGCCTACACTCTCACTCGGTGGTAATTTAAATACCAACTACTCGAACCGAGGGATTACTATTGCGGGTTTTGAAGAAGTAACTCAAACGTCTAATCTAATCATTAATGGTGAACCGTCAACTATTACTACCACTTCTATCGAGCCCATTATCAATACGGCGCCTTACTTTGACCAGATCAATGAGAACCTGGGTCAGGCGGTAGGTTTAAGTTTAAATATTCCCATTTTCAACAGGAACAGAAACATTGTCAACCTGGAGCAGGCCAGGTTGGGAGTCATTCAGGCCGAACTGGACAATAAGCAGGTAAAGCAAACCATCCGAAGCAACATACAGACTGCAGTGGCTGATGCGAGAGCCAGCCAGCGAACATTGGTGGCCAGTGAGCGAGCATTGCAGGCTGCTCAGGCAGCTTTTGATAATGCACAACGCCGTTTTGAGCTGGGAGCTATCAATAACCTGGAACTTACAACCGCACGAAACACCTTAGAACAATCACAGATAGAATTAACGCGCTCCAAATATCAATATTTCTTTAATCTTAAAGTGGTCGACTTTTACCTAGGCAGACCATTGAAATTCAACTAGTTAATCATGGCAAAAAAGAAACGCAATAATTTATTGATATGGATACTAGTCATCGCTGTGGTGGCATTAGTAGTCATTGCCGCTATATTTAACCGACAAAAACCTCAGGGTACTAAAGTAACCGCTGAGGAGGCCGAGCTACGTACTATTACCGAGATAGTGGCCGCCAGCGGAAAGATATTTCCACAAACAGAAGTAAAGATCAGTTCAGATGTATCTGGTGAGATAGTGCAGTTATTAGTTGAGGAAGGCGACTCTGTAAAGGTTGGTCAATTGCTGGCCAAAATAGATCCGGAGGCTATACAATCACAAGTGGAAAGAGGCAAGGCACAGCTCAATAGCGCCAGAGCACAGCTAGCCAACTCAAGAGCGAATGTCGAAAACGCCAGGGCACAGAAACAGCAAATTATTGCGAATCTTGAAAATGCGCGTGAAATCCACAAAAGAAATGAGCAATTATTTAATGAAGGTGTCATTTCGGAGCAAGAATTCGATGCTTCCCTGTCTAATATGAGAGCACTGGAAGCTAATCTTGCTGCAGCTGAAGCTTCTATAGAATCTTCTCAACAAAATGTGAAAGCGGCTGAATATTCAGTTCAAAGTTCTAGAGCTTCTTTGGAGGAAATACAAACCAGTTTGAACCGTACTTCTATATTTGCTCCCATGAGTGGTACCGTTTCGCAGCTTAGTGTTGAACAGGGTGAGCGTGTAGTTGGTACTATCCAAATGACTGGTACAGAGATGATGCGAATTGCTAATCTTAACGCCATGGAGGTAAGAGTAGAAGTCAGTGAAAACGATATTCCTCGAGTAGCAGTAGGCAATGAAGTAGATATTGAAGTAGATGCTTACCTAGACAGGAAGTTCAAGGGATATGTCACACAGATCGCTAATTCAGCTACCAGTGCTGGGACCACAGTATCCCTTACTAGTGATCAGGTAACCAATTTTGAGGTCCGTATCAGTATCGATCAGGACTCCTACCAGGACTTAATCGACTCGGATAATCCGTTTCCTTTTCGTCCGGGCATGTCGGCCTCCGTTGAAGTAAAGACCAGAACAGTCAGAGATGTTGTGGCTATCCCCATTCAGGCGGTTACTACCAGAGAGCCAGACAAGAAAAAATACGGAGCCAGAGCAGAAACAGTATCCAATGCGCCAAGCTACGATGACGACTTAATAGAAGTGGTATTTTTGATAAAAGCGGATACAGCAGCTATGTCAAAAGTAGTAACAGGCATCCAGGATGATACTTATATACAGATTAAAAGCGGTATAGAAGAGGGACAAATGGTAATATCCGGGCCCTATTCCGCCGTTTCCAAGAAATTAGAGTCCGGTCAGGCTATACAAAAAGTAAAAGAAAAAGAATTATTTAGCGGCAGTTAAATCAAAATAGGCTTATCGCTGTTAAGAGGGTCATTGTAAACGGTACAGAATTACAATGACTCCTTTAGTTTCAGTAAATACTTTTAATATGAGTCAAGCGCTGCTAATTTTCATCAAAAACCCCAAAAAAGGAAAAGTAAAAACCCGACTGGCCTCAACTTTGGGTGACGAAATGGCTTTAAAGATTTATATGGAGCTATTGGAGCATACCCGCAACCTGGCAGAACAAATCGACGCTACGCGGCTGGTATATTATAGTGACTTTATCGACTCGAACGACGAGTGGAGTCCCGATCATTTCGAAAAGCGCGTACAGTCGGGAGAAGACCTCGGAGAGCGCATGGCCAATGCATTCAGGGAAGTTCTAAAAGACCATCAAAAAGCAGTGATCATTGGTAGTGATTGTGCTTCTTTGACCGTCAGTATCATCAATGACGGCTTCCGGCACCTTGATCCCAATGACTTTGTTATGGGCCCCGCCATGGATGGTGGCTACTACTTGCTGGGAATGAATGCTTTTTATCCGGAAGTATTTCAGGATATAGAATGGAGCACTGAGACTGTAGCGGCTTATACTATTGATAAAATAGATGCCATAAACAAGAGCTTTTCCCTACTCCCCTTACTTTCAGACATTGACCACGAAGAAGACTGGAAAAAGTATGGCTGGAAAATTTAGGCTTTGTCTTTCATACGCTTAAGAAAGATTTTACCTCTCGCTCTTTTTTTATCCATTGGGCTTTTAATTACTTGCTGCCAAAAGCCCTCCAGAGTAGACTCCCAGGTACTTCTCTTGAAAATAAACTGAAACTTACGCCTATAGGCCGGGGGCAGTTGATCCTCCTCCAGTGGTAAGAATTTCGTTTCTTCCATGTATACGGATCGGTCGCCGTACTTATAGCCGAAAATCTTCATCTCAACGATTTGACTATTTTTGGGATAGATCACGCTTTTGCCAGTTATTCTATCTCCTTCAACTTCCAAAAAGAGCTGGAACCGAATAAATTGTTCAGAATCTATTCCACCAACAAATATTTTTCCATCCCAAAGGCCCTCCATGCCCTTTTGAGCGAATGCTGAACTCACAAAGAGTGGAATCAATAGCAAAAGAAAAGCATACTTCATATCCCTGAAATTTTTTCCTAAAATAACGCAAAGACCATTCTCACAAAAATAAGAAGGAGAAATGAGCGATTTTGGTGGATAAACCAAGCGAAAAACAGTTTTTAGCCCAACCGCCTTACTCTTTCCGCGCTATTTTTATAGCTATTCTCCTTTTTCTACATAAGCCCTCAGGTCTTCCAATTGTTGATGAGACATTTTCTCCAGTGTAAACTGTGGCATATAGGAGCGCTTACCCGCCATTGGCTTAGTACCATAACGAGAGACTTTATAAGTAGAGTATCTGGTGTATTTTGGGAAATTTTTGGCTAGATGATCCAGCGAAAACTCAGAGTCATCCAGATTAAACATAGAATAACGCTTCTTTTCATGGCAGTGCAGACAAGCTGCTTCATAGATCATTTTCCCATTTTCAGGATCTCCGTTTATGCCGGAATATCCGGCCTTTCTATCTTTTGGTGCATCCGCAAAAGTTGCCGGAGAAGCACTTAGATATTTAGACCTAATCAACTCAATGGCATCGTCTTTTTTGACTTTATCGTCAACTGCTGTTTCTATCATTTGTATTTCTTCCTCGCTGAGGATCAAATCCTTTATTTTCAAATCTATAGTCCACAAGTAAGTCAATACCGATTCCATTTCCCAGTCGTACAGGGGACGTCCCTGAGAGCACTCAATGGCACAAAGCTGAATAGCCTCGCGGATATTATTTTGCGCTTTCTCTACCAGCGTACCATATTTTTTATAATAATCATCATTATAAAAGCTTGTCCTGTTAACCACGCCGTACAGGGCCGTTCCCTGTAGAAGCGGCAGGCCATTCTTGGTTACATATTCCAGGCGCGCCTGCGGATCGGATACACTTAAATCTGGATCTTCGCGCTTCACATTGTGACAGGTAGTACACACAAAGTGCTTACTTTGCTTATTAGTTCGCTTACCTGAAGGATCGGTACTGATCCCTTCCAGTACTAATTTTCTACCATTCTCCACCGAAACCCCTTTAATCCCTCTTTGGGGTTTATTGGGAGAAGGTGTATCTCCGAGAGTTTCAAGCACTTTATCAACCGAAGTATCCGGTGTTATGTCCAGTTGTGGTTGCTTTGAAGCAAAGCTTATTAAGAATCCCATGGCAAGCAGTGGGACCATACCCAATAGCATCTTCATTATAATTCGATTTTTGATAACTCTAAAAATCCTACAGATCAGATGATCTTACTAAATATTAATCAATCTGGAGATGGTAAAACCGAGTCTAAACTGTCCATCCAGCCAATTGCTGGTGGTGTAAGGAATAAAGTCTGTTTCCATAATAGCAGTAGCATTAGTGAAATTCACCTGAAAAACATGACCTCCCGTTTCTATTTCTAAGCCTATACCCAGAGCCGGATAAAACTGCCCCCCCTCAAAAGTACGATCGTCATTTACAGGTATCGTAATGTCCGCGATAATGCCAAAAACCTTACTGATCTGTAGCCTTGTAGCAGCACCAATGCTAAAAATATCATTCAAATCGCCACTGGCGACCAGATTTCTGTGGGTCAGCCCGGCATTCAACTGAAAGGAGAACCCATCGCTAAATTTTCTGGCTACCATCACTTGAAAATGATAAGCCAGCCGATGCTCCGGCTTTGGAAAACTACGCAGTACTTCCGAAGCTTCCTCCAGGCGCTCTTCCGTTGAATAACTCCCCACACCGACTGCTGTTAAAGAAATCGGTACACGGTTATCTGCTGTTTGGTGCAAAAGCCGGTATTTCAAAACGCCGTTCAGGAGCTGCCGCAGTCCTGTTACTCCGTTGGGTAATTGACCAGCGCCGCTGGAGCGAAAGCCCCCTACCGTCAAATTATCATTAACGCCATACTCCAGGCCGATCATTACGTCGGTGGCCTGTTCCAACCCGTAAAAAGTAGGCCATCCGCCATCCTCTCCGGCAATGTCACCAAAGCGGTGAGTAATTCTAACGTCCAGTTTTCTTTTGGGAAGCGTTTCTACGGAGTGTACATTGATCACCCTGCGATCTTTGAAAGTTTGGTAAACAAACTCCTCCTGAGCGCCCGCCGTCAAAATGAACAGACAGGTAGCCGCCAGAAAACTTAAAAAAGCTTTTATTTTCATAAAAAGAAATTTTGAAGAAAAACGTGCTAGTTCCATTTTTGAATACAGATACGTCGATCCGGTTTAAAACGGATTGGCTAATATTTGCAAGCTTGATGACCAGCGGGTCGGATATAATTTTTTTTTGGACTAAAGGTATTTTATTGATATTCGACTTTGGCCTAAGCTCAACCTCGGCATTTTAAGCGGCCTTAGCCAATAGTGATATCAGGTTATTGCTCTAGCAGAACTAAAGCAAGGTCATCATAATTCTTATATTTAACTAGGTAGTACAACCCAATTTGTACTTCAATGTTGTCATGAAGCATCAAAAGTTGGTCTGTACAAATGTCACAAAATAAAAAACCGCTCTCTGATCAAACTAATTAGACGGGAATATGACATAGTTTAAAACCAAGCATCGATAAAAGTTGTATAAAGTTAGGAATAAGAAACAACCCGGAAATTAAGAAAAGAATTATTCGGGTTATTGATCATTTTCGTTAAACGAAAAAAAGACAAGACAATGATGTATCCAGAACATCTAACGGCGCCAATGGCACAAGAGCTTACCAATAATGGATTTACAGCTTTGAGAACACCCGGGCAGGTGACCGAGATGCTTGATAAAAAGGAAGGCACTACTATGGTGGTTGTCAATTCTGTATGCGGATGTGCTGCAGCTAATGCCCGTCCGGGCGCAAAGATGGCGGTTATTAATTCTGACAAGCAGCCGGATAATTTGGTAACTGTATTTGCAGGCGTTGACATGGCTGCTACGGAAAAAGCAAGAGAATTTATGCTTCCTTATCCGCCATCTTCTCCCGCGATAGCGCTTTTCAAGGATGGTAAATTGGTACACTTCCTTGAGCGCCATCACATTGAGGGCCGTTCAGCAGAAATTATTGCTGAAAATTTAAAGCTGGCCTTTGAAAGGTACTGCTAAATTAAAAAAAGACAGAGCGGTACGTTTTAAGCTCCCTTACCGAAAGCTTAAGACTTACCGCCTGACTTTTATTACTTTATGGTGCCAGGCGTTCTGTTTTCCAATCCTGCCCGTTCACTTTTTTGTACACAATCCTGTCGTGAAGTCGGCTGGAACGTCCCTGCCAAAACTCAATCAAAGTGGGTTGAAGTACATAACCTCCCCAATTAGCGGGTTTTGGTAGCTTTTCATACCCTTCAAATTCCTTTTCCAAACGCTCCACATTTTGTTCCAACACTTCCCGATCGGGAATAACCTTACTTTGAGGAGAAGCCCATGCACCTATTTGACTGCCACGAGGCCGACTCTGGAAGTAGGCTATTGAAGCTTCCTCCTCCTGCTTCACGACTATACCTTCTATCCTTACTTGCCGCTGAAGTTCTAACCAATTGAAAACCAAAGCAGCCTGACCATTTTGCTCAAGCTGCTGTGCTTTAGCAGACTCATAATTGCTATAAAAGATAAAGCCCTCTTCATCAATTCCTTTCAATAACACAACCCGAGCACTAGGCTGGCCCTGCTCGTTTACAGTAGCCAAAATCATAGCATTTGGTTCGGGGAGCTTAGCATGGATAGCTTCATCCATCCATTTTTTAAACTGCTGCATAGGATCAGCCTGTACGTCTTTTATCTCCAGTGACCCCTGCGTATAATCGATTCTCAATTTTGCAATATCTTGCCTCATAAACTCTATTTTGTATGCAGAACTAAAATAAGACCAGAATGAAAGCCAAAGAGTAGAATTTGAGCTTGAATTCTGTTCAAATATCTAAGAAATGAACTCACCCAATGACATTCAAAATTTTTATCTCTTAAAAAGAAGTAGAAGGCTCGGCCGCTACTCCCTGATTCCCCGTGCGATTAATCAAGCCTCCAAAGAAAAACTGAAGCCTCAGGGACAACCAAAACATAACGGGCACTACTATCAGTGTTAAAAACGTGGCAAATGTCAAACCATAAATCACCGTCCATGCCATAGGCCCCCAAAATGCAGCACTATCCCCACCGATAAATATCTGAGGGTCTAGGCGTGAAATTAGAGTGAAGAAATTCATATTGAAGCCAATAGCCAATGGGATCAATCCCAATACGGTTGTTATTGCCGTAAGTAAAACCGGACGTAGACGTGTGGCTCCTCCCGTAATGATCGCTTCTTTGATGGCTTCCCTGTCCAAATCTGCTTTGTCTTTTACCTGCTTTTCTTTCATTTTTCTGTCAATCAACAAATTGACATAGTCAATCAATACAATAGCATTGTTTACAACAATCCCCGCAAGAGAAATAATACCTACTCCTGTAAAGACTACCGAAATATCTTTTCCAGTTAACCCATATCCTATGAATACTCCTATGGTACTGAACACCACTGATAAAATAATGATAAACGGAGAGGAAAAAGAGTTAAACTGTGCCACAATGATCAAGAAAATCAGGAATAAAGCAAAGGCAAAAGCACCACTCAAAAAAGCCATATCTTCTCTTTGCTGCTGTTGCTCTCCCGTAAATTCATATGAAAAACCTACAGGCATCGGATATGTTTGTAGTAATTCTTCCATTTCGGCAATTATTTCGTTGGCATTATATCCTTCTACAACATTCGAATAAATGGTAATGACCCGCTCCAGATCTTTCCGCTTTACAGAACTATAAGTGGAGGAATATTCAATATCTGCAACTGCCGAGATCGGTACCTGTACCATTTGTCCATTAGAAGGATTACGGAACGTAATCCGCTGGCTGAGCACATTATCAACATTATTTCGGTACTCTTCATCCAGACGCACCATGATGGGGTATTCGTCTTCTCCCAGTTTGTATTTGGAAACTTCCTTACCAAAGACAGCTGTTCTGATAACATCGGCAATGGCAGAAGTAGATACTTCGTAACGTCGGGCTGCTCCTCGATCGATGTTAACCAGCACTTCTGGCTTACCCAGTTTTACATCAGCCTGTAGTTCTTCAATACCCGGTATATTTTTACTGTTGAAAAAGGTGATCAACCGATCTGTTAACAATACCAATGAGTCGATATTCTCTCCTTGCACTTCCAGGTTGATGGGCTTACCAGTTTGCGGACCATCAGCGTTTTTATCTACCACGATCTGCACCCCGGGGTATCCCTGTGCCGCCTGACGGATTTCATCCATTATATCCCAGGTAGAAACACCACCTCTCTCATTGGCAGGTACGAACGATACGGTCAACCGCGCTTTGTTGGGCGATGCACCGGGCTCAGGTGTACCATTGGGATCCGCTGTATTTTCGCCGATTTGTGACAGCACCGCCTCCACAATTCCACGGTATGGCTTAATCACCTCATCGATCTTTTGCTCCATATCCATCATGATCTTGTTGGTAGCTTCGATATCTTTACCTATGGGAAGTTCTACGAAGGCATTGATGTATACCGGTTCTGCTTTGGGAAAGAAAATAACTTTTGGTGCTCTCACCGTTAAAATCCCTATAGCGACGAACAATAATAGAATCGTTCCGGCAAATACCAGTATGGGAATTTTTAACGCCCCCCGAATGAATTTATCATAGAAACGCTCCAGAACAGGTAGAAAGCTATTCTGAAAACCAAAAGCTGCCGGCCTCAAAATAAAGAAGTTCAGGATGTTTATACCAAAAGCAAATGCCAGTAAGTTTCTGGCCCACTGTACATCAGCAAAATGAAAGGCTACCGAAAGTAGCAACATAATACCGGAACCGATCAGTACATTTCTTCTCTTTCTATTTCTTATGGCTTTATCATCGGCCCGCTCATCGATTTTCATAAACCAGGAAGTGAGTACCGGATTAATAACCAGAGCCACAATTAAAGAAGAAGTCAATACAATTATTAAAGTGAGTGGTAAATAAATCATAAAACTTCCTACTAATCCCGGCCAAAAGGCTAGTGGCAAGAAGGCTGCCAGCGTAGTAGCTGTAGAGGCAATAATCGGCAATGCCACTTCACCAGCACCGTACTTGGCCGCCTGGATGCTGGAATACCCTTCCTGTTTAAATCGATAAATATTCTCAACGACTACAATCGCATTATCCACCAGCAATCCCAAAGCCAGGATCAATCCGAAGAGCACGACAATATTCATGGTTACTCCCGTAAAATACAGGAACATAATACCCATAAGCATTGATAAAGGAATGGCAATACCTACAAAAAGGGCATTTCTGATGCCTAAAAAGAATAAAAGGACCAGAACTACCAATATCACCCCCGAAATAATTGAATTCTCCAGGTTATTAACTTCATTACGGGTATTGACCGACTGATCATTGAAAAGACTGATTCTCAAATCGTCAGGTAAATCCTTTCTGGCTTCTTCTACCACCACCTTTATCTTGTCCGATGCAGAAAGCAGGTTTTCTCCGGAACGTTTTATAACATCCAGCGAAACAACCGGCAGCCCGTTGGAGCGGGCAATACTTGTTCTTTCCTCAAAACCAAATGATACATCTGCAACATCCTTCAGAAAGATGGGGCGTCGTCTTTCACTTTTGACGATCAGGTTTTCCATCTCTTTTACATTATCAAATTCTCCTACTACGCGAATAGCCCTGCGCATGTCATTTTTTACCAGCTCTCCACCGGATATTGTAACATTTTCGCTGGAAATGGCATTTTGGATATCTCCAAAAGAAACTTCCATTGATTCCATTTTCATGTAATCAACATCCACTTTTACTTCGCGCTCCATAGCTCCCTTGATCTCTACCTTGTTGATCTCGCTAATGTCCTCAATCTCTTCCTCCAAGAATTCTGCGTACTGACGTAGCTCGTCGTTGGTATAATCACCGGAAATATTTACAGTAACAATAGGTAACTCTGATAAGTTAACATCCAGTACCATTGGATCTTGATCCAGATCGTTGGGGAGCTCACTTTTTGCCCGATCTACTTCGTCTTTTACCTTTCTTACCGCATCATCAATGTCTACGTAAGTTTCAAACTCCGCAATGATAACCGAATAATCCTGTATGGAGGTAGATTTGATATTTTTCAGGCCATCTATAGATTGGAGCTCCTTTTCTATAGGGCGGGTGATCAGGTTTTCTATATCTACCGCTGAGTTACCAAAATAAGGCGTATTGATATATACAGTGGGTAACTCAATTTCCGGGAACTGCTCTTTGGGCATTTCTCGATAGGCAGAAATACCAAAAATAAAGATCATTATCGTCAGGATAAAGATACTGATCCCATTATCTACTGCGAGGGTAGATAAACCAAATTCTCTATAGGTCTTTTTTGAATTATTAGCCATTGATCGATTCTTTTTTAAGGATTTGTTTTACCTGAATGGGTTCACTGTCCGCCAGGCCTCTTACACCGTCCAGGATAACCGTTTCTTCTCCTGAAAGTCCCTGGGTTACGATAATACTATCGCGGTAGCTTTCGCCCGTTTTGATGTATACTTTTTTAGCAATCACGCCATCACCGTCATTTTGCTGAACAAAAACGTATTTCTTTCCCCCAACTTCTTCCTGAATGGCATTCAAAGGTACAATGATAGCATCTTCCTCAGTAAAATCGTTGATCAGTACGTTAGCTAGTAAGTTAGGCTTCAATAAACCACCCTTACTACCTACATTCATTTCAATTTCAAACGTGCGGTTAGCTTCATCAATAGTTCGTCCTATTAAATTGACTCTGGCTGTTTGCTCCATATTAATAGCCGGATAACTAATTTCAATCATATCACCACGCTTAACAGCCGTCAACAGATTTTCGGGAACATCCGCCACTACTTTCAGGCGACTGGGGTCCAAAATTTGAATGATAGGAGCTCCCGGAGACGCCAATTCGCCAGATTTGAGAACTACCCGTTCTACGACTCCGGAGGCAGGTGAAGCAATAGTAGCTTTGGATTGCTGAAATTGGAGTGTTTCAATAGATTTCTCCAACATTTCTTTGTTGTTCTTGGCTTCGAGATACTGGATTTCTGAACCGATATTTTGATCCCACAAGCGCTTTTGGCGCTCAAAAACAATGTCTGCCAGCTCTTTGGATTTTTCCAGCTCCGCCAACTGTTTGTTGAGTTGTTCTAAATCCAGTCGGGCTACCAACTGTCCTTTTTTTACATAATCTCCTTCCCTGAGCGGCATTTCTACAATAATACCTGAAGCTTCGCTGGTTACATCAATGAGATCATCGGCCTGTACACTGGCTTGTAGCTCTACATAATGCTGGAAAGTCTCCTTTGTGACCGGGAAAGTAGTTACCAGTCGCTTGGGCTTTTCTACTGCCCTTGGGTCCTGGTCTGCAATAGCTATTTCAAGATCATTAATCAATACGGTTAGCTCTCTGAGTTCCGCTCTTTTACTCTTTAACAAGGCTTTTTTGCGATCCAGGTCTTTAGGAATGGCATTTTCTTCTTCAGGAGCACCACCACAGGCCATCAAAGTAGTGAGCGCAATAAATAAGAACAGATTTATATTTTTCATTATTAAAAATTATTAAGCAGTCAGTTGATAAATAAAAATCGAGAAGTGGGCATTGTATTTTTTCTCCTTACCACTCCAAGTAACAGCCTTCTCTATTGCCCGAGCGCTCTATCGAGCTCAAAACGGGCTACCATCGTATCGTACAGGGCCTGAGTGTAATTGCTCTGTGTCTCGTAAAGGCTTTGTTCAGCATTGGTCACTTCCAGGCTAGAGCCTACACCTTCGCGGTACTTAATCTGTGTGGTTTCGTAGATTCGCTCAGCCAGATCAAGATTTTTTTGCTGGTTTTCCAAACGTTTTTGTGCATTGATATAATTGATCCTTGCTGCATTCACTTCCAGCGTGATGGAGTTCAGTAAGTCTTCCTTCTGATTTTGAGTTTGATCCCGCTCCAGCTTTGCGCGCTGTATCTTTGCTTTTTTATTCAAACCATCAAAAATAGGAACGTTTAAGCGAAGGCCAACGTAAAAGTTGGGCGCCCAGAAAGCATCTTCACTTGTATTCCCCTGATACTGCTGTTGGTAAGCGCCATACCCTCTCAAGGTAGGTAAATAGGCCACTTTATTAACTTTAACATTCAAATCTGCAAGGTTTAAGCCCTGATCAATCAGACGGACTTCCGGGCGAGCAGCGTAGTCTACTTTTTGTACAAGTTCTTTATCTGGTGCTTCCGATAATAAATCGTTAATTTTTTCTTCTACCACCAACGGCTGATCAACCGGAAAGCCCATAGTAAACTTCAGGGATGAAAGGGCCAGTTCTTTTTGCCGCTCCAGATTTTCCTGCTCCGTTTGCAGATTGAGCAGGGATAACTCCAGGCGATCTACATCCAACTGCTCTACAAAGCCGGCTTCGTAGGATTGCTGGGTTTCAAAAAGTAGCTTATTAAGATTGTCAATATTTTTCTCCAGTAGCTTTAGGTTTTCATTGACCAGTAAAACCGGCAAATAAGCATCAACGACCCGGTTCTTAACTTCCCGCTTTTGAACCTTCAGGTCGGTTTGCACATATTCCCGATAGGCTTTAGCTGCTCTTAACGCTGTAAAATAACTACCGTCAAAAATCATGGCATCCAAATTAATACCTGCAGTGAAGTTATTTTGTGCAAAAAAGGCCGCCTCCCGGGATACTTCCTCATTGGGATTCAAGGCCTGAATAAGCTGCACAAAGGCTTCCGGCAAGACCTGCCGGGGCACTTCCAGATACCGCTGATAGTTGAGCTCGGCAGAAAGCTGTGGCAAACCAACGGAACGTCGCTCGACGATCTGTTCTTCGGCATCAGCAATCTCTATTTGAGCATTTTTAATCTGCGTATTGTTTATCCAGGCATAATCAATAGCCTCCTTTAACGTCATGGCTGTTGAAGACTCTTGCCCAGATAGCGGCAATACAATGAAAAGAATACCTAAGAGCGATATCCCATTGAATACACGTAAACTCATTTTGTTGATTGTTTTAAAAATGCTTTTCAGCATTTCATAGCCTGCTAATCTATTTTTCCGTCTCTTGCGGCCAGATGTTTTTCAAATAATTGTAAGCCCCTCGGAGAAGCTATCCCGCGTATGTGATAAATCATATGTGCTTTGAACAACTCTTCCAGATCATATTCACCAGGAGGAAATAATTCCGAACTGGCAACAGAGGCATTTTTGGATACATAAAGTTTAGAGATCAAATCAGCCGAAATATCATTGCGATAAACGCCTTCTTCTATACCTCTTTCTATATTTTGCCTGATCTTCTTGAGTATGTGCTTGCTATGATAGCTTTCCATCATAGTCCAAATCTCTCTATAATATTTTTGTAGATCAAAAATTACGGTAGGAGACATTTCCCGTAAATCCTTAATTACCCACCTGGCAATCGTCAAAATCTCATCAATAGCATCAACAGCCTGCGCCTGTGCCTCATCCATTATACACTTCTCTTCCTCAATCTTCTTTTTGAAGATCTCCTGTACCATCTGAGTTTTATTGGGAATATATTGGTATAATGTCTTTTTAGACATGCCCATTTCCCTGGCCAGATCATCCATTGTAACGCTTTTAATGCCATACCGCATGATCAGCGATTCTGTCTTTTCCAAGATTTGTTCTTTCAAATCCATTTATTTACCGAGATTTACTCCTAATCCATACGGCTGTTTGTCTGCCGCAAATATATGCGAGAAAAACGCAGGAAACCAGAGTAATGTTTAAAGTTTCCTTAGTTTTTTTAATTTTTTGATAAAACACCCTATTTCATCGACGAGTATAAACCCTGTAAAATAAAGCTCTTACAGCTGTAATTGACCTGTATAGTTTAAGGAAAGAAAAAATGGAACTGAAAATAAATAGCCTTCAAAGAATGATAACAAAATAATATTTGGCATTATCAATCATGATATTAATAAGCTTTGACTTGAGCGGGGCCAGAGATATTTTACAATGGTATATAAGACATTATTCTGCAAAATATCTATCTTTTTCTTTTACATCGAGGTAGATTTCGTGCAGAGTGATCAACCTCATTTCTGAATCTATCATGTTATTCACGTGTATAAGCAGCGTTTGCTTACTTTCCTGGCTGGTATTATTGACATTGCTCAGGATAAAATCAATCATCTTTCCCAACTTAAACTCCAATGTTTCTTTAGATGACTCTATTTCTGAAAGTTGACTGATCGTTTTGTAATCTATCAAATCAATTCTTGAGTTCAGGAAAGATCTCCACGCTGTATTTTTGACAACAACGGATTGCAAGCCGCCAGCCTGGAATAAAAGGTCTGAAATACTCAGGTTATCATCATCAAAGTAGGCTTTTATGGTATCTACTAGCTGTGCATGTTTTTCAAACACCTCAATCAGTTCCATTTTATTTTCTTCCATCTCCTGCCCTATGGAGTTCATTACTTTATTAAGAAAGGCACGGTCACCTTGTTTTTCTTTCCAGTTATTGATAAAAAGAGCAATCAAAATTCCCAGAATAACCGGAATCATTTCGATTAAAATAGTACGAAAGGTATTTTTCATAAGTGGAGAATTTTAATGCACTAGGTTGTGTATTTATCGGCAAAGTTTTTCATTTCTCTTATTACCGGCATAGCATTTTTTCCTTTATCAGTAATGCTGTATTCCACCCGTGGAGGTACCTCTCCGTAGTTAATGCGTTCCACCAATTGGCTATCCACCAGAGTTTTGAGCTCTTGAATTAGCATTTTCTCACTGATGTCGGGTATCCGCTTGCGGAGTTCCGATGGTCGCAATGATCGCTCATTTAACTGAAAGAGGATCAGCAACTTCCACTTCCCACCTAGCAACTCTAGTGTAGTGCGAATCGGACAGCGCGCCGTTATATTGATTTTTCCATAGCTCATACTTACAAAAAAGTTAGTACTGTCAAATTAGCAATGTACTCGAAAGGTAAATATTTTTGAGAAAAAGACCAATAGAGATGAAGCAAATAGCCTTATTCGGTGGCTCCGGTCAAACGGGCCAGGAATTCCTGAAAGTCGCTCTGGAAGCGGGATATCCAATTAGAGCATTAGCCAGAACGCCAGAAAAAATTGCGCAGCAGCACTCCAACCTGACTGTGATAAAAGGTGATGTCTTGAATCAGGAAGATGTCAACCAGACTGTTGTCGGTGCTGATATTGTGGTTAGTTTATTTGGGCATGTCAAAGGTTCTCCGACCCGGCTTCAAACCGATGGTACAGAAAATATTATCAAAGCCATGAAAAAGCACGGAGTCGGAAGGATCATTTCACTTTCGGGAGGTGGACTGCCATTCCCCAAAAAGGACCAGCCTAAATTTGCCGATAAGATGATCCGTACCATTATGAAAGTTGCCGTTCCCAAAATTTTGAATGATGCCATTGAACACCACAACATTATCGATACCAGCGGCTTACGCTGGGTCATTGTACGCGGCCCGCGCCTGACGAACGAGCCACGCCAGGGGCAATACAGAGTGGGCTGGGTTGGTGTCAATGCCAGCACCAAGATAGGTCGGGCAGATTTAGCAGACTTTATTCTCACTCAGGTAGAAGATGAAAAATTCAATTATCAAATGCCTTTTGTGAGTTATTGAGCCAATAGCTGGTTGCTCATCAGGTCTTGCACTTTCAGGCGATGTAGTTCCAGATGGTGCTCCGACAGCCAGTTAACAAATAGCTCTACTCTATCCTCGCTCATCCGGCCCCAGTTATTCACATCTCCATAATGCTGAGCAGTGTATTCTTGGCTCTTTAGCAGATCAACATTCTGATCAGCTTCAGGCACATAAGGCGCCAGGATGTTTACAGCCTCCTTGGCGTTTTGAGCAGCATACAAAAAACCTTCCTTTGTAGCCTGCAGAAACCTTTTGTATACTTCCTCCATGTCTGGAAGTCTGTTTTCGTTAGCAGCAATGACCGGCGAATAGGAATAGGGAATACCGTAGTCTTTCAATTTGAAATAATTGAGCTCCAGCCCCTGCCCTTCTGCCTGTATGCCTTCCCAGTTGATAAAGATCCAGGTGGCATCAGATTTTTTGGCCAGCAAGGTATTCCAAATTCCCAGTTTATCGGGGTTAACAATGGTTATTTCTCCTTTGCCACCATCATTCATAATCATTTGACGAACTATCCCATCTTCATAACGAGCCCGATAGGAAGCATAAGTCTTTCCATCCAGCTGACGGGGATGGTCAATACCACTACTCTTGAGGGTGGTTATGGCACTCAGGTCTTCTTCAAACAAAGCCGCAATAGCTTTTAAAGGAAATGGCCTGGCCTTGGTTCGGTAGCTAATGATACTCTCCATAGGGCTTAGCGCAAAATCTACCTGCCCCAGCTCCACTTTCTTGGCCGGCGTTGTCTGGTAATTATCTGCCACCGGTGTGATTATTTCAGTTTGAATATTTTGTTTTTGATAAAAGTTCAATTCCTGGGCCACATAAAAACCAATATGATTCGTATTAGCAGTCCAGTCTAATGCAATTTTAACTGCGTCCATTGTTTTACTTTTAGAGAATTAGTTTATAAAGAAGTTGTTTAAAAATGTCGTTTTATGTTTGCAGACAAAACATTGTGCAGCAAATACTTCAGCTATAAAACCACATGCTTAAACAACTTCAAACTTTTTACAACAGCAACCCCCAGAGTTACCTCTAAAAAACAGAAAAGTAGCGCTTGTTTGCCGAAAGGCCAAAGAAATGAAGCTTTTCAGTCCTCAGGTCGGAGAAACTCCTGCCAGTCTTCTGGCGTATCCATATCCAGGGCGCCTTCTGGAAAGTCTATGCTGATCAACTCATCGGCGTGCGTCTTGAGCAGTTTCCTGGCTCCCGCCTTACCGGAATTATTGGATAAAGTGGAGAAAAAACGAGCCGGAAATAAAGCCGGTACCCCGTGAATAGCGTTGTAATAAGCCGCGATCATCCGATCAGGATGCTTGTGGGAAGCTTCATAATACTGATGGATCAACGATTGATCGACGTATGGCTGATCCACCAGGAGTACGAGCAGATGAGTACAGCCTTTATTTTTTTCCAAAATAAAATCAAGGCCGCAGGCCAACGAAGAAGCCATACCTTTTTCCCAATGTTCATTAATACAAAAAGAAACGTCCGAAGCTAAAGTCGGAATGATTTGCTCGGAGCGCGCACCGAGTACCACGGTAAGGTCTTCAAAAGGAGAAGATCGGGCCAGGCGGATCATCCGATTGAGCAGGGTTTCGTCATTTAGGCGAAGCAACTGCTTGGCCTGCCCCATCCGCGACGATACTCCCGCTGCCAGAATGAGAATTGCCTTCATGTTGATTTACTTTTTGTTGAGGCGGCCGTATTTTTTCATCAATGGCAATACTTTATCTACAGGAAGCGCCTCTATAGTTCGACCGTTGGAGCTCATTGTTTTGGCCGCAAAAAGTGAATTGATAATCGCTTCTTCTGTTGCCTCAATAGTAGCCATAAAAATAGAAGACATGTAATCGTTGTGCAAGTCAGGGCGGTTTTGTACTGCCGCCTCTACCCGATAGGGAATTTTCAAATCTGGATGGGTAGAAAAAGCAATGACATAATCGCCACTGCCGTTTGAAGCAATACCACCGGCTTTGGCTAGCCCCATGATAGCCCGTTTGGCCACTCTCTCCAGATTTCTGGCATTAAGCGGAGCATCGGTGGCCACGATAATCATTACAGAACCGTCGGCATCGTCATTCAGGCGGCCATTCAGATAATATTGATTCAATTCCTCGCCTATGGGTACGCCGTCAATTTGAAGTACCCCGCCGAAATTAGATTGTACTAATACGCCTACCGTATAGCCACCCAGGCTTTCCGGTAGTTTTCTGGAGGCCGTTCCTATTCCGCCTTTAAAGCCGAAGCACACCGTACCTGTTCCGGCACCGACATTCCCCTCCTCAACGGCTCCGGCTGAGGCATTTTCCAGGGCGGCCCTCACATGTTCGGCTCCCAAATGGCGGCCTCTGATATCATTCAGGCGGCCATCATTGGTTTCTCCTACTATAGGGTTGATAGAGCGTACATTTTCGTTGCCTTCCATCTGAAGCAGGTAAGAGACCAGAGCATCCGCTACCCTGGGCACATTTAAAGTATTGGTGAGCAAAATGGGCGTTTCTATATTACCAAGTTCTTTGATCTGGCTGATCCCCATTAATTTTCCAAAACCATTACCGATATATAAAGCTGCCGGGACCTTTTCCTGAAAGATATTTCCGGAATGGGGAACTACAGCAGTTATTCCGGTTCTTATATTTTCGCCTTTTACCAGCGTGGCATGTCCTACCCGGACGCCTTCCACATCAGTAATGGCATTGAACGGTCCAGGCTTCATAACGCCAATTTCTATTCCCAGCTCTCGAGCACGAGATTGTGCCAGGGAAAGATTCCCCAATACCATCATCAAAAGCAATATCGGCAAGCTTTTTTTCATACTTTCAATTTTAGGCTATTCCCGCGATTGAATCGCTTTTTTACTTTTTTCCAGAGAACCCGACTGCTTTCTTTGCCGCTTGAGGCGTCTGAATTTCTTGGGGCCATACCACAAAAACCAACCACTGATGACCATCACCAGCAAGCCCCAACCCAGTATATTCATTGAGAATAGTTTGAAGGTATCACTGATCAGTGAACCATCGTGAAGCGCTTCTATCCAGTCGGAATGCCGGCGAGCAACCGATAGGACCTCACCGCTGGCTCCATCAATCTGTACTTCCCACCAGCCCTGTTCCAACCTCACCTTGGCTACTCCTTTGGAAGGCCTAACGTCTATGCGGTCAATGCTAACTTTTCCCGCTTCCGGATATTTTTTTTCAAAGAATTCAACCGCCAGGGTAGCTAGCTCCTCAATGGGTTTCCACTCTGCCAGGTCTTTGCTTTGGCCCTTTTGGGTAGAGGGTTGGATAAAGCTAAATTCCTTTTTCCAACTCAAAAATATCCCTGTAATAGCACTGATGATCAATAGCAAAGCTAATATCAACCCCAAAACTCTGTGCATCTTCCTGTTTCCTCTAAGCTGCTGCGCTAATCTTTCTGTCTTCACTAAAGCTATTTTGTTTTTTAATTTAATAATAAAAATAAGTCTCAAGATTACAGAAG
>CAZVOD010000039.1:0-41070 GCA_964628385.1 uncultured Saprospiraceae bacterium
CCCAAAAATAAATATTATTTTCCTAAATTTTCAGCTTTGCTGAATAGTTACAAAATTTGTATGAAAAAGGAAGCTTTTTATGACTTGGAAATAGCAGGTTTCTATTTTATGTATCAAGTGGAAGAATTCTGAGAAAAAAATATTTGAACAACCCGGAGCTTATGAAGTGCGTTCCGTTTTTGTTATAAGTTTCTTCAGTCTATTTAACCTCAAGCGATGAAAAAACTGATCCGGGTTGGTTTGAAATTCTTCAAATGGGCATTTATTACGGGATTAATCCTTCTAGTTGGCTTATTTATAGGCATAGAAACTGTCGATAGATACCTTTCAACTGAGCGTGGGGTTTTGTGGCTCCTCAGCGAAATGCCTTATCCACCAGGAAAAGTAAAATTTACAAAATCCGGCGTAAGGTATTTGGAGATGGGTGAAAAAAACAAACCTGCACTACTACTGATCCATGGTGCGCCCGGAGGCCCGTTTGACTGGATGGTAATAGGTAAACAAGAGGAATTGTATGATCACTTCAGATTAATTATAGTGGAACGTCCGGGTTATGGAGGAACGCTGCCCAGAAAAGCAGAACCCTCAGTAGTGAAGCAGGCAAGAAGAATAGCAGAAGTCTTAAACGCGGAGAAAGCTCCGGCTACTGTCCTTGGACATAGCTATGGTGCACCGATTGCAGTAGCTATGGGCGCAGTGGCTCCTCAAAAGATTAAAAAAATCTATGGTGTTTCAGGGCAGTATGACCCTGATAACGAGATTATCTTTACTATTTCTTATTTTATCAACTTTAAAATTTTCCGATACCTCATTCCAAGATTTATTTGGAGTTCTAATGTTGAGAAATTGAACCATCCGGAAGCACTGGAAGAGGCAAATAAGCTGTACAAAACAATCGATATACCCGTCACTGTAGTTCATGGAGATGAAGACTCATTAGTTTTATACGAGAATGCGCCATTTTTGATGAAGCAACTGAATGGCCCAAAGGAGCTCATTACGCTGGAGGGAAAAAATCATCCCGTGCATGTTACTGAAGCTGACAGGATAACCGAAATTATTCTCGAACACACAGGCAACTAGACGATTTCCAAAAGCTCCGCTCCAAAAGGTTCCAATTGGATGTATAAATAATCCGCTGGTAGTTCGATAATTTCATTATCATAAAAAATAACTTTTTCCTTATTACTGCTTCTTAGTTGCAGTAACTTGTGAAAAGTAAAATGATAGCGTGCCAGCCTCTGCCTCAGTTGGTTAGCGGGAATTTTAGCTTCCAAATATTCCTTTGATAGATTAACTAAAACCAGAATAGGTCGTTGTATATCGTTTGGATATGCCGGATAGCGAATCATACCTAAAAGGGAGGAATTAAATGTATCAACATTGGCAAAATAATAAGAATGCAATGCCGCCTTTTCTTCTCTCAATTTATTTAGAGCGCTTAGTACCTGCACAGCCGGATATTTTTCACTCCAAGCTTCGTGGAACGTCCAGGCCGTGATTGGGCCTCTTTGTAGTGCTCTGGGGTCTTCGCATTGTTCGATATCGTAATTTTCAGGACCGCTGGTTTGTGGGTCGCTAAGTACTTCGAAGCGCTTGTGTTTTCTGACCTTGAAGTGTAACAGATCATTTGTGGCGCCTATCTCTGTGCCATAGTACATGACCGGAGCAGCGGGCATCATATACAGCGTAAAGATTGACATAGCAATTCTATGTGGATCGCGGTTCAGGCAATCCGCCATGCGAGCGCCGGCACTTTTTCCTTCCCGGTAAACGATTCCCCGTTTGGCAGTTAACCAAATATCATTCTTATCCTGATACCTATATTCTTCATCGATGTACTTACTCATCGCTTCTTTTTCCTGTATGAATCCCAGATAAGTTTCATTATGATGCTCAATGGGTAATAGAGGAAAGGCCGTGCTATCTATTTCTTCTCCTCTGTCATAAACCTGATTCCAAAAGGGAGCTGTTTTTTGAAAGTAAATCATTTCTCTTAACATCCCCTGCAGCTGAAAGTCCATCAGGCCGTCGCCCTCAGTAGTAGTCATTTGATGGGCAATATGAGTTAGGCGGCCGCCAAATTTTTTGAGTTCTTTAGAGGATGTTACCACATCGGGAAGTAGAGCTGCCTTGGGATTAATATGTTTGACAAACTGCTTGATCAAACGGATCAGGGCGTGTGTTTCCGGTAAGTCTATGGCTGTAGTGCCCGGTTCTTTTATCCAGTGTGTAATACCACTAAGCCTTTTTCCGGCCATTCCAAAGCTAAATTCTTCTGCCAGAAGCTCAAAAAGCTCATGAATAACTTCTGGTGTTCTAACATCAAGGGATACCTGGAAAGGATAAAGTTCATTGTAGAACAGAACAGTTTTGTTGAGTTCTTCCATATGGCGTTCCAGCCACAACTTCCGGCCCAACTCAGGGAAGAAGAGAAGTCGCCTGGAGTTGGTTGATTTTCCGTTCTCATCTCTGTCCGGTAGGTTTAAAAAAGGATCATCTCCCCGTTCATCCAATATAGAATCAAGGTCAAGATTCTGCCAATGCCAGGGACATTTTATAAAGTAATTAAAATAGTGGCTATTTCCTTCAAGTGCTCTTACAAACCATTCATGTCTGGTAGAAACATAACTGAATACCAAATCTGTGACCACCCGAAATCCTCTGTCCAGGGCTTGTTCTAGAAAGCTGAGAAAGGCTTTTTCGCCGCCCAGGGATTCTCCGGGTTTGTACTCAGTTATGTCATAGCCTTCATCACCGTCCATAGATTCATAGTGAGGAAGAATACATAAGTTTTTGATTCCGATCTTTTCCAGATAATCCAGCATGCCTGATAAATTATCAAAGCTCCCTTTGCCAGTATCATCAGTACCAAAGTATTGTACATACAAACAATACCAAGGCGCTGTGTACCAGTTGTCAGGCCAATTATCAATGTGGCTATTGATCGGTAATTCTGCCTGCTCTAACTGTTGATGCCCTTTTAAAGCAGTAGCAAAAAAATCAAGAAAAATCTTCCTGGCATCAGCATCATTTCTGGCTATTTCGTGGCAATCACTCCAAATCTGTTTGAGGTTTTCGGGAGTGGTAAAGGGTTGGCCGTTATTTCTCCTAATCGTGAGGTCCCCTTCATCTTTTGCCAGTAAAGAGGACTTCAGCTCTTCCGCCCGGTGGCTATTCTCCTTAATTTCCAGTACTTTCCTCTTACAAAATTCAGTAAGAGAATCACTATCTGATATTTCTTTTTCCACTAACCGAAAATAATCAATAACAAAGGGGTAGCGATGATAGGGCTCCAAAGAGAGCAAGTACCGGAAGTGTTCGTCATTAATATATTTTTCCAGGAATAAGAGCTGATCCTGGTCTAAATCCTCATTTTGACGTGCCTTGTTTATTAGCTGATCAAGAGATGCTTCTCGCTGCATTCTAATCGTATTTTAGTTGAAAGGGATATCATAAAAAAGAGGTGTAGCCTGAAAGGGAATGCCATGGCTAACCCCCGTGCAGATATTTTGTCACCTGAGCAATTGACCCCTTTCTTTTAATATTAACTGTTTGGGTGTAAGTTGAAATTTCTTTTTGAATTCTTGAATAAAATAAGAAATATTTTCATACCCCACAAAAGTAACATTGGAATGAGAAGTGAGCAATAGATTTTGGTCTTTTCCAGTCGTTTTTCCTTTAACCACTGCTGTGGAATGGTACCAAAAAATTGCTTGAAATCCCTTCGGAATGAGGATAAGCTCCGGCCAGTCATATCCGTAATAGCATAAATGCCTTTTAAAAAATATAATAGTGTATTTAAAATACTAAAAAAAACTAATTTTATTTCTAAAATTAATCATAGGCTATACAAGTATTCTACACTCAATATTCTGGAAGGAGGACCTTTAGCATATATTTTACGCTCTAAAGAAGTCTAATAAATTACTTAGATCATGAAAGTCCTTTTGGCTACTCTGAAAACAGTATCGTTGTTTATAATCTTGACTGTAGTAACTCAGCTTGGAGGGCTGGTTTATTTGCTCTACAAACCATTGGGGGATCAAATAAAAAAGAGAAGCTACTCCCGGGGGGTATCTCTAGGCCTGCGAGCTGTATCGTTCCTGCTCATGATGACAATAAGTAGTCTTCTGGTTGTACCTCCTCTGGCAAAAAAATACGGCAGGGTTCCTCTTCCTGTTTTTTCTAACAAAAATATTTCCTTACAACCTGGCAGTTGGTTTACTATACTGACCAACCGACACTATGTAAAACCAAAACTAAAACAAACCATCATTGAGGTAAGTCAGGAGTTGAATCGCCAATATCCCGGCACTAAAATTTTATATCTGGATGCCAATTTCCCTTTCCTCACTGGCTTTCCGCTCTTGCCCCATAAAAGTCACGATGACGGTGAAAAGTTGGATATCGCTTTTTTATACAAAAATCGTTCAACGGGACAGCGAATCCATCGGACGCCTACTTTACTGGGATACGGATATTGTGAAAAGCCGCTTGCGAGAGAATATGATCAGGCGGCAGCGTGCGCTAAACAAGGCTATTGGCAATACAGTCTTTTAAAATATTTTGCCTTCCCCAAAGCACACTACCAATTTGATGAACAAGCTAACCGATTTCTGATCCGGTCTATTGCTGATAAGCGAACAATAGGAAAGATCTTTATTGAGCCGCACCTAAAATCCCGTCTGGGTTTTGGCTATCATTCAAAAGTTCGCAACCACGGGTGTGCTGCGGTACGGCACGATGATCATATTCATTTGCAATTGTAAAAGAGGGAGAAATTTTAATCTATTTCAGTGTTGATCAGACAAGTTTATTAATTCTATAGATTGCTTTCATCAAAATTATTAATTTGCGAAAAAAGAATCTGTAGATGCTCACACTCAATCAGCAATTTGGGGCTTACTTTTACGATAGCCACACGCCGGATGTTTATGAAGCCGACACAGGGCAGCTTTATTACTTTAAAGCTTTTATCGGGCAGTACTTTATCGAAGTAGAAAGAGGAGATTGTATTTACTATTTTGATGAGGCACTTTCTACAGCTATTGTCAGGAAGGGCCCCTGTAGCGTATCGTCAAAGCACCTGGCTACTGTTATCAGAGGGTATATGCACCCTGATGCTACCCGCTCGCTAGATGGCATTACAACACTTCCTTATGTCAATGGCTGCTCTACCAAGCAACTCTTTCCTCCTATCCGTTTGGGAGATCCTACCTTGCAGTATTTGAAAATTCCGGCCTGTAGCAAAGAACAAACACATCATATCCATTCCACTTTTAGGGTAGTTTTGATTAGAGAAGGGGAAGGAAAAAGTATTGTGGGCTTGAGCGAGCAGTACGAATCAACAGACCTTTACCCGGGCAAAGTCTGTATATTAGAACCGATGTGTCCGCATCATTTTGAAACGCCCGGAAATGAGGGCCTGGTAGCTTTACCATTGCATGTTTATTCTTCTGTGGGCGCTTCTGAAAAGAATCATCCAATGTTTAATGGAACAATTAACATCTAGAAGCTATGATCAAAGAAAAGTACGATGAGATTATTACTCAATTTGTAGACAATTTTAACAATATGTGCGATGAAGAGCGCCGGGACTATCTGATCCGGGAGCGCATTATCAATTATGAAAGCGGCCCTCGCACGAAGCGCTACGAAGTACAATACCAAATGAGAAAACGAGGTAATACCTGGAAGATAGAAGCCGTTTCCGGTACAGTCTGGCCGTTTCGACGCCGCTTTCCACTGATTACCCTAAAGCTTGTTGACGATCGTTTTCAGACCATAGGGCTTTATAACGGGCAAATCAAGGAGTTTTCACCGGAAGAGCTGGAATTGAAGCTAAAGCAATATTTGGATAAATGCAGAACGCTACCACAAAATGCTTTTATTAAATCGTAAGCCGGAGTTATTTTACCTTAACAAAAGACAACTTCACAGCTTCTACTGGCGCTGGAAAGCCCATCCTGTTTATCTGAAGATGTGCGATTTTTTTGGGGCCACCTTAATTGACCGAACCTGTACCATCCCATCCGGACTGGATTTTACAATTATCGACCCTATTGAACAGCTCTCCTTTACGGATGAGCCTTTCGGGGCAATTTGCAAGAAGCGGGCTGCTGATATCCTAAAATATAGTGAAGACAGAATCATACGGGTACTTTGGTCTGGAGGTATTGACTCCACCGTGGCGTTAATTGCCCTTTTTGATTTGCTGGAAAGCAATGGCAAAGTGGAGCAACTGAAGGTGTTGTTGTCTGATGAATCTATCCGGGAGTTTCCTTCTTTCTTTGAGTCTCATATCCGGGAAAGTTTAAGTTTTGAAAAAATAACAACTACCATCTACGATCATATCAATTTTGAGGAGATCATAGTGACCGGCGAACACGGAGATCAACTTTTTGGGAGTGATAAACTAAAATACCTCGTACAAACCCAGGAGGCCTTCCGGCCTTACAAAGAGATTATTGAAGTGGTTATTGCCAGAAAATTGGGTACAGATAAGTACAGTAAAGCCATTGTGGAAATGCTCGAACCTCAACTGGCACATGCGCCCTATCGGTTGGGGAGTCTTTACGACCTGTTATGGTGGATAAACTTTAGTATGAAATGGCAGAATGTCAGCATGAGGCTACTGGCAGGCCTGGACCGGCCGGCTGCCGATCTTGAAACAGGCATTTTCCATTTTTTCAAAAGTACAGCTTTCCAAAACTGGTCTGCCTCTAACCCCAATAAGAAGATTAAAAATAGTTGGAAAAGTTATAAATATGTCGCCAAAGAATACATTTATGAATTTCACCAAGATGAAGAGTATTTAAAAAATAAGGAGAAAGAACAATCACTCAAAGAGGTAATTGTAAGGAAATAGATTTGCTAAATTTGTTCCAGTTTACTCAAAAATTCATCCTTATTACGCCTGCTCAAGGGCACATGTACTTCGCCGAGATAAACGACGGACTCCTGAGAATCTACACTGGATACCAGCGATAAATTCAATACATAGCTGCGGTGAGTCTGTACAAACAGGCCAGAGGGAAGCCGCTGTATGAGTTCTTGTAAAGGCCGTCGGATGAGGTACTTTCTGGTGCTAGTAATGATTTGAGTATACCGACCATCGGCCTCCAGGTAATAAATCTCTTCGAACAAAACTTTATCCAAACGTTGGCGATGCTTGACAAAAAAATAGCTCTTTGTAAATACCTCTACTTCTTTATCATCTTCGGCTGTCTTTTCGGTGGAGGCATTGCCAGGCTCCAGTTTGATTACCGCTAATTCGATAGAGCGTTGAAGCTGTAATTCGTCAAATGGCTTTGTCAAAAAAGCCAGCGGTTTAGTCCTGGAAGCCCTTTTAAAAGTTAGATCGTCTTTTAAGGAAGTGATAAAAATGATAGGAATATCCTTTTTTTGTTGAATTAAACCCGCCAGTTCTATGCCGTCGTAGTCGCCCTGAATATGTACATCCATCAGTTGCTTGTCGATTAAAGAAAGGGCATCCACGCTATTGTCAACGGTACCCAACTGTTCGTATTCCAGCTTTTCAAGCTGCATCTCCAGTTTATCTGCATAGAGTTCTTCATCTCCTACAATTAGGACTTTGGCACTCATGTTTTAGCATTTTTTATTCCATAGCAGTTAGCCTATTAAATTCGTCGCGTAGCACATGGCAAAGCAACGCTAGGTAGGCTTAAGCTACTTTGGGCACTGAAAATATAAATTTAGCTCCTTCCCCTATTTTACTAATGGCCCTGATGGTACCTTTATTTAAAGGGATGAGTTCTTTACAAAGCATCAGGCCGAGACCTGTGCCCTTCTCTCCGGCAGTACCTTTACTATTTTTTCCTTCAATGCTAAAGAGCCTGGGTAGCTTTTCAGCACTTATTCCTGTGCCGGTATCATTTACCTCAATGGTTATCTCATCATTTTGGTCAATAGCATTGAGCGCTACTTTGCCCCCTTCAGGAGTGAACTTCAATGCGTTATGCATTAGATTTCTCAAAACAGTGCTGATAGTGCCCTCGTCGGCATAAACAACGCTGGCCTTTGTGATCAGGGTTTCAATACTGATATTTTTAGAAATCGCCACTGGCTCGTAAAGGGCCTTAAAAACGATCGCCGTACACGAATTTGGTCACGCTTTGGGGATAGCCCACGAACATAACCGGGCAGATTGCCGCTGCTACGAGGAGCCGCAGGGGACCACTGGCGATAAGCACGTTACGCCATGTGATGCACAGTCTGTCATGAATTACTGCTCGGACGAATCCTTTTTCGGATATTTATCTGAATACGATATCAAGGGCATTCAGGAGATTTATGGAAAGCGCAGCGTACCCAGGGGAAAGATTACGGTGCACAATGGTGCAGCTGTAGTAGCAAAATTCAAGGTTACCTGGAAACAACAGGGCTATCTGCTAGCTGTGGAGGAGAGTGGCAACCTTATTGCCGGCAAATCCCATACCTTTGATATTCCTATTAATGCTCAGATTACTCTTAAGGCTCAAATGTCTGATTTCGGGGCATGGAAAACGGTAGCCACTTACAACAACATGGAACTCAAAAACGCCAAAGAACATAAAATCTTTACGCTAAAAGGCTCCCTGTTTAAAGCATGAATTGATGAAGGAACCAGTGTTAAAGCAGGACAACACAAACTCACCTTGAAAAATGACGGCTGGTACGTTGCCTATTTTACCGTAACCATCCAAAAACCAAACGGTACAAAAGAAGTTAAGGAATCGGGTAATATCGCAAAAGGTAAATCTGTTTCTTATTGGGTAGGCGAAAATGATATGGTAACGATCAAATCTCAGTACAATAAAGTATTTAGTTGGGGAGATTTACCTACCATTTCCTCCAAAAAAATGGGGCAAAATCGAACTTTGACATCCACCGGAAGAACCTGGGATGCCGAATTGAGTGGCATTTGGTAAGCCTGTCACTTAATAATTTTCAAAAAGGTCGAATAGCAAGTCTAATATCTTTAGTCGAAAATCTCAAGGGCGAGACATGCTCTTTAGATTTTTATTACTTATTTTTTCTATATTCATGGCTTATTAATTCAAACCAAAAACATACCAAAATGAAGGCAAAGCTTAGCTTTTTAATCACGTTGTTCATTATTAGTGCTTTTGCTGTTTCTGCCCAGCAGTTTGAAGGGGTGATTACCATGACTTCTTCAGAAATGGAGGACGGAAAAATGGTCTTTTCTGTAAAGGGCGACAAAGTATTGATGGAAATCAACTCAGAAGGACAGAATATTAGAATGTTGTCTGATAGAAAATCCTCAAATATGACCATGCTTTTTGATAATGATGGGAAAAAAGTTGCCCTGATCATGGGGCCTGAGACGATGAATATGATGGGGCAGGGGAATAATACTAGCGTTAATAGTGACGGCGTTGATATTAAGGTAACCAACGAAAAGAAAGTCATTGATGGATACAACTGCTATAAGGTAACTGGAAAAGATAAAGAGTCAGAAATAGAAGCGTGGATCACCAATGACCTTAACTTTTCATTTATGGACCTCGTTCCGATGTCTAAAAATCTGGCTCTTCAGCAGGGTGGTTCGATGATTAGCGTAATGGAAAAAGGCTTTGTTATGGAAGGTACTGAGAAAGAAATAAAGACTGGCAAGGTGTCGACTATCAAGGCGAATGTGGTGGCTAAGAAGCTGGATGCTGACAGGTTCAATTATTCTTCCGAAGGGTATCAGGAATTTGATATGACCAATATGATGAAATTGATGCAGGAAATTCAAAGCGATCCCGAAAAAGCCAAAGAATTTGAGGAGATCATGAAGGCTATTGAAGGTAATTAGAAGTGAAGTAAATGGTTAAAATCGGCTTTTTTTATTAGTCAGGCTGGTAGCCTGCCACTCAAGCCTTATCTGATTGACGTCAAAACTCAATAAACCAACCGTAAACTCGTCTTACGTAACAGGCAAGACGAGTACTCATTTTTATCACCTACCTAATATCAGGTAGCCTTTACCAAAGATTAAGTAAAAATTGTGATCCCTAATTTATACCCAATTTTGGGGCTTCCTACCAGCGTATAGTTCTTTATATTTAGACAAAATATACGGTGCTGTTGAAAAAAAGTATGGCTTTAGATAGTATCATTAGGAATTAAATGTGGGTAGAAGAAATTAGGGGTAAATAGGCTGTGTGCTTTCAGGTACGCAACTTGACAGATTACTAGACCCCAGGGCATATCAAGTGCTCACCGTTTATTGGGTTACCCACATTTCAGGCTTACGGAGTAAGGCTAATGGTTTTTCCCAATCATACATTTCAACATACGGCCAAGTAAACTAAAAATGATCAATTGAAAAGCTATGAAAACATTTATTCAAGTATTCACTTTTCTCCTGTGCATCGGTATGCTAAATGGCAGCTCAGCACAATCTAAGAAGCAAAAAGACAGAGAAGCAATCAAGAGCATGTGCGGCTGCTTTGAGGTAAGCTTTGATTTTGCAGAGACATTTAATTATGCCGATAAGGAAGGCTATAAGCCTTCTCCTGTAAAACACTCCAGAGGCCTGGAATGGGCTCAGCTGGTGGTAGACGAGAATAATGAGATTGTTATCCAGCATCTTTTGGTAGCCAAAAGAGGCGACGAGCAATTTGTAATTAAGCACTGGCGCCAGGATTGGCTGTATGAGAATACAGACCTTTACCTTTTTGATGCCGATAATAAGTGGAAGTACGTTCAGCTTCCTAAAGGTGATGTAAAGGGACAGTGGACACAAAAAGTTTATCAGGTAGATGATAGTCCCAGGTATGAAGGTTCGGCTACCTGGGTACATGTGGATGGTAAAAGTTTTTGGGAAAATACAACGACAGCTCCATTGCCTCGCCGGGAATTTAGTGTGCGTTCCGACTATAACGTCACCATGAGAGGTAACCGACATGAAATTACTGATTTTGGGTGGATACACGAGCAAGATAATGAGAAAGTAATTCGTAAGGAAGGAGAGCAAGACTTTGTGCTTGCCGAAGAAAAAGGAATTAACACTTACAAAAGAGTGGATGATGCTCGCTGCCAAGCAGCCGTTAAATGGTGGAAGGAAAATCAGGACATGTGGGCATCAGTACGCCAGAGCTGGGGCAACCTTTTTGCTCAGAAAAAAGACATCAAGCTACTGCCTAAAGTAGAAGATAAAAAGTTATTTCAGCATTTGTTCGGCATGTCGCCAGATACAGAAGCAGAAAAAATTAATGAAGTTATCAGTCGCTTTGTTATGAGGTAGAATATACTCCCTCCCCTGATCTTACGTACCAGGGGAGGGAATGTAAATTTACTCTCCTCCCAATAAATCCTTATCCTTTTTTTCCTGATTAAGGCGATAATTTAGTGCCAAAACTACCTGTCTTGTTTGTCGCCACTGAAAAGTCGACTCGGACTTATAATTAGGTAAATCTACTATAGATCGGCGCTGACGTGTATTGAATAAATCCCGCCCTGTCAATGTGATGGTTCCATTGCCACCAAAAATATCTAGTGAGGCTGCCAGATCCAAAGAATAAGAAGAGAGGCGACGGCCCTGAGTAGTGTTTCTCGGCGCGTTGTAATCAAAAGAAGCCTGAAATTTGAATGCGCTACTCAACGTAAACTTGGATATCAAGCCGCCGGTCCAGGTGTAAAAATCGGCATCTAGACTAGTACCTTCGAATTCACCACTGACAATACCACGGTAAAAGTTCAAATCACTGGTTAAGTCCCACCACTTGGCCAGGTCGTAAGAAAAGCTGAATTCAAATCCAAAGGCATCTCTTTCAGCCAAGTTTACCGGAAAGTCAATAGCTGTACCATCACTTGCCGGTATGGTGATGTCTTCAATAACCCCTGTAGTTCTGCGATAATAAGCACTAGAAAGTAGTGAGCCATTGGAGAAATAGTGCAAATATCCAGCTTCGTAGGAGTCTGTGAATTCAGGACGCAGATTAGGATTACCGACACCATTATTTCTGGGATCATTGAAATTTGAAAAAGGTAGTAAATCTCTGAAATAAGGACGACTCAAACGCCTACTGTAGCTCATCTGTATCTGATCTTCTTCTGATACCTGGTAGGATATTGCAATGCTCGGAAAAAAGCTTAGATAATTCTGGTCATTAGAGTTGTTGGAGCGTAGTAAGGCTGCGGTGATATCGGAATATTCGGCCCTCAAACCGGCCTGAACGCCGACTGGACCAAATTCTTTGGCCGCTATAAAATACGCTGCGTAAATATCTTCTGTGTACTTTAGTTCATCATCAAAACCGGAGAGCCTGAAGTATTCGCCGCTGGCTTCTTCTTCTTCTACAAAAAAGTCATTATTAACTACACGGAGAGCTGCTCTCAGTCCGGCTTCAATCTTACTGTCTTCACCAAGTGGATGTACATAATCAGCCTGAAAAAGGAGGTTGCTTTCATCTTCTGTATTTCTGGATCGCTGTATTAGTGGATCCTGAACGTCGGTAGCTGTTTGGAAATAATCGGCCTCTTCTGTATCATCGTTGAGGATATATTTGGCAGTGATAGTTAATTCCTGGTTTTCCTTATCAAACAACTTGCGGTAATCCAGAGAGGCTTCAATGTCATTATCCGTTTCATCTTCCTCTATTTCACGCGTTGTACGGCTGATCAGGTTGCTATTTTCATCAAAATCACTATAAATAAGCGTACCATTGTTATTCTCTTTACCGATTCTGTAGATCATAGATCCGGTCAGGATGTCTTTGTCGGTGATAGTCCAGTCGGCTCCTCCCTGAAAGTATAAGTTGGTACCTCCTCGTAATTGATCTTCTTCACTGGTAAAGAAGTTGGTCAGGTTGCCATCGTCGAAAAAGCGTTGGGTAGAATTACCACCACCCGGTGTTTTGCGATAGTTGATACCAAAATTAGAGAAAAAGTTAAAGTTACTCTTGCGATAGTTGAGGTTATAAGAAGCACCAAAGTTGTCCGGCTGCCCGACAGTAGCTCCAAAAGACCCATTGACGCCTTTTTCCTGATTTTTTTTCAAAATAATATTAATAATTCCGGCTTCTCCCTCAGCTTCGTATCTGGCAGATGGATTGGTGATGACTTCTACGCTTTCAATGATATCGCCTTGCATACGCAGCAATGCCTGAGCATCGCCTGCACTCAACAGGCCGGAGGGCTTTCCGTTGACTAATATCCTTACGGACTGGCTTCCTCTCAAACTGACATTACCCTCGGGGTCAACAGTTACGGAAGGTACCCGATCTAATATATCAGCGGCATTATTACCAGCATTGGCCAGATCTTTTCCCACATTAAAAACCCGGCGGTCCAGTTTTAATTCCATCTGGCTGCGTTCTGCCCGTACCTCTACCTCCTGAAGTGCAACTGCATCCGTTTTCATCATTATCTCTCCAAGGTCAATGGTTTCACGCTTGCCCTTCACGTCGATATCCTGAATAGTTTTTTCCTCAAAACCAATATACCTGGCTTGTGCATAGTAGGATCCAGGCCCTACTGTTAAACTGAAACTACCATCTGCCTCTGTCAGTGCATTACTCACCATAGAACTGTCGGCCACGCTGTAAACAGCGACCGTGGCAAAAGGAAGCGATTCACCAGTGGAGCTGTTAATAAGCGTTCCCTTTATGGTAGTTTTAAATGCTTTATTCTGGACTGAGGGCTGAGCCCAACTCACACAAGGAAAGATTAATAAAATGATAAACAGGGACTTAAGTAAAATTCGTAACTGCATAGTGAAAGCATTTTTGTCTGAAATTCGGTAGTGTAACAGCGATTTTTGATAATGGGTCAAGCATTGGCAGATTAAATTCAGGCGCTGGTATATTAACTTTGGAAGAGAAAATGAAGTGAATGGGTTATGCTGTTTTCTTTTGAATAAACGAAATGAATACTAGAGGCTGAGCATAATTTTCCACCATTCTACCCCTGCAAAACAAGTCTTTTCTACTTATTCAAAGAAAGTTTAAGAAATTACCTCATATATTAAGAAGTTGTTTAAAAATGTCGTTTCATGTTTACAGACAAAACATTGTGCAGCAAATACTTCAGCTTTTTTTCTTTCCGTAGCTTTGGCTACGCAAAGAAAAAAGCGCTTCGCCTTGCTGCACAAGCCTTTGCCTTCAACTATAACCCCACATTCTTAAACAACTTCAAAAAAAATATTGGATTCTTAAAATATTGTTGTTATTTTTATATTTGTAAAAAATACCTATTTCCTGATAGGGCAAATTAACTTAAAGCTAATCAGCTTTTTATATATGAATGTTCAGCTCATTGCACTACAAATCAAATCTCTCAAAAGCTGGCATTGATCTTCCCCGATAGTGGATGTTGGTTACCAAAGTTTAATAACACCGATCTTTCCCCCCTTTTAGATTTATCATCTACCTGAATACGATGAGCCAAGGGTTCATTGAACTCTTTTCACCCAAATGCAATAAATCACACTTACTATTTCGAGGTAAAAGAAATAGGTAGGATTATAGTGCCTACCAATGATGATTAATTACTCAAAATCGATTAACATGGCACAACTAACCTTGCGCGAAAATGCGCTTGGCAAAAGACTCGCTGCCCATTTACTGCGGCGAACGACCTACAACGTCAACCCTGACAGAGTCAACGAATTCGCATTAAAAACAGCAGATGAGGCAGTAGAAGAGTTGTTGCAACCCGCTAATTTGTTGTACCCTGACGGACCTCTTTTTTACGGTAATGGCAATCCTGTTTTTGAACTGGGCAGAGTCACTGATGATTCAGGAGAAGTAGCCGGAGTACTTGAAGGTGGCGGCAATAATCGGCTGCGTCCTTATTATGGTTTGTGGAGAATTTATGAGTCTATTCATTGCCCTACAGCACAGTGGCGAATTATTCATTGGTTTGCTTCTTTATTTACGCTGACTGCTGATGGTGGCGGTGCCAGGTATCACTACCACTTTTGGCGTTTACTGCGTCATTTGAGTTTTGACAACCTCAAAACGCTGGCTTTCAAGGTCACTACAGACAACAATATGCTTCACTACCTGGACAACCACCAAAACCGGGTCAATAATATCAATGAAAACTATGCCCGCGAATTTCTAGAACTTTTCACCATTCTGAAGGGCCCGGTAGTGTCAGTTGGCAACTATACTAACTACACAGAAGCCGATATTACCACGGCTGCCAAGGTATTGACAGGTTGGAGACTCGAAAGAGCTTACACTGATCCGGAAACGGGAATAGTGGCCGGACAAGCTTACTATAATCGTCATGATAGTTCAGACAAAACCTTCAGTGCTGCCTTTCAAAGTAGAACTATTACTGGTGCTGTTGATGAAGCTGATATGTACAGGGAGCTACAGGAGTTTGTTGATATGATCTTCGATCAATTAGAAACTGCCCGGGCTTTTACCAGAAAGATGTATCGTTTTTTTGTGAGTGATAATATCGATGAGGAAATCGAAGTAGATATTATAGAACCTTTGGCGGCAGAACTAAATAATAACGGCTATCAACATATTCCTGTATTGAAGACCCTACTGAAGAGCGTTCATTTTTACGATGAGGATGATAGTGATAGTAGCAACGAAATAATTGGGGGCAAGATCAAATCGCCGATGGAGTTATTCTGTACTTCCGTTAACCTTTTGAATATCGAGAATACGGATCAGAATGATCTGGAGCGGCATTTTAAGGGTAATTATAACAGGGTTGCTACGGAGCATTTTACAAAGGTTGGCATGGATATTATTGGTCCTCCTACGGTAGAGGGTTTTCCCGGTTATTACGATGAGACAGCTGGTTTTTCAAAAGCATGGTTCAAGACGAATGTATTGTATGAGCGCTTTACTTATGGATTGTCTTTTCGCAGGGGAAAGGTAAGAAATAACAACGGTGATATTCCTTACAAAATGGATATTTCCACCCTGCCCAATGGTGTTTACACCCTGGCAGTATACCGTAGCAATGGTAAACGCCATATCGAGAGAATTGTGAAAGAATAGGAATACGTCATTGATAAGGTTGATGCGAAACGATTCAAGTGTAGAGCTATTAAAAATTTCATAGTAAGGATTTTATAAATTGCCTCCTGAGGAAAAGCCTCAGGAGGCCTTTTGTATATAACCTAATACCTTAGAAACAAGTCTATTCTTTATTTTCTTTGTAGGAAAAGGTTACGAGAAAGATAGTAAGAAAGTATGGTGTTTTTCTTTTTAATCGCAAAACGTCTGATGAACTAATAAGAAACTGAGGTATTAAAAAACAAATCCAAAACTTATGCAAATAGGAATTGATAGTTTTGCGGCCTCTACGGCACATGAATCCGTTGATACTCCTGACAATGCCCGGTCGATGGCCCAACTGCTGGATAGAATGGAAAGAGCCGATCAAGTAGGCTTAGATGTATTTGGCATCGGCGAACACCATCGCAAGGAATTTCTGGATTCTGCTCCCCATATTATTCTGGCTGCTGCTGCCGCCCGAACTAAGCATATCCGATTAACCAGTGCCGTTACGGTATTAAGTGCAGCCGATCCTGTACGTGTTTTTCAAAATTATGCAACTTTGGATCTTATCTCTAGTGGTAGGGCAGAAATAGTGGCAGGTAGAGGTTCTTTCATTGAATCCTTTCCACTTTTTGGTTTTCAGTTCAATGATTACGATGTATTATATGCTGAAAAGCTGGATTTGTTACTGAAAATAAGGGAAAATGAGATGATCAGTTGGTCGGGTAAGTTCCGTCCGGCCCTGAAAGAACAGTCGATATATCCGAGGCCTGTACAAAACCCACTGCCCGTTTGGGTAGGAGTGGGAGGAACGCCCGCTTCATTTGTACGTGCCGGAGCGCTTGGCTTACCACTAATGATAGCTGTAATTGGTGGTCAAACTCATCGCTTTGCGCCTCTTGTGGAATTGTATAAAGAAGCTGGTTTAAAAGCAGGGCATTCTGAAGATCAACTTAGAGTGGGGTTGCATTCTCTGGGATACGTGGCAACTACAAAAGAAAAAGCGATAGCTAATTATTTTCCATCCTATCAGGCAACATTTACACAGATTGGTAAAGAACGCGGCTGGCCTCCTGTTACCCGGGCAAGTTTTGATGCCCAAAGTGGGCCAACAGGTGCCATTGTTATCGGCGAACCGGAGGAGGTTGCCGAAAAGATAGTACGACATAGCAAAGCACTGGGAGGTATCGACCGATTTACTTTTCAAATGGATATTGGGTTGAATCATGAACAGTTAATGGAGGCCATCGAATTAATTGGCAAAGAAGTGCGGCCCATGGTATTAGGCCAGAGAGTAGGGAAGTAAAATAAAAAGCCATCCTTTATCGAGGATGGCTTTTAAGTAATGTGGTCCCACATGGGCTCGAACCATGGACCCCCTGATTATGAGTCAGGTGCTCTAACCAGCTGAGCTATAGGACCAAAAAAGCTGATTGTTGGGTGGTTAACAACATTAATCACGATGTTGTTTTTTCAGCACCGCAAATATACATATTTTAGAGAATAGGATCAAATGCTTGCCAGGGTTTCTTCTGATCTTCACTTCAAACGATGTTCGGGCTACCACATTTATCCATAATGGACTAAGGCGTATATTTTTTATTATGCCCCTGCTACACTATTGGTTAGTCACAAATCACTGGGTTGAGCGTTCATAAGAGAAGCCGCCACGGCCTTGTGGAGACCAGCTGGTAAATCGCACACTGATATAAATTTGTTCTTCAATGAGCTGTAATACCAATTCTTTACCAACAACCTGCTGAGGGCTGCCAACTGCTGCCCTAAAAGCCTTGAATTGTAGTGTATCAATTTGATCGATGGTACCAATCGCCCAAAGAGTACCTTCGGGGCTCACACTGGACTCTGGGGTTGTTTCTGTTTTAATATTATAGATTTGACCTCCCCCATTAGGCCTGGTAATCCAAATATCGTTGGTTATTCTATCCTGGTTCTCTACCAGGTTAGGATCAGTATTATCAGCTTTTGTAAAGGAAACGGCAGGCCCTTCCCAAATGGATAATTGATTGTCATCATTGTCATTATCACAAGAGAGCACAAAGAGAGATAGGATCAAGGGCAAGAAATAGCGCATGATATTGATTTTTAAATCAAGTAACTGTGTATACCCGAAAAGGTTTCGCATGAGGCGGGGCTTTGGTCATTTTGGGGCTATTAATTTGTCTGAATGATAAAAATGGAGTGTCCTGCAATGATATTCCCTCAAGACATGTCATGTCTAGACATGTCATGTACTTTTTTTTCAAACATGACATTTTGTGTTAAGTATTTGATTTTCAAATAGTAGGGGGTGTTTTTGCAGAGATGTCATGTCTAAACATGACATCTCTGTAAAAATTAAATTGTAATATCAAAACTTAATCAGTTGAAAGCCCTCTTCCTGAAGAGAAAGGATAACCGTCATCGCAGAAAGCGCAACCTGAACCGGCTCAGCAAGCCGTTGTTGGTCAAGACCTCTGGCTTGAATGGATTGACCACACATATAAATAGCTGCACCGGCGTCTTCTAAAGCTTCCATCAATGGAATGTTGGGATTGTCAACACCGAATTGTGCTTTGTAATCTTCATTGTTCATCGCAATAACGCTGGCCTTATTGTGAATTACACAGGCTACCTTAAGGTTCCCGAGTGGAACACCCGCCCCAACATGCATATTCAGAAAACGAGCCAATGTATTTAACATAGGATTCACCCGGCCCGGGTTATCCGGTATGTCGTGGACGTCAAAGATGACCTTGTATTCTTTAGTTGTATCTGTTTTGAAATCAGTGTGTGCCACCTTGAATGTTGAGCCGTAACCTTTGATAACCGGCCCTTCCATTCGTTGCTGGCTGCTTTGGGCACTGACTTGCAAAGAGTACGCGAAAAGTATAAAAAATAATAAACGCTCGATTTTCATCCTTTTGATTTAAATGGGTGATATGAAAAAAATAGTAGTAGTTTTTTCGGTTAGGTCTTTTCTATCCTGATGGCTACCCATTTAGAACTCGGTGTCTTACTCCTCTTCGCAAAAGAATCAATGGGTACCAACACATTTGCTTCGGGAAAATAAGTGGCCACACAGCTTCCCGGGATATCGTAAGGTACCACGATAAATCCATCGGCCCTTCGCTCCCGGCCTTTGAATTTCCCCACCAAATTAACAATATCTCCTTTTTGCAATTATTGTCGGGCCATGTCCTGTTTATTGATCAAAACTACTCTTCTTTCATTATAAATGCCCCGGTATCTGTCATCGAGTCCATAAATTGTAGTATTATATTGATCTTGGCTGCGGATGGTCATCATCACAAATTCCTCCTCTTCAATAGTCCGAACCGCAACCTCATTGACCGGGAAGTGGGCCTTCTCATCAGAAGTATTGAATTTGCCCTCCCTATCCCCATTAGGCAGAAGAAAACCACTGCCTGATCTGTTCGTCTAAGACAAGGGCGTATCAAAGCCCGGTGAGAAAGAGGTTCCGGAAGGGCTTCGGGAAGCCTTCAAAAGAGGTAACCGTTTGCAGGATATACTCACTAGCCAATTTGAAGTAGGAAAAACTGGTAACGAAATCCTGAAGGATGCTCTGGATCAGGCAAAAAAGGAAGGCATTGTAGCATCAATTTATACTCACCCCATTGGTACGCATGGCCATGCAGCGGGTCCTACTATTGGTCTTTGGGATCAGCAAGGCGGAGTACCAGGAAAAGGGGATTACCCGCTCTATCCCAATACAGCCTATTCCATAGAGCTTTTCGCTGCCTCAGAGGTGCCGGAATGGAATGGCAAAATCGTTCGTATCATGCCAGAGGAAGATGGTGTTTATGATGGTGAACATTTCCGTTTTCTTGATGGTAGAATGGAAGAGCTTTTAACTATACCACGGAAATAAGTTTTGGCATTGATTTAGCTAAGGGATAAAGACAAAAACGGCAGTTGATAAATAGGATCAAGCTATATAACGTAGGAGTAAACGGCCTTTAATCACAATTTTTGAATTTGTGCCTGTTGAATTCTTCTACAGTTTATCCAACATTCTACACACTTGGCATGTCTGATAAATTATTCCTACCTTTGCGGCAAAATTTGGTAAGTATAAAATTGACAAATTACACACTTAGGAATATATGATAGCAATAGAAAATTTAGGCTTACAATTTGGAAAGCGGGTTCTCTTTGACGAAGTCAATTTGAAATTCGTTCAGGGGAATTGCTATGGAGTAATTGGAGCCAATGGCGCGGGCAAATCTTCTTTCCTTAAAATACTAACAGGAGAGATTGACCCTACAAGAGGTCAGGTACATATTGAACCTGGCCAGCGGATGGCTGTATTAAAACAAAATCACTTCGAATTCGAAGAAGAAGAAGTATTGAATACTGTGATAATGGGCCACCGGGAAATGTACAATATAATGGTAGAGAAAAACGCCATCTACATGGACCCCGAAGCTTCTGAAGAAGATGGACTTAGAGCGGCTGAGCTGGAAAATAAATTTGGTGAAATGGGAGGTTGGAATGCTGAAAGTGATGCCGCTGAGTTACTCAGCAATATGGGTATCACTGAGGATTTACACTACCGCCAAATGAAAGATATCGCCAACAAAGATAAAGTGAAAGTGCTGCTGGCCCAAGCCCTTTTCGGTAACCCGGACATCCTAGTCCTGGATGAGCCCACCAACGATCTGGATGCAGAAACTGTGACCTGGTTAGCTGATTTTCTGGCGGACTTCAAAAATATGGTTATTGTTGTTTCCCACGATCGTTACTTTTTGGATATGGTGAGTACGCACACCGTTGATATTGACTTTAAGCAGATCCGTATTTTTACCGGTAACTATTCTTTTTGGTACGAATCCAGCCAATTGATGGCCCAACAGTTAGCCAATAAGAATAAAAAAATGGAACAGAAGCGTAAAGAAATGCTGGAATTTATTCAGCGATTTTCTGCCAATGCTTCAAAGTCTAAACAGGCTACTGCCAGAAAGAAAGCTTTAGATAAGCTTTCTCTGGAAGAAATTAGGCCTTCCAGCAGAAAATATCCTTACATTAACTTCCAACCGGAACGCGAGCCTGGCGATCAAATTCTGAAAGTAGAAAAATTGAGCAAGCGCAACGCCGACGGTGAATACCTGTTTAAGGATGTTTCTTTTGTGATGAATGGTGGAGAAAAAATTACATTGCTCAGCCGGGACACTTCTGCCATTAACGCTTTTTACGAAATTTTGAGTGGAAAAATGGAGCCGGATACCGGTACCATAGAATTTGGGCAGACCATCACCTATGACTATCTGCCCAACGAGAACGATGAATACTTTACAGACGATCAGGATATGGACCTCATCAATTGGTTGAGGCAATACTCTAAAGAAAAAGATGAGCAGTTCATTCGTGGTTTTCTCGGACGTATGTTATTCTCCGGTGAAGAAGTATACAAAAAGTCAAGCGTGCTTTCTGGAGGTGAAAAGGTAAGATGTATGTTATCAAAAGTAATGTTAACACATCCCAATTTTATCCTGATGAATGAACCTACGAACCACCTGGACCTGGAATCTATTACTGCCCTGAATAATGGCATGAGAGATTTTAAGGGAAATATGATCTTTACTACGCATGACCATCAAATAATTCAAACAGTAGCCAATAGGATCATTGAAATTACGCCAAATGGCGCCGTTGATAGCTTGATGGAATACGATGATTATCTGCGCTCTGAAAACATAAAGCAACAACGTGCAGAACTTTACGGTACTGTTGCTGCCTGATAGATTTTCCAGAAGAGAAGTAGAAGTAGTGGTAGATACTTCTACTTCTAATTTCTGGTGTTTTCCCTTTAAACAACTACCAACCGTAGTCCTGATGATTACTCAACTTTAAACTCCATTTTCGCTATCTTCTCTCTTCCAGCCAGCCAAATAGTTTTTGTATCAGGGACAAAGTCGAAGGTGTAAAAGTCTTCGTCCATTATTGTAAACCAATCTTTACCGCTATTTAGAGAATAAGAAAAACCTGGAATACCACAGGCTATTATACCTTTGCCATTACTGCCGGGAAGGTAACCTACTTGCGAGCGATAGCCGGGGCCTGCGCCATCTGCCAGAAGTGTCCAGTTTTGGCCGCCATCCTCACTCACGGCTTTGTTACCAACATTTTTATCTTTATCATTCCAGTCGCCACCAAAGATGATCCCCTCGCGAGCATTGAAAAAATCTATGGAGTAAATTCCAGTCATTTGGCCACCTTGAGCCATTGGCGTGTCAAAAGCTTCCCAGCTCTGACCTTTATTCGTACTTCGATATACCCGAGAGCGTTGGCCGCCCGAAACCATCCAGGCGGTGTCTTTATAGATCGCTATGTTTGAATTGCTGGCTGCAAAAGCAGCTTCCCCTTCCGTAACTTGGGGAATATTATCGCAGGCAGTCTTTGTCCAGGTATCTCCACCATCTTTGGTGACGATCACAGAGAGGCAGCTGTCTGTTGGATCTCCCATAGCCATGCCATATTGATCATCCCAAAAGGCCAGTGCATCGTAAAAAGCGTCCGGATGCTCCTCCCGGTAAACGACTGTCCAGGACTGGCCATCATCTGTACTTTTAAGCAAGAAGGCAGGAGAAGCAACGCTAAGTACAAAGATAGCTTCTGAAGTAACGGCAATGGAGCGAAAATGAGGAAAGGTGTCCTCTATTTTTATACTATCAATGCGCCAGGTTTGTCCGCCATCATTAGAAAGCCCAAAGACGCCACCGGAGCCTGCAAAATAAATGTGCTGTTCATCTTGCACCCAAAGGGCTCGCACACTGGATGGGATCGTTTCTTTTTCAAAACGCTCAACGATCAGTGTGTCGGCAGAAAATTCATTAGTACTTTGTGAAGGAGGCTCTGATAAATTACAGTAATTGAATAATAGTAGAACAAGTAGAGATAGAGGGAAATACAAAATACGCATATACAGGTATAGGTTTTATTTGATTTTTTAAAATGAGCTTTCAAATTCTCTCTCTGCTGATCTCCATATCGCTTGAAAGCCGCTTATAAATCAATGGGTGTAGCGACTGGCAATGCTCACGTATCTTTTTACTTACATTTAGGATTTATCCCTAAAATGAATTTTGTTTTTATATCAATCGCTCGTGCTGTTTCAGCCCCCATAAAGCCCCGTATCATGTCGTTTTCCAACTCTTTTTTGGCCTTTTGCGTTAGAATTTTTGCAATGGGTAAGTACGACCAATGCCATTTTTCCTCATTATATCCATAAGGCCTTTCTGCTCCTTTAGGCGTGTAAGGCTGGCCAAAACCATACCGGGCAGCATTAGTCGTCAGCCAATCGTATACTTTTTTACCTTCACCTGCCTCAAAATACCGGTTATTCAAACTATTGAAGTCAATATCTGTGCCCCAGTGATGTCTTGATGTGGAAGGCATAGAGCTATATTCCAGTATCTTTAGGGCTCTTTCTTTGGGGTCAGGAAAAGCTTTTTTAGCGTTTTCTCCCGAACTCAGTATGCGCTGGCCGGTCCATTTGGCTTCCCAGATTCCTTTTTGGGCCTCAAAATTTCTGGTTGCCGACAAGATGCGAAGCGTAATGCCATCCTCCCGGGCGGCTTTATACATCCTCATAAACGCTTCGTAAGCATCTTTTCGCAGGTACATATTCGCTCTGGATGCATACTCGCCGGGTATTTTTGCAAAACCTTTTTCTATGGCCGGATTGAATTTTCCCATCAAATAATCAAGAGAAAAACTGTCCATCGCTGCTTGCATCGCTTTGCGCTCCTCCATCTCACTATTGCGCTCTTTGGGCATTTCTTCCTGCCCGGTTTCCCGATTGTCTTCCTGACCGGCACAGTGGTTGAGCACAAAAAACAAAACAACAACCAAGAGTCTTTGGGTTATATTCATATTGATAATAAGTTTAATAGACCTATTTCGAAGGGGTGGAATATTGGTAAAATTAATTCAATTTTAACCTATTTCAATACCCTCAAAACAACCCTAATACTCAAATTCCATTCGCTCGTATGGATAGCCAAATAAATATTCTTCCTTAATGAGCTTACTGACCTGAGCCGGTACCATATCCTCCCATTGCGCATCCCCTTCGATTATCATTTTTAAAACTTCTTTTGAGAAAATATGCAGAAGGTCGGTATTGAACCCTTCAATATCCACAATCTGCTTATTGTTCAGCAAATGCTGTACAATAAACGATACTCCTTCGGGTAAAGGCATATTTTTGACTGTCATCAACTCTTCGCTTCCCTCCTGCAGGGCCGGGTAAACATAGATTTTTATGTTGCGGGTAAATAGTTCTCCGAACGCTGCCAATAAGCGGCCATCCATGTTTTCGTAGTATTTTTCGGTGATCATTTCCAGTAAAAACTGAATGCCAACGACCAATCCCAACTTCTGGACTTTGTAAATGGCCAGGTATTTAATCAACTTCAGATGATCGTCACAGTCTGAAATGATCACATACTGCCCCAGTTCCTTAAGCAATTCCATGCGGTCGAGAAAGTCTTTTTCATCGACTTCTCCACCGGCTTCTAAGTTCTCGTAGGTAATATCGGTAAGCAGATGTGATCGCTCCGGGTCTATCTCTTTTTCATTCAAAAATTGCTGATAGCCCGAGCGTATCATGTCCATATTGACCAATGTAGGTGGGCGAAAGCTACCTCTTACTACCATCACGTTTTTCTTATACAAAAACTCGGAAGCATGAGTAGTACTGCCTTCTGGGTCAATGATAGTTACATCCGTCATCTTATTCCTGATCAGATACATGGATAACAAACGGTTGTCTACATTTGAAAAATCAGGGCCTGTGAGCCGGACCATGTCAATTTTTACTCGCCCTCTGAGACTATCCATAAGTGATTGAAGCATCACCTCAGGGTTATCGTTATAATGGTATACTGCATAAATGAGGTTGACACCAAGAATACCAATTGCCTGTTGCTGTAATTGATTATCATTATCCAGCATATGTACATGCAACACTAAATCATTGGGTTCTGCATCCGGCCTGAGCTGAAACCGTAAGCCCATCCAGCCATTGCCCCTGATCGTCTTTTGATAGTTGATAGCCGATATGGTATCTGCAAAAACAAAAAAGTTAGAATTGGGACGCTGGTTTTGAAGGCGGGTTTGCATCAATTGATACTCGTGGTCGAGCATTTTGTACACCCTAGATTCACATACATAACGACCGCTAACTTCACGGCCATAAATTTGATCAGAATATACTTTATCGTAAGCAGACATGGTTTTGGCTATTGTACCGGCAGCAGCCCCCACCTGGAAAAAATACCGGGCTACTTCCTGGCCGGCACCAATTTCTGCAAATGTGCCATAAACATTTTCATTGAGGTTGATTTCTAATGCTTTCTGATCTGTTTCTAAGAGTTGTCGCATAGGATCGAGCGCTAGTTTTAGTCTAAAAACAATAAGCAATTTGACGGAATCGTGCGGAAAGTCCTACTCTTAGCAGGTAACAACTGAACCCAAAAATTCGATCCGTCTATTACATTTCCCAAAATAAGAGTAATGATCTACTTTTACCAGCTATCGGATGGATTATTGTTACTGAAGTAAGTATGAAAAAGAATCTGACTTTTTCTAATTTTGTACTTCGAACTTTATATCGCTTTTAATAGTTGATAACAGCGTTATTAATGCAAAATCAAGAATTTATGTTTCCGAATTACGACGTGATAGTGGTCGGTGGGGGGCATGCAGGCTGCGAGGCTGCAGTAGCAGCTGCCAATATGGGCTCTAAAGTAATGTTGGCAACTATGAATATGCAGACCATTGCACAGATGTCTTGTAATCCGGCAATGGGAGGAGTCGCCAAAGGTCAAATCGTCAGAGAAATAGATGCGCTGGGCGGTTACTCAGGTATCGTTACTGATCATACCATGGTACAATTCAGAATGCTGAATCGTTCCAAAGGCCCCGCTATGTGGAGCCCAAGAGCTCAGAGTGATCGTGGCCTATTTGCTAGTAAGTGGCGGATGATGCTGGAAGAACATCCCAATATTGACTTCTGGCAGGAAATGATCACCGGAATCATCGTTAAAGATAAAAGAGTGCTGGGCGTAAGAACCGGAATAGGATTGGAAATACCAGGCTGTACTGTTATTCTCACTAATGGGACATTCCTGAATGGACTTATACATATCGGTGAAAAGCAATTCGGTGGTGGCCGCGCAGGCGAACGCGCTGCAAAAGGTATCACAGAGCAGCTTGAAGAACTGGGCTTTGAAGCAGGCCGGATGAAGACCGGTACTCCTCCCAGAGTGGATGGGCGTACCCTAAACTGGGACGTTATGGAAGTGCAACCAGGGGATGAAGACCCCGGGAAGTTTTCTTACACCGGTACGCCCAGGCCCGAGCGCCAGCTACCTTGCCATATCGCCTACACTACGCCTGAAGTACACGAGGAGCTTAAAGAGGGCTTTGATCGCTCTCCTATGTTTAACGGCCGAATTAGAGGGAGTGGCCCCAGGTACTGTCCGTCTATTGAGGATAAAATCGATCGCTTTGCTGATCGTGATCGCCATCAATTGTTCGTAGAGCCGGAAGGTTGGAATACCTGTGAGATCTATGTTAATGGTTTTTCTTCTTCCTTACCGGAAGATGTGCAGTACAAGGCGATGAGAAAAATTCCTGGTTTTGAGCAGGCAAAAATGTTCCGGCCGGGTTACGCTATTGAGTACGATTTCTTTCCGCCTACTCAGCTGCGGCCTTCTTTGGAAACCCGGCTGGTAGAAAACCTGTTTTTTGCCGGACAGATCAATGGTACTACCGGATACGAAGAGGCTGCCTGCCAGGGACTGATGGCCGGAGTTAATGCCCACCTTAAAACCAGAGAGGAAGAGCCCTTCATACTCAAAAGATCAGAAGCTTATATTGGTGTACTGATCGATGATCTGATCAACAAGGGGACTAAGGAGCCATATCGTATGTTTACTTCCAGAGCTGAGTATCGGATTCTATTGCGCCAGGATAATGCCGATGTCCGGCTGACTCCGCTAGCCTCTAAACTTGGTATTAATGGACTGGAAGAGAGAATGGAAAGGGTAGAAGCCAAACAAAAAGCCTCCGATGCTATTGTAAGGTTTTTTAAAAATACCAGTGTGAGCCCAGAAGAATTGAATGGATTTTTAGCCGAAAAAAACAGTTCACCATTAAAGCAGAAGCAAAAACTGCTGGGTATATTGCTCAGGCCGAATGTAAATATGGACGAACTCCGGCAGGTGCTACCTCGCCTGGATGAGTTCCTACAACCTATTAATAGAGAATTTATCGATCTGGCAGAGATTAATATGAAGTACGAAGGCTACATCAAAAAGGAACAGGAAATGGTAAATAAAATGAATCGCCTGGAGGCCGTAAGGCTGGGCGATCATGTCAATTATCATGATCTGGTATCTCTTTCTTCTGAAGCCAAAGAAAAATTGACACAACTCAAACCCAGAACAATAGGGCAGGCCAGTAGGATCAGCGGTGTTTCGCCTGCTGATATTTCCGTCCTGCTTGTTCATATGGGAAGGTAAGATATGGTTTTCACCTTGCTGATAACAAAGTTATCGCGAGGTGGAAACCTTCAAGAGCGTGTTTGGATTTTACCCTTTGGCCTGCAAATACATTTAGAATACTGCTTCCCGCTTTCAGCTGGACAAGATATTTCAGCTTTTTTTCGCTCTATAGCAGCGCTATGGAGCGAAAAAAAACGAAAAATGGGCATAAAAGACATTTTTGCAGCCCAGTGAGGAAACTTTAAATAACTTCTTTAAGTGAAAATTATTTTGTGGTACAAAAAGCACCAAATTATTCCCGGTTACAACAAATGTTTGTCCACTAAACCAAATGATGAGCTTATTTGTCTCTTCAAAGATTCGATCACACACGAATGTACTGGGTGGATCGAATTGAAATAGAAGTGTTAAAATGTCGTTATGTTCTGCGTGCGTACAACATTTTGTTTTTATTCTATCTTTCTGATTAGTAAATTGAAGAAAATTTGGAGCGCAGATAAGTTATGGAAGGAAAAAAGAATCTATTAACCTGGCTTAAAGCAGCCACCCTACAACTCTCGCAAAAGCTATCTGGTTATATACAACATTTCAGGTCAAAATTTCCAAAGGGGCTCAAAGCCATTAAACTGGCAGCTTATAGCTTTATAGTGATGCTATTGCTGGGGTTGGTCTTTGTTATGAGTGTTTACTGGGGAGCTTTCGGTAAATTGCCGGATTATGCAGAACTAAAAAATATTCGCAATTCTACTGCTTCTGAGGTCTACTCTGCAGATGGAGATATTTTAGGGAAATATTTTATTGAAAATCGAGTCAATGCCAGTCTTGAAGAGATCGCCCCTCAACTGATAGACGCCCTTATTGCAACCGAGGATGCTCGTTTTTTCAGGCATCGAGGGGTTGATTTTCGGGCCTACTTAAGAGTATTTTTTAGAACTGTCCTGCTGATGGATGAGTCAGGTGGTGGTGGTAGTACTATTTCTCAACAACTCGCTAAGAATCTTTACAAGCGTAAGTCTTATGGTGTACTAACTATCCCGGTGAATAAAACAAAAGAAGTGCTTACTGCTCGCCGGCTGGAACGGCTTTACACCAAAGAAGAACTCCTGAATATGTATCTGAATACTGTGCCGTTTGGTGGAAATATATTTGGAGTAAAAGTTGCCTCCAGGCGCTTTTTTGACAAAGCCCCGCACGAGCTGGACGTACAGGAAGCCGCACTTCTGGTAGGAATGTTGAAAGCACCGTCTTACTATAATCCAGTACGTCATCCGCAAAGGGCGCAGGGCAGAAGAAATACAGTACTGGCGCAAATGGACCGCTACGACTATTTAGAAAATAAAGAACTAGATTCCCTGCAGCGTCTGCCCCTACAATTAGCACCCTATTCAAGGGAGGATAATAACCAGGGCCTGGCTACTTATTTTAGAGAACATCTACGCCTAGAACTGGAAGACATCCTGGCAGATTACAGAAAACCAGATGGGAGTCGTTACAACCTCTACACGGATGGCCTGAAAATATATACGAGTATTGATGCCCGAATGCAGCACTACGCCGAACAAGCAGTTGAAGACCATATGCCCGAATTACAGAAGCAATTCTACGATAACTGGGGGAAGCGCTCACCCTGGCCAAGAGACCTGCTGGAAGATGCCGTATCTAAATCTGATCGATACCAACAACTGAAAGCTGCCGGGGCTTCACAGGAGGAGATGGATTCCGTTTTTGCCCGGCCAGTCAATATGACAATTTTTGATTGGGAAAAAGGGGAGGTGGAAGTCAGAATGTCGCCGATCGATTCGGTTAGGCATTACACAGCTCTCTTGCACACTGGTATGATGGCCGTGGAGCCATCAAGCGGAAGAATAAAAGTTTGGATCGGCGGTATCGATCACAAATACTTTCAGTATGATCATGTAAAATCAAAGCGACAAGTGGGGTCTATCTTCAAGCCCGTAGTTTTTGCTCAGGCTTTGAGAAATGGTATGATGCCCTGTCAGTATACTTATAACGATCGTATTTCCTATGCTGAATACAATAACTGGTCGCCCAGAAATGCGGATGGTCAGTATGGAGGGGTTTATTCCATGGAAGGAGCGCTCAGTCAATCCGTTAATGTGGTGGCAGTTGAAATGTTACTGAGAGGAGGGATAGAATCAGTCAGAAAACTAGCTGTTGATTTGGGAATGGAAGGGCCTGTTCCGCCCGTTCCTGCAATAGGCCTCGGAGCTGTAGATGCCTCTTTAATGGAAATGATGAAAGTATACGGTACTTTTGCCAATCAGGGGAAGCGCCCAATATTGCATTACCTGGATCGGATCGAAACCAGTGATGGGAAAATAGTGGTAGCATTTGATCAACCCGGTGTTGAATCATTCCCTAAAGTATTGAGCCCAGAGGAAAGTAATGTGATGAATGAAATGCTAAAAGGAGTAGTAGCCGGAGGAACTGCAACCGCACTGAGAACCCGATATGGTGTGTACAATATGGCCGCTAAGACCGGTACTGCCCAGGATCAATCTGATGGCTGGTTTGTTGGCTATTCACCTGATCTGGTTGTGGGAGCATGGGTAGGTGCAGAATCACCAAAGATTCACTTCAGAACACTACGGGCCGGACAGGGAAGTAAAACTGCTTTACCCATTGTCGGTAGTTTTTTAAATAAAGTCTACAAAGCCCCCGCATTCAAGTCCATAACCAAAGCTCGTTTTTCGCCACCATCTGATAGTATGCAAATGATGATGGATTGCCCGCCTTATCTGGAAGAGATGCCGCTAGTTATGGAATACCTGCAAGATTATGAAGAAAATCCCGGCTTTATTAATCGCGTATACGATGAGTTGCTACCACAGTTTGATATTGAGTCTATCAGGATGAAGCGGCAGCGAAACCGCGAGTCACAGGTCGAATACATCGAGCGGATGAAAGCCTATAATGAGCGGTTGAAAAGGCGGGAAGCTCGTCGGAGGGCTCGCCAGCAGCAGCGTAATGAAAGTGATGATGGAGGATTCTTATTCTTCAATTGATTTGTCAGCAAGGCCGATTCATCTTTCCGGCCTTGTAATTCACTGCATCAAAGTTGCTTTGATGCAGTGAATATTATCGGTCTTACAAATACCGGAGTTGGCCTAAATATGCTCCTGCAAAAATTCCAGGGCTAATTTATTGGCTTTTTGCGCAGCCTCTTCATTATATCTTGGGCTACTTGGATTGGCAAAAGCGTGATCAGCATCAAACTGATGAATGGTAATGTCATTACCGGCACTTTCTGCCAGCTCCTTAAAGTTAGAAGCTACTTCCGGCGTGATCCAACCATCTCGTTTGGCAAAGATACCCAGGATGTCACCTTTAAATGGCTTTAAGGCTGATTTTTCTTTTATTGGCATACCATAATACATAACACAGCCAGCTCCTTGCTCTCCGGCCAGTATTGAGGCTTTCAAAGACCAGCCGCCACCAAAACACCAGCCAATGGTAGCAATTTCGGCATTGTCACCTGCATAGTTAATAGCACCATTGATAATGGCCTCTAGTCGAGCCTGCTTCCTGGAGGCTTCCTGCATATACTGCCCGGCTTTATCCTGATCATCAGTGACTTTACCGTCGTAAAGGTCTAAGGCCATAACAGCCACATTGTCCAGTTCGGCGTAAAGTCGATCAGCTTCTTTTCTGATCTGATCGTTCAGTCCCCACCACTCATGGAAAACGAAGAGATAGTTGTTAGTGCCACCTTCAGGCAAAATAATATAGGCCGTTCCTTTTTTTCCATCGGGAGTATTGAATTCCATTTGTTTTCCTTTCCCGGAAAAATCTATTGCTTCCGGCGTTTCATGCTGGCCTTTAAATTCTTCGTCATCGGCAAATTGGGACATATCTTCAGAATTGGAATTGGAAGTATCATCCTGGCTTGAATTGGCGCAAGAGAAAGCCACAAAAGCCAAGAGGCTGAATAGGAATAACTTTTGTTTAAACATGTTGTGATTTTGATTATGCTAAAGAATTAATTTTGCGAAACCAACAGTAAATTTTTGGTAATAACACAACAGCTTGTGGATGGTTTGTTTAACAACAAATACTTACCTTTAGCAAAATGAAATCATAGACTTATGCTTCAAGCTACCACCACACCGATGACCTTCAACAAAGGTCGTATTGGAAGAGAAAAGCTGAAAAACCTCTACAAGGGTTTGCTCCTGCCCAGAATGATAGAAGAAAAAATGCTTCGTTTGTTACGACAAGGAAAGATAAGCAAATGGTTTTCGGGCATAGGCCAGGAAGCCATTTCTGTTGGTGCCACCATGGCCCTGGACGAAGATGAACTGCTGTTTACTATGCATCGAAACCTGGGGGTCTTTACTGCCCGGGGGGTACCTTTAGAGCGTTTGTTGGCTCAGTGGCAGGGGAAAGCCTCCGGTTTTACAAAAGGCAGAGATCGTTCTTTTCATTTCGGAGCACCAGAGTTCAATATTGTGGGCATGATTTCTCACCTTGGGCCTCAGCTATCACTGGCTGACGGCGTGGCTTTAGCACACAAATTGAAAGAGGAAAAGAAAGTAACGCTGGCTTTTACCGGAGAAGGTGCTACCAGCGAAGGCGAATTTCATGAGGCGCTAAATGTAGCGGCTGTTTGGCAGCTTCCGGTAATTTTTATTATTGAAAATAATGGATATGGGCTGTCTACACCAATTTCTGAACAATATGCTTGCGAGCATTTAGCAGATAAGGGAAAGGGATATGGCATGGAATCTATCATTGTTGATGGTAATAATGTGCTTGAGGTTTATCAAACCATACGCAAAAAAGCCAGAGCAATTCGAAAAAAACCGGCGCCGATACTGATAGAGTGTCGCACTTTTCGGATGCGTGGGCATGAGGAAGCTTCCGGGACAAAATACGTACCAGAGGAAGTGATGGCACAATGGGCATCCAGAGATCCGCTGAGTAATTTTGAGCAATTTTTATTAGAAGAAGAAATAATTAGTAAAACATTCATTACAAAAGAACGTAAAAGGATTCAGGAGCAAATTGAAAAAGCACTTCGAAGGGTCAATGATGAACCAACAGTAGAAGCAAAGCCAGATCAGGAACTGAAAGATGTTTTTGCTCCTTACTCACATAAAATTACGCCCCCTTCAGCTGCAGTAAAAGAGATGAGGTTGGTAGATGCTATTTCGGATGGTTTGTACAAAGCTATGGAAAAGCATCCTAACCTAGTATTGATGGGACAGGACATTGCGGATTATGGGGGAGTTTTTAAAATTACACATGGATTTATAGAAGCTTTTGGAAGAGAGCGGGTCAGAAATACGCCACTCTGCGAAAGTGCCATCGTCGGGATAGGTTTAGGCCTGAGCTTAAAAGGCTATAAATCTATGGTGGAAATGCAGTTTGCGGATTTTGTCACCTGTGGTTTTAACCAAATTGTAAATAATTTGGCCAAAATCCATTACAGATGGGGGCAACCCGCTGATGTGGTCATCCGAATGCCTTCTGGGGCAGGAGTAGGGGCCGGGCCATTTCATTCGCAAAGTACTGAAGCTTGGTTTACACATACGCCTGGCTTAAAGGTGGTGTATCCTTCTAATCCGTACGATGCCAAAGGCTTATTACTGGCTTCTTTTGAAGACCCTAATCCGGTAATGTTCTTTGAACATAAAGCACTTTATCGCAGCCTGACTGCAGAGGTGCCGGAAGGCTATTATACCATAGAAATTGGAAAAGGTAATGTGGCCAGGTCAGGCAATGCTTTGAGTATTATTACCTATGGTTCGGGAGTACAGTGGGCTGTAGAAGCTTCAGAAGCGCTCGCAGTAGATGCCGAGATCATTGATCTAAGAAGCCTGGCGCCCATTGACTATGAACTTTTAGAAAAGAGTGTCATGAAAACCAATAAGGTTTTGATACTACACGAGGATGTTATGGTAGGAGGTATAGGCGGCGAAATAGCAGCTTATATTTCTGAACACCTTTTTGAATACCTTGACGGGCCAGTATTGCGGGTGGCTAGTATGAATACTCCTGTACCCTTTGCCAAAAAGCTGGAGCAGGAATTTTTACCAGTAAAGCGCCTTAAAGAACAGATAACCAAATTATTTAAATATTAAATAAAAATAAATGTTGATATAATTTTGATCGCTAAAAGGGAATGTTTAAATTGATTTTTAATTGTAACAATCCTACCCCCTTGGTGTAAATACCAATCGTTCTTAGAATTTATATTTACTCTAACAAGTATCGACTATTCTTACATATTACTGTTTTGTTTCTTATTTTTGATCTTTCCAAAGAAAGGGACAAAATATGAAATTAGAAAAGCTAGTTGCAGTGGGCGGAATGTCTGGTGTTTACCGGATTGTAGCCAACAGAAATAATGGATTAATAGTAGAAGATTTGGTTACAGGTAAACGAAAGTTTGCATCCGCCAGAAAACACCAATTTTCACCCTTAGAATCTATCGCCATCTATACAGAGGATGGTGATTCCGCAGAATTGAAAGTTGTGTTCCAGCGTATGTTGGAACAAATCGATGATAATCCCCCCGTAAGTGCAAGTGCAAGGTCAGAAGAACTCTTTGATTATTTTGAAGATATTCTTCCTAACTACGACAGAGACAAAGTACGTGCTGGTGACATCAAAAAAGTACTGAAATGGTTTGACTTCCTCCGGCAGCATGACCTTCTGACACCCGACGACGAAGAAGCTGACAAAGATGAAGAGGAATAATCTCATGAATAAAAAAGCCGCTCAGTAACAGCCCTAACTACTTTGGCGCTCAAGGCCTTGTTGCTATTTTAATAACATATATAATCACATGTTTATATGAGCGCTGTTGCTATACCGCGACCGATCAGTAGAAGGTTTTTGCCAAAGGAATATAAAATTACAGTATGGTCCAGGTTAAAACCCTACTATAGTGATTTGCTTAAGCGACCTATTGAAAGTGTTCGGGATTTGGAAGATTGGATTTTAGATCGTAACGAGCTCGAGGCAGTGGTAATGGAAGCCTTTGCTTGGCGATATATCAGAATAACAGTTAATAGTGGAGATGAACAAGCGATGGATTTGTACGAGTACGCCATCCAGGAGTTGCTACCCAAGATTTCTGCTACAGAAAACACTTTAAACGAGAAATTGGTCAACAGCCCTTTTCTCGATCAATTACCCAAAGAAAAATATTTCGTATACATTCGTACTATTAAGAATGCAGTGGACTTATTTAGTAAAGAAAATATTTCCCTGACTACTGAGGTGCAGCTTAAGTCTAAAGAACACGGACGGATATTTTCGGAGATGACAATCGGCGTGAACGGCAAGCAGATGACACTGCAAAAAGCGGGAACTATCTTGGAAGAGCCTAACCGCAACCTAAGGGAGCAGGTATATCACAAGATCAATGAACGTATTCTTCAGGATACTGAGCAGTTGGAAGAATTATTTGACGCGCTACTGGCCAAAAGGCATCAAATAGCTCTCAATGCAGGGTTTGAGAATTTTAGGGATTACAAATTCCGGGCACTGGGAAGGTTTGACTATACCGTTGAAGATTGTGAAGAATTTCACGTTTCTATAGAAAAAGAAATCTTACCGATTATTGATGAGATCAACCTGTTCCGCCAGAATGCCATGGGGGTTGCCAAATTGCGCCCCTGGGATTTAAATGTAGAGCCCACCGGAAAAGCTCCACTCAAGCCTTTTGCTGGCACAGATGATTTGGTGAATAAGGCTATTGATTGTCTGGGAGCAGTACACGAAGAATTTGGCGAATTTATTGAGGTGATGCGAGAAATGGGGCATCTGGATCTGGCATCCAGAAAAGGAAAGCATCCGGGAGGCTATAATATACAACTCAATTCTACCGGAGTACCATTCATATTTATGAATGCCACCCACTCTCTGAACGATATGAGGACTTTCCTTCACGAAAGTGGCCACGCTACTCACGCCTTTCTTACCAGAAGTCTTGAGGTGAATGCTTCAAAGCGAATGCCTTCTGAAGTATCAGAACTGGCAGCAATGGCTATGGAATTACTAACTATGGATCACTGGGATGTCTTTTTTGATGATCCGAATGACTTGAAAAGGGCTAAGATCAATCAATTGGAGAACGTATTGAAAGTGCTTCCTTGGATTGCATCCGTTGATAAATTTCAGCACTGGCTTTATGCTAACCCTAGCCATTCCAGAGAAGAACGAATGAATGAATGGCTGCGTATTTTTAAACAATTTACTTCTAGTGTAGTCGATCATACCGCATTGGATGATTATGCTAGGTTTTTGTGGCACAAACAATTACATCTTTTTGAAGTCCCCTTTTATTATATAGAATACGGTATGGCACAGCTTGGTGCTATAGCAATATGGAGAAATTATCGCAGCAATCCGCAAAAAGCAGTAAGAGATTACCGGGAGGCCCTCAGTCTGGGGTATACCCGGCCTATCGGAGAGATATACCAAACTGCCGGCATTGCATTTGACTTCTCACAGCAATACGTGGCTCAATTAGGGAAGTTTGTTAAAACAGAATTAGATAAGTTATTGTGATTGAAAACTAGCTGATTTTAATCGGTTTTAATGCCTGTGAAACAAGTATGGCGTAGTAGTGTATGAGTCTGCCTTGCATTTTATATATTTGCATTTACAAACTCATACAATGATATGTATAAAGGAAAAAAAGTAGTTGTAGTACTGCCAGCTTATAATGCTGCCCCCACTCTCGAAAAAACTTTCAATGAGATTCCTTTTGACCTGGTAGATGAAGTAATCCTTTGTGATGATGCAAGTAAAGACAAGACAATAGCTGTAGCAGAGGAGTTGGGCATCAACCACATTATACGCCACCAGCAAAATAAAGGATATGGTGGTAACCAGAAGACATTATACAACAAAGCTTTGGAGATCGGTGGGGATATCATTATTATGTTGCACCCTGATTATCAATATACCCCTAAACTTATACCGGCCATGGTGAATATCATTGGTGATGGCTTGTATGACGTAGTGCTAGGTTCCCGCATATTGGGTAATGGAGCCCTGCGAGGCGGTATGCCGATCTACAAATATATTGCTAATCGCTTTCTAACACTGGTCCAGAACCTTTTAGTGAACCATAAATTATCCGAATATCATACCGGATATCGCTCTTTTAGCCGAGAAGTCCTTACGACCATTAACTTCAATAGCAATTCTGACGATTTTGTTTTTGATAATGAAATGCTTTCCCAAATCATTTATGCTAATTTTGGTATTGCAGAAGTTACCTGCCCGACCAAGTATTTTGAGGAAGCTTCTTCTATTAATTTTAAGCGAAGCGTAAAGTATGGTTTGGGTGTTTTGCGGGTTTCTATCAAGCATTTTCTACAGCGTATGGGAGTTATCAAACTTGAACTGTATAAGCAAAATAGAGCGGAAGCCAAATCAGAGGTATAGTGGCATTGGCAGGCCAAAGGGTAAAATTTAAAAATGCTCTAAATCTTTTGCTAAAGTTGTTGTGTTAAGAGGAGTATGCAAAATTTAAGGGAATTGCTTATTACCTACGCGGACAAGTACAATCAGCCCGCGTTCATAGAGTCCGACCCTATTCAGGTACCCCGGCTTTTTACCGCAAAGCAGGATATCGAAATTATAGCTTTCTGGGTGGCTATATTGGCATGGGGCCAGCGCAAGACCATCATCAATAAGTCTATGGAGCTGGTACAACTCATGGATCATGCTCCTTACGACTTCATCGTAAATCACGAGGAAAAAGACCGAGAGAGATTCTTACCTTTCAAACATCGCACTTTTCAAACTACGGATACCCTTTATTTTTTGGCTTTCCTTCAGGAGTTCTACAAAGCTAACAGCTCTTTGGAAGAAGCTTTTACGCAGTTCCTTCCGGAGCAGTCAGAAGATATTGAGAAAGCTCTTATTGGCTTTCACAACTATTTTTTTTCTTTAGAGTATGCTCCTGATCGCACGCGCAAGCATATAGCCACTCCGGCGAGGAAGTCTACCTGCAAACGGCTCAACATGTTCCTGCGGTGGATGGTCAGAAAAGATGATAAAGGCGTAGACTTCGGAATCTGGCAGCGCATTAAAATGTCACAGCTTATGATTCCGCTCGATGTACACGTCAATCGCGTAGCCAGGCAAATGAACCTCCTGAAGCGTAAGCAATCTGACTGGCTGGCCGTTAAAGAATTAACGGAGCAACTCAGATTGATAGACCCCGAAGACCCAGTGCGTTTTGATTTTGCATTATTTGGCCTGGGCGTATTGGAAGAAGAACCACTAGAAATTATTCTCCAAGCTTATCAGGTAAACTGATCCCAATCTTAGCCTATTGAGATACCTGCCAAACAAGTCTATTCTTTATCCAGCCTCAATTCTTGTATGAGATGCTGTTTGCCGTTTACTCTCATATAAATATACACCCTGAAGGTACCATTGTCGGTGGCTAAATTCCCAATGCAATAAATGGAGTCCTTACTTTTTGATGAACCCTGATGAACCTGAGCGTAACTTTTGGGCGGATATTGCTTGAAGAAGTCTCCAAGAATTTTGGAAGCCTGGCTGGAATTGTAAACATCTTCCTTTTCTAAGATACCCACTTCTACAGCGTCATCAAAATACCTGCTTAATGTCGAGGTGTTACCTTCGCTTAGTGCCTTGGTGATTTCGGCAACGTTGGCCTCTGGTAGATACCCAATGGCCGTGATTAATAGGTATAGAGCTATATTTTTCATAGCGTATCCATTTTTGTTTAAACGGTTAAATAAGCAAATGATGTTTTCAAACACTCATTTCGCGAAGGCAGAATAATTTAGAGGTAAATCTATTTCTTTGTTCTCGAAATAACTTTGATCACTAATCTCAGCATTATGGTGTTTGTTTGACGAGGAAAAAACTGACAAGTAACGCAAAAGCAAATGAAATCTCCTATTGGCTAAAAGTCTTTTATCCGGGGGGAATCCACTAGCCTGGTTACGGACTGATTGCCAGATATGCCTACCGGATGTATGCTATACATGAAGCTAACGAATAAATATTCTTTGTAGTGCCTTTGGGCCGGAAGAAATACCAGTAAGGCTTAAAGGTCGGCAAAAGCTATTGTGATACTTGCCGAAATAATCTTGGTTGTTATGGGATTAAGAAAAATTGGGATAGGGCATAAAATATCTTTGTTTAAAGCCTATTTTGGGATCGAAACAAAAAACTATATTATGGATTCCAAACGCAATATGCTCATTATTCTTGATGGATGGGGACTCGGTCAACAGCCTGAAGTCGATGCCATCAGCCAGGCCCGCACTCCATTTACTGATAGCCTGTACGATAATTACCCACATAGTAAGTTGACTACTTTCGGAGCTGATGTGGGGCTACCCGATGGTCAAATGGGGAATTCAGAAGTTGGGCACTTGAATATCGGTGCCGGCAGGATCGTATATCAGGAATTGGCAAGGATTAATAAAGTTATTGAAGATAAAACGCTACATGACAATAAGGTGCTATTACAGGCACTTGATTACGCCAAAGAAAATAACAAGGCTGTACATCTGATGGGATTGGTTTCAGATGGTGGTGTCCATAGCCACATCAATCACCTGAAAGCCCTTTGTGACATAATGGCTCAGCATCAACTACCAAAGGTATTCATTCATGCTTTCATGGATGGTCGCGATACAGACCCAAAAGCCGGAGTAGGATACTTAAAGGATTTACTAGATCATACCAGTGAACAGCCGGTAGAGTTAGCTACCATTATTGGTCGCTACTATGCCATGGATAGAGATAAGCGCTGGGAAAGAATAAAATTGGCATACGATTTACTGGTACACGGAGAAGGGGAAAAAACGAAAGCGCCACTGGTGTTGATGGCTTCCCGGTATGAAAAAAATGAGACGGATGAATTTCTCAAGCCAATCGTTATCACGGGAGAGGATGAGCAGCCTGTAGGTCAGATAGAATCCGATGATGTTTTGATTTGTTTTAATTTTAGGACAGACCGGCCCAGAGAGATTTCCACGGTACTTACTCAAAGGGATATGCCAGACTTTGATATGAAAAAGCTGTCTTTGCACTATGTGACGATGACTCGCTACGATGAAACTTTTGAGAACGTACATATCCTTTTCGAAAAGCAAGATATCACAAATACTTTAGGGGAGGTTTTGTCCAGAGCCGGGAAAACACAGGTAAGAATAGCGGAGACAGAAAAGTACCCTCATGTTACCTTCTTTTTTAATGGAGGGCGAGAAGCGCCTTTTGATCAGGAAAGAAGAATTCTGATTCCTTCTCCTAAAGTGGCTACTTATGACCTTCAGCCCGAAATGAGTGCCCACGAGATCACTGCTGCTATCATTGAAGATATTAAATTGAACCAGCCGGATTTCATTTGTTTGAATTATGCCAATACCGATATGGTAGGCCACACTGGTGTCTTCGCAGCGGCGGTGAAAGCTGCTGAAACAGTAGATAGCTGTCTTGAAAAACTGCTGGAAGTCGCCGAATCGCATCATTATAATGCATTGATTATTGCTGACCATGGCAACTCAGATTATATGGTCAACGAAGATGGTTCACCAAATACTGCTCATACAAAAAACTTGGTACCCTGTATTTTCTTCAACAGCGATAGAAAAAGTAGAGCTATAAGTGATGGTAAACTCGCTGACCTGGCTCCAACACTCCTTCATTTGTATGGCCTTGATATTCCACAAGACATGGATGGCGATATACTGCTGAAGGGTTAGCGTTCAAAACGGGGCAACAATCGCCTCGTTTGTGGGTTTCCTTGCTGTTGACATTGCGGTATTCCAACCAATATATTCATTAAATTCAGGTGCTTGACTTGTCAGAACAGTAACTCGATGAGGCGTAGGCTATAACTTGCCCGTAGATGTTTATAGGCAGGCATGTACTACCTGAGCGATTAAGAAAACTAAATATGCGCTACCTATCCTTTGTGTTTCTTGGCCTGGTATGGCTTTTATCTGCCTGTAATTCTATTTCCGATAATGAACCCCGAAAGGAACGGGTAAAGAAATTCTATGATCTGGAAGCTTTTTTTAATGCGGAGATCAATCGGCTGGATAGCCTGGGAATACAATTATCCAAGCAGCTTAGGCTCAATGATAAGAGAGAATCCGCTGTACAGGAGAATGTGGATTATGAAAAAGAATTGAAGGTATTCGTCGAAGCGGATATCAATAAGCCGGCATGGTGGGATAAATACGAGGGGGATACAACCTTTTATCAGCAAGACAAAATACAGCAAATCAAATATGAAAGCAGCGATAAGGAGCTGAAAACCCAGCTTATTATTATTTCCTTTGCCCAAAATCAACAAATCGATAGCGTGCAGGTTTTTAATCGCCTGGAAAGTACCATGATGAATCTTACCCAAAAAATGGTCTATAATACCGATAACGGTTATAAGATTTATGCCACCGAAAAGCTGTTAGTATCTTCAGAAAACGAAGTGGATATCAGCGCTTCTTTTGTGCGGTAAATAAAAAAGAGGCAGCGCCACCACAGCACTACCTCAGCCCTAACCAAATAAAACCAAATTATAA
>CAZVOD010000040.1:0-39862 GCA_964628385.1 uncultured Saprospiraceae bacterium
GACCATTATCACGGCCGTGTCAACCAACTATAAATCCGCTCACGCATTTGCTCGGCGTAGGCTTCCAGTTGCGGATAGTGCTCTACGTCCAGGCTGATGTAGCTGCGACGCCGGGCATTGGCATAGACCCCCGAGCCCAGGCGACCATCAATCTCGATTTTTAGCGTAAGCTCATCCTCTTTATCTTCGTAGCTAATGGTATAAGTCAGCACCTCGCGGGGGCTCCAATTACAGTTGTAGTCCAGGCGACGCAGTAGACTGCAGAAATAACTACGACGCCCATCTGTCACCACCTCGCGGGTCAGATCTGCCACCTCAAAGCGGAGTTGATCGAGTTGGCCTAAAGGCTTAAATACCGGTACGCGGCCATCTACTTTTTTATCTTCCGCTTCGTAATAAGCTCTGGCTTTTTGTAGGATTTTACGGTATATGTAGGCTTCTTCTAAGTCTTGCTTAAGGGCAACCTCGGTGCCATTGCTGCTCAGCGCAAGCCGAGGCTTGGGAATGCTCACCTTACGGGTAACAGACTTGGGATTATCCTCCGCTACCTTCACTTTCCCGTCTGAAAAATAGATCCCCCGGAAAAACAGCGGGGTCTTGGACAAATCGTAAGTATCGTAGAGCTGCACATCCAACTGCTCCTGGTCTACCTGCATATAGTGCAGTGCTTTGTAGAAGAGCTGTTGCTCCAGCGTAAGTGGCTCCTGCGCTTCAAAGTTGGTTTTGAGCGTTTCCCAGGCGTTGACCACGTAGTTGACTTCCTCATTAGAGAAAGTCAGGTAAACGGACAGCGCATTGGGTTCTACCTTAATTTCTTTTACGGAAAGTAGACTGCCCAGCCCCGAGGCATCCAACCACTGATCATAGGCTTTACTTTGTTCTTCGAAGAAAGTTTGGTCCTGAGTGAGGTCTTCCGGCTGGGCAAATAGGAATACAGGCAGGAGTAATAAAAAAAGTAATGCTTTGAGTTTCATATCTGCGGTGTTTGTCTAAGAGATGCTATGATAGCATCTCTTAGAGCTTATTTCTTCTTTTTAGTCTTTTTGGAGCTGCGCTTATTTTGTGGCCTGGAAGTAGCACTTCCCGTTCTTTTGGGAGTGGTTGGATTGGCAGCTTTTGCTTCCGGCTTAGGCTTGGGGGCAGGAGGTGTTTCCTGAATGACTTTCCACTGTTGATACCCTTTATAACCTACAAAACTAAAAAAGGCTAGGAGAATAGTCAGCGAGCTGATAATAGAAATGGTATTCCCCAAATAGTAGGTAGCCGGTTCAAATTTAAAGACAATATCGTGCTGCCCGGGAGGAATTTTTAAGCCTCTAAGCAGGTAATTGACCCGAATATGATCTACTTGTTCTTCATCAATATAGGCATTCCAACCTTTGTCAGGACCATACCAGATTTCAGAAAATACTGCCAGCTTAGTTCCCTCGGCTGTATTATTGACCGTATATTTTAATTCGTTGGGCGCATAGCTGCTTAGCGTTATTTGATCACCGGAAAGCGAATCTGCTGCGGCATTGGGCACAATATCACTGACATAAGCGGAATATTCCTGGTGCACTACTGCTTCTTTTCCCGGATCGATCGCTCCGATGGCATCAATTTCCTCATTAGCAGAATTGACCATTTTTACTCTGTTGACCATCCAGGCATTACCAAGTGCTCCCGGGTTGCGCTGAGCTACTGCCTGCCCGTTTTGTCCCGGAACAATGACATATTTGGTATTTAGCATATTAAGCACCTTAGGATCATTTTTAGTTAAATAACGCGAGATTAAATCCTGGTACCTTTGTAGCTTGGCCGCATGATAACCGCCAACCGTTTTGTGGAAATAAGAAGCCCGGGCGCTATTCCAGGGATCCTGCGTCAAATCGTGCACTCTGAAGTGTGGATCCGTATCACTCATAATCTGCTGATCAACCTGCCTGGGATTGTAAACCTCCATTGATTGTGACTTGGTAACAAAACTCTCTTGGCCGAGGTAGCGCTGACCTATCAGTGCCAAGTCTACCACTGTTATTAGACCTAAACCGGCCATTAGAATTATTTTGGAAATATAATTTTGAAGAAAAGCCCAGAGCAAGCCTGCAAAAAGAATGATAATGAACAGCGACCTAGCAGCATCACCGCTCATTAGTTTAGCTCTGTCTGCCTTTACTGCATTGACATCAAACCCATTTTGCTCAAGCATAGAGTCCACATCAGAACTAAAATCAAAGCTGGATGGGCCAATTATCCAGAAATAAAGGCAAATCGCCCCTGTAATACCAGTTGCAATATAAAGAGCTCTAAGTGCTTTACTTTTTTGCAGGTCTTCTTTGAATAATTCACTCACGGCCAATAATCCCAGAAAGGGAACCAAAAATGCCGTGACGCTCAAAACCGAGTTAGGAGAACGAAATTTGTTGAATAATGGGAAATATTCAAAAAAGATCCGGTTAAACCACTCCAGGTTATTTCCCAGAGAAAGCATAAAAGTGAGTAGCGTTCCTATACCCAGCCACCATTTAGCTGGTCCTTTTACCAAGATCAACCCTAAAATGAATAGCAAGCAAATACCTGCTCCCATGTAATTAGGGCCGGCAGTATTGGGTAATCCTCCCCAGTACAATGGAGCTCTAAAGTTGTCGGGCAAACGTTGACCACTACGTCTGACTAGCTGAGCGAATTGTGAATCTTCCGGTAGGGGTTCACTGGAAGAGCCTCCCGCTACTCCCGGGATAAGCGTAGAAAAGAGATCAATAGTGCCATTACTCCAGTTCATGGCGTAATTCCAGGCCAGGCCTTCTGTTTCGCTGCTGTCATCTTCGGAAGCTTTTTCCACTTTTTTCTCCAGGACGGGCTTACCACGCATCGTATCTTCTGTGTATTCCAGGGTGACCAGGATATTCGCCATGGAGGCTCCCAGCCCCAGCAGCCCGCCGGCCAGTAAAATTCCTGAAGCTTTCAGGAGGTGCATGATCTCTCCCTTTCGGATGCTATAAATCAATTGAGCTACTCCATACACGATTAAGGTCAGTACGAAGTAGTAGGACATTTGTGGATGGTTAGACAGCAAATTCAGGCCGGTACCCAGTGCAAAGAGGGTGCCACCGGCGAGATATCGCTCTCTGAAAGCCAGTAAAATACCAGCAGCCATTAGTGGAAGAAAAGCAATAGTATCTAATTTGGAGTTGTGTCCTGCTTCAAACAACACAAAATTATTGGTAGTAAAGCCAAAGGCAATCGCGCCTATGATACTCAGCCAGGGGTTTACCCCCAAAACGATCATCATGATATAAAAGGATATCATAGCGGAAATAAAGAGTCCCATAGGACGGCTAATCCATAAGTTGCTGGCTTTTTTTACCGGCTTTAGTAGATTACCATCGCGGACGCTGTTAATTTGGTAGGTGGGCATACCTCCGAACATGGCGTTGGTCCACAGCGTCTTTTGGCCGGTTTCTTTCTTAAATTCCCGAATTTCTTGTGACATCCCCAGGTACTGGGTAATATCTCCCTGCTGGATTACTTTTCCCTGAATTTGTGGGGAAAAATAAACAGCGCAAACGATTAAAAACACTCCTACGGCAGCTAAATGCGGCCAAATCTTAGACAACAAAACATTCATTATTTTCGACTTTGTGTGTTCTGAATTCTATCCTTCCAACAGATGCTGAAAATAAACAAATGATTTAAAACTACCTTGCCAATTACAAGAAATCCACATCTACGGCATATGGATAAGTCATTAATGCTTTCAGGGCTTTGCTGAAGTCAAATTCTTCAAAAACCATTTTATACAAATAATTGGTAATGGGTATACGCAATTTATAGTAAATTCCCATTTGATACATGATTTTGAGGGTTCTGACACCTTCTGCCAGCTCTGGCATGGTTTTTTGTATTTCTTCCAGGCTTTCCCCTCCGCCCAGGCGCAGGCCAAGAGAGTAGTTACGGCTATTTTCGCTGGTGGCAGTAGCGACTAGGTCTCCAATGCCGGCCATACCAAAAAAAGCACTGGTTTCTGAACCCATTGCTTTTCCCAGGCTGATCATTTCGTGCCAGCCTCTGGTAATGAATACTGCCTGTATGTTTTTTCCCATCCCTTTTCCCATTAAAATTCCGGAGCCGATGGCAATAATATTCTTCAGGGCTCCTGCTAGTTCAGCGCCGACAATATCATGAGTGCCAAAAACGTGAAAATGCTGGCTACTCAAAAGGGCCTGGCCTATCCTGATGACTTCCGAGAATTGGCTACTTACTACGGTTGCCGTTGGCTGGCCTTCCATAATTTCTTTGGCCAAATTAGGTCCCGAAAGGCAACCGACTCTCAAAATAGCACTTTCTTGCTTAATCACTTCGCTTATCGTATGTACATCAGCCCGCCCCAGTAGCGACCCGCTATCCATTAGTTGTTTGGAGGTATCCAGCCCTTTTGTACCATGAATCAGGATGTGGTAGGGCCTTAGATAAGGCGCCAACCCCTTTATCATGTTCCTGAAGTTGGCTGAAGGAACTATAGGAAATATAATATCACAAGTACCGGCAATTTCCTCCAGGCTGTTGGTGGCCCTTATCCTGGGAGAAAGTACTATATCATTATTGTAGTGTTGGGTGTTGATCTGCTCTACCAAAGCCGGCCTTCTGCTGTAAACCAGCACTGGTGTATTGTATGCCAACAAGTTGGCCACAGCTGTTCCAAAACTGCCAGCACCGATTACTCCCGCCGTTTGATTGTTTAATAATTCAGACATGGCCCTATTCTTCCTTTACTTTGGTGGGTTTGTAAATGTATTTTTTTTTTGACTGCTCAATAGACTATATCTCGTTTTTCTTTACTTTGTCATTGGACTTGTTTCGCAAGGGTAAAAAGAACCAATTTTAGCCCATTTTAATACCTGCAAAACAAGTCTGTTATCATCAAATTCTTCCAACCTAACCGCTATGCCTGATTTGTGTTTGTATCTCAAAGGCCGTTGGAGGCGTAAAATTAAAAGTAAAGGTTCATTTTGTATAAAAAGTACTATCTTATCCTTTTGAGCTTTTAAAATCTGTACAGTCAGATTATATTTGAAGATTATCTCTTTACCCATAAATTCAACCATTCATAATAACTCGAGAACACCTATGGCTAACGAAAATGCTAACAACAGAGCAGGACGCAAACCTCAGGAAAAGGAACAACAAATACAAAGAGAAGGTAGCAATTATCTTTTTGTCATCGGCATTGATGAGTATAAGGAGTTTCCAAAACTTTATAATGCTGTTAAAGATGCCAAAGACGTTGTCCATTCCCTAGTTCAGGAGTATCAGTTTGAGCAGGGTAAAGTTTATGCGCTGTATAATGAGGAGGCCACTGAGGAAAATATTTTCGAAAAGCTGATCCAATTATCAAAAATAATAGAGCAGGAGGATAATTTACTGATTTATTTTTCAGGCCACGGCGAGTACGACACCAATTTGGAGGAAGGTTCATGGATTCCTTTCAATGGGAAGGCCGGAGCTTCTTGGACTTATATAGACTTTAGCCGGGTACTAAAATATATCAAAGCTATCAAATCAAAGCATACCTTTGTCATTGCTGACTCTTGTTATTCTGGTACCCTGTTTACCGATCGTTCTAAAAGATCGAATATAACTCCGAGAGACTTCTACATCCCCTCGCGTTATTTGCTGACTGCCGGCAGGAATACGGTAGTTTCAGATGGTAAACCTGGCGATAATAGCCCATTTGCTGATAATTTATTGTGGTTTTTAAAAAATACGAAGGAGCTACAATTCAGCGCAGCTACCCTTTGTGAAAAAGTAAAAACCGGGGTTAGTAACAATGTAGCTCAAATTCCGCGTTATGGCTCCATTCATGGCATAGGTGATCGAGGAGGGATGTTTTATTTTAGGAAAAAAGATTTTATTCCCTCAGAGCAGCCATCTGTGATTGTTGATGGTGAAGGTGAAAAAAGAGGGCAGAGAATAGAGCAGGAACCTATACAAGAAGTACCGGAAAGCCCGGAAGTCATACAGATCAAGAACTTATCTGACCTAAAAAAATCTTTATTAGCAGGCATTGCCGAGCGGGATTTTGATGGGATCTTTGAGTTGATAGAGCGATATGTTCAAGAAGATAGCAAAATATTTTCTGATTTTTTACAGCAGCAAGGTCGGTACAACGGCCTGCTGAAGCGTCAGCGCAAAGGATTGGTAGGGGATGACTTTGCCGAGCGCCAATACAATCTGATTTCTGCGGCCCTAGAAGATTATATTGGTAAACTCAAGGATAAAGACGTTAAGTTGAACTTTACTCCGGAAGTAGATGCCGGGCTTGACGCGAACGACCCTTTCTGGAAAGTCCTTGAAAACTCCGAAAAGGAAAGCCTCAGACGGCAGGCTAAAACCTACCAAGAAAAACTGAATTTCTTGGAAGAAGAAGAGAGTATGATGACAGATCCGGAGCAGAAATTTACCCTCAAAAAGCGTATTGAAGATACGGTAGCTCGTCTGGAAGCTATAAAAAGTAAACTGAAAGACTAATAATTATGCAGCAGAACCTTGATGCACTCAAACAGCAATTAAAAGAAAAGTAAGCCATTCTTAATGGCTTATATGAAGAACAACCGCTTGCTGTTGATCCTGAGATCAAGGTAAAACTCAAAATTACTATCAGTCGATATGAGGCTGAAATTGCCGAGCTCAAAGCGCAGCTACAAAAAAGCATGGGGCTGGTCAGTGAGAGCAGTGAGTCTGTTTTAGAAGAAGCGCTACGGAATATTTCCATACCTAAAGGCATTGATTTAATCAATTTAGTGAATTGTAATCGCCAAAATGTAGTTAACCGCTTTTGGGATTCCTATGATGCATTCACGGAAAGTAAAAACCCCACGAAGACTTTTTGGCTCAAAAGGGCAGGGTTACCTTCTGAGCTTCAGACGCGCCAATCGACTGATAAAAGGCACAGTGTGGGAGATGGCTGAGCAATCCTGCAAGGTACACGCCCTGTGGGCATTTGAGCGAAGGAACGCTGTAGCGCTTTAACTAATAGCCTATTTTAATACCTGCGAAACAAGTCTAATGTACCACATCCTACCTCTCATTGTTGTAAGCAATTTGAGCTGATGGGACGGCGGCTACTGCTCTGCCAGCCGTTTTCTTTTTGAGGCCAAAGCAAATAAACTTTAAAAAGTTATTCTTCTTTATCCATTTTTCAATAAGTATTGGGAGCGTAAGCGTAGCCAGGAAAATGACTGGAAATGCAATTTCCGGAGCATAAATTCCTAAGCTGTATAAGCTGTTTTTTACCAAAACCAACACCAGCACATGTATTAAATAAATGGGATAAGCTTTGCTACCTAAATAGGCCAGCCATTTATTTTGAAAGTAAAGACTAAGGATAAATCCAGTACCGCAGCACCCCAGTATCATGTAAAGGAAGCCATCCTTACTGGCCCACTCACCGAAGGCCAGATCGGCCAGGTCAAGGAAGCCAATTAGGCATCCCATTCCTGTAACTACTCCTAGTAGAAGGACAGTACCGTTGGCGGTTTTTTGATAAAAAAAGCGTTGTATACCAATCCCGATGAGGAAAAAAGGAAGTAAATGGAAAATACCATTAAAGCTGAAATAGGTAGGAAAATGATCAGGAATAACCGAAGCTGCCGGTAGAACATAGCGGAACACCAGATAGCCTATAAAGCTACCGATAAAGCTTAGCAACCAGTTTGTTTTATGGCTAAAAACCCCCAGTACTTCGCAAATAGCCACTATTACAAATAGGAAAGCCATTACCTGTAAAAACCAGTATTGATGAAAGGGAAATACTAGGCTGTAGATATAGTCGCGGCTGCTTATTTGGTCAAACAATCCTGCAAAGACCAGATAACTGATAGTCGACCAGCTTAACCAGGGCAGAAGTAAGCGTCTGGCTTTCTTTTTCCAAAAAAGAAATAAAGCCCCTTCCTGTGCCGGTCGTAAAGAATATACAAAACCAGAAATCACTGTAAATAGCGGCATCCTTAGGAAATCAAAGGGGACGTGAAAAGCTCGCCAAAAGGTATTGTGTGGTAGCCCCAAATGACTGTTGACGTGATAAAGCACAACTAACAATATGGCCATACCTCTAACCGTTTCTATGTGCTGATTTTTTTCCAACTTGTCTTTTTTATCAAAATTAAATATTCCTCCATCGCTGACGTCTGTTTTTCGATTACTCGCATTTTTTTTATACTAAAATGTGCTGTTATACCATTTTGTAGAGGAAGAGATGAAAAGGGTTTTGCTAAAATGACAAAAAAACTTAAAGTTTTAAACTAACGATCGTACCATTTTTTTGGGCAGTATGGACTTCTATGCTATCCTGATTCATCGCCTGGTGCAATTCTTCAAAATGATTGCCTTTCCAAATACTACTGCTATTGGTTACAAAATCATCGTACTGCACTGAGTCAAAGAAACTGGCCAGTTCACGGTTGGTCTTACTGGCATAATTAGATAGATTGATTACCAGAGAAATTATAATGGCTGTTAGCAGAGCTATCGTTAGCTAGCTTTCATAAGTAACACTGAAGCCTAAACCTAGAGAGGCTGCTACTAGCAAAATTACCCGGATCAATAAATTAGTACTGAATTTCTCTAGCATAATGCTTGTTTTATCGCTCGCCAGTTGGGTAAGTCTTTTATAAATCGTAATTAGCCATCCGGCGATAGAGGGTGGCCCGCATGAGCCCCAGCTCCTCAGCAGCAACGGTATACCTCAATGCAGTAGAGAGTAGTAAGGTAGAGGAAATATTTATAGAAGACGGTGTAGAGATCAACAAAGGGACGGCCATCCTAAGTTTTTCTAACCTGGATTTACAACTCAATGTACTGAATCAGGAAGCACAGATCATCGATCAGATCAACACGATAAGGAGTCAATCCATACTAATAGAGCGGCAGAGCCTGCAATTAAATGAACAGTCTTTGGATATAGATTTTCAAATCGATTCGCTAGGCAAAAGGGTAGCCAGAAATAAAGCCTTGTATCAGGATAGCCTGATTGCTCAGGTAGAATTTGTGGAAACCCAGGACGAATACGAACATTTACTGCGTCGGCTAAACTCTTGAAAAAGCCCTGTACTAAAGGTTCTGCTTATCAAATATCTCAACAGGAGCAAATGGAGAGCTCCCTGAACCTAACGAAGCGCAACCTGGAGTTTGCCAGGAATAGTCTCGAAAACCTCATTATCCGCGTGCCCATAGATGGCCAGCTCTCAGCCCTGAATGCTGAAATTGGCCGACTGATCAACCGCACGAATAAATAGAGGAAGAGAGTAAAGGCAATAGCCAACCTTCTAGAAAAAAAAGTTGAAAGAAAATACGTCAGATGTCGTAGATAAATTTGCATCTACGACGTTTGACGTATATATTTGTAGAGAAGTTATGATCATATCGTAGGGAGTTGAGCAGTTGTTGATGAGCAATGGGGTAACATCCACAGAGCGAATACCATGGAGCGCTTGTTTGGGATATCTTCATACTCCGGCTGTTTAGCTTCCTCAAATTCCATCAAAAGTAACAACATGGAAGAACACAACATCAATCAGCCAACAGAGGCAGAACTTGAAATCTTACAGATTCTTTGGGAGCATCAGCCCGCATCGGTACGTCTGGTTCATGAAAAGATCAGTACCAGGCGAGAAGTGGGGTACACGACTATTCTAAAACAAATGCAACGGATGTTTGATAAAAAAATGGTAAAGCGTGAAAAAGATGGTAAAACACATTTTTACATTGCGGCTCTTAAAGAACAGGAAGTACAGAATAACTTCTACAAGCGGATGGTAGATACAGTTTACAAAGGATCAGCAATGAAGCTGGTGATGCATGCCCTCGGGCAAGGTGATACAACACCGGAAGAATTGGAGGCGCTTCAAAAATGGATTGAAGAACAGAAAAAGCAGAAAGACGATGAATAATGCTATAGAATTATATTTCCCGGCATTGGGGCAATCATTGGGTTGGACTTTATTTCATAGCTTGTGGCAATTGGGATTAATTGCTGTCTTACTAAAGCTTTGCTTGCAGTTTATTTCCCCAAAAAGACCTAACCTGAGGTATTGGACTCTCGTTGTCGGTATGTTTATGGCCCTAGTGGTCGCAGCATATACTTTCACTACCGAGTGGCAGCTGTTTAAGCCTATTGTTGCAGAGAGCTCAGGTGATGTAGTGATATTTCAGCATTTTAGCGAAGAAATCACCCTTTCCGATAGTCACCTTTCTGCATCTGCAAAAGAGATAGGAGCTGAAAGCTTTTTATGGAGTGAGGTTTTTTCCAAATCCCTTCAATTAATGGATCCATACATGCCCTTTATCGGCATGCTCTGGATGGCAGGGGTATTGATCTTCTTATCCATGATGATATCGGGTTTTTTCTATCTTAATTATCTCAAGTCCAATGGGGTAAGTAATCTTTCTGACGATTGGATGCAACGCTTTGAAGCGTTAAAGCAAAAAATGGGCGTTCGCCAAACCATAAGACTTTTAAGCTCCACCGAGGTCAATTCACCTGTAGCTTTCAGAATGCTTAGGCCTGTTATTCTAGTTCCATTGGGGTTGTTAGCCAGCCTGACTCCTTCGCAAGTAGAAGTGCTAATGCTTCATGAGTTGGCGCATATTCGCCGGTATGACTTTTGGGTCAACCTGTTTCAGTCTCTGATTGAAGTGTTGTTTTTTTTCCATCCTGCTATGTGGTGGATATCCGGGCAAGTAAGAGCAGAACGCGAGCACTGTTGTGATGAACTGGTCTTGAAAGCCAGTCATGATGCCGTATTGTACGCTCAAACACTCACCCAAATCCAGTCTTTTCATTTTTCACAAAAAACAAAATTAATCATGGCAGCTAACGCTAAATCAAGCTTACTAAGCAAAAGAATATTTCGACTGTTCGGAAAATATGATCAACAACCATCTCTGGTCAAGAGCCTTTTTCTGACCTTTTTATTATTATTAGGTCTAACCTTGCCGGCCTTCTACTCTTACGGGATTAATGAAGTTGAAAAATTCAGCGAACCGGAAAAGTCGATCTCAAAAGAGTTGGAAACTGAGCTCACGGCTGATCTTCCCGCGGTGGAGGTTGTTGCTCAAAATACCATAGCAAAGAAAGTAAGTTGGGCCATTCCAATTGAAGAAGTGCCTTTTGAATTTGTTCCAGATGATAGTTTTAGTCCTTCAGCTCCAGATTCAATATGGATAGATTTCAACAGATTGTTAAAGGAAATGGAACTTTTAAAAACCGGAATTCACCCTTTGCCAAAGCTCACTCAATCAAGACTCTATTTAAGAGATACAGTGCCATTGTTTATTCTGGATGGTGAGGAAGTACCCGGGTTGGGCGGAGATAATTTGCTGAATCGGATTGATCCCAAAAACATTGAATCTATTACGGTAATTAAGGATAAAACAGCATTAGAAAAGTATGGTGAAAAGGGAAAGTATGGTGTAATCGTTATAAAGACTAAAGGCTACAATAAAAAACGTGAAAGAACGGAGGAAAAAAAGAAAATTTCCAGCCAGGTGAGAGTCTCTGAAAAGTATAATAATCGCAAAGGGGTTGGTAAGGTCAAATCTGTTAATGTTTCCAATCTATCAGAAATAGAAGATGGAAGTAAACTAAAGGGTATCGTCAGGTTTGACAATGGAAAGCCGGCTATCGGGGCAATCATCCAATCTAAAGATAAAGCTTTTGCTACGATTACTGATGTAAAAGGTGAATTCTCATTAACTGCATCTGATTCGTGTATAGACAATGTAGAGTTAAGATATGTGGGATATGCTCCTGCCTCGGCCAAAGGCCTTTGTAAAATGAGTGCTTTTGTAGAATTTGTACTGGAAACGCCCAAAGAAGGCAAGGCTGAAATTCAGCTTGAAAAAGAAACAGAAAACATCAAAGCGCCCATTATTGAGGTGGAAGTTATTAATCTTCTATCTCAGGAAAAGCGTTTCACCACCGATAGAAAAATAATAGGTGGTACCGTTAAGACCCTGGAAAATGAACCCGTTGAAGGAGTTGCTTTCAAAACCATGGGGAAGGTACTGGCTGTTACTGATGGAAATGGAGCGTATGAATACAGCTTACCAGTCATTGATGGTTTTGATGGTAAATTAGTGGTAAATGTATTTGATCCTGAGGGAACGGTCTTTACGGTGAGTATGTTCCCTACTTCACCTGACAAGGAATTCAATTACAAGAAAATGGAGTACATAGTAAAGTACTTAAATAAGAAGGAGGCGAAGCAAAATAGTGAAGTTAAGAACTGGGAGCCGATATCCGAAGTGAACGCCAGCGATCTGGATATATCCAAAAACTTTGCTCTCAATGCATTTCCCAATCCTGCTAAAGAGCAGGTGACTATTGAGTTTCAATTAGACCAGTTCAGGCCTGTAGTTCTTGAGATTTACCAGAACAGCGGCCAGTTGATTAAAACACTCTACGCTGATAATAAGCTTAATCCGGGAAAGCAGCGCTTTACATGGTATCCAGAGCGCACCCTGAATTCAGGTATTTACATCATCAGATTACGGGTAGAAGATGTATTGCTCACCCGCCAAATCGTTATTGAGTAAAGCAAAATAAGTGATTAGCTGCAAGCTAATCACTTATTTTTATGATCTTTACTTCACGGCTACAGGCATTTCTTCAATAACTTCCAGCAGAGCCTTTAGGTTCCAGGCATCTTTGATATCGAAATCACCTACACAGGTACGGCGCAATCTGGTCAGATACGCACCCGAGCGAACTGCTTTACCGAAGTCGTGGGCGAGCGAACGGATGTAAGTACCTTTACTGCAGCTTACCTCAAAATCCACGTTCGGTAAATCAATATTGGTCAATTCAAATTTAGAGATGTGAACGGGCCTGGGATCGATATCTACAGTTTGGCCTTTCCGGGCTTTTTTATACAAAGGCTGGCCATCTACCTTAATAGCCGAAAACATTGGAGGTACTTGTTCAATATCTCCCAGAAACTGTTGCCGGGCTTCTTCCAGGAGCGCCTCGTCAATATGGTCAGTAGGAAAACTTTCCTCCACTGCCGTTTCGGCATCATAAGATGGCGTGGTGGCTCCCAACAACATCGTTCCTTCGTAGCACTTGGGAAGCCCCTGAAAATCTGCTAATCTTTTGGTGAACTTTCCGGTACAAATAACGAGTAAGCCAGTAGCCATAGGATCGAGCGTGCCGGAATGGCCTACTTTAATTTTTTTTACACCGAGGTGCTTTTTGAGTTTGTACCTGATTTTATTTACAACGTCGAAGGATGTCCATCCTTCCGGCTTATCTACCAGCAAAACAGTACCTGCCTTAAAATCATATCCCGGCAGGGGATTATCCTCTGAGTTCATTCTTTTCAAAAATTTGCTTTGGCAAAATAGGTTCGTAGTAATTAATAAATACTTTTAAGATAAGAATATTTATTAATTACTGCAACAATGAAAAAATCAATTCACTACAGCAAAAATAATTGCCATAATTCCTATTATAAAACAATATACAGAAAAATAAGTCAACTTACTATTCTTCACCAACTGGATCATCCAAGTACAGGCCAGTAAGCCCGTGAGGAAAGCTACCACAAACCCCGCAATAAGGTCAATAGCCGGAACGGTCGTCTGGGCTAGCTCCCCGTTAGCCAGATCTTTAGCCATTTTTCCCAATATTAAAGGAACAACCATAAGGAAAGAAAAGCGGGCAGCCCGCTCTCTGTCAATTCCTAGTAATACTGAAGTAGAAATAGTGGCTCCGGATCTTGAAATACCAGGAAGAATGGCAATAGCTTGGGCTATCCCGATAATAAAAGCATGACTGTAACTTACCGTCTTATCAGTTTTCCGGGCCCGGTCAGCCAGGAATAGCAAAGCACCGGTAATGAGGAGCATTACCCCCACCAGCAGGATTTGGCTACTGAAAAGCGCCTCAATCTGGTCTTCCAGTAGTAGGCCAAGCACTGTAGCCGGTATCATAGACAGGATGATCTTGACGGCAAAAGCTTTATCATCATTCCATGAAGGGTTGAAAAGCTCTTTTAGTATTTCAAGTATATCCTTCCAAAAAATAGCCACGGTACTAAGGGCCGTAGCAGCGTGAAGGGTGACGGTCATCAACAGGCTTTCTTCCTCAATGCTCTGGTCTCCCAGTATAACCTTGGCCAATTCCAGGTGACCACTACTGCTAACTGGCAAAAATTCAGTAAGTCCTTGTACCAGCCCTAAAATGGCAGCTTGAATGATTGATGACATGTAAATAGGTTACCGTTTGAAAATAGCATAAATCTCAACCCCCAGGCCCGATAAGATGACTATAGGGGCCAGTACTGTTCTTCTAAAACTATAAATTAGCGACTCATCCCACACATCCGGGCTGGACATATGGCCGCCCGACATCAGGATAAGTCCCAGTACTACCAGGCCTAAGCCAAGGCCCATCCAGGCGTAGTTTTGGCGGCCAAAAATCAGTTCCGGCTGGGCTTGTACCTCTGATACTTTACGGCTTCTACTTCTGGAGCTCACCGTAGGCGTTACCTTCTTCCTGCTCTCCTTTGATACCGACTTCACATTTTTTTTACCCTTACTTTCTCCCTTGTTCTGACTGACCTTTTTAGGCTGATTTTGATTTTCTTGCTTTTTATTGGTGGTGACAACCACTTTTTTCTTCTTGGGTGGTTTGTTGTTGCTCATTTTTTGTGCTGTTGTTCAAAAATAGTTAGCGAAGATAATGATTTGATATGGAATCAATACAAATCATCAATTCTCATTTTCAAATATTTATTTACTACAAAATAAGTACTGGTGGAGTTGATCAAAATCCCTATCACTGTAATCAATACGCCCAGTGCCGCATATCCTACGGGGTCCAAAAGGGCCCTCATCTCTGGTAGGTTTAACCAAAACCAATACATCATAGCGACTAAAGCAATAATGGCGATTATGCTACTGATAAAACCGTGCCAAATTGCTCTTCTTATATAGGGACGACTAATAAACTCCCATGATGCACCAACCAGCTCCATATTTTTGATTAAAAAACGATTGGAGTAAAGAGCTAACCGTATAGTATTATGAATGAGTGTGACGGCTACGAGGATAAAAAATACCGCAATCGCTGCAGCCATGATAGAAAGCCGGCGAATGTTGTTATCGATCCGTTGAGTAACATTTTCCGGGTAGTTGACATCCAAAACCTTCGGCGTATTGGTCAAAGTTTCTTTTATATTTTTCAGGCTATCAGGTACCAGATAATTGGCCCGGACGTTAAAAGTGATGACATTAAAAAAGGGATTGGGTAAATCTAACCGCTCAAGGAAATCCTCACCGAACTCGTCTTTCATCAAATCCACAGCTTCCTCTTTTGAAATAAAACGAGTGCTGCCTGGTTTAACAAAAGTAAAATTATCTAATGCGTTTTGCAAGCTATCAATTTCGGCCATTGAAGCAGATTCACTCAACTCAATGCTTATATTGAGGTTCTCTTTGTAGGTTGTAATTAATTTCTTGGCATGAAGGATAACCAATCCAAAAAAGCCCAATAAAAAAAGTACCAATGCCACACTAATAATGGCATATAGGTAATTCGGCTTATTCTTTTTTGCAGTTTTATCGGTATACTCAGACATTAGCAGTGATAAACTTGAAAACCCCGGATGATAAATTTATGAAGGTAAAAGTATAAAATATCTGCCAACCACTGTAGAATTTCAGATATTGGATGAGATGTTTAATCCAAATTGAAAGTAAAGCATCTAAATGAACCCAAAATAACGTTTTTAATTTTTGAAATGGTGGAATCTATGTATAGGAAGCTACTTTTATTATGCCTGGCAATCAGTCATGTGCTACTGGCTCAATCACAAATATATTTTGATAATGCATCATTTGAGGGTATTCCCTCTGATGCTACTGTTCCAGTGGGATGGTTCCCCTGCCAACCCAAGACTACACCCGATATTTTACCGGGCCCCTGGGGCGTTAGCACCGAGCCTTCCGAAGGGGAGACATTTGTAGGCATCATCAGTAGGCATGATGGTACTTTTGAAAGTATCGGTCAACGTTTTGAAAAGCCTTTAACACCAGACAACTGCTACATTTTCTCCATAGAGCTGGCACGCTCTATGACTTATGCCGGCACCCGCTACAACAGCCCGCTGAGATTGAGAGTATGGCTGGGAGAAACTAAGTGTGATCGCGGGCAGCAAATATACCTGTCTGACTTTGTAGAAAATGAAGACTGGGAGAGGCACATCATCAGATTTACACCTGAATTTAAAGCGAATTATATCCTGCTGGAAGCTTTCTATAAGGATGGTAATTTCTCTTATGAAGGCAATATATTACTGGACAATATGTCAGCCATAAAGAAATGCGTACGAGCCTCCTTAGAGCGGGTACCACCAAAAGTAGATAGGCTTTAATCAGGCAGTGAAAAATACCACACCCTTTTTGGGAAAAAAGGAAAACTAACGAATAAGATACAAAGATCAGTAGCTGAATCACAGCGTACTAATCTTTAGTTGTCTACTGCTTTTTGTTCTCTGTTTCCTCCATAATTTTTTCAGTCTTATTGAGGATTCGTTGCCATTCGTTGGAAATCTCCTTTTTTTCCTCATTATCTTCAGAAGCTTTAAGGTTAGTGGTGGAGATCCGATCTTTTAGCTTTTGCTGATCGTACTCCAGGCTTCGAATTTCTTCCAGTGTAGCCTGGTCATTGTTTTTTTCTGCTTCTCCTTTAATGCTGGCAAAGACATCCTCAATTCTGGTCAGGGCTTCGTCGTATTTGCCCTCATTCAGTTTTTCTTTTTCTTGTTTGAGCAGAGCCCAGGCGGATTTACCCAAATCTTTCACATCATTAAAGATACGCTCAGAGCTGGCTTTCTCCTCCGGGGTTCCAAGGAAATAGTTGTATAATAAAAGGCCTACAACTAACATAAGTCCAATGCGAAGAATGAATCTGATCATAGTCTTACTCTTTCTAGTATGTATATTGAGAATAAAAGTAATCCAAAAGATATTGGATGAAAATTAACTTCAATATATCAAATATTGAGCCACTTCGCAAAGAAGAAAAGAGCGAGCTTTTCAGAATCCTGCAATGTGGGCTTGTTGTCTGAGTTTTTTGCGAGCCATAAATATCCGGCTTTTTATTGTACCCATGGAAGTTTCCAGCAAGTCTGCTATTTCTTCGTATTTATAGCCATGGTAAGACATAATAAAGGGGCCTGTCAAATTTTCGGGCAGTCCCTGAACCATTTTTATCAATTCTTGGTAATATAAACCAATTTCGCTCCGGCTGGTCACCGCATTGTGAGGGCCAATGAGCTGAGATTGATCGGTCGTACCTTCTAGGAGGTGTTCTGGCGTATCTTTCTCCGGTATTGGTTGATGAATAAATTCCTCATAGGGACCTTAGCCCAGGCTTCGAAGTTGGTGTTTTTTCTGAATTTTTAGGCATTTCAGCAGAATTTCTTCTACGCCGAAATGCAGGCTGGGGATTCGGATTTTTTTGGTTATTTTTGCGGCAAGTTTTACCGAATAAGCTTGTGTAGCTTTTTATGCTAGCCAACAAGCCATTATATACTGCAATTTGAATTAAATACTTAACCTTTGAATATAGATCGCCATGGATTACAAGCCTAGAGAAATTGAGCACAAATGGAGGAAATATTGGGAGGATGAACAAATCTATAAAGTTCATAACCAAAGTGAACGGCCCAAATATTATGTGCTGGATATGTTTCCGTATCCTTCAGGTGCGGGACTGCACGTAGGGCATCCGCTGGGATATATTGCATCGGATATTTTTGCCAGATACAAAAGGCTAAGGGGCTTTAATGTTTTACATCCCATGGGATACGATGCTTTTGGGTTGCCGGCTGAGCAATATGCCATCCAAACGGGGGTACATCCTGCTATTTCTACCAATAAAAATATCAATCGCTACAGAGAGCAGCTGGATAATTTGGGCTTTAGCTTCGACTGGAGCCGAGAAGTGCGCACTTGTGATCCTGGATTTTATAAATGGACGCAGTGGATCTTTTTGCAGTTATTTGAGCATTATTATGACATAGCTGCCGATAGGGCTTTACCGATTGCGACATTGATCAGTACTTTTGAAAAAGCCGGTAATGCAGAAGTTCAGGCTGCTACCACTCAGGAAACTGTATTTACGGCCGAGGAATGGAAGGCTTTCTCCGGGAAGGAACAAAGTGATATCCTTATGAATTATCGGCTGGCTTATCGCAAAGAGACCTATGTCAATTGGTGCGAAGCTTTAGGTACGGTGTTGGCAAATGACGAGGTAAAAGATGGGGTCTCTGAGCGAGGCGGGTATCCGGTAGAACGCAAAGCTATGTTGCAATGGTCGCTGCGAATAACTGCTTATGCGGAACGCTTACTGAATGACTTGCAGGAGTTGGAATGGTCAGATGCTATGAAGAAAATGCAAAGCAATTGGATTGGCCGCTCTACAGGCACTCAGTTGTTTTTTGATATTGAAAATAGCGATCATAAGGTCGAAATATATACAACAAGACTGGATACGATTTTTGGGGCCACTTTCATGGTATTGGCACCCGAGCATGATATTGTAAAAGATATAACAACCGATGCGCAAAAGGAAGAAATTGATAATTATCTGGAATATGTGAAATCCAGATCCGAGCGAGAGCGTATGTCAGAGGTGAAAGAGGTGACCGGAGCTTTCACTGGTGCTCATGCCATTAATCCATTCAACGGAGATAAGATCCCGATTTATATTGGTGAATATGTCCTCAAAGATTATGGTACCGGAGCAATCATGGCCGTACCTGCCGATGATGAACGCGATAAGCGTTTTGCAGAAAAATATGGCTTACCTATCATTGATGTGGTAGACAAAAGTATGTATCCTGGCGCCGGTCTGGAAGATAAGGTCGGAAAAATGATTAACTCCAGCTTTCTGAATGGAATGGAAGTACTTGATGCTATAGAAGCCATTTCTAACAAAATAGAGGAGATGGGTATCGGAAAACGTCAGGTTAATTACAAGTTGAGAGATGCTATCTACAGCCGACAGCGGTACTGGGGAGAGCCATTTCCTATTGAATACGATCAGGAAGGTATCGCTTATGGCATGAAAGAATCGGAACTCCCGCTTGAGTTGCCGGAGCTTGATGATTTTAAGCCTTCATCAGGGGCACAATCGCCATTGGCTCGTAACCAGGCCTGGGTGAATGCTAAAGAAGGATATACCAGAGAAACAGATACGATGCCCGGCTTTGCTGGCTCTTCCTGGTATTTTCTACGCTATATGGATGCCGATAATGACAAAGCATTGGCCAGCCCAGAAGCGCTGAATTACTGGCAGGATGTAGATTTGTACGTAGGAGGTACAGAGCATGCCGTAGGTCATTTAATGTATTCCCGTTTTTGGCATAAGTTTTTGTATGATAAAGGATTGGTGCCAACAAAAGAGCCTTTCAAAAAGCTGATCAATCAAGGAATGATACAGGGCGTGATCGAGTCTATTTACCTTAAAAAAGAAAACAATGGCAGCAAGGCTTATTTTATTGATGCTCGCCTGGCTGATGCAGCAATAGCGGAAGGTAAAGAGTTGGTTCAGATTCCTGTACACATTGACTTTGTATCTGATTATGGCGCTGATGATTCTCATATGACCTCTGAGGGGATTAAAGCTTTTATCAAATGGCGTCCGGAATACGCTTCGGCTGTATTTGAAAGTGAAGAAGGGCAATGGGAAGCCGGTAGTTTTATAGCCAGAAATGGAGCCACAGACATTAAAATGATGACTCACTCAGAAGTGGGAAAGATGTCTAAATCCAAATACAATGTGATTAATCCGGACGATGTTGTCGATCAATACGGAGCAGATTGTTTCCGGTTGTACGAAATGTTCTTGGGACCTATTGAGCAGGCCAAACCCTGGGATACCAAAGGCATTGATGGCGTAAGTAAGTTTTTAAGGAAATTTTGGTCCTTGTTTTTTGACCGCAATGATACTTTCCTAGTAGTGGATGAAGAGCCTTCCAAAGAGGAGTTTAAAATCTTGCATACTGCCATTAAAAAGGTCTCAGATGATATCGAACGCTTTTCTTTCAATACCTGTGTAAGTGCCTTCATGGTTATGGCTAATGACCTAAAGAAGATCAACTGCCACAAAAGAGGTATCCTTGATAATGCCGTACGCCTGATCGCTCCTTTTGCGCCATTTATGGCCGAAGAATTATGGCATCAGTTAGGGAATAAAGGGAGTGTGCATCAGTCTGTATTTCCTGTTTTTGAGGAAAAATATATGAAAGAGGATAATGTAGAATATCCTATTAGTATCAATGGTAAAAAACGAGCCATGGCTTCATTCCCCTCTGATGCTTCCAAAGACGATCTGGAAAAGCAGGCGCTGGCGCTGGAAGAAATTCAAAAGTGGATCGAAGGAAAATCCATCAATAAAGTCATCGTAGTACCTAAACGCATGATCAATATTGTAGTTAAATAAACAGACTTGTTTAAAATCGGGTAGGGTAAAAAGAAATCCTGCCCGATTTTTAAAAATCCTACCTTAAAAATCACTATCCATTTTTTCCAATAAAAAAGAAAGCATATTTTTAGGTTGAGTGTTTAAAAAGGAAGCAAATAACAACCTGAACAATTCCTACCCCGGTCCGAGTTAAACCTACTTGGAAGTTCTAATCTACTACAGTCAATCAGTTATTTTTTACATGTATTTGCTGATATACGTCTTTTAGCGTATGTCAGGCAAAACAAATGTATCATCGGTTCCTTATTTTAGATTTATATTTTTTCTTTACATAAGAAATTGATAACCCAAAAACCGGATAAGGCTTTTTTAGCTGATCATCCGTTCGATTAAAAAAACGGAAAAATGAGAAGACGACAATTAGGTTACAGGCTAGTGGTATTTTTATTTGGGATAAATCCTTTGTGGTTGCTAGCTCAGTCCAATACTTTTGACAACCCGATTACTTGCTCCGATGGATTGGCCATCCAGGATAATAGCTGTCCTGAAGAAGCTGCCGTTGGTAATCCTGACATATTTCAGGTGTCGGTAGATAATGCACCCGGTACAGCGCTGGGGGCGGATGTCTTTTTGAAGGAGGTCAGAATATTAATTCAGCATACCTGGATTGGAGACCTGGATATTGAGTTGATTGCTCCTTCCGGGCGATCTATTACGCTCCTATCAGACCTTGGAGGAGGAGATGACAATCTCGGCGATGTCAATGCTCCGGATTGTAGTGGTTATGTTGCCTTTGATGTTGGCTCTTGTTTTCCCATAGCAAATGACTTTCCGCCTTTTCTCAACGGGCCCTACCAGCCTTTTGATAATTTGCTGCAATTTAATGATGGAATTACTGACCCTAATGGCGTCTGGACACTGGAAATATGCGATGATGTAATCGAAGATGCAGGAACATTAGAGTATTTTGAGTTGATATTCGAACCGCTTTCTTGCCTTCCGCTACAAAACCCAGAAGTGCTTTTGGTTGATACAACTTCAGCAATTATTGACTGGATGCCGGAAGATAACTGCGGGACGATCATATTAGAGTACGGCCCTCCGGGATTCACTCCGGGTATAGGGTTTCAGGCTGGTGAGGGGCAGGTCATCAGTATTGCGGAATGTTCGCCTTTTACGCTGAGTGGATTGGCTTCTGATACTGATTATGAAGTTTATTTGAGAAATTTTTGTACTTCTACTAATGCCTTTTCACTAAACTCCTGTCCGTTGTTTTTCCGTACAGGTTGTTTGCCCGCTCCGGCTACTCTGATTAGTAACTTTGACGATGAGTCTACCTGTGATAATACCTGTGGGATCATCTGCCCGCTAACGGGCACCTGGAAGAATGTAGAGGGAGAGGATGATTTTGACTGGCTGGTTAATGAAGGTGTTACCCCAACTTTTGGTACAGGGCCCGATAGCGATATCGGTGGTGATGGCAATTATTTGTATATCGAGGCTTCCGGTACAACATCCTGCCCCAGTGGAAGTAAAGCTTATTTGCAATCTGGCTGTATTGAATTTGATAAATCCGGTTCCGATACCTGTCATCTTTCTTTTAATTATCATATGCTTGGCTTTGGTGCCGGTAGTCTGAGCCTTGAAGTCTCTGATGATGGTGGGGTAAATTGGGAAGAGGTTTGGAAAAAATCAGGCAACCAGGGCGAGCAATGGCGAAAAGTCTATCTGGGCTTATCCCAATATCCGGATGGTGCAACTTTGCAGCTGCGGTTTGTCGCCGTGAAAGGTATTGGTTCTAAAGGCGATATGGCCATAGATGAGATTATTTTTTATGGTTCTACTGCAGGAGGTGATCCAGACACCAGATTTTATGCCGATAAAGACGGAGATGGCTTCGGGGATGCTCAGGATTTTATTCTGACTTGCTCAGGCCTGGTGCCCGATGGCTTTGTAACTAACAGCCTGGATTGTGATGATAACAATAGCGATATTAATCCCGATGGTATAGAAATACCTTGTAATGGCATTGACGAGAACTGCAACGGCAATCTTGACGACGTACAAATAGGAGCCCCGGAAGCAAGTGGTGATACCATATGTTCAGGGGAAACGGCTGAAATCTGCGCAGTACCAGCTAACCCTGAGAATTTCATTATTTGGTATGGTTCGGCAGATGGAGATGATGTGTTAGGGCCTCCTGGCAATTGTTTTACGCCTGATTTACCAGCCAATGATCGTTCTATCCCACAGGAGTATCGCTTTTTTGCCCAGGAAGTAGGAGTCGGATGTGCTTCTATCTCAAGAACGGAAGTTATTGTAATTGTCAATCCAATACCGATTTTATCCGTAGAACAACAACCGTCTGTATGTCCCGGTGAGCAGTTCAACTTGGCAGAAGTGAGTATCTCTGATGCCAATTTCACCGGGGGTACCCTTAGCTTTGCAGATGCATTTCCCATAACTTCACAAAATACCCTGGAAGACCTGCTCCTAGATCCTGAACTTATTGAGCAGGTTTACTATCAGATGCTTACCCCTCAGGGCTGTATTGCGGCTGATAGCTTTAGGATAGACTTACAGTCGGGGCCAGAACTTGACTTTTCTCCCGGCCAAAACCTGGGGCTTTGCGGTGGGGCTTCCGAAAAAGTAACAGTTATTCCACAGGGAGGGCAGGCTCCCTATCAGTTTTTATGGAGTAATGGTGTACAAACCGATTCTGTGATGATAAGTATACCGCCCGATAATGATTCCACTTTTACCTTGAGTGTCACTGTCAATGATGCAGATGGATGTGTCTCTACCGATTCTATTGCTTTTTCTAATACCAATGGATTGATAGGGGTACAACGATCGGTGACTCCCGTATCGGTGTGTGGTGGCCGGGATGGTCAGATACTACTGCGGCCTCTCAGTGGAATAGCACCGTTTGTTTACAGCTGGTCTGGTACCGGTGGGATTAGTGGGGATTCTATTGTTAATAATGATATTTTTTTGTTGGATAGTTTGCCACAGGCGGCTTACAATATTACTATAACGGATGCTTCCTCGGCATCCTGTGAGTTTACTGTTCGTTCTGTCTTGGTAAATGGTCCGAGTGCAGTACTTAAGGCTCCGGAGGTGAAACCTGTCTCCTGTATTAGCGCCAACGATGGAGCAATCTGCCTGGAAGCTCAACTTGGCGGTACCCCCAGCTATCTATGGAGTACCGGGGATACTACAGAATGCATAAGCGGATTAGCCGGTGGTACTTACAGTGTGACCGTCACTGAAGGAGCCTGCTCTACTATCATAGAAAATATCGCAGTGACAGAACCGGAAGCGCTAACGGTAGTCATGGAATCGACCAGGCCTACTTGTGAAGATCGTTCTGATGGGGCGATAGCTGTAGAAGTTTTTGGTGGAACGCCAGGCTATCAGTTTACGTGGAGTAATGGAAATACACAAAAAGATCAGGTGAATATTGCAGGAGGTATCTACGAACTAACGGTGACAGATGCTAACGGTTGTGAACGGGATGAAATTATACAGCTACAAGCACCTGAGCCTTTGAGACTTTTTAGGGATTCTGTTCGCGACATTAGTTGTTTTGGAGAAAATGATGGATTTATTCGCATTTCTACGGTAGGAGGGCAGGGGCCTTATCAATACAGATGGTCTAATGGTACGCAATCCCCTACTGCTACTGACCTGAGTAGAGGTGATTATACCATCAGTGTAACAGATTTTAAGGGCTGCCAGGAAACTCTTGATTTTGTAATCGCCGAGCCTGATTCTCTATCAGTAGCTATTGCCAATATACAACAGCCTCTCTGTGTTGGAGATACTACTGGCCTCATTAGCCTCTCGGTGAGCGGAGGCTCCATGCCTTATACTTATCAATGGAATACTGGTGCAGACAGTAATACCATCACCAATATGGGAGTAGATATTTATAAGGTAATTGTAATCGATGCCAGACAATGTTTATCCAATACACTCGCTATTGAATTAACAGCAGCTGCTGAGCTGGATCTTGCTGCCAGTGTGACACAACCTACTTGCTTTGGCCGTGCTGATGGGCAAATACAATTAACATCCCAGAGTAATAAAACTCTAGCGTTTTCCTGGGCAAATGGAGATACGAGTAGCGTACTCAATAATTTAACTGAAGGCCGGTACGAAGTGCAAATAATGGATGCAGACGGCTGCCAGTACGATACTACTTTTACATTGATGGCTCCTCAAACTTTTAACGCCGAGCAAGATATTCGAATGCCCAGTTGTTTTGGGGAAAATGACGGATTGATAACCACTAATGTGAATGGAAATTTCACTATGCCGCTCGCCTATCGTTGGGAAGATGGAAGTACCACCAGGAATAGGGTAGGAGTAGCTGCTGGTAATTACCAACAGACAATAACTGATGCTAATGGCTGTTTGTATATCACTGATACTATATCTGTTAAGGCACCTGACAGCCTGCAGGCCGTGGTGCTGGAAACCGGAGGTATAAATTGCCGGGGTGAAGCTTCTGGTTTTATTGAATTATTAACTACCGGCGGGACGGAGCCTTATCGGTTTGACTGGACAAATACAGATCAGTCTGCCGAAAGTATTTTTAATGTACCCGCAGGAGAATATCAGGTCAGGATTACGGATGCCAATAATTGTATTTATGAAACAGCCGTAGCACTAGCAGCACCCGAGCCCTTGTTTGCTGAAATTGACGTAATACTTGGAGAAGTCTGTTCCGGCGATTCCACTAATATGCTGATGGCTCAGGCCAATGGGGGGATCGGTCCTTACATTTATCAATGGAATAATGAAGCGACAACCAGAGTCATAGAAAATGTACCATCTGGTGACTATCTAGTCTCTGTTACGGATGCCAATAACTGTACAGAGACAACCTCTAGTGTTAAAATTAAAGGGGTAGACCGTGAGCTTACCCTCCTGGAATTCTCGGCTACTGACATTTCTTGTAATGGGCAGGCAGACGGAGTGCTGACGGCAACCGTCGCTGGCGGTCGTCTTCCTTTCCGCTTTCACTTTAGCAATAATTTTAGGGGCAGCACGCTGGACAATCAGATCATTGCTGATAGTTTACCGGTTGATAGGGACTATCGCGTTACGATCACCGATGCGAATGGCTGTACAGTCACTTCCGAGAAAAAGTCAATCAGCCAGCCTTCTTTACTGCGGGCTGTCATCAATGAAGTACAGAGTATTACCTGTTTTGGAGGAAGTGATGGTGAAATATCAGCAACTATTTCCGGCGGAACCAGACCTTACGAGGTAAGCTGGACCAATCAGTCTGGTGAGGTGATAAGTAATGAAGAAGATATTGATAATCTGTTGCCGGGTACTTACCGACTGCAAGTCATCGATTCTAATGGTTGTTCTACTGCTATTGACGGTGTCAGCATAGAGGAAGCTGCTACACAGATAAGTCTGCGAGATACTTTTACTACTATTGGCAATGTGAGCTGTCGAAATGGGACAGATGGTTTTATTAATATTGCGGTACGGGGAGGAGCCAGCCCTTATCAATTCAGCTGGAACAACGGCGCAACAACTCGAGTTAACAGCAATCTGGAAGCCGGCGTTTACACGCTTACTGTAACTGATGATAATAACTGTACGGCCGTTTTTGACTCTATTATTGTCACCGAGCCTTCTGCAACCCTCGAGCCTGATTTATTCATTCGGGATGCTTCCTGTGCTGGGTTACCTTCCGGAAGTGCTACCATAAAAGTTACCGGGGGAGTGCCCCCCTATGAATACTTTTGGCTGAAAGATGGCTTAAGTTTCGCTGCCAATCTCGATACAATCAATGATTTATTGGCTGATCAGTACGCCGTTCGGGTGATCGATAGTGCAGGTTGTGAAAAGGAAGTCGGCTTTGAAATCAATCAGCCGGATGTACTGGAATTGAGTATCGAAATCATAAGAGGCGTAAGCGATTCTATTGATAGGCTTGAAGCTTCAGCAAAGGGCGGAGCTGGTAATTATACCTATCTCTGGAATACCGGTGAAACTACTGAGTCGATTGCTTTTGCTGGTATACAGGACTACAGCATTACCGTCACAGATGCTAACAACTGTACGGTATCCGATACGACCTTTCTTACAGCTGTAAATGCTCCGGAAATAGTGAATCAGGCCATATTGTTTCCCAATCCTACCGCTCAACGGGCCATGTTAAAGCTAACGCTTTCTCAATCCCGGTCACTGGAAGTGAGTGTATATTCCGTTTTTGGAAATGAAGTATACCGGCGAATAGATTATCCTGCTCTGGTACATGACTTTGAAATTGATCTGAGCAACCAGGCTTCGGGTATATACTTGATAAGAGTGGTTTCAGAAGGAAGGCTAGTGTATACAGAAAGGCTGCTGTTAGCCAATAGCCGATGATTAAAATAAAAGTTCAGAGATCAGTAAATATGCCCGAAGAGCGTTCCTCGGGTATTTTCTGATCTCTGAGGCTATTAGACTTGTTTTTTAATTTAAGCCGTCCATGATCCGGAAGGTAGTTCTACGATTTTCCTGATGTTCTTCTTCTGTACATCTGGAGCAAATACAAGCAACCTCTGGTACCTCTTCCCCGTATCCTTTGGCAATCAATCTGTTAGGGTCAATACCTTTATCGATTAAATAATCAACGGCTGACTGGGCTCTTTTTTGGGACAGTTCAAGGTTGAAGCGACCCGAGCCTCTACAGTCCGTATGAGAGCCTAGCTGTATCTTAATGTCCGGATTGAGATTGAGGTTTTTGGTTAGCTCATTAAGCGTGGCCTCGGCATCTTCTCTGATGTCCCACTTATTGAAATCATAGTAGATATTTTCCAAAACAATATCCTGATTGTAAAATATTTTATCCAAAACAATTTCAATTTCGTATTTCTGGACTTTTATATTAGGGTCTATACCGATACTTTTAGTGGAAAAGGTTTCCTGATTAGTGAGGTAATCCGGCTTTTTGGCGGTAAAACTATAATCAATATCTTCTTCCAGCTCTAGGCTGAAAAAGCCATTTTCTCCAACCGTTACTGTTTCGGTTTTTCCATTATAAACAATATCAACGGTAGCGGCATCCAGCGGCTTTCTTCCCAGTACCTTACTGTTGGGATTGGTGGGGTTTTCATAGATTTTTTCCAGTACATAGCCATCGAGAATAATCTTGTTGGGTTCTTCTACTTCTACAATTTCAGGTTCTACCGGTGGTTCTGGTGGTGGTGGAAGCTCGCGTTTTACAAACTTATAAATATCGTCATCGCCAATACCTTCCAGTCGGGTAGAGGTGAAATAGCCGGAATGTAAGACCTTTTTATCTCTTTTTGGGGCACTGTAATCGATGATATAACCAAAGTCATCTCCTCCTGAATTGATTGGAGGCTTGAGGTTAAAGGCTGGTCCCCAGTTGCCGTCATTGAGCTTGAAGGTACGAAAGATATCCAGGCCACCCATTCCCGGCAGGTAATCCGAAGAAAAATAAAGGGTATCCCTATCGATGAAAGGAAATTTTTCATTTCCTACTGTGTTAACGGTTCTTCCCATCATTTTGGGGTAACTCCAGCCTGTTTTAGTTCTCTCAACGTAATAGATATCAAAGCCGCCGTATCCATCCGGGTGATTGCAGGAGAAATAAAGGGTGTTTCCATCCTGAGATAAGCTGGGATGCCCGTAGTTGACGCTCTTCTCTTCAAATAATTCTATAGCCACAGGGTTTGACCAAGCTCCATCCGCGAATTCACTCTTCATGATGCGGCAGTAGTTATCTTCTTTTTTTCCTCCATAGCAGCGGGTAAAATACATTTCCTTGAAATCACCTCTGAAGGTTACCGTTCCTTCATTATCCGGTGAATTGATAACCGGATCAAAAGTAGAAACAGCAGCAGATTCCAAATCAATCGTGTAAAGGTCCGAGAATTTGTTACCCGTCCAGTTGTAAGTATCCTTACCTGTACTGCTGGTCCGGTCAGAAGTGAAAATCAATTGATTATTTTTATAAAGTACAGGAGAATAGTCGGCGTATCCACTATTGAATGCCATGATCTCTATGGAATACTCCTGTTGTTCGATATCTTTCCAGCCCAGTGCAATCTGGCAGGCATTGATCTCCCGGCGATATTCATAAGGACTACCAATTTCAAGCCCCAATTCCTTGAAGGCCACCATGGCTTCCTTGTACTGTTCGGATTGCTTCAGGCCATAAGCTACCTGAGTCAGGGCATCTACGCCATAACCATTGTCATAGGCTGTCTGAAACCACCGAATAGATTCTTCACTTTTATTGAGCTTTTGATAAGTTATTCCTAATAAATAGGCTTTTTTACCTTTTTCAACTCTACTTTTTTCTTTTCTAAACTCTTTCTTTAGTAGCTTTTCTGCAACAGCATATTGCTTTCTGTCAACGGCCATATTCCCATCCTGGATTTTCATGGTGTAAGTACATGCACTTACAGCCAGTAAAGCCAAAAAGGAATAAACAGCTAATATTTTTGTAAATCTCATAGATTGATTGATGATTAAGCGTTATTTTTTAAACTGTCTTGTTCTGCGGATTAAGTTTAATATATACAAAAACGTTGTTTTTTTCTGCTTAGTTTTATTGCTGGTTAGCTAGCTGACTAAATTATGTCAGGAAGAAGGAAATGGGAAAATAGCCGACCGATCTTTTAGGGGACAAGCCATGGGATTATCTCCGGTAAAGGCTTAATGGATAAGTGGGCATTAGCAACAACAAAAAAGCCATCCCCGATTGATTTTTAGGGATGGCTTTTTTGTTGTTTTCAGAGCAGCGCCGAAATTACTTCGCTTTGGAAGCCATTTCAGAGATACTTGTTTTTCCGGTTTTGCTATTCTTCTTGGCAGCTTTAGCCTGTAAATCTGCACCTGATAAGTCAGACATAATTGGCGTAGCTACGAATATAGAGGAATAGGTACCTACGATTACCCCTATCAAAATAGCAAAGGCAAATCCTTTGATACTTGAACCACCAAAGATGAAGAGCGTAAACAGCATCAGGAAGGTAGTCAAAGAGGTGATTACCGTACGGCTGATGGTACTGTTCAATGCTTTGTTGATGACATTCTCTTTTGATTCTTTCAGGTAAGTATTCAAGAACTCGCGGATACGGTCGAATACTACCACTGTATCGTTGATAGAGTAACCAATTACGGTCAAAATAGCCGCGATAAAAGCCTGATCCACTACCAAAGAAAATGGTAGTATGCCGTGGAATATCGAGAAGATACTCAATACCACCAAAACGTCATGGAATAAGGCAGCGACGGCTCCCAAACTGTATTGCCACTTGCTAAAGCGGATAAAAATATACAGGAAGATCAATAACAAGGCGAAGATAGCCGCATAAAAGGCACTCGTCTTGATATCATCCGCAATGGTTGGCCCTACTTTTGTAGAGCTAACCACGTGCGTTCCGGAGCCATCGGGGTCGATAAAGCTTTCTTTATCTACATTTCCACCCAAAACCTCATTAACTCCTGCATACAGAGCTGTGATAACCTGATCTGAGGCATTTTCATCATCAGAATCTACCAAATAATCAGTTACTACATTATAGGTATTATCAGTATCTACTTCTTTTACGATAGGAGCGTTACCATCAAAAACGCCCGTTAGTGTTTCTCTGAGGGAGGCATTGTCTACATTAACATCGTCGGTGAAGGCAATGGTGTAGGAATAACCACCTTTAAAGTCAACGCCTAGTTCAAAGCCTCTGGTAAAGAAAGAAACCAGACCGGCCAGGATTAATCCACCTGAGATCATATAAGCCAAGCGGCGCTTTCCTAACCAATCAATATTCATTTTGGTAAAGGCATTTTCTGAGAAACTATTGCTAAAGGTAAGATTTCTCTCTCCTCCCGTCCACCAATCAATAATTAGGCGGCCTACCAATACGGCTGTAAATATGGAAGAAAGCACACCAATGATTAATACTACGGCAAATCCTTTAATTGGACCAAGGCCGAAGTAAGCCAGTACGAATGCTGTTAGGGCAGTAGTAACGTTGGCATCTATAATAGCAGAATAGGAATTGGCAAAACCATCCTGGATGGCTACTCGTAGTGATTTTCCTTCCCTTAATTCTTCACGGATACGCTCATAAATGATTACGTTAGCATCTACGGCCATACCGATAGTCAATACAATACCTGCAATACCAGGAAGCGTAAGAACGGTACCGTAAGAAGCCAGTGCTCCAAGGATGAAGAAAAGGTTGAGGAATAAAGCTAGAATAGAAATGATACCACCACCGCCGTAGTATACGATCATGAAGATTAACAGTACAGAAAAACCGAAAATTAGCGCTACCAAACTCTGGGTAATATTTTTAGCTCCAAGAGAGGGGCCTACTAAAGACTCCTGAATGATCTGCGTTCTGGCCGGTAATTTACCGATCTGTAAGATATTGGCAAGGTCATTAGCCTCCTGGATGGTATAGTCACCCGTTATACTTGAACGGCCATCCGGAATAGGATTGCTTACACTAGGTGCCGATACCACTTCATTATCCAGAACAATAGCGATTTCTCTATTATTGTCTCTTGCTGCTTCTGTTGTCATTTGCGCCCAGGTACGTGCACCTTCACCATTCATATTCAAAGAAACCTGTACGCGATTGGTTTGCGGATCCGGGTTGGCATTGGCACTGGTTACCTTGTCGCCAGTAAGTGGAGCTTTATCCGTACCTCGCTCACTTTTCAGTGCAAAAAGCCTGTACAGGTCTGTCTTCTGACCGGTCTCAATATCTTTGATAGGGTCTTTGGACCACCTGAATATCACCTCACGGGGGAACAATCTCTTAATTTCAGGGACACTCAACATAGAGTCAATGATGGGCCGCTTGTTACGCTCGGCCACTCCCATTACAGAAGGGCTATAAGTACCTTGGTTGACAGTGAGGTTATCAAATAAAGGACCCCGCGCAAAATTGAAATTATTATAAACCGTATCGATCTGATCAATAGTTGTACTATCTACATTACCAAGACTATCTACAACATAAGAAGTGTCAATACGTAAAATTTCGCGTTCTACTTCTGTACCTCTGATTTGGCCCAGGCGAGTATTCGCGCTTTCTAAAGCTTCAGCGATCCCCGGATCAGAAATACGGAAAACATTCCAGAATTCCAGATTGGCGGCTGCCTGTAGGAAATTACGAGCTCGCTCCGGGTTGTCAATACCCGGAAGTTCAACCAAAATAAGATCACGGCTGGCATCTAAAGATACATTAGGCTGGGTAACGCCCAGCTTATCGATACGTTCTTTGAGTAGTTTGAAGGTTAGATCAACCGTCTCGTCAGCTTTGTTACGTAGTACACGAGTGACCTCACCATCTGACGTCTCAAAATTGATCTGATCAGAAAGCGCTTCATTCAAAGAAAAAATAGAAGCCATCCTTCTGTCACCAGCCAGCTTTTGCCATTCTCTGGCAAAAAGCGTGATATAATCCGTTTGGGCATTTTTTAATGCAGTGCTGGCATTTTCCAGCGCCTGATTGAAAGTAGGATCTTCTGAGTTGTTAGCCAAGGCTTTGATAAAGTCCTTCAGGTCAACCTGCAACACTACACTCATACCACCTTTTAAATCCAACCCAAATGCTAATTGCTGGGATTTCAACTCCTGATAGGTAAATGACTTGATCAAGGGAATAGAAAGAATCTCTTCCGTTGACATAGAGTCCAAATACTTAATCCGATTTGCCTTGTAAGCTGTTTTCCTGGTTTTTTCATCTTGTATCTCAGCTGTTGTCGCCTGTGCAAATTCTTCTGCATTGTTTTCTACCCTTTGTGTAGGGATGATCAAAAAAAACTGCCACAGCGTTACAATAGTCATCAATACAAGGAAGAACCTAATCACTCCTTTGCCTTGCATAACTCAAAATTTTCTTTTTAAAATTAAAAATGCCGTTGTAAATTCCATCAGTAGCAGGATACAGCGTCTTAAATCTCCTGGATTAGCGGCTTATACCCTTTCTTTTGAAAGGCCTCGTTTATCGAGGGCTTCCGAAAAAACTCCGCAAATATACGTTTTTACCGTTCGAATTACCAGAAATTTGATACTTTATTAAGCTTTGTAAAATATTTAGTATTAGCTATCTATCAGACGTCTCCCAAACAAAATAGCTGCACTCCGATTTTCTATCGGATACTGCTCAATAAACCTTTGCGAATAAGCAATACCCAGGGCCAGCCGTGTAGTACCAGGTCAAACCAGTCAATGGCTTTCATCCCATTGGCACCACCCATAAGCCAACGGATTTTTCCAACAATATGTGGCTCCGGATAGAAAGGCGCCAAGCCCAGTGTCAGACAGGCTAAGATGATAAAGCGCCAATCGTTAATTATTTTTTTCATTTCTAGTGGTTTGTAGTAATTTGAAGATAATTTATAATTTACTCATTACTTAATAAATAAAATCCAATAAAACCTTTTATCATGCCGTCCCCAAAAAGTGAACGCTACAATATTGTCGTCCTGGATGGATATACTCTGAATCCTGGTGACTTAAGTTGGGATAGGCTTGAGGCGCTGGGTAGTGTTCAGATATACGATCACAGTGATGAATCAGAAATAGTGCCGAGAGCTAAAAAAGCAGATATCATCCTGGCCAACAAGGTAGATATTACCGCTGAGATCATTACAGCTTTGCCTCGCTTAAAATGCATCTGTGTCACAGCTACCGGCATTAATAATATCGACCTGACCGCTGCAGAAAAAAGAAATATTTCCGTTTTTAATGCTTCCGGTTATGGAACTAGTTCAGTGGCACAGCACGTTTTTGCCCTTCTGCTGGAAATGACCAATCGGGTGTATGAGCACCACCACAGTGTACAAAACGGCGACTGGTCCGGCCAGCGGGATTTTTCCTATTGGTTACACTCCATCCCTGAGCTGAACGATAAAATTATGGGTATTTATGGCCTGGGACGCATCGGCCAAAAAGTAGCCGATATAGCTACTGCTTTTGGTATGAAAGTGATTGCCCATCATAAACACTCGCAGAGGGACGCCCGGCCGAATGTCTCTTTTGTAGACCTGCAGACCCTCTTTGCTCAAAGTGATGTCATCAGTTTGCATGCACCGCTCAATAAAGATAATGAGGGGATTGTTGATCAGAATTTACTAAAACACATGAAACCTACCGCTTATCTCATCAATACCGGGCGCGGAGGCCTAATCAATGATAAGGACCTTAAAGTATACCTGGAAGAAAAAAGAATAGCCGGAGCGGCCCTTGACGTGCTTGATGAAGAACCACCTCCAAGTAGGCATATACTCATGGGGCTTGATAATTGTCTGATTACACCTCATATGGCCTGGGCTACGCGGGCTGCTCGTCAGCGACTCATGGAGATAACCGTAGAAAATGTAGCGACCTTCCTACAAAACTAAAGCTTTGCTTGCAGCCGCAAACCTTTCAGAGGGCTCGCGGCTGTATTTACCTATCAGTGTAGCTATCGGTTCTACAGGCGGATAAATACCTGATACCCGACCTGGAAGTTTATTTAGAAAGCTCGTCCAGCTTTTCTATTACAGAGGCAGGAAGTAAATTACTTGCCATTTGCTTCTGCATTGGATTTTTAGAATTGTATTCCATAAACTGCCAATCTTTAGAACCTTTTTCTGCGATGGCACAAATAACCTTGTCGCCGTTCAGCGTAAAGGTAGATGCCGCATCGTCGTAAGATACATTATCTGTACCGTAAGTAGCATTGAACTGCTGCTTCATGGAATTAACCATCTGTGCACCTGAATACTGCTCATTGGTCATTTTCATAGTCTCTGTTGAAGCAAAAGATATCACTACAAAATTTTTCCCTTCTGCAACAATAGGTTCTGACATCGTTCCTACCTTACGCTCAACAGACTTGAGCTCCATACCCATAGCGTCCATCTGCTGGAAAGTCTGCATCATTTGTTCTTTTGTAACCATCGTGAAGATTTTGTCGTAAGTCATGTCAACAACCCCCGCCCAGTCAGCACTATTAATCGCTTCAAAGAACTGATCCATTCGCTCATTGATACTTTTTTCATACTTCTGAGCATTTGCAGACTCAAAAGATATACTGACTACAAAGACACTGGCAAATAATAATACTAACGCTTTTTTCATTTTACATTGTTTTTGATGATTTATCACCTTTGGTTGATTAAAATTGGAAATTAATTTTTTTTGGAAGAAATAGAAGATTGTTAGACTGAAATGTCATAAAAGTAGTCTAATGGGTTCGTCATTTCTGCTAAATTCCTTTTTTAGTGAAAGGACGGGATCGTTTTCATATATGAAATTTTAAAATTTTTATAAGGTTTATAGTTTGAGAAGGCCAGATTCTGTTACTATTTTTGAAAATTCAGTCACATAAAGTAAGTTATCGTAAAAAAGGACGTTTGCACAATAATTTTGATCGTAAAACCTAATAACTGAAATGATGCGTAGAAATTGTATAGTATTGTTGCTCTTGCTGTGTCAGTTAATTTATTGCCTGCCCGCTCTGGCTCAGGGCGTTCCATCGGTTACTGCCACACCTGTGGAGGAGTGGAAAAGTACAGATATTCCCAATTCAGATTACAACCTTAACTCTGCCTATGTTTATCTGATCAATGGCAATGTGTTAGGAGATCTTTTTAAGGGAAAAGGCTTGAATAAAAATGAGAAAAAGCAGCTGAATCTAAAACGTGATGATTATCCAGAATATATGTACCTGGCCGTTACTATAAAAGATCCGCTGAAGCGGGGAGAGGATATGACCATACCCTTGATGATTCACGATATGAGGGATCCCAGAAATATGACAAAGGTCTCTGAATACGGAGGGCGTTTTCTGACTAATGTACCTGATGAAGTCTTAAAAGACGGAGATATTACGGCTAAGGTCAAATTTGAAGCTATAAAAGGTAAACAAACTTCTGATTTTTGGAAAAAAACAGCTAAGATTTCTATTGATCTGGGTAAAACAGCTAGCATGCTAGTAGCCGCTCCGGTTACTTTTTTGAGCATGGCCAATCAAGTGATTCCTCAGGTTTCTGAGGGCTTGAATACGCTGGATCAGATGGACGAAGAAGCTTCTATCAGTAGTGAATTTTACATTCGGCTGCTGGATAAGGAAATGAGCGCTCTTTTCCAGGAGAAAGTCGTATCTGCTACGCTTTATAATATTCACTGGGATGCTGTGCCTGTGAGAGATACTCGATATTTCTCAGCACTGGATAAAGTTAATCGGGTAGATGATCTCAAAGGAAAAATATACACCAATACCAAATGCTATATTCTTGTTGTACAGACTAAGGCCGAATACAATACTGACCACTCTGAGCTGGCCTACAATCAGCAATATATCGCTCGTAAATCAAAAGATTTCAGAAAGATCAGGAATATTCAGAAAAAGGAGGTAGAAAAAGAATTCCTGGAAGTCCTGAAAATGTCGCTAGAGTTGAAAAACCAGATTGATGACTTTACCAATAGTCTGGAAACTAAATATCGCGACTGGCAGGCTTTTTCCAAAATGATTGATCTATACTATGACATACAGATCAAATCAGAGGAAGAAATCAATAAAATTGCCTCTCTTTCAGCTATTATCAAGGATAAATACAATCGGCTGTATGCCAATGTAAGCAATGATATAGACCTTTGGTTTACCAACGAACTACTTACCAGAGCTCGTTCTATTGCTTCTTATCTAGTGGATTACCGCAATTTTGAGGCTTATCATTCGCTGGATCAAAAAACGCTTTATGATCATGTAGAGTTGCTGAGTTTTTACCGGGACAGAGTACGTCAGACGGAAATACAGGGAAAGATCCCCAAAGAGATTGAATCGCTGGAAACTTATCAGGCCACCAGAAAGCTATTGACAGTCATTGAGTCGGCACTTTTCGATCAAGCATTTGAAGATCCTGAAAATTTGCCGGCACAAATGCGCAAACAGCGCCTGATCAATATGGCCAGCAATATCTATCCCTTGTGTGAGTTGTGTAGCGGAAAAGTTCAGGAGAAAATAGCTGAAATCGATAACGCTACTTACACAGAAAATATCAATCGCTTTTTGCGTATCTCTTCTGATTATTACAATAACCTAACTTGCTATGATCGGGTATATCAAAAGCTTGATTCTTTCATTCAAGCCAATTCAGACTCTCTGACCGTTTCTCCATTTTTGTTGAAAGGCATGCAAAGGGATAAAGAAGAATTTATTGGTTTATTTGATAGCTATGGTAAAATAGCCGGAGCTGACTACTCTTCTCTCCAACCCAATAAACTAGCCGATTTGATAGGAGAATTTGATATCACCAGGCAGAAACTGTTTTTGTTGTTGGGAAGGCTGGAAGGCGTCATTTACGAGCAAGAGGACCTTCCCTGTATATATGATCAACCGTAATAATTAATGTTATTTGCTAAGCAAATCGGGAATCCGAAAACAAAGCGCCACCGCTACACAAGCTAATTTTCTAAGTTTTCGGATTCCCGGCTATCTCTTATACTCTATTTATAGTGTCTTTAGGTATTCAATAACGGCATTTCTCTCATCCGTATTCAATTTATCTCCAAAATAGTGGCCAACATTGCTATAGCTAGGAGTTGTGGTATCGTAAGTCCATTTTCCACTACCATTTTTCTTAACTTCATAATTCCAGCCCACTTTTTCTGGGTCATAATCATTGGTAGAACCACTGCGCTGCCAAAACTCAGGCCGTTGCTCGCTATTCAGCAAATCTTCTATAGTGGGTACAGAGCCATTATGCAAATAAGGGGCTGTAGCCCAAATGCCATCTAGCGGTGGTGCGACATAACCCGCTTCCGGTTCGAAAGAAGACCTAGGACTGCTTTTTGCAAACCAACTGCTGTTGTACCAGTCAACAATCGGAGCCTGAACGGCATAACTGGCATAGTAGGGATCTGTTTTTACCAGATCCAATGAAACGACCTTATTAGGATAGGTTTCGTTTTCGCCGTATGTACCATGGCATTTGCTACAATTTTTATTAAAAACACTTTCGCCCTTCAAGGCCAGGTCTTCATCAATAAGGTAAGGGTATTTGGGAGGTTCTATAGATTCCATCCAGGCCACCACATCTTTAAAGTTGTGTACAGCCTTTCGGGCAGCTGTAGTATCAGGAATGCCCAGGTACGACGCCTGGAATAGTAGCTTCGTGAAATCCCCCCGACCTACCGCCGTGTAATAGAGTGCGTTTTTTTTCTTAACATTCCAAAGCGGAGGCACATCCGTAGCTATATTATACTTTGGCATTTCGTAGTATGGCTCTTCTACGTAGGTCAAATCTTCGGGATCGCGGTGCCTGACAATAGCTTCAGCCAGGACAGCTGCCGGATTAACGCCCTGTTGATTCGTCTCTACGTGTTTGGCAGAAGCTTTAATATATTTTTTAAAATCTTCGTAGGCTACCCATTCCAAAGAGTTTTTACCATATTTTACCTTCATACCAAAATTGAGAAGGTTGGTAAATAAAGAAAGGTTTCTGGTGAAATCCGAAAAGCTATTGCCCAACCCTAGGATGACTTCCCCATTCAACTCGGCGGCATGGCAGGTAAAGCAATTTCCATTGCCTACCATCAGGCCATTCTTACCCTTGAATACAGTAGCCGTATAATCGATATTTTTATTGATGCCTTCCCGGTTGAGTACGGTATCTTCGTCCACACCGAAAGGGATTTTAATAAATTGATAGGGAATTCCCGAACCCACAAAAGAACCATAAGAAAGGTATTTGAACCCTGCTTGTTGGTCTCCTCCTGTTTGTTGTGGTGTGGCGGGTATTTCTTTGACTTTCCAGCCTGTATTAGTTACAGGATCTATCAGGTTCTTATACTTGTTGGTACACGCTACCAGAATTACAACTACAAGAAATATAATTGCTTTTTTCATGAATGTATATTCTTCGGTATCGCTACGGAAAGCGATGCTGTTTTTTTATCAAAATTTACAGTTGTAACAAAGAACTGACGACATGGTTTGGGTAAAATTATCGCGTAGAGGGTTGTCTGGCCATCTCAAAAACTGCTTTCGCTATACCTTCAGGAGTGGGAGAATATTTGTAAAGCTGATCCACCACAATCAGTTCCATAAAAAATCTGGAGCGGTCAAAAGAATTGGTATATGATTCATTAAAATAAAACTGCACATCTTCAAAGGGAAGGCAACCTAACAATTGATAGGTGCTTTCGCGAATGTCGTAAGCAACTACGGTAAAATAGTTTTCTTTACGGCCTACATGTATTAAAAGGAATAGAGGAAAATCAAAAAAATAGGTGGGCCAGAAACCAAAGAGATTGGCCTCAAATAATGGATAGTAGAGCTTTTGGCTGAAAATATTACCACCTTTCAGCAAAATTTGTAGATCGTTGAGTTTTTTTCTTATCCGATTGATGGGAATATCCTGCTCTTTCAATTTGTTGTAGGGATGCCAGCCTCTGGTTGTAAGGTCAAAATAACTGACTTCACCGAGTTTGAGTTTATAATTGAAGCGATCATATCCCGGAACTACATACCCTGGATAGTAGTATTTCATACCCCGTTGCTGACAAAATTCCACTTCCGTCAGCATTGTATAAATACCCATACTGTACTTTGAGTAATTCGGATCATAAATTCCGGTAATACTGGCAGCACTGTTACGGCCAATGTCAAAATAGCTCAATCCAATGAGCTTATCACCATCGTAGACATTGATTTCGTAGGTATTGAACAAGTTGAACTCTTCGCCATCCATCAGAGAATCTCTGAGGTTGGGAGCCAGCAAGCCCTTAAAGCTAAAACGGTATTTTTGATAAAGCGCCTCACGGGTATCATCAATGCTGGCCTTGCGAATAACGGTCTTGAAGTTCTTTTGTACTTTATTGACAATCTTACGGAGAGATTTGCGAAAAGTATAGCCCTTTAGAGGAAGCCTAATCCAGATAGCGGAGTAGAAGTCTTCTCCAAAACAAAGGAAATGCGTTGTAAAAATAGCTTGTCCCATTCTATACCAGCCCTTAGCTAAGTAAGCGTCCAACTCATCCGGCGACATCATTTCTGGGTAGTGCTTCTCTGCAAACATCAATTCCTTTTAAAAATTACTTGATTTAACAATAAGGGTAAATTACTCGTTCGTATTTGTCTCCAATAAGATTTTTTCCAAAAAAATGTTTTCAAATAGTTTTTTCTTTTGATTTAGAATACAGCTTTCCTAGCCAACAATGGCCCATTTTCTATTTTTAAGAAATTAACAGGGCCCACTGACGTTGATCTTACCTGTTCGAAAATCATTTCTTATATAGAAGTTGTTTAAAAATGTCGTTTCATGTTTGCAGACAAAACATGGTGCACCAAATACTTCAGCTTTTTTTCTTTCCGTAGCTTTGGCTACGCAAAGAAAAAA
>CAZVOD010000041.1:0-39180 GCA_964628385.1 uncultured Saprospiraceae bacterium
TATTATAATGGCAGTTCGTTGCTTGCGCTGATAGTCGGACGGGCTGGCTAATCACCATTAATTTTGGAGTTAATAAAGCCTATTTTATCACTATTTATCTTTGAGCATACACAAGCGGGGGCTATTTAACCTAAATAAAAGACGACGCTATGCAATTACTCATTTTTCAAATGTCGATTTTCCTATATTTAATTAATTCTTCTACTGTTGGAGGTAAAAAAGTGGTAATTGTATGTGATGGAGAGGAGCTTGAAGCCAAAACAGTGATTAAGGGGAAAGTAAAACTGTACACGGTAGAATCTAATGTAGATGCCGTGGATCATTCTATTGTTGACTATACCGCTGCTACCGAAGTGATGAAACGCTTTTTTATTTCTGATCAAGAAAGCCTGCAGGAAGTGATCAGCTATAACTATAAAAAAAAGGTCCATGAGTACCTTCCCAGTGCGCCAGAATTATACAAAAGCTTTGGGAAGGTAGGGTTTCGATTTGAAAATATCGACCATATGGTCCGTTTTTACAATAAATTTAGAGCCTAAGGGGGGTAGGCTTGTTTCGCAGGTATTAAAACATTTGAGCCCATTTTAACACTTGCAAAACAAGTCTTTTCATTTATATAAGTTGGAGAGGTAAAAAACTTTACCTCTCTTTTGATGTGCATTTATACGTCTTTCATAGACAGTTGAATGCGTTTCCGCTGCATGTCTATGTTCATTACCCGTACTGTCACTTCCTGATTTAGGCTAACTACCTCCGCAGGTTTTTTTACAAATCGATCTGATAGTTGAGAAATATGAACCAGGCCGCTTTCTTTTATGCCTATATCAACAAAAGCCCCAAAATTGGTAATATTATTAACGATACCAGGTAATATCATCCCTGCTCTTAGGTCTTCTATGGAACTGATATTTTCGTCAAAATCAAAGGCTTTGGCCTCGCCACGCGGATCCAATCCGGGTTTTTCCAGCTCTTTAACAATGTCGTTCAGGGTAGGCAGTCCCACCGTATTGGTTACATACTCTTTGAGATTTATTTTTTTCCTTAATTCCTTACTGGCGATCAGCTCTTCAATACTGCAGTTTAAATCCTTAGCCATTTGCTCAACAATATGATAGCTTTCCGGGTGGACAGCAGTATTGTCTAGCGGATTGTTGCCGCTTCGTATACGTAAAAAGCCAGCACATTGCTCAAATGCCTTTTTACCCATTCGGGGGACTTTCAGCAATTTCTTGCGAGAATCAAAACTGCCATTCTCCGTTCTGAAGTCTACAATATTCTGAGCCAGGCCGGGCCCTAATCCTGATACATAGGTCAACAAGTGCTTGCTAGCCGTGTTCAAGTTGACTCCCACAGCATTTACACAGCTTTCGACCACCTGATCCAGACTTTCTTTCAATCGGGTTTGATTGACATCATGCTGGTACTGACCTACTCCTATAGATTTTGGATCAACTTTCACCAACTCAGCCAGCGGATCCATCAAGCGGCGGGCAATAGAAACGGCTCCCCGTACAGTGACATCCTGATCAGGAAATTCTTCCCGTGCCGTCTCGGAAGCCGAATAAATTGAGGCGCCACTTTCGTTAACCAGAAAGATATCTACAGGCCTGCCAAGCTTTAACTGTCGGCAAAAGTCCATGGTTTCTCGGCTGGCTGTACCATTACCCACTGCAATAGCCTCGATAGCCTTACTGGTAACCAGGTGTTCAATCGTCTTGGATGCTTCAGCTATCCTCGACTGAGGAGGGTGAGGGAAAATGGCAGTATTTTCCAATAAATTACCGCTTTCATCCAAAATAACCACCTTACAGCCAGTTCGAAAGCCCGGGTCCAGGCCTAATACCCGTCTTTGTCCTAACGGAGGGCTCAGCAATAGCTGGCGTAGGTTTTGGGTAAATACTTCTATAGCTTCCTGATCCGCTTTTTCTTTGGATAAGTTTCTGAATTCAGTTTCGATAGATGGGGCCAGTAATCGCTTGTATGAATCTCCAATGGCTACTTTGACCTGGTCACTGGATTCGCCAAACCCTTTGACATATTTTTGTTCTAGTTTGTAAATAGTCTCTTCATCATCCGGGCTGATAATAATTCTTAGAAAGCCTTCTTCTTCACCCCGGCGCATTGCCAGTAATCGGTGGGAAGGACACCTGGATAGCTTTTCTTCATAGTCGAAGTAGTCTTGGTATTTAGTCCCTTCTTTTTCTTTTCCCTTTATTAATTTTGATTTTATGACAGCTTCTTTTTTAAAAGCTTTTCGCACCGTTTCCCGGGCTTGTGCATCCTCATTGACCTGCTCGGCGATAATATCACGGGCCCCCTGCAAGGCTTCAGCGGTGTGCGTCACTTTCTCATTGAGAAACTCTGATGCGAGCATTTCTACCAGGTCATCGTCATTTTGCCTGAAAATCCTAGTAGCCAGTGGCTCCAGGCCTTTTTCGCGAGCTTTCATGGCGCGTGTTTTGCGCTTTTTCTTGTAAGGCAGATAAAGATCTTCCAACGCTGTAAGGTCTAAAGTAGCCTCTATTTTGGCTTTTAGCGCCTCTGAGAGTTTGCCTTGCTCTTCAATAGATTTTAGAATAGTCGCTTTTCTCTTTTCCAGTTCTTCAAGCCGCTTCCATTCTTTTTGAATGTCCGCTAGCTGGACTTCGTCCAAAGAATCAGTAGCTTCTTTACGATATCTGGCAATAAAGGGAATAGTAGCCCCTTCTTCCATGAGTTTGAGTGTGCTCCTGACACGCTTATAGGCAATACCCAGCCGCTCACTGATCAGCTGTAAGAATTGTTCGTTCATTGAATTTGCTAAATTTGATACTTCTTAATTTGCTAACAAGCTTGCCAATTTAATAAAATTTAGGGCTGTCTTCTAAATCTGCTATCCATTTATTAATTATCTTGAACAAAATCTCATAAACGTATTCCCAAACATGTCGAGAAGTCTTTTTTGTATATTGATAATTTATATGGCCACCCTAAAAGCGCTGATTGGTCAAAATAGTCTGTGGGAACCCCTGGCAGGACAAGGTAATAAATTTGTTGTCAGCAAACGAGTGGCCAACAAGATGCGAGCGCAGTATAACAGTAAAAAAAACGGTATGCCCAATACCTTAAAAATAAACATTCCTCGTCCCGAAGGTGGATTCAATGAATTTTATTGCAAGCCAACTGAGGTCTTTTCAGGTCCTAATACTGGAAAAGAACTTAATATTCGGACTTTTAAAGGTTATTGTAGCAATGATCCCTCCCAATTGATAAGGCTGACGTTCACTCCAAATGGCGTTTGGGGTATTATTTTGGGAAATGAAAAGTCGTACGCCATAAAACCTGACCAAAAGGGCAGTTATGAATTGCAGCTCAGAAAAACTGTTAAACTCCCTTGCTTGAGTAAAGCCGGTAACAAAGAGCCCTTGCGTAAGCGTAATTTCGGCCGGGTAGGAGAGAAATATGTTAACTACCGTTTAGCGCTTTCTGCAAGTGGGGAATATACTCGCTTTTGGGGAGGCGTAAGCAATACTTTCTCGGCAATGGCCAGTACCATCAACGCCTTGAATGCGATCTTCGAAAGAGATTTGGGGGTACATCTGGTACTGATTACAGATAGTCGCTTTCTGATTTTTCAGGATCCTGCCACAGATCCTTTTATCTTTGATGGGAACCAAAATGCGCAAAATCAGCGCGTATTATCACAGACGCTCAATTCGAGAGATTACGACATGGGACACCTGCTAATGGCCACCGAAAATGGGGCAAGTTTTGGCCTGGCAGTAGTAGAAAGTGTTTGTGATAATTTTTTTAAAGGGAGTGCGTTCACCGTATTTTCTGATCCATCAGATTATAATGAATGGATTGATCTGCTGGCCCACGAAATCGGGCATCAGCTGGGGGCCAACCATTCTTTCAGTCATTGTGGTGGTTTCGAGCCTGGCTTGCTACCCTTTGAACCGGGCAGTGGCTCTACAATTATGGCCTACGGCGGGCTGGAAGTCTGTGGGGATGATAATTTTGTGGCCAATTCCAGTGACTATTTTCATACAGCCAATATCGAAGAGATTTTTCAATTTACTAGGTTTGAACAGGGCCGCACTTGTGCTTTTATCGAAGAAAAAGCCATAGAATTTCCTGAGATAGACCTTTCAGGTTTGAAGAAAAATATTCCTGCTGCTACCCCTTTTGAATTGGAGGCTAATATTACCACTGCTCATTCATCAGCTTTATTAAGCTTTTGTTGGGAACAAATGGACGGCCTTAGGCAACTTCCGCTGGGAGAAACTGCTTCCGGAAGCCCCTTGTTCCGCTCTTTTCCGCCTGCTGTGAATAGCAAGAGAACTTTTCCCGAATACAGTGCCCTATGGTCGGGAGAAAATCCTCCCGAAGAGCAGCTTCCAGGGTTCACAACGGAGATTAATTTTAGGCTTACGGTTAGAAGCCTGGGCGAAGATCTAAATGCGATCAATTGGCAAGATGTGACATTGGGCGTTAGCGGGCAAGCAGGGCCTTTTACCGTACATACCGCTAATGAACCCACCTTTTGGGAAATGGGAAGTACTCAGGTTCTTGAATGGGAGGTGGCCGCTACTAATCAGCCACCTGTTAATGCTGAACTGGTTGATGTCTTTCTGGTGACTGATTCAGCGGGTCAGGAAACGTTCTTGCTGGCTGGTCGGCTACCCAATATAGGAATAGCTGAAGTGGAAGTTCCTTTCATGGAAGAGGAAATAAGGGGAAGATTAAAAATCAAGGGGCATGATCATCTCTTTTTTAATATCAGCAATGCCGCAGTACAAATAAGCTTTTCAGAACCTACCCAAACCCGTGAAGAACAACTATCTCACAGCATAACTGTGTTTCCCAATCCAATTACGGAAGAAGTCCTAACTATTTTGTGTGCCCCTCAAGGTATTCAACTAGTGGAAATGAGGATATGGAATACCCTTGGACAGCTCCTTTGGCAACAGCAAAACCCTACGACTCAATTGGCGTGGCCGGCACACATTGATGCTGGTGCCTACCTGCTTGATATTTTGCTTGAGGTGGAAGGTGAGTTGAAGCGGGTAAAGAAAGTGGTAATTAAGAACTGACGCTACTTTAATACCCGCGAAAAAAATCTATTTGGGAAAGCTAAAAGAGTTAACCATATGCTGACTGTAAAGGCCAGCACATAGTTATAAACTTTTTATTTCAGCGCTGGAAAATCATAAGGTCTGGCCTCGTGCATAATCTTATATACAGATTCGAAGACATCCTCCGGGTTAGGTTTAGTGAAATAATCACCATCCGAACCGTAGGGTGGTCTATGAGCCTTTGCTGTAAGAGTAACTGGTGCAGAATCAAGGTAAATATAGCCACCCTGTGTTTCCAGTACTTCTTTCATCATAAAGGCAGTGGCTCCGCCCGGCACATCTTCATCCATAAATAGAATGCGGTTAGTCTTCTTGAGAGAGTTAACTATACGATGCTCTAGGTCAAAGGGTAGCAAAGACTGCACATCGATTAGTTCTACCGTTATACCGAGCTCTTCCAGCATTTTTATACCGGCTTCTGCAACTCTGACGCAAGATCCGTACGTAACCAGGGTCAGGTCTTTACCTTGCTTCAGTACTTCAGGTACACCTAGTGGTACCGTATATTCACCCAGATTAGTGGGGAGCTTTTCTTTCAATCTGTAACCATTCAGACATTCCACAACCAACGCCGGATCGTCAGATTGCAGCATAGTATTGTAAAAACCCGCGGCTTGTGTCATATTTCTAGGAACCAGCACGTACATACCTCTGATCGCATTCAGAATCATTCCCATCGGAGAACCTGCATGCCAGATTCCTTCCAGGCGGTGGCCACGAGTACGAATGATAACCGGAGCTCTTTGTTGCCCATTAGACCGATACCTCAGTGTAGCGATATCATCCACAAGTACTTCAAGACCGTAAATGAGGTAGTCTAAATACTGAATTTCAGCAATAGGACGAAGGCCTCTCATAGCAAGGCCTAGAGCTTGTCCCATGATGGTCCACTCCCGTATACCGGTATCAAAAACGCGATTTTCTCCAAAGCGCTTTTGTAGGCCAGCAAACCCCTGGTTTACATCTCCGATTTTTCCAACATCTTCACCGAAAGCCATCAGGCGCTCATCTTTGGCAAATGCTTCGTTGAAAAACTGATTGAGGATCTCGTAACCGTTTTTCTGAACAACTTTATCAGCTTCGTAATCGTATTCAGGCCTGACAACAGGAACATTCAGGGCGCCGTGGGGAGTATGGCTGTACAAATGACTATGATAAGCTTCATCAGCGTTAGCTTGCTGCTCATCAAGAAATGATTTTAGCTCATCCTTGGATGGGGCATCAAACTTGATCAATTTAAACCACATTTGACGGGCATTCTTGACAACTTCGCTTATCGTTGGATTTAGGAGGCGATCCAGACTCTTTTTTACCCTGGCTACACCTTCATCATTCGGTAATGTGGCATATATTTCTTTGAGGCGGCTAACACTCGCTTTGGTGGGGGTACTGAAATTTTTCCAGGCTTCATCTCTGCACTTTTTAACAAATTTCTTAGCACGGGTGCGTATTTCTTTGGTTTCTTCTTCCGTAGCAATACCTTCACGAATCATCCACCTTTCCATTTGGAGGATACAATCATGCTCCCTTTCCCACTGCAAACGTTCTTTGCTCTTGTATCTTTCGTGCGATCCGGAAGTAGAATGGCCCTGAGGCTGGGTCACTTCTGTAACGTGCACCAGAACGGGTGTATGATGTTTGCGAGAAAGCGCTGCCGTTTCTTCGTAAATGTTGATTAAACCTTCGTAATTCCAGCATTTTTCTTCAAAAATCTCTATACCCTGCTCCTCATCTGTAGCCTCCATTCCTTTTAAGGCTTTGGAAATACTTTCCTTGACCGTCTGATACTTCAATGGAACAGAAATACCGTAACCATCATCCCAAACTGAAATGTGTAGAGGTACTTGTAAAACGCCAGCTGCATTGACCGTTTCCCAAAAAACACCCTCTGAAGTACTGGCGTCTCCTATAGTACAAAAGCAAACTTCTTCTCCATTTTTAGAAAAACCAGTACTATCATTGAGCTGTTCACTGGCTCGATACGTTTTACTGGCAAATGCCAATCCCAGTGCACGAGCCATCTGGCCACCAGTACTGGAAATATCTGAAGATATATTTAGTGATTCGGTGTGTGTAGTCCAATTGCCTTGTGCATCGATAAGAGGTGTAGCGAAGTGGTTATTCATCTGGCGGCCACCGGAAAAAGGATCATTCTTTGAATCGGCATACAACTGCGCAAAAAGCTCTTGCACAGTAGCTAGGTTCAGGGCGAGCATCAAGGTCTGATCCCGGTAATAACCGGAACGAAAATCGCCTTTTTTGAAAGCTCTGGCCATAGCTACCTGCGGCACCTCTTTGCCGTCGCCGGTAATTCCAAATTTGGCCTTTCCTGTGAGTACTTCCTTTCGAGACAGTAAACTGGTCTCTCTACTGATGCAGCAGGTTTCAAAGTCTTTAAGGATTTCTTTTCGACTAAGCCCCAGATCGGTCACATCAGGACTTGCTGCTCCCTTATCAATTGGATTTTCTATCATAATCTTTTTGATTAAACTTGGTTAAAATTTGGTAGGGTATTATTTGAAAGAACTTATTAATCGGTTGTCTCTCCCAACAGAACCACGGTAAATTGACAAGTAACTCTACCGGACTTTTTACATTGGTTGACTGCAAAAATATAAGAAAAAATATTTGATTTTTGCAATAAGTACATTTCAAATGCATTATAAGTTGAAGATTCCTTAAAAAAGGAAGTAAACTATGAAAATTTTGGCAAATGAAATTTTAAAATCAATATTATTTAATTTATAATCATTTTACATTTGCTTAAAATACAGTTATCCGATTTGGATTAACATCGCATTAACGATTTCGAAAAATCAAAACTTTTTTTTTGCTGCTTTTTCAGGTATTTTTGCCTTGGCAATAAAAATTACTCTCTAATTGTAACTGTAAGGCTCTTTCGCCTGTTCGATATAGTGAGAGAGTTGATAAGTTATGATCTTGTTTGACAAATTTAATTCATAAAAAATTATCCAAAATGAAAAAGCTATTTTCTGTACTGGCACTTTGCCTTTTTGCTATGGTTGCTTTCGCTCAGACTAATGAAACTAAAGAATTGAAGAAGGTTGAGACGGAAGAAAATGTGCAGGGTCCTCAAATGACTTTCGAGAAGAAGACAATAGACTATGGTGTTATCCCTCAAGAGTCAGATCCTTACCGCGTATTCAAGTTCAAAAATACAGGTAATGAGCCTTTAGTAATTCTTAATGCTAAGGGAAGTTGCGGTTGTACAGTGCCACAGTACACAACTGACCCAATCGAAGCTGGTGCCGACGGAGAAATCAAGGTACGTTACGACACTAAGCGCTTGGGTAAGTTCGTAAAGACAGTTACTCTTACCACTAATGCAGGTGACGAGAAAATCATTCTTACTATTAAGGGAGAGGTTAAGAAAAAGGCAGAAGAGCCATCAGCGGTACCTCAAAAAGAAAACAATCCTTTTAACAACAACTAATAACCGTTAGTTAATTGTTGAAAGGATAAAAAAGGCTCGGTGGTATTACCATCGAGCCTTTTTGTGTGATAGGTATAATACTCATTACAATTCGTAAAAAGAGGTGGTAGGTCACTACTTGAAAAGGCTTTGTGCCGTTTTAAAGTAGGGCTTTTATATTCTTAGGGGCGATTGTGTAAAATAAATTTTGAAGCGTAAAAAAACCCTTGCTATTTAAAGCAAGGGCATCTAACCCAAACAAATAAACACAAAAACTACTTTTAAGAATTACTACAAGTATAGTACCTTTTAGGCACAAAGACAATTTTTTGGGGAGAATAAAATGAGAAAAAAGTGAACTATTCTATGTTTTTATAGTTGATAAACAGCAAGTTATGTCCTTTTTTTCTATCTAATAATTTTTAAAATATATAAAATAAATGTTGTTATTGTTATCGCCTTCCAAGACCTTGGATTTCAGTGAAATGGATTTCGATCATTTCACAAAACCCCGCCTTCAGGAACAAAGTGAAGCGTTGGTAGGTATTCTAAAAGAAAAATCTGCCATTGACCTGAAAGACTTAATGGACATAAGTGACAATCTGGCGGAACTGAATCAGGCTCGGTACCAGGCTTTTGAATATCCATTCAATAAAAAAAATGCCAAGCCTTCTATTTACACTTTCAAAGGTGATGTATACAGTGGCCTGGAAGGAGAAAAATTCAGTACCAGCGATCTGGAGTTTGCTCAAAAATGCATCAGAATCTTATCTGGTTTGTACGGCGTTCTAAGACCAATGGATTTGATGCAGCCCTATCGCCTGGAAATGGGGACCAGGTTGGAAAATGAACATGGTAATAATCTCTATGAATTTTGGGGAGATCAAATTACAACACTACTCAATGAAGATATTACAGCAGATAAACATAAATATGTGATCAACTTGGCCTCCAAGGAGTACTTCTCTGCAGTACAACCAGAAAAACTATCTACTCCTTTGATTGAAATAGCCTTTAAGGAAAATAGAGGTGGCAAGCTCAAAGTCATTGCTTTTAATGCCAAAAAAGCCAGAGGCGCCATGGCCCGGCTCATCGTTAAGAACAAGACCGAAAGCCCGGAAGCTCTCAAAGATTTTGATGTAAATGGCTATTTGTTCAATGAAGAATTGTCTTCAGAAAGCGAGTTGGTGTTTACTAAATAATATCCTACAATCTTGCAGTTCCCTCCGGCTGATATTCCGCCTAGGTAATTGACCGAAGGAAACTTGCTGTTTTACATTTGCTCGGTCAATTTTAGGTAGTCACGCATTACGACTGCAAACTGAGAACGTTGCTTTTGGTCTGTGAATATTTCTATCCTTTCTTTAGCCTGGTTTTCAATTTCTAACTGATATGATCCCTTGATCATTCGGTTCAATTCCATGCAAAAGCGGTGCTGCTCTTCAAAATCGGGCGTACCTAATACCATTTTTCCATTTTCGTTTTCTTTTTGCCAATAGACTGTCAAAGGGCTGGCAAACCCTCTTTCGTATTCATTCTTCTGGATCAATATATAGGCTTTATCTTCCATCCAATTACTGGCAATAACAGGGTAAAGTATGGGATCACTTTTAGGTAGTTCCAGTTTTCTGAATTCGTACAGATCCACCCTTGTATTGGGCTGTTGCTTCTGTTCATAATTACTGCTTCTCATATTTTTAAAATAAAGGGTAGAGGGAGGGGTGGTAGTAAATTTCTTTTTTGAAACTTTTTCACCGCCACTACCGGAGCAAGCAAAATTAAGTTGTAGAATAATTAGGACAAAAAGTAAGAAATCCCTTTTTTTAATTTGCGAAGCCATATAAATAAAAGATTAATACTTAGAAACACCACGATAGTCAAGCTGTTTCTTTCAATCATATTTTAAAGCTAGATAACAAAATGCGAGTCATCAAGTTCTTTGTATCCCTTGCTATAACTGCTGTTGTAATTGTTTTGGGAAATACAGGTAATCCCTTTGGAAGCAGCATACCGGCGCTGGGCAGATTCTTTAGTCCCTCTCATGGATTCTGGCAACAAGCTGGAACTAGCCGCTGAGCCAAGCCAGGTATCTACCCCTTTGTTTACCATCAATTTTAATAAATAATGAAAAAGTATAGCTTCATCATTGTCTTTGTTGCGACCGCGGTAATTGGCGGAATACTATAACCTATTACACCTTAGTGGACAATAGCCGTTTGGACTGCTGTATTGGGTATATTGATTGAACAAAAAGCGTACGTTCATTTTTTGGCTGCCTTTGCTGGTGCTGCATTGCTATGGGGAGCCTGGGCTTTTATTTTAAGTCAGGAAAATGAAGGTATACTTGCCGAACGTATAGGTGAACTCTTTGGAGGCATTGGAGGCCATACTATCCTATTGGCTATCGCACTCACAGGGGGGCTTACTGCTGGTTTGGGAGTGGTAACGGGAAGCCTTGGCAGAAAAGCTTTTTTATAACACTTCGAAACGGTTCTCATCTCCGGGGGTAGTAAACTCTTACTTCCGATATTCTGTACTGCTCGTCCATATAATTTGATGATTAAGAAAGAGATACATAAATTACCTAAAAATCAACAGATCAAACATGTATAGACGTCAAAATAATTTTTCAGGATATCGTTCAGAGAGAAACCGCCAAAAGATAGAACGGGCAAAATTCTACCAGCATCTTCGTACCTACCTGGCAGTGAATGGCCTAGTATTGTTTTTTGGTATGCAAAGTGGAATGATCTGGGGCTTCTGGCCTATGACCCTAATCTGGGGTGTGGGCGTGTACAACCATTATAAAAAGGTGTTCCTGGACGAAGAGGAGCCTCCGCGGTATCTGGATGAATCAAGAGAGGAAATGCCGTTGAAAACTAAGAAGAAAGCACCGGCATGGAGAGATAAGGACTTGGTTTAACAGCTTTATATTGAACGAATGCTGATATCCATAGCGTTGTTACTTGGAGTGACGAGATATGAAAAGAAGTTTTTTGCAGCAGTTTTCATCAGTGTAAATTTTTTATCGATACAGGTTCTGCTGTTAAATTACCTGAACATTTGTCCTCAAAAAAAATTATATTGACAATTAAAACAGAGGAATTTTAACGTTATGGATTACAGATATCACAGTAAAAGGCATGATCAGAAATCTACCAAATACAGAGAAGCGAAAAGAAAAGTAGAGGCTAAAAAAGAATTTTATCAGCACGTAACGGTGTTTGCCGTAATGAGTGCTTTTTTCTTTGCCTTAAATGTAGTAACTGCTCCTTATGCTATGTGGTTTTATTGGCCTATTTTAGGTTGGGGGATTGGTGTAATGTTCCATTATTTTGAGGTTTTTGGTTTTCCGAGCATCCCACAGATGTCTGCTGAATGGGAGGATGAACAAATCCGCGAAGAAATGAAGCGGCTGGATCAAAAAAGTCATTCTGCCAATGGGGATGATTCCTACGAAGAGCTGGAGCTAAAAGAATTACGCAAAGAAAAACCGAGGTGGAAGGATGAAGATCTGGTTTGATCATTTATTTCTTAGTTTATAGGCCATACCAAGATTGAATCGTGTGGCCAAACCTATATTTCTTCCATCCAAAACCTGTGCACCACCTATAAAAATACCAAAGTAAGGGTTGAAATTATAGAAAATACTACCGCCCAGCCTGAACCACCGCGATCCTTCTCCTGTAATAAGCTGGCTTACTGTAAGTGATCTGAAGGTGTGGAAAATTTCTGCCCATGCTTCCAAGAAAAACTTTCTGCTGCCAAAGCCAGTCCTGAATAAAACAGGCAAAGCTGTTTGGTTGCTGGGAGCGATCCGAAAGTCCAGACCTGATTGCAGCTGAAAAAAAAATCCGTTGTTGGCCACGTACTGAGCTGAAAATCGACCCTGAAGCAATGAGGCCTGAATGCCGATGGGCGTCTCAGTGTCCACCGGATAGTTGGATAAAGGTAAGCTCAATCCCACTGCTGTTATGAGAGATAAGCGACCGGATGTATATGGAATGTATTTGTTTCTATACTTGAGAAAGATACTACCATCCTGAAAGCCGGAATTCTTTGTATCTATCTGTATGTAAGGGATATTGAGCACCAGCGAAATGGAATCTTCAAAGGCATGTTCTAAAAACAAACTAACGGATTGAGCATTCACCAAATCAGCCGCTCTACGCTCTTCTCCAAAAAAATAGTCTTCAAATGTCTCATAGCTGGCAGAAAGTGCAATATCTGTACCTGATTTAGAAGGTTGAAAACCACTAATCGGACCCTGGGCTAGCGTACCGGTAGTAAAGAGGGATATAAAAAGAAAAGGCAATAGATAAATTCTTGTATTCATTACAATGGGTACTTGATTTGTTAATCAAAACACATTACAGCCAGTTTGTCACGGTAAAAGTGATTTCAAATTGTCTGATTAACAAGAATGGCAACGCTGCAAAAGCTTTTGGATAAATAATTGAGTGAGTACGTAAAATTAACTTTTTTGCAATTTAATCAATTTCTGTGTATTGCCTATTGAACAGCGTATTGTCAGTATTAAAATAAACCCTATATTTGCTGGGCTCTTAGGGGAGTGTTGTCTAGATGATGTAATTATAATTTTCTAATAAATCCTGAACTGTTGGCAGATAGCATAGTCATTATACCGACTTATAACGAGAAAGAGAATGTGGTCAAGATCATTCACGCTGTTTTTAATCTGGATGTACCTTTTCATGTATTGATCGTCGATGATGGTTCCCCGGATGGAACGGCCAATTTGGTGAAAAATGAGCAAAAGCGTTTCGGTAATGCCCTGTTTTTGATAGAACGGTCGGGGAAATTAGGCCTGGGAACGGCTTATATCCGAGGTTTCAGGTGGGCTTTAGAAAATGGATATGATTATATCTTTGAGATGGATGCCGACTTTTCTCACAACCCTAAAGATTTGATTCGGCTGCGTGAGGCTTGTCTGAATGGTAAAGCTGATCTGGCTATAGGTTCTAGATATGTCAAAGGTGGTAAAGTAGAAAATTGGCCATTTGACAGGATAGCGCTTTCCTACGGCGCTTCTCTCTACGTGAGGATGATCACCTGGATGCCGGTGATGGACCCCACGGGTGGATTTAAGTGTTACAGGAGTAAAGTACTCCGGACTATAGATTTGGAAAAAATCCGTTTTGTTGGTTATGCCTTCCAGATTGAAATGAAATTTGCAGCCTACACACTGGGCTTTAAAATAAAAGAGGTGCCCATCACTTTTATTGACAGGGTAGAAGGTACTTCCAAAATGTCAAAAAACATTATCAAAGAAGCTGTACTCGGTGTACTCCAAATGAAGTGGTATAGCTTTTTTAATTCCTACAAAGCTACACTGGCCCAAAAAGTTAAGTAGAGCACAGCGAAAGTTTCAATCTTTTTGAAAATCTTATTGTCTGTCAAAACAAGCCTGTTTTGAGCGGCTGCCCTCATTTTACTTACCGGATATCATTTTCCTTTTTTTTTAAGATTCAATTATTCCCACAATTTCCCACTTTTGTAGAAGGGTAAAATCTGTTTTTTCCTTCAAATAACTACGAATAACTGGAAGAGTGCTTCAAATTAGGGTTTTGACCTGTATTTTTTTCCCAAAAAAGTAGCTGATCATAATCTTTCTAGAAAAAAGTCATAAAAAAATGACAAAAAAGGTGGTAAAAAGTGGTAAAGTGTGTCAAAATGTAGTACTTTTGAGTTGTAAAGGTATAACTCTTTCAAAATGCAGCTATTAGGAGAATATGAATGTAAGATAGATGCCAAGGGGCGAATGAGGCTGCCAAGTGGATTGATCAATCAGCTTGGAGAAAGGGAGAGTCATAACTTTGTAGTTAACAGAGGCTTTGAAAAGCACTTGATGCTATATCCAGAAGAAGTTTGGGACAAGATCACCGAAGAGATCAATCAATTGAATCCTTATAACAAGAAGAACAGAGCCTTCCAGCGCTATTTCTACCGGGGGGCGAACATGATCACTATGGATAGTGCAGATAGAATTCTAGTGTCGAAGCGCCTGTTAGAATATGCTGATATAGACAAAGATGTGGTATTATCAGCGTATAATGATAGAATTGAAATTTGGGCTAAAGAGGAATATGAACGCGTTCTGAATGAGGAACCAGAAGATTTTTCAGATCTTGCAGAAGATGTTTTAGGAAATTAAACTGGTACTATGAGCACATATCATATTCCTGTAATGGCCAAGGAATGTTTGGAAGGCCTGGCTATTGATCCGGATGGTATTTATGTAGATGCTACTTTCGGTGGAGGAGGACATTCCAAACTGATTTTAGAACAGCTAGGTGACGAAGGTCATCTGATAGGCTTTGACCAGGATGAAGATGCTTCGGGCAATGTGTTGGATCACGAACAGTTTACTTTTATCCAAAGTAACTTTCGTTATTTGCAGCGTTACCTGAAACTATACGCTGTAGAGCAGGTAGATGGTATATTGGCTGATCTGGGGGTTTCTTCACATCAGTTCGATGAAGCGAGTCGGGGGTTTTCTTACCGCTTTGAATCAGCACTGGATATGCGCATGAACACACAAAGTGAAGCTACCGCAGCCAGTGTTATCAATTCAGCTTCCACTGCTGAGTTGCAAGAGATTTTTAGCAAATACGGAGAAGTAAGAAATGCCAGGATGCTTGCCAATGCTATTGTAGATCAAAGAGCGGCCTATCCGGTGAAGACGATTGGGGAGTTCTTGCATATTATCGAGCCTTTGGTTCGGGGGCAGCGAGCGAAATATCTCGCTCAGGTTTTCCAGGCTCTCAGAATAGTGGTCAACGATGAGATGAAAGCCCTGGAAGAACTGCTGGAGCAGTCTTTAGCGCTGCTCAAACCCGGGGGGCGCATGGTGATAATGTCTTATCACTCCATTGAAGATAGATGTGTGAAATTATTTTTTAAAACCGGCAATCCGGAGGGCAAAGTAGTAAAAGATTTTTATGGCAATATCAACAGGCCATTTAAGATAATAACCAAGAAGGCAGTGACGCCTTCAGAAGAAGAAATTAAGCAAAACCCAAGAGCACGTAGTGCCAAATTGCGAATTGCGGAAAAAATTTGACCATGGCAAAGCGAAAACTTTTTGATGTGGATTTTTTCTCCGCAGATTGGATTATCAACAATCTGCTTTTCTTCCTATTCCTGGGCTTTCTGGCAACTATATACATTGCCAATGCACACTTGGCAGAACGTAATGTTCGGCAGATTCAGTTGCTGCAAAAGGAGATCAAGGACCTCAGGTGGGAGTTTATGTCCATACAGGCAGACAATATGTACGAGAGTAAAAGGTCTGAAATTTATGAAAAGGTTAAAAGGGATGGACTTAGTTCATCCTCCGATGAAATAAAAAAAATAAAAATAGAGGAATAGACTTGCTTCGAAGGGGTAAAAAGAATCTATTAGAATACCTGCGAAATCAGTCTAATAACCTTTCTCAACTTAAAAATCATTTAAGCGATGGATATTAAAAACGAAGTACTATACCGGGTTTACATCATTCTCTTCGGAGTAGTTGTACCCGTATCTGTTGTACTCTTCTATCGCACTGTATATATTGGTATTATTGAGGGAGAGAAATGGCGGGCCAGGGGTAAAAAGGAATATATAAAGCCAAGAGATGTAGAAGCACAGCGAGGCAACATCCTGTCGGTTGATGGTAGTTTGTTGGCTACATCAATTCCATACTTTGATATTTATATGGATCCCAACTCTACGGCTATGTCCGAAGATGATTTTTATGAAAATGTTGACTCTTTAGCTTATTGTATTGCTACTTCAGTGGATCAGGACCTTACCGTGGGGGCTTTTCGCGATTATCTCATCAAAGAAAAAGAAGATAGTGCTCGCTATGTAGAGATCAAAAAAGGAGTTTCTTACGCCGAGAAGCAGCAGATGGAGCAGTTTCCATTGTTCAACCTCGGCAGAATGCGTGGTGGGTTCATTGCCAAGCTTACCAGTGAGCGCAGAAGGCCTTTCAATATATTGGCTCACCGGACTATTGGGTTTATACGCGATGATGGATCTGCGGTAGGGCTAGAAGGTTACTTTGACAAAGTGCTGGGTGGTAGAGCAGGAAAGCAGCTTATGTTTAAGGTAGATGATGAAAATGACCTTTGGCTACCTGTTTCTGATCTTACTCAGGTCCAACCAGAGAGTGGTGATGATATACAGACCACCATAGATATCAATCTTCAGGAAATAGCTGAAGATGCGCTGCTGAGAGGGATGAATCATCACGATGCTGATTGGGGAACAGCCATAATTATGGATGTAAAGAGTGGAGCCATTCGGGCCATGGCCAATCTCGGCAGATGGCAGGATGACTGGTGGGAAGATTACAACTACGCGGTAGGTCGCTCAGTAGAGCCAGGCTCCACCTTCAAGCTAGCCTCTATTATGGCACTTCTGGAAGATGGCTACGTAGACCTCAATGATTCTGTAAATATTGAAAAAGGGCGTACCTCTTTTTACAACGAAATAATGGTAGATGCTTCTTCCTTTAGCTTTAGGCTGGATTCTACATCTGTCAGAAAAGCTTTTGAGATTTCTTCCAACGTCGGTATTGCTAAACTCGTTAATCGTTCATATAGCAAACCCAACAAAAAGAATTACAATGAGGGGGCAGCGCAATTTATCAAGCGCCTTAGAGAATTTAATCTCAGCCGACCTACCGGCATTGAAATAGACGGAGAAGCAGCACCCTTCATTAAGGAAGCTTACAATAAAAAGCAGGAATGGAGTGGTACGACATTACCATGGATGTCAATTGGTTATGAGCTGGAAATTACGCCCTTGCAGTTATTGAGTTTTTATAATTCGGTAGCAAATGATGGCGTTTTGATGAAGCCTTATCTGGTTTCAAATATTCAACGGTACGGCGATGTGGTCAAGCGCTTTCCTCCAAAGGTAATCAAGCAGCGTATTGCTTCACCAACTACGGTAAGGAAGGCACAAGAGTTGTTACTCGGGGTAGTAGAAAGAGGTACTGCTTATAAATTGAAGACTTCCCAATATAAGTTTGCCGGAAAAACCGGTACAGCTCAGGTGAACTACCAAAAGCTATCCAACAATAAAAGAACGGTCGGTGGATATCAAGCCTCTTTCGTGGGGTATTTCCCGGCTAAAGATCCTGTTTATTCCTGTATCGTAGTGATTAATAATCCAAAGCAAAACGGCTTTTATGGAGGAGAGGTGGCCGGTCCTGTATTTAGGGAAATAGCAGATAATTGCTATTCTACACGCCTGGAACTACACCAAAGAGAGCAGGAGAATTATCAAAAGATCCAGGTTAGTTATGACCTCCCCAATTACGATGTCGGTGCACAGGAAGATTTTTCTCAGGCTTTGAGGTATCTCGGTTTGCCAGTGATTAATGAGTCTCCTACTGATTTTGTAGTCATAAGATCGAATGCGGATAGTTTGTTTTTTGACAGGCGCACACTACCTGGTAATATCGTGCCCAGTGTGGAAGGTATGGGATTGAGAGATGCTCTTTTTATCCTCGAAAACAGAGGTTTGAAAGTTCAGTTTTCTGGTATGGGAAAAGTTACCCGGCAGTCGATCCGCCCGGGAACAAGAATAAATGGGCAGACCATTAAGCTAACGTTGCGGTAATATGATAAATAAAAAGCTAGATCACTTACTAAAAGGAATAGCGCATCAAAGAAATGGAAACACAGTCGACTCTATAGAAAAGATAGAGTTTGATTCAAGAAAAATACAAACCGGAGATATTTTCGTGGCCATTACCGGTACACAAGCAGATGGCCACAAGTTCATTGACAAGGCTATAGATAATGGAGCTTCTGCAATTGTTTGCGAACGCTTACCCGAACAGCTTTCTGCAGCAGTCGATTACATCCTGGTAGAGAACTCGGCCACTGCATTAGGTTGGTTGGCGGCTAATTATTTTGGACATCCCTCTCATCACCTTAAGCTGGTAGGAGTAACGGGGACGAATGGCAAAACAACGACGGTCACGCTACTTTATGATCTTTTCCGCGCTATGGGATACAAATGTGGTATGTTATCTACTATTGATAACAGAATAAATGACAGGGTGATTCTTGCTACACACACCACGCCTGATCCGGTTTCTACCAATCGGTATCTGGATGAAATGGTGGCGGCTTCCTGTGATTTTGCATTCATAGAGGTGAGTTCTCATGCTATGGTACAAAAGAGAGTAGAAGGTTTAAAGTTTGCCGGAGGTATTTTCTCAAATATCACGCATGACCATTTAGATTACCACAAGACTTTCAAGGCTTACATTGAAGCCAAGAAATCTTTTTTTGATCAACTACCCGCTGGCGCTTTTGCGCTGACAAATATTGACGATAAGCGGGGTATGGTGATGATGCAAAATACCAGGGCGAATGTGTATACGTATAGTTTGCAGGATATAGCGGATTTTAGGGCCAGGATTATGGAAAATGCCGTAACTGGCCTGACGCTCAAAATTGATGCGAAGGAGTTGATTGTCCGGCTGATTGGTGAGTTCAATGCATACAACCTGTTGGCTGTTTATGCAGCTGCCCGACTTCTGTGGCAGGAAGAAATGGAGGTACTGACCGCCTTGAGCCAGTTAAAAGCAGCTGAAGGTCGCTTTGATTATGTGATGGATAAAAAAGGAGGTCGTATTGGTATTGTAGACTACGCCCATACTCCTGATGCTTTGGAAAAAGTGCTTAAGACGATTGAGGACCTCAAAGAGCCTGGTGTAATGGTATATACCTTGGTAGGATGCGGCGGCGACCGCGATAAAGACAAACGACCAGTCATGGCTCAAACGGCGGCACGGTATAGTGATCAGCTTGTTCTTACTTCGGATAACCCCAGAACAGAAGATCCCGGCCAGATCATAAAAGATATGGAAAGGGGATTGAAAGAAAGTGAAAAGCGCAAGACACTAGTAATTGAAGACAGAAAGCAAGCCATACGTACGGCCTGTAGGCTGGCTCGATCGGGTGATATCATTCTGGTAGCTGGCAAGGGACATGAAAAATATCAGGAAATAAACGGGGTGAGACATGCCTTTGATGATAAAGCTGTACTTGATGCAGCATTTGAAGAGCTATAAAGCTTTATTTTACCGCAAGCAATTTGGATTACCGCAGCTATTCAGAGGCAAAGGCCTCTGATTGCTGCCTTCCAGAGCGACGTATAGATACCAGCTGCAGACAGAGGGTTGAAATAAAAAGGATTAAAATGTTGTTTACGGCCAAATTCACGGCTAACTCATTAATTTTTATTTTTTTTATGCAATAATTAATCACCAACAACCCAAGACAGACATGCTTATATCACTTGTTGAATGGCTGGACAGTATTTTTGGAAATTTAGACGATCTGGTAAATCTATTTCAATACATCACCTTTAGAGCTGGTGTAGCGGTAATTATTTCTTTGATAATTTCCATGGTCTTTGGTAAACGTATCATAGACTATCTTCAAAAGCTACAAATTGGCGAAACCGTGCGCGAATTGGGCCTGCAGGGGCAAAAACTAAAACAGGGAACTCCTACAATGGGGGGAATTATTGTCATAATGTCTATTCTAATTCCTTGTTTGCTGGTGGCCAAGTTGAGCAATGTATACATTATACTGCTCATGGTAACTACTGTATGGATGGCCTTGATTGGCTTTTTGGATGACTATATTAAAGTCTTCAAAAAAGATAAAAAAGGCCTGAAAGGATGGTTTAAGGTTTTGGGGCAAATAGGGTTGGGCCTTATAGTATCACTAACAATGATCAAGAGTGACGGAGTGGTAATAAGAATGGAAACCCGGACGGCTAATGAGGCCGGACTGAGTAAAGAAGCGCTGGTGGGGGAGACTTTCACTGTAGAAAGCGGAGAAGAAAAAATTGAAAAGGGAGATTATAAAAGTAACCAGACTAATGTACCCTTTTTTAAGGGTAACCGACTGGATTACGCCTGGTTTTTACCCATGGAAAAATCAGAGGCCCAAAAGTGGGTCTGGTTGATCTTTGTTCCTCTGGTCGTCTTTGTAGTTACGGCGGTATCGAATGCTGCTAATCTAACGGATGGTTTGGATGGCCTTGCTACGGGCGTATCGGGAATTATTGCGGTGACGCTGGGTATTTTCGCCTATGTATCAGGTAACGCGATAACTGCCAATTATCTCAATATTCTTCACCTTCCGGGGTCTGAAGAAATGGTGATTTTTGCAGCTTGTTTATGTGGCGCATGCCTGGGCTTCTTGTGGTACAATGCATTTCCGGCTCAGGTATTTATGGGAGATACAGGAAGTTTGACGCTAGGTGGAATCATTGCCTCCATGGCTATTTTGTTGAGAAAAGAGTTGTTGATTCCCATACTCTGCGGCATTTTTTTGATAGAGACATTATCTGTAGTTATTCAGGTCAGTTATTTTAAATATACGAAGAGAAAATACGGTGAAGGCAAGCGAATATTCAAAATGGCACCTTTACACCACCATTATCAGAAAAAAGGAATGCACGAAGTAAAAATAGTGACGAGGTTTTGGCTGGTAGGCATTTTATTGGCCGTAATTACCATCATCACCTTGAAAGTAAGATGATTTTATGACAAACAGCAAAAGAAATATCGTAGTTCTGGGCGCTGGCGAAAGCGGCGTAGGTGCTGCTTTGCTAGCCCAAAAGGCTGGCTTCGATGTCTTTGTCTCTGACCGAGGGAGCATCGATAGTAGGCATGTTGAAACGCTTCAACAGGCTGGTATTTCTTTTGAATCTGGCCAGCATAGCATTGACCGGATTATGAAGGCGGATGAGGTAGTGAAAAGTCCGGGCATTCCTGATCATATTGCTCTTGTCCAAGATTTACTGGCCGAAGGAATACCTATCATATCAGAAATTGAGTGGGCGTCCAGATACACGAATGCGACTATTATTGGATTGACTGGAACGAATGGCAAGACGACGACGACAAAGTTGTTGACAAAGATCCTGCAAACGGCTGGTTTCGATGTAAAGATGCTGGGGAATGTAGGCTACAGTTTTGCCAGAAGTTTAGCAGAAGGCGCTGATCATGATATTTATGTGGTAGAATTGAGTAGTTTTCAACTGGATGGCATTCGGGCTTTTCGGCCTGATATTGCTATGATTCTCAATATAACACCTGATCACCTGGATCGCTATGAATACAAAATGGATAATTACATAGCTTCTAAGTTCAGGATAACTGAAAACCAAACAGCAGAAGACTATTTCCTTTATAATTCGGATAACGCGGTTATTGCTTCTAAAGTGGAGCGGATGTCTTTCAGAGCTCGCCCACTAGCCATAAGTTTGGCAATGATGAAAGAGGATGGGGTGTTGGTTGATGGTCAGTTTTTTAAGCTGGAGGGAACCGCTCTTATTGGCAAGCATAATTACATGAATGCGCTTTTCGCCATAAAGGTAGCCCTTTTACTCCGGGCAAAGCCCCAACTGATTCGCAAGGGGCTGGAAGCTTTTGAATCCGTACCGCATCGGTTGGAGAAGATAACTACCTTTGGGGAGGTTACCTACTATAATGATAGCAAGGCCACAAATGTAGAGGCTACTTACTTTGCCCTGGAAGCAATGACTACGAAGTTGATCTGGATAGTGGGCGGTCAGGATAAAGGCAATGACTATGAATTGCTACAGCCGCTCGTCAAGGATAAAGTAGTGCAAATGATAGGTCTGGGCCTGGATAATGAAAAGATAAAATTGGCTTTCTCAGATACGAATATACCGATTATCGAAGTGAAAAGTGCTACAGAAGCCGTTCGTGAGGCAATGGCAGTAGCAAAAGCAGGAATGTCGGTATTGTTGTCACCGGCTTGTGCGAGTTTTGATTTATTCAAAAACTACGAAGATCGAGGCGATCAATTCAGGAATGCTGTACTGGAACTAACACCAAAAAAGGAAGATAAAGATTATGAACTTAGCCGCTAGAATATTTGCCGAACTAAGGGGAGATCGCGCCATTTGGGGCATACTGGTGCTGTTATCAGCAGCCTCCATCCTGGTGGTGTATAGTTCTACTACCTCATTAGCTTACGACTATTACGAGGGAAACACAGAGATACCTCTGATGAAGCACAGCTTTACGATTTTACTCGGGTTGGCGCTGACTTATATCTGCCACCTGATGGATTATATGACATTCAAGAAAATGGCGCCTTTTCTATTGGTTCTATCCATTCCACTGCTGGTATACACATTGGCCTTTGCGCCAGAATACAACGATGCCAGGCGGTGGATAGAATTACCACTGATCGGATTGACTTTTCAAACTTCGGACCTGGCAAAGCTAGCATTGATCATCTATGTAGCCAGAGAAATATCTTCAAAAAAAGATTATATCAAAGATTTCAAAAGTGCTTTTTTACCTATTATCATTCCAATTTTGATCATTATAGGTTTGATTGCACCAGCAGATTTATCTACCGCAATTGTTCTGTTTGTGACTACACTTTGCCTGATGTTCATTGGTAGAGTTTCGCTACCGTATATCTTTCTGCTGCTCATGCTTGGCTTTATGGTCTTTTCCATGCTGATCATTCTGCATGAAGTCTTTGAGGTAGACTTTATACGTTTGGATACCTGGCGATCCCGGATGAAGGAATTTATCACCAGTCCTACCGGCGGTTACCAGGTGGAACAGTCCAAGATTGCAATTGCTAACGGTGGCTTGTTTGGGCTTGGTCCCGGGAATAGCATTCAAAGAAATTATTTACCATACTCCTATTCAGACTTTATCTATGCCATTATCTGCGAAGAATATGGCCTGTTTGGAGGTCTGGCTTTGATAGGACTTTATGTGCTGCTGTTTTTAAGAATTGCCAGATTGGTAACCAAAAGCTCTAAATCATTTGGAGCGATGGTGGTATTGGGCCTTGGGCTTAGTTTGGTCATACAGGCATTTGCCAATATTGCTGTATCTGTCCATCTGGTTCCGGTGACGGGGTTGACCCTGCCGATGATAAGTAAAGGAGGAAACTCTATACTATTTACGAGTATTGCATTTGGGATTATTTTGAGCGTGAGTAAATATATTGAACTAACGAGTGGTGCTGAAGAGGAGATATTGAACGAATTAGACGAATGACAACTATGAAGGGAATAAAAATTATCATTAGCGGAGGGGGTACTGGCGGGCATGTTTTTCCTGCTATAGCTATTGCAGATGCGATTAAGGCCAAAGCCTCTGATGCTGATATTCTTTTTGTAGGTGCCAGGGGAAAAATAGAAATGGAGCGCGTCCCCAAAGCGGGATATCCAATAAAGGGGTTGTGGATTAGTGGTTTTCATAGAAAGCTAACAGTAAGGAACTTATTATTTCCCATAAAACTTCTGAGCAGTTTATGGAATGCACGACGAATTGTAGAGCAATTCAAGCCTGATGTGGCAGTAGGCGTAGGTGGATATGCCAGTGGGCCGCTATTGGCAATGGCTTCAAGGTCTGGTGTACCTTGCCTGATACAAGAGCAAAATTCCTATGCCGGAGTCACCAATAAGTTACTGGCTAATAAAGTTCGTAAAGTCTGCGTAGCGCACGAAGGGATGGAAAAATATTTTCCAGCTTCAAAAATTGTAGTGACTGGAAATCCGGTTAGAGCGGTCTTTACCCGGCCTGTACCTTCAAAACAGACTGCATTGGATCACTTTGGTTTTGAGGAAGGTAAGAAAACCATTTTTATCCTGGGCGGTAGCCTTGGAGCCAGAACCCTCAACCAGGCAATGGCTACAAATACTAACCTGCTAAAGCAAAATGAAAACGTGCAGGTGCTCTGGCAAGCTGGTAAGTTATACCTTGAAGAATACAGTCAGACAGACACAGCAAGGTTGAAAAATGTGAAGATAAAGGCCTTTATCGATCGAATGGATCTGGCTTACGCAGCGGCTGATGTAGTGATTTGCCGGGCTGGTGCTTTAACCATTGCCGAGCTCTGTATGATTGGAAGGGCAACTGTACTGGTGCCATCTCCCAATGTGGCAGAAGATCATCAAACAAAAAATGCTATGGCTTTGGTGGAGCAGCAAGCTGGAGTCCTGGTAGAAGATAGCAGGGCTAAAGAAAATATGCTGCAGGAAGCTATAAAGATAATAGAAGATGAGAACCGGCAAAAAGAGTTGTCGGAAAAAATAAAGTTACTGGGCAAACCTAATGCAGCGGAAGATATAGCTACTGAAGTATTACACTTAAGTAGCGATCATACAACTTGATACGGAATTGAAAATTTACCCAAACAAAAAATACTATGAATCTGAACGACATTAAGAAAATTTATTTTGTAGGAATCGGTGGAATTGGCATGAGTGCCCTTGCCCGATACTTCAATTTCAAAGGTGTCGAAGTTCATGGGTATGATAAAACAGTGACAGCCCTTACCCGGGCATTGGACAAAGAAGGGATAAAAATTCACTACAAAGAGGATACTGATGCTATTCCCGAGGCAATAGACCTGGTCGTATATACGCCAGCGATACCTTCCTCTCATGCGGAGTTGGTTTATTTTAGGAAAAATGATTTTCCGATAAAAAAACGAGCGGAAGTATTAGGGATTATCAGTAGGAGTAAAAAGGTAGTAGCGGTAGCCGGAACACATGGTAAAACGACTACCACCTCTATGCTGACTCACCTTCTGCAGGCTTCCGGGGTATCCTGTACTGCATTTCTGGGGGGGATAGCACAGAACTTCGGCTCCAATTTTATCTTTGGCGAGAGTGACTGGGTTGTTGTTGAGGCCGATGAATATGACCGTTCTTTTTTGCACCTGACTCCAGCTATTGCAAGCATCATGTCAATGGATGCAGATCATTTGGATATCTATGGAGATCAAAAGAGCCTGCATGAAACCGGTTTTAGAGCCTTTGCCCGACAAGTGAGACCAGAAGGGAAAGTGTGGGTGCAAAAGGATTGGGTAGATGTATTGCAGGGCCTGCCGGGGGTACATGCTTTCGGTATAAATGAAGGGGCAGCCCGTGCAGAAAATGTAGTAGTAAAGGAAGGGTTCTTTGGCTTTGACTACCGCAATGGGGATGTAAAAATAAAAGGGCTGCAACTGCCCATGCCCGGACGGCACAATGTAGAAAATGCGACAGCTGCCATTACGCTCGCTCTGGAAATTGGAGCGGCACCAGAGAAAATCAGGCAGGCTCTAAAATCGTTTAAGGGGGTTTGGAGACGTTTTGACTTCGTTTTAAAATCAGAAGATATTGTACTGATAGATGATTATGCTCATCACCCTTCCGAGCTAAAAGCAGTGATTGAAGCGGCTAGAGAGTTTTATCCTAATAAAAAAATTGCAGCTGTATTTCAGCCACACTTGTTTAGTCGTACCCGCGATTTCCTGGAAGGGTTCGCAGGAGCACTCGACGAGTTGGACGAGGCTGTCTTACTGGATATTTATCCGGCCAGGGAACTACCAATAAGAGGGGTAAGCTCTTCTCTTATTTTGGAGAGAATGGAAAATCCCAATAAAAAGCTGCTATCAAACGAAGAGCTTTTGCAGTGGGCAAAAGAAACGAAATTAGAGGTATTACTGATGCTGGGGGCCGGAGATATAGACCGCCTTGTGAAGCCAGTGAAGGCTATTTTGGAAGATAAATTAAAAACTGCTTAAAAACAGAGCCATGAACCAACAGGAATACTGGAAATTTGGAAAAAAACTGGGATGGATCGTTGGGTTTGTCGTAGTGGGCATATCAGTGATTTCGGCTATTGAGCAGAAAGAGGCCAGTCCTGTGCGTGGTGTTTTCATTAATATTGAGCCATTAGATGAAGAAGATCTTTTAATTACACAAGAAGATATCTTATTGACGCTGGAGCGCAGTTTTGGTTACCGAATGGAGGGCGTGCAAATAGCTAACCTGAATGTTGCTCGTATGGAAAGAGTGCTGGAGGAAGATCCCTTCATTATGGATGCTAATGTTTTTGTTGATGCCAAGAACTATGTTAACATAACTATTCAGCAGCGGCAACCTATGGTCAGAGTGATTGACAAGAACGGACTGGACTATTATATGGATAAAGATGGTTTCAGGATGCCGCTATCCAAGCATTTTACAGCTCGTGTATTGGTAGCGACGGGTAATTTACCGCCACATACACCACTTTTCCTTAAAAAAGAGAATGATATGCTCAAAAATGTTTTTGAACTTGCGCATACCATTATGGCTAATCCATTTCTAAAGGCTCAAATAGAGCAGATTTTTATAACCAATAAAAGAGAGGTTATCCTTATCCCCAAATTAGGGGATCAGAAAATCTTGTTGGGAGCTTACGATAAAATGGAGGAGAAGCTGAAAAAACTGATGATTTTCTATGAAAAAGCCCTATCAAAAGAAGGCTGGAGCAAGTATAAAACGATCAATCTGAAATTTAAGGATCAGGTGGTTTGTGAAAGAAGATAAAGGGTAGAAATCAAGAGCTTTAAAAGGTATACGATTTAATTCTGAATGAGAAATACAAATGCAGCATAGTACAGAGGGTTAGGGAAAAACTAGCGTTTACCAAAACTCTGACTATTACAATCTGCTAGAAATAGAGTTATCGAGGCCAGAAACACTCGGTCAAAATGTTAACAACCTGGTCAAATGTTGATAACTCACTTTGCGGTACTTGAATTAGGAGCATGCTTTATAAATAATCTTTATATTAAGCAAAATGCTCCCTAAATTAAAAATGCGGATACATGATGAAAACACAGGCATCAAGATCGGAAGTTGTAATGGCGCTCGATATCGGGACAACAAAGGTATGCGCGATTGCAGGGAGAAAAAATGAATACGGTAAATTGGAGATTCTGGGCGTCGGAAAAGTCAATTCCGATGGCGTCCTGCGAGGGGTGGTTTCGAATATCGAAAAAACAGTGAATGCCATCTCTGAGGCTAGTAATTTTGCCCAGCGGTCGGCAGGTAAAAACTTCGACTGGGTGCATGTAGGCATTGCGGGCCAGCATATCAAAAGTCTTCAACATCGGGGTATCCTGGTACGCGATCACGATCATACAGAGATCGGGCGGCGGGATATAGAAAAATTGGTGGGAGACATGTACAAACTGGTATTACCACCCGGTGATAAGATTTTGCATGTACTACCGCAGGAATATACAGTAGATAACGAGCAGGGCATAGCAGACCCTATAGGGATGTCGGGGATAAGGCTGGAAGCTAATTTTCACATTATCACCGGTCAAATTACAGCATCTAATAATATCTATCGTTGTGTTCAGCGCACGGGGTTGCGTGTAGCTAATATGATGCTGGAGCCCATCGCTTCGGCTGCTGCAGTATTGAGTGAGGAGGAGAAAGAAGCTGGGGTAGCGCTTGTTGATATGGGCGGAGGTACTACTGATATTACTATTTTTCAGGATGGGATCATACGGCATACTGCGGTGATACCATTCGGAGGTAATGTTATCACCAAAGATATCAAGGAAGGATGCACCGTCATGACACAACAGGCCGAAAAGCTAAAGGTTAAATTTGGCTCGGCATTGGCTGAGGAAGTCTATGATAACAGAATAATCACTATACCTGGCTTAAGAGGTCGGGATCCTAAAGAGATTTCTGAGAAAAATCTAGCCAGAATCATTCAGGCCAGAGTAGAAGAAATACTTGATTATGTGGTTTGGGAAATCCGAAGGTCAGGATATGACCGCAAGCTGATCGGGGGTATTGTACTTACCGGCGGTGGGGCATTGCTGAATCATATTGACAAATTGGCGGAATACCATACCGGAATGACCACCAGAATTGGCATTCCCATCGAACAACTGGCTCATGGGTACAATGAGCGGCTGAGCTCTCCTATTTTCTCTACGGCGATCGGCTTGCTGATCAAAGGAATAGAACACCAGGAGTTTAATGAATACGAAGAACCAGAGGTAGAAGCTAATACTTCTAACAAAAGACGAGGTAGCAAAGAAGAGCAAAGTAAAGGCTTGAATGCCAAGTGGTATGAACAATTATTCAAGAAGACCAAGGAGTGGTTTGAAACAGAACCGGACTCCGAGTTCTAAACAAGCAATAACCTGATACTGATTAATAAAACTCAAGCGGTAAAATGTTCAATGCCGGGAAGTTAATGCCTGCTATCATGGAGTTCGATTAATTTCTTTGTCATTGTCCGTACAAAAAACGTTCGATATGATGTTTGATATGTCAAGAGATGATAGCCCGATTATTAAGGTGCTCGGTGTTGGTGGAGGCGGGAGCAATGCGGTTACCCATATGTATAGTCAAGGCATTGTTGGCGTTGACTTTGCAATTTGTAATACAGATGCTCAGGCTATGGCTTCCAGTCCTGTTCCTACTCAAATTCAACTCGGCCCAGCATTAACAGAAGGACGCGGTGCCGGATCAAAGCCAGAAGTGGGAAAGCGGGCCTGTGAAGAATCCATAGAAGCAGTTAGACAATATATCGCCAACAATTGTAAAATGCTCTTTATCACTGCCGGTATGGGCGGTGGTACCGGGACAGGGGCAGCTCCCATTATTGCTAAGGCAGCTCAGGAGATGGATATTCTCACGGTGGGCATAGTCACTCTACCTTTTACTTTTGAAGGGCGTCGGCGAACTTCTCAAGGGTACGATGGCCTGGGAGAGCTCAAGAAATATGTCGATACGCTCATTGTTATCTCTAACGATAAGCTCCGCCAGATTTATGGCAATTTATCTATTTCTGATGCCTTCGGGCAGGCAGATAATATCCTGACTACTGCCGCTAGAGGTATCGCAGAAATTATCACGGTGCCGGGATATGTAAACGTTGACTTTGAAGATGTCAATACGGTAATGAAAGATAGCGGCGTCGCCATCATGGGTACCGCATCGGTCGAAGGAGATGATAGAGCTAAAAGAGCTGTAGACGAAGCCCTGCACTCCCCATTGCTGGAAGATAACGATATCCGTGGGGCCAGACATATCCTCCTAAATATTACCTCCGGTACCAAAGAGGTAACTATGGATGAAATATTCGAAATTACTGAATTCGTTCAGGAAGAAGCAGGATACGGAACAGACCTGATCTGGGGGAACTGCTATGACGAATCGCTGGGAGATAAGATCAGCGTTACCGTTATCGCTACTGGCTTTGAGCATAAGTTGCCCAACAAGCCCCAGGCCGATAAGGATAAGAGAATAGTCGTTTCTCTGGATGATGAATCTTCAGATAAAAATCGGCCCAAAAAAAGTAAACTTTCCGAAATAGGGCTGGATGAAGACGAAAGTATTTCTAATACCATCGAATTTGATAATGTCAGGGATACTATCGAACGGTATCAAAAATCGAGGTATTCTTACGAAGAACCTTACATCAAGGATAAATCAAAAGCTACGCCGGAACCGGAAAAGAAAAAGCCGGCAGACAGTAGAGACTATAAGCGTAAAGAGCGTTTGAGAAAAAATAATGTAAAGCTCAATAATCCGCAAACTATTATTGAGTTGGAAAATGAACCGGCTTATCTGAGGCGGGGAGTACAATTAGATGATGTTCCTGACTCATCAGGGCAAATGTACTCCAAATATACGATTTCAGATGATGACGAACCGGAAATTAATTCCGATAATTCCTTCCTCCATGATAATGTAGATTAAGCAGTCGATAAAAAATCAAAAGAGGTCATTGAAGCATATGCAGCAATGGCCTCTTTTTTTGCCCTATTCTTTTTCCAGATAGCAGCTGATGGGTGTAACTTTTTTTATTGTCCAGAAGTCTTTATTCGAAAATTTACACTTTATGTGTTGACCTTTTGCGAGTATACCACACTATATCTATGTACTCACATTGAAAGCGCGTTTGGATGCTGATATAGCGTTTCTAACAAGCGTTGAAAAAGCTTTCAAACGTTTGTACCCAAAAGACCAAATGAAAAATATGCAACATTATCGGGTGTTTTTAACAGCACTTTAAAAACGATGTGGCAACATTGAACTGATTTTTGAGTTATACAATAGGTAATTAAAGTAACTATCAATCATGAACATCAGGAAAATAAAATTAGCATTATCAGTAGGGCTCATGAATACGGAGTCAAACAACTTACTGCACACCGTAAAAGAGCAAATGAAAGTTTTTAAAAGCGAAGTAGGTAGCTTATTGGGAACACAGGTGGTAAAAAATGACCGCTTAAATAAAGGCCACGTTAAGCATACTTACGCTCTTAGGTTTGAGAACTGTACACTTGACCTGGATCTTGTGATGAACACACATACCAAAACCCAAACAGTACAAGGTTTTCAATTGAGATAAAAAATATTTGAATTTTAACTTTTGCCTATGAGCCGGACTTCAAAAGCATTTTAGTTCTATTTCTTCCCTGTAGCCTTTCTGCTTGCAGCGTCTGAGCCTTGCAATCCGTCTTAAAGTATCTTTTCTATTAATTAATTATTAATTTTTCAGTACTTCCTTATTTTAACTATTCCTAATAGTAAAATATTCAGGTTTGGTAACTTCTATATTATTACCTTTGCGCCGGTTGAAACAAAAGTAGACAATGAAAGAAATTCGTAATGTAGCGATCATCGCTCACGTTGACCATGGTAAGACAACATTAGTAGATAAGATGCTGCTAGCTGGTCAGCTTTTTTCGGAGCGTGATGAGCCAGGAGAGCTCATCATGGACAATAATGATCTGGAGAGAGAGAGAGGGATAACGATATTATCCAAAAACGTCTCTATAACTTACAAAGACGTGAAGATCAATATCATTGATACCCCAGGTCACTCAGATTTTGGAGGCGAGGTAGAACGTGTGTTAAACATGTCAGACGGCGTACTACTACTGGTAGATGCTTTTGAGGGGCCTATGCCACAAACTCGCTTTGTACTGTCAAAAGCTATCGCATTGGGCTTAAAGCCGATTGTGGTTGTTAATAAAGTGGACAAAGAAAATTGTACGCCTGAAGAAGTGCAGGAGGCTGTTTTTGAGCTCATGGCTAATCTGGATGCCACCGAGGAACAACTGGACTTTCCTACTCTATTTGGTTCGGCAAAGTTCGGATGGATGAGTACAGACTGGAATGAGCAAACCAAAACGATTACCCCTTTACTGGATGCTATTCTTGAATTTATTCCGCCACCTAAAGTAGCTGAGGGTAATTCGCAGATGCTGGTCACTTCGCTTGACTTTTCTGACTTTATCGGCCGTTTTGCTATTGGTAGGCTCAACAGAGGCATTTTGAAAGATAACCAGATGGTATCTTTGATGAAGAAAGACGGTACAGTAGAGCGGCATCGTATAAAAGGTCTTTTTGTTTTTGAAGGGTTTGATAAAGTAAAAACGCCTCAGGTAGTAGCAGGAGACATTTGTGCGCTGGTAGGAGTAGAGGGATTTGAAATAGGAGACACTATCGCTGACCCCGAAGAGCCGGAGGCACTGCCATCCATTGCTATTGATGAGCCTACTATGAGTATGGTCTTTACCATCAATGACTCCCCATTTTTTGGTAAGGAAGGTAAATTTGTAACTTCACGGCACTTGAAAGAGCGCCTAGAGAAAGAATTGGAAAAAAACCTTGCCTTGCGTTTAGAGCCTACTGATTCGGCGGATTCTTTTAGAGTATATGGCCGTGGTGTATTGCACTTGTCTGTATTGATAGAAACAATGCGCAGAGAAGGATACGAAGTACAGATTGGTCAGCCGCAGGTAATCACCAAGAAAGTGGATGGTGTAGAAATGGAACCAGTAGAAGAGCTAAATATTGACCTTCCTGAAGAATATTCTGGTACAGCCATAGAAATGGTTACTCGGAGAAAAGGGCAAATGCTCTCCATGGAACCGAAAGGTGATCGGGTATTTTTGAAGTTTGAGATCCCTTCACGTGGTATTATCGGATTGAATAATAACATGCTGACAGCTACTGCCGGTGAAGCTATTATGACCCATCGATTTCTGGAATTCCAGCCGCACAAGGGCGATATACCGGGGCGTCAGTACGGGTCCATGATAAGTATGGAAAATGGAAAATCCATCCCTTATTCTATCAATAACCTGCAAGACAGAGGGAAATTCTTTGTAGATGCCAATGAAGATATCTACGAAGGGCAAGTAGTAGGCGAGAATAGCCGTCCGGGTGACATGGTTGTTAACCTTACCAAGACCAAGAAGTTAACAAACATGCGATCTTCCGGAGCAGATGATAAAATGAAGATTATTCCGCCAAAGAAATTTACACTAGAAGAAGCATTGGAATATATTCAAGGAGATGAGTATGTAGAGGTTACACCTTCATCCATTCGTCTGAGGAAAATTCTACTGAAAGAGCATGAGCGTAAACGTGCAAAAAATAAAGCGCTGAGCAACTAATCAGATGGCTATAAAAAGGTGAGAAACCTTAAAAAACAAGCCTAAAACAAGACTGCCGCCGGATAGGCGGCAGTCTTGTTGTTATCTTAGTTCCAGTGTCTCCGTAGCTTCACTACCATTTATAGTTATGGCAACAGTATACTTGCCTGATTTTAGGTAGATCATTCCGTTATCTGCTTTCTCTACTTTTATTTCATCCTCATCTTTCTTCTTCTCCTTATTCAGAGCTGCCTGGTAGGCCGCTGACTGATCCTCACTGATGGTGTAATCGTAGTCTACGTAGTTCAAGCCCTTTTTGAGCGCTACTTCCATTTCTTTTAGTAAGAGATCATTATGCTTGATTTGAATAGTCGCTTTTCCGGCAGTTGCTGCATAAACCGGAAGTTTAGTATTGGGTTCGTAGGCCTCACTCCATGATGTCCTAAGGCTACCCCAGTAAGAACTGGCTCTGGCTCTGTTCAGGCTAAATAAATGTAGGTTTTTCGCCAGTAGCTCTTCATCCAGTTGTTGGAGCTCCTTACCACGGCCTATATATATCGATCGGCCATGTGTACCCACCAGAATGTCTTTCTCTCTTGGGTGTATTACCACATCGTGTACTGCCACCGCTGGTAGTCCATTATCCATTAGCATAAAATGCTCACCCTGGTCCAAAGAGACATACAAACCGTGATCTGTACCGACATACAAAATATTGGCATTATCTGGATCCTCTTTAATGACATTGGCTGGTTCCATGGGCAGGTCTTTTCCTATGCGCGTCCAGCTTTCACCAAAGTCAGTAGATTTGTAAACGTAGGCATTGAAATCATCATAGCGGTAGCCATTCAAAACAACATAAACAGTACCCAGATCAAAATTGGAAGCCTGAATTCGACTGATCCACATATTTTCCGGCAAATCGCCGGTAATATCGTTCCATGTATTTCCTCCATCTTTTGATACGTGTACTAAACCATCGTCAGAACCCACATAAAGCAAACCAAATTTCAAAGGCGATTCATGTACAGTAGTCAGCGTACCAAAGGCTACATCTCCTTTCTTTCCTCCCTTTGTCAGGTCATCAGAGATCGCTTCAAAATTATCGCCCTGATCAAAAGAACGGAAAAGCTTATTGGCTCCAAAGTATAAAATATCCTGATTGTGTTTGGATAAATGTATAGGCGCTTGCCAATTCCAGCGATACGGACGTTCCCCCAATTCATGGCTGGGCGTAATGCGCTGCCGCTCGCCCGTAGTTGTATTGATCCTGTAGTAATTGCCAAATTGAAACCCAGTATATACCGTTTCGTTGTCGCGGTTATCTATGGCTACCTGCATACCATCTCCACCCATAATACGCTGATAAGGATAACGACCAGAGCCTTGCCATCCACTACTAGCTTGATAATTGTGAGGCCCCATCCATACGCCATTGTCCTGTAAACCACCGTATATGTTGTAATTTTCGGCCATATCAACTGCGATATAATAAAACTGCCCAACAGCAGGTGAGTTGCACTTGATCCAATCTTTACCATCATTATAAGAAATATTGATGCCTCCGTCATTGCCCAGTATCAAATGCCCGGGGCGTTGGGGGTTAATCCATAGGTCGTGGTGATCAGCGTGTACATTATCCCCTCCGATAGATTTAAAAGTTTTTCCGCCATCATCAGAGCGAAGTACCGGGACGCCCATCACATATACTTTATCTTTATCATAGGGCGCTACCCTGATCTGGCCAAAATAATATCCATAGGTGTTATAAACCGCATCTAAATAATCATCGTGGGTTTTGGTCCAACTTCCTCCCCCATTATCTGAACGGTATACTTCCAAACCAATTACATCAGTATCAAATAATAAGGAGTTGGCATCTTCCAGATATTCAACCAGCGCTACCGGTTCAATATCACCGGATTTAACCATACCATAAACGGATTTGGCACTGTACTTTCCGGGAAATCGGTTAGCGGACAGAAAATCCTGAATGGTTTTCATCTCAAGGTCCAAAAACTCCTCACCTGACATTTCGCGAAGCATGTCTTTTGTTAGTCCTTCATCGTCCTCCTTATCTTCTTTGGGTCTTCTAAAATAATTGTCCATCGAAGCGTAAAGGGTGATGGCTCCACCTTCCTCGTGTAAGGCCAGGCCTATTCTACCCGCACCCTCGCCGATGGGAAAACCATTCTCACCATCGGTTATAGAAGTCCACGTCTCTCCACCATCCATGCTTTTGTGAATGCCAGAGCCTTCTCCCGCCTCTACAAAATTCCAGGCTTTGCGCGTACGCTCCCAGGTAGAGGCATACAGGATATCCGGGTTGCGAGGGTCTATTACCATATCAACAGCACCCGCATTTTCATTTACGTAAAGTGTTTTACGCCAGGTCTTTCCTCCGTCGATAGTTTTGTATACCCCTCTTTCAGTATTAGGAGAATATAAATGTCCTAACACAGCCACCCAGGCTATATCACCATTGGTGGGATGAAGGACGATCCGCCCGATGTGGTGGGAATCCTCCAGGCCAAAATGTTCCCAGGTTTTTCCGCCATCTTTACTTTTAAAAATTCCAGCACCCGCATAAGAAGAGCGGCTGGAATTGACCTCACCGGTACCCACCCAGATGATGTCCCTGTCCCAGTCAACGGCAATGTCGCCAATTGTCATAACCATTTCCTGGTCAAAAATGGGTTCAAAAGAGATACCATTACTTTCGGTATACCACAGGCCACCGGAAGCATAAGCTACATAAAAGTGGCTGGGGTCTTCAGGAGACACCTCCATATCAACCACACGGCCACTAAAAACAGTAGGGCCTACCGATCTAAATTCAATTTCATTGACAATGGAAGCCTCTTTTAAGGCCTGACGCTGAGCGTAAGATTGTACACGGTCGTCAGCAGGTGTTGCAGCTGGTATAGCACTGTCTTGTGCTACCACCGCAAGTGAGCATATCATACTAATTGCAAACAATAAGAAACGCATAGGTCTATGTTTGTTTAATTTGGGAAGCTCTCATGCCCTGGTTCAGGACAGGTGATTACTTCAAATATTTAAATTGATTTTTTAAAAATTTTCAACTTTCCTAAGGTAGGAAGTTTTGATGAATGGATCGAAAGATTAAGTGATAATTATTGAGACCTATGCGTTACTTTTTATCACTATCGCCTGCTCTAGGCCCGATTTAGCTTGTCCTTGTCATCTGGCAGTCGTTTGAGTTGTTCTCCACCATCTACATCGATGTCTAGGTCATTAAGGTCTTCAAATTTGAATTTACCCTCCAAGTTGAGTAGCAGAAAGTCATCTATACCATTAACCAAAATAATAATATCGGTAATATGCTCATGCTTCTCCTGAACATAAATATCAATCTGCTCGCCGTCTTCCTTCACTTTAATTAGTGGAGAATAATCATCTGACTCAATATCTTTCAGTAGTTGCTTGTAATCTGCCGGGTCAACCGGGTTGCTGGAATCTATATTCAGTAGTCGAATACGTTTCATTTTTCTGAGTAAATGCTTACTGTCCGGGTCACCGGAAAAGCTGGTGGCCAAATTCAGAATCAATCCTCCCAGCTTAAACTGCTCTGCTCCCTCGTGATTTTTATATTTTTGGAAAAAGTTATTCACTCCCTGCTTGCTCTGGGCTACAAGTAGCATCGGTAGGACGATCATCCCAAGGATGAAAAGTATATTCTTCATAATTTATTGATTTTTGATAAAAAAAAGAGAAGGTTACTTGGCCATATCTTTTGCCATTTTGGAGATAGAATCCAGATCTAGCAGGCCAACGAAGCTCATCAGGACAAAATCATTGCCATTACCACCGGATATCAGAAACAATTCTGACACTTTACCGTCTTTAGCATCTTTAACGAAAAACTCAAAGTTTTGCCCATCGGTGTCGCGGACAGACATCAGCACCTCATAATCGGTAGTTTTGATCTTATCTTTTGCTTCTTTGTAAAAGGCATCAGTGTTTTCTTCGGCAGTAAGAATTCTTAAGCCTTTGAGGCCTTCCGCTACCTTTTGAAAAGCTTTGAATTCTTTTTCTGTCATATCGTCCATTTCCAAGTTCATATTACCGATCATGTTCATGAGGCGGCCACTGATATAAACGGAAGTAAAACGCTGATCGTCAATGTATTTCTGAAAGTATTCATCGATGGCATTGGCTTGGGCCTGTAGAGCGGCTACACTGAGCAGCATGCCAGCAATAAGAATCAATGTTCTCATTTTTCAATATTTATAAAATGAAATAAAGTTATTTTTTCATCAGTTCTTTTAATAATTCTACTTCAGCGGCTGCCTGTGCCGTACCCTTATTTAAATGTCTGGATACTTTCAAAAGTGCATCCCGGGTGACCTGAGTAGCCGTTTTCGGATCTTTTACTTCGTATTTGGCCCAATGGGCTTCTACCTCTGACGCCTCCTGCAATTCGGGAATAGAGAAATATAGGCTCACCGCCAGTAGTATACTGGCCGCAGTAGCCAAGCCCCAGCGTACCATCACTCTCAAAGAATTGTTACTTTTGGCATCTGAATAAATGGCCTGGCTCAGCTGCTCTGGAGCCAGCTGTTCCTTTTCACTTACCAAAAACTGAAATAGTAACCGATATTTCTCTAGTTTGGGGTCTATATCCGCCCCTTGAAAATAAGACTTTAGTAGCTGCTCTTCTTCCAGTGAAGAGTGCCCTTCAAAATATTTTTCTAGGATAGCTTTTATCTGAATGTAATTATTCATACAATTTTGATTTTAGCAGGTATTCGCGCACCTGCTGCCTAGCTCTGAATAAATTAGTTTTCACCTGACTCGAAGTCATATCTAACACCTCACCAATTTCTTTGTAAGTCATTCCTTCTATATCCCGAAGCTGAAACACCAACCGGTGCTTTTCGGGTAGTTGCCTGATCATTTTTTTGAGCTGAATCATCTGATCAGCCCGCTCTAACTGCTCATCAGGAGCAGCGATGGTACTACTCAATCCATTAGCATGCTCTAAAGGCTCATGCCTGCGATGCCTGGAACGCATTTTATCAATAGACAAGTTGCGCGTCAGTCGCATCGTCCAGGCCTCCAGATTCTGAATTTGATCCATAGTATGCCTTTGTTTCCAAAGCTTAATGACGACCTCCTGGACGACATCTCTGGCTGCTGCTTCGTCGCGTAGCATGCTCATGGCAAGCCTAAACAGCTTATCTTTAACGGCTTCAATACCTCATATGGAAGGTTTTCCAGTTCATTACATCGGCAAGACGATGCCAATTCCGAAATGTTACAGCGATTAGAAAAAAAAGTGATTAGACACAGGTTCTGATCACTTTTCTATCCATCAAAGCTCATTGACTCCACTACAGCTGCTTGATAGTTAACATCGGAATGCGAGTGGTTTTGGCGACGTTTTGTGTAACACTACTTTCCAAAATGGTATCCAAAAAGCTACGCTTATGGGTAGTGAAAACGACCATATCTGCTTCTATAGTCTCTGTGAAAGCTGCGATAGAATCTTTTACTTTGCTTCCTGTAATGAATTCAAAGTTTATCTTATCGTGCTTGCTGTAAGCTTGCTCCAATGCCCGCATTTTTACCTGAGCAACGGGAGATTCTCCTCCAATGTGAAGTACATGCAGTTCAGCTTTGAGCAGATCAGCCCAGGACTTCAGCATGTTAATAGCTACCAGATCGTTGAATTCAAAATTAGTTGAGAAAACAAGTTTGTCAATCGGATAGCTGTCAAAATCTTCAGGCACTGCCAGTACCATACTCTCAGCTTTCCTTATGACAGTTAATACCTGATCACTCAGGTGAAGAATGCCGGGCTCTGTCCTGCTTTGAGTGCTCATAATGATCAGGTCAGACTGCTGCTCTTTGGCCACTTTAAGGATACCCTCAATTGGATAGTCTTCAATCGCAGAGGGCTGCACTTTGACTTTCTTGAACTCTTCAGGTGTATTTTCCTTGATAAAATTAAGCAGGCGATCTTCTACATCGCTCTCACTGACCGGGCTGCCCAACCGGCCCACACCCGCTGCCCCCGAGCCATAAGCATGCATCGCTAATATACTGGCATCAAAGGCTTTGGCTAGTGTAAGAGCATATTTATAAGTGCTTTGATCAAAATCGGCAAACTCAACGGTAAATAAGATCTTTTTAATCATGGTGCTGGCTTTTGTTTGGTTAATACGTTTTCTAATTGTAATATTTGTTTCGCAGGTATTAGAATATACTACCCCTTCAAGTAAACAATTCTGTAGAGAATAAGTCCGTGAAAGGCTACTTTTAAGCTTAAGTAATGATTCAAAAATAAGTATAACTAAAATGAATATTTGGAAAAATTCAA
>CAZVOD010000042.1:0-26601 GCA_964628385.1 uncultured Saprospiraceae bacterium
TAAGAAAGTCAAGTTCGATTTGATTTTAAATATAAAAATACGATAGGTACCTATTGTTATCCAGTAAGGTGATGCGTGGACTTTCAACACTACCTGTATTTATTATTTTCCTTGCCTCACACTGCCTGATTTAAGTGCTGATTTGGCAAGTATTTTAGCACCTAGCTAAAATTCTAATGTTGAAGAGTTAATATTTAATTAACATTGCGAATACTTTTCTTGTTCGAATCTTTTGAACAACCTCTTCCAAACGCATGAGATTAGGATGTTCTTAAAAAGTCAATCAACTTTTTGATGGCGACAGCTCTGTGGCTGATTTTATTTTTTTCGCTATCCGGCATTTGGGCAAAAGTTTGTTCATAACCCTCGGGCGTAAACAATGGATCATATCCAAAGCCACCCTCGCCTTTTTTTTCAAAACCAATTTGACCCTTTATCACGCCTTCGAATGTCTGGACTTTTCCATCAACAATAAGAGCAACAACGGTCTTAAATTGTGCCGATCTGTCAGTACGCTGGCCAAGTTTTTGTAAAGCCAAATTCATATTGGCCTCCGGGTCCCTTTGCGGCCCGGCATAGCGAGCTGAATAGACTCCCGGTTCTCCGTTTAATGCCTCGATCTGTAGCCCTGTATCCTCGGCAAAACAATCATGGCCGTAGTTTTCGTATACATAGGCCGCCTTTTGAATGGCATTCCCCTCAATAGTATCCTGCGTTTCGGGGATATCTTCATGACAGCCTATCTCTTTGAGGCCTATAATTTTTATTTTACCATCGAGTAATGGCTGTACTTCTCTGATCTTATTGGGGTTGCTGGTAGCAAATACGATAGAATCCATAATGATTATTTCAAAAAAGTATTTTTAAGTAATTCCCATAATTGCCTCGACTTTGGGCGTTGGGACTGTTGTTTTTCGCTGTAGATATCGGATAAATCATCCATTTGAGCAATGTGAAGCCTATTCAAATGAGCAGGCTGATACATAGGAAGCTTTGCATAAATACCTATGTCATCTAATAAGGAGCCGAACACAAGTACATATTCGTAAGCCTGAAGAGTGCAAAGGCGTTTCAAACTTAACTTTCCTACAGGCGTTAAATCAATATAATGCGTATGTTCTTCAAGTAAAATTCCGGCAGCCTTAAGAACTATCTTGAGAAATTCAATTAATTCTTTATCCCTCTTATTATTTTGGAAAATAATTAAAATTTTCTTTCCATTACTACCATTTAAGTGCTGAGACTCGTCAAGGTCATCCGGTAATTGGTATAATTGATTTCTAAAAAAGATAGAGTTCAAAATATTATTTTGTTTTATTAGGTTTTTGCTTTGGACAATGACCGGATATTTTGTGATATCTGTCAAAATAGAACAATTGCTTAAAATTAATTACTTTTGTCTAAAAGATAAATTATAAATATATCTTGTATGAAGTATAATATAAAAATTCAACGCGTCAAAGAATCTCGCCTTTCCACCATTGATTTTGATAATTTACCATTCGGTCAGGTCTTTTCTGATCATATGTTTGTAGCAGACTATGAAAATGGAGAATGGCAAAATCCAAGGATCGTTCCATTTGACCGCTTTCCTATGCATCCGGCTTCTATGGTCTTGCACTACGGTCAGGCTATCTTTGAAGGAATGAAAGCATCAAAGAGTATAGAGGATGTGGCCATGCTGTTCCGACCAGAAATGCATGCCAAAAGAATTAATAATTCGGCAGCCAGAATGTGTATGCCAGCTTTTCCCGAAGATTTGTTTGTGGAAGCCCTTCACGAATTAGTCGCATTGGATAGCGGCTGGATTCCTCCAAAAGCCGGAAGTGCATTGTACCTTCGTCCTTTTATGTTTGCAGACGATGAGTTTATCGGGGTGCGTCCTGCTCACAAGTACAAGTTTATGATCTTTACCTGTCCGGTAGGGCCGTACTACGCCAAGCCAGTTAAACTATTGGCCGAAACTACCTATGTACGCGCTGTTAAAGGTGGTACAGGAGAAGCTAAAGCGGCAGGAAACTATGCAGGAGCATTATTGCCTGCAAAGCTTGCACAAGAAAAAGGATATGATCAGGTAATGTGGTTGGATGGAAAAGAATTCAAGTACGTTCAGGAAGTCGGAACTATGAATATTTTCTTTGTCATCGGTGATAAAGTAGTAACGCCAGAAACTGACGGCGCTATCCTTAGGGGTATTACCAGAAATAGTATTATGATTATTTTGAAAGACAAGGGCATAACTGTTGAGCAGCGGCCCGTTACTATTGACGAGCTGGTAGAGGCTTCTCAAAGTGGTGAGTTGAAGGAAGCATTTGGTGCCGGAACTGCCGCGGTAATTGCACAGGTAGCCGAGATTGCTTACAAAGACCATGTGCTAAAGCTGCCAGAAGTAAATGACAATAATATTGGCCCTATGATTAAGAACGAAATCAACGGACTAAGAGCCGGTACAATAGAAGATACACGCGGGTGGACAATTCCAGCTAAATCTGCTGTGGAGGCCATGTAACACTATTTTCTTATAACCGATATCGGTTATCTAATCAACAGAAAAGCTGTCGAAAGGTAAAAAGCCTGCCTCGACAGTTTTTTTATTTAAACTGAAAAACCAGGCCTACAGCAGGATAAGCACGATGGGTTAACGGGTCCAATTGTAGATCCGGTTTGACGAGAATACTCAGGTCATCATCGATATCAAAGCTTCGCAAGTGAGCATCGACGAAAGCTTCTGCACCTATCAACCCATGAACGAGTATCAGACTAATATAAGATAACTGTAATTGCTTATCGAATTTATTTCTTAGCGAGCGAAGAGAGTTAGCGGAAAGCCCTGTGGGAGTAAATTCGTGAACTTCAGAATCTACCTCCGCCTGAAATGCATCACTAAAACGTCGGAACCATCCGTTGTTATAGTCGATGGCGTAGATAAGTCCGCCGTAGGCGGCGTACACCAGGGGCAGCTTCCACCATCTACGATTATAAATTTGGCCACCTCCGGGTATGATCAGGCCCAGTAGTAGTGCTTTATTGGGCTCAGGGGTGAATACCCTGGGTTGCTTTATGTCGATTTGATTAGATTTGGCTGATAGTGTTGAATCCTGTTGCTGAGCAATAACAAGGTTGAACAAAGCAATTGTTAGCAAGCAGGTCAGAAATAGTTGCTTAATCATCAATTCTATCTAATAGTTTATTCAATTCTTCCACTGAATCAAAATTAATAACAATTTGCCCCTTATCTTTTCCTTTCATTTTAAGCTTTAGTCCATTTCGCGTGCCGAAGAAATTCCTGAATCGCTGTTGTACATTTTCATATTCCAAAGGAAGGCCAGCCGTCGTTTTTGAGCCCTGCTGGTTTTTTTGCTCTCTGTATTTGTTAATACGTTCTTCTAGTGCCCGCACTGAAAGGTGCTGAGATACCGTTTCCCTAAAAAACTTTTGCTGAAGGGCGTAATTCTCCAGTCCTTTTAAAGCTCTGGCATGTCCCATGGATATGGTACGATTCTGCACCGCTTTTTTAATTTCTATGGGTAATTTGAGAAGTCCCAGGTGATTGGTGATGGTCGTCCGGCTTTTCCCCACTCTGTTAGCCAGCTCCTCGTGTTTGAGCTCGCATTCCTCCAACAAGCGCTGGTAAGTGAGCGCTACTTCTATGGCGTTAAGGTCTTCTCGTTGTATATTTTCTACAAGGGCCATCTCCAGCATTTCCTGGTCGTTGGCTACTCGTATGTACGCGGGTACCTCCTCGAGACCTACCATTTTTGAGGCTCTCAAACGCCGTTCTCCAGAAATGAGCTGGTACTCATGAGGGCTCAACCGCCTGACTGTTATGGGCTGAATCAGGCCGTGAACCCTGATGGATTCACTGAGTTCCTGTAGAGCTTCCTCATCAAATTCAGAACGAGGCTGATCCCTGAAAAACTCTATCTGTTCTATGGGAAGCATGGCAATGGTGTTGGATAATTCTTTTACTACCCCTTCTTTATCTTCTTCGAGCTTATCATCAAAGGAGCTATTGCCAAATAATGCTGATATTCCACTTCCAAGCTCTGATCTTCCTACCTTCTTCAGGGAGTTTTTCCCTACTTTTTTTGCCATCTGGATTGTTTATTTGCCGTGATAATACAAAAGGGATAATTAGAACGGAAGCCCGCTTACCCTTGCCACTATCTATTTGGTTAATCAATTACAAATTTAAACAATTTATTAATTTCTCTAGGATTAACGCCCGACGGCAATGTAGAGTTGCCTGGAGAAATAATTACGGTTAATCGGGCGACAAAGGAAGCCTCCCATTTGGGAATAAAAAATACCGCATATTTGATTCGTATCCCTCTTAATACACTTCATGCCCTGATGCTAAACATAAGAGGGGATACTGTTGACTTATCCTACAGGATCCGTCTCTATGTGCTTAAGTTGAATCGGATCATTATTTTTATCTAAAAATTCCTTGGCCAAGTTTAGAAAATTGATACTACCTCTGCTTGTTGCATCTAACTGAACAACAGGGACATGCATATTAGGGGCCTCACCAATCTTGGAGTTGCGGTGAATGATGGTATCAAAGACCAAATGTTTGAATATCTGACGAACTTCACTCACTACCACGTTGGCCAGTCGAAGGCGACTATCATACATGGACAACAAAATGCCTTCAATCCGTAATTTAGGGTTCAATTGTTTTTTTACTAGGGTGATCGTATCCTGAAGTTTTGTTAACCCTTCGAGAGCAAAAAACTCACATTGGACGGGGATCAGAACAGAATCACCAGCTGTGAGTGCATTAACCGTTACCAACCCCAAAGAAGGTAAACAATCAATCAAAACGTAGTCGTAGTATTTTTTTACCTGGTCCACTACATTTTTCATAAAATATTCTCTCTTCATCTTGGTTACTAGCTCAAGCTCGGCACCAACCAGGTCAATAGAAGATGGAATAATATGAAGATTATCTATGTCGGTCTCGTAAATTGCTTCAGTGGGGTCTAGGCCGTTGACCATGCATTCGTAAATATTGGCATCAACATCATCAGGCATCACACCTACTCCTGAAGACGCATTGGATTGTGGATCTGCATCTATGATCAGAACTCTTTTATCAAGAATGGCTAAGCTCGCGCCAAGGTTAATAGCTGTAGTCGTTTTGCCGACGCCCCCTTTTTGGTTTGCAATAGTTACGACTTTTCCCATTGTTATTGTATTTTATAAAGCATCAAATGCTATTGATTAAAACTGACTATTAATTCAACGTAAAACTACGCTTGATAGTTATACCTCAATTTTGTTTCTAAAAGCGGCGTAATTATTTATTACTACAGCCACAAAACAAGTATTTTTATTATTGTAATAAGAATACGCCCTAATTTACAAAAAAATACGTCTGTATGATGGATAATTCTGTCAAGGTGAAGAAAACATCCAACTCATTTTCATTTAAATATCTAAAAAAAGTCATAAGTCAAAAATAAAAATGGTTTTCCTGAATAATTACAGAAAAACCATTTCTTTACACACAAGTCTATTTATTGCAGCTCGATACTTTCGCCTATTGCAGGCAGGTGCAGAGTCTTGCTCTTTTCTGAAAAAGCTTTTTTAGCTTTTTCGTGATCTATTTTTATATAGCCAAAAGTATCGTAGTGGCATCCAATAACAGTATTACACTCGATAAAATCGCTGGCGATTACAGCATCTTCGTAACCCATCGTAAAGTTATCACCGATTGGTAAAACCGCCGCCGTAAGCTTTGGGCAAGTCATTGGAATGAGCTTCATATCCATCGTAAGGGCTGTATCACCGGCGATATAAATACATCCTTCTTCATTCCAGATGACAAAACCCACGGGATTGGCAGCGTAAGTACCATCAGGCAATGAACTGGAGTGAATGGCATTAACCATCTTGAGAGTACCAAAATCAAAGTTGGATTTTCCACCTGTATTCATGGGGTGGCCTTTAATATCTTTCTTACCGTAGTAATCAACAATTTCTGCTGTACTGATTAGAAAAGCTCCAGTTCGCTTGGCAATAGCTTCTGCATCGGCAACGTGATCCATATGACCATGCGTAAGCAGCATGAAATCCGCTTCAACAGTATCAGGATTGGGTACATTAGCAGCGGCAGGGTCCATTTCTCCTACTAATGGGTTGTGGGTGATAAATGGGTCTACAATTAACTTCTTGCCTTTTGTTTCCAGTAAAAGGCATCCGTGGCCATAATAGCTTAATTTCATTGAATTATATTTTATAGTATTTAGAAGCTGTTTGAATTTAATCCTTCGATCCTCTTAGGCGTCTTTTGCGGCTACTTTTCGATACAAAAATCCTTCCCGCCACTTTGCGGGACAGGCTATTTAGCGCTGCTAAACTCCGGTTTTGGCGCCTCAATTAGCCGCAAAACCCACCCTAACAGGTTTCAAAAACCAAATTCAAACAGCTTCTTAAGGTGATAATCAGATTTTTAAGATAGCAAAAAAGATGCTACCCCTGCCAAATAAGTCTGTCGAATTTGGATGATCCCGTATCGATACCACACACAAAAAGCTCCACAAAAGAACCAGCACGGCCAAGAGGGTTTATCATTCAAGATCGTAAACTTAAATGCCGTTTTGAGGTTCACTAAGCATTGCAAAAAAGAGACTAATCTATGATAACAGTAATTTCAGGAAGTAATAGAAAAGGCAGTGAATGCTTATTTTTTTCTAAAAAATTATTTTCTATACTCAAAAGCAAAACTGAGGAAGAAGTTAAATTATTGGCCTTAGAAGAAATCCCACACGACTGGTTTTTCGCCGATATGTATAAAAAAGGCAACCAGGCAGCCTCTTTGGTGGCTATCCAGGATGAATACATGATACCGGCTCAAAAATTTTTGGTGGTCAGTCCAGAATATAATGGCAGTATGACCGGCGTATTAAAGCTTTTTATAGATGCCTGTTCTGTCAGAAAGAAGAAGGAAACTTTCAGTAGTAAAAAGGCTGCCGTTGTCGGCATCGCTTCCGGCCGGGCTGGTAATCTGCTGGGACTTGACCATCTGGTGGCAGTGCTCAATCATTTGGGGGTATTGACATTTCCCAATCGCCTGCCTATCTCCAGTATTCACAATTTGATGGGAGATAATAATATTATTGACGAGAAAACGCTTGATGTAATGGAACAACAGGTAGATAGCTTGCTGGCTATGTAAATCTAATGCGTAAACGCAAAAAAAAACCGGATTTATTCCATCAGTTATTCACTGAGAGTAAGTCCGGCTTCTTTTTTGAAGAAAACTCTTGGTAAATCCCTGGCAGTTTTTTGCTATTTGCAGGGAATAAAGAACGGCAATCTGGCCTGCGGGCCTTTAGCATTCTTCAAATACATCAAATGATCAAAATACGGACTGAGTTCGGGTAATTCCGATTGTACATATTTTTGGAATTGAACATCCGTGTCAACGTCTTCGACAAATTCCTCCAGCAATTGTTGGAAGGGAGGTTTGATAACAGGATACTCTAAAATTCTGTAGTTTTCAACATTGGCAATGTCAATAGCCATATTTACGGCGTCTTCCAGGTCGCCAATGGCATCAATCAGACCAACTTCCAATGCCTGGTTGCCTGTCCAAACCCGGCCCTGGGCAATTTTGTGAACTTCTTCCACACTCATATTCCTTCCTGCAGCTACTCTTTCGAGGAAAACCTGATACATATCCTCCGTGCGTTTTTCCATCCACTTTCGTTCGGCCGGAGTCAGGTTATAAAACGGTGTAATACCAGCTGAAAACTTACCCGTGCGAACCGTATCAAAACTGATTCCTAAATTTTCATTTAACAACTCTTTTGCATTTGGCAACAACAAAAAAACACCTATAGAGCCCGTAAGCGTGTTGGGAGTCGCTAAAATAGTATCAGCATGACAAGCAATATAATAACCGGCTGACGCGGCATAATCACCCATAGATACAATGACCGGTTTGCCAGCTTCTTTTAGCTGCTGTATAGAATGATGGATATTTTCTGCTGATAATGCGCTTCCACCCGGCGAGTTAATGCGTAAAACAACAGCTTTTATTTTCTCATTATCAGCTATTTCTTTGAATATTCGGGAGTAGGTCCTATCGCCAACGTTGCCATTGGCGCTCTTCCCATCGATAATGGCTCCCTCTGCATAAACAATAGCGATTCGGTTATCGGCTGTGTATCGGCCATTATCGGGGGGATTGGCCATATTGTATTTTTGGAGACTGATGAAATCTATATTATCGTTCTCTTGAAGGTCTAGTTCCTGGCGTATCAAATTAAGTGCATCATCTCGGTAGCCTGTCTGGTTGATGATACCAAGGCCAGCTGCCTGAGGAGGATTGCCCGCTTCGAAGTTATCAAAAATCTTGCGAAGCTCCTGCTCGTTGATGCCTCTGCTCTCGCTGATATCATCCAGCATGTTATCGTAGATTTGGTTGAGATAGCTTCTGACCTGAAGTCTGTTTTGGGGACTCATGTCGGTTCTTCTGTAGGGTTCTGTTGCGCTTTTGTACTGACCGGCAAAAAAGACCTGCATATCTATTCCTATTTTATCCAGCATATTTTTGTAGAAAGGAATTTGTGCAGAAAGGCCTCTGATGTCAATAATACCCAATGGATGGACAATCATTTGATCGGCAACAGAAGCCAGGTAATATCCATTCTGAGTATAGTTTTTAGCGTGAGCGATAATGAACTTTCCGGAGCTTTTAAAATCAACGAGTGTTTGCCTCAAGTCTCGTACTGTTGATAAGCCGGTAGTATACACGAGTTCGGCTTCCAGGAAAATTCCTTTGATCCTGTCGTCTTCTGCAGCGTTGGCCAGCGTTTGCTGGAGTTCTCTGAGGCCGAGTATTTTTTCCTCCTTCAAAGAAAAGCTACCTGTTTCCAGGTTATTGGTATGATCAGGGATATAGTCACTCAGCGATATTTTCAATACAGCGTTATTAGCTACAGAGGGAGCAGTCTCAGAGGAGCTAATGATGATTGAGGTGATAGAAATTCCGATAATTCCCAAAACACCGACTCCAACGACAAACCCAAGGCAGGAGGCAAAAAAGAACTTAAAAAAATCTTTCATTTTTAATTACAAAGTTTAAAAGCCGAATGAAGGTAATGCATACCATGCCAATCACCATCTAAGTTCGATAAAATGTACAAAACCCAGATGATTCTACAAAATAGCTTTATTTGTTTAACGATTTTTGAACACGTTGAGTTTTAAGAGGTTCAACGATTTAATAGTCGAATGTTAAGTAATTAGCGTGGATTGGTAATTGGGGAGCAGAGGTTGATGAAATTTCGGTCTGAGGGAAATAGCTGGAGATATTACCGGGTAGTTTCCTAAAAGAGTCTACCTTTAGAAATATAATTTGCTAAATAAAACTAAGAAGTATGATCAGAAACTTAAGCATTTGGGCAGTTATTTTATGTTGTGTGATGGCTTGTACGCCAACTACTGACAAAGCAAATACAGAGAATACTACGGGAGAAGTCATGCAGAAAGCTCAGCCTGCAAAAGACTATACCATTGTTATTCACGGTGGGGCAGGTACTATAAGACGCGAAAATATGACACAAAAGATGGATTCGATGTATCGCAGTGCACTGGATAGTGCTCTAACGATCGGAGAGAATATCCTTAAGTCTGGAGGTAGCAGTGCTGATGCCGTTACTGAGACTATCATGTTTATGGAAGATTCTCCTCTTTTCAATGCCGGAAAAGGTGCTGTTTTTACGAATGAGGGAAAAAACGAATTGGATGCTGCCTTTATGGATGGTAAAACCTTAAATGCAGGAACAGTAGCGGGGGTTACGAATGTAAAAAACCCCATTACAGCGGCGCGTGCTGTTATGGAGCAATCCGAACATGTTATGCTAATCGGCGAAGGGGCTGAAAAGTTTGCGCAGGAAAAGGGACTGGAATTAGTCAATCCTCTATATTTCTACACAGAAAGAAGATGGGAAGCTATTCAGCGAATCATACAGCGAGAGCAGGAAGAAACTGGTGATATAGGGCTTCCTGAAAATTACAAATACGGAACTGTAGGATGTGTAGCTATGGATCAGGAAGGAAACATTGTAGCTGGTACCTCTACCGGCGGGATGACAAATAAGAGATACGGCAGGGTTGGAGATGTGCCTATCATTGGTGCAGGTACTTATGCCAATAACAATACTTGTGGTGTTTCTGCTACCGGTCATGGTGAATATTTTATCAGATATACTGTAGCACACGATATTTCTGCAATAATGGAATACAAAGGAGCAAGCCTTCAGGAAGCTGCTGATGAGGTGGTAATGAAAAAACTGGTTGAAGCTGAAGGTAGTGGCGGTATTATCGCCATTGATAAGAACGGTGAAGTATCAATGACTTTTAACTCTGAAGGAATGTACAGAGGTTATGCCAAGCCGGGAAAGCGGGTAGTACAAATCTATAAGGATGAAACAGAAGAAAAAGAAGTACAAGCTGAGGATACTTTAAAAGCTAAAGAAAAGGAAAAGGGACAAAAGGCGCCCCAGGTAACTGCAGAAAAGCCTGAAGAAGTTAAAGATACTATGCAAAAAATGCAAGAGCAGGAGGCAAAGCAAAAAGTGGAGAAAGCAGAAGAAAGGTAATAGCCAAAACGATAAGTTTTCACCCCATCAATACTGTAGAGATGAGGTGAAAACTTTCAACTTATTATGGAGGGGTTGAATAGTAGTAAAATTGGCCCACGCTCTCAACACTAAAAGTATAAGAGTTTCCTGACATCCCGCTCATCTCTAACAGACTGGTTTGAAGTTCTGAGTACTAGTTCATTTTTCTGATTCAGCAGTTGTCCATTTAGTTTTGAAATGGCAATTTTATTATTTTCCTCTACCACCCATAAAAGTAGTTTAGAGGATTCATTGTACCGTATTGGTGTCTTGCCAGTAGCCAAGTACTTATAGATTGTATTGGTAGATTGATCTACTAGGAAGGCCGTCTTATTGACGATGCGCTTCCCGTTTTGATTCAGTAATCTTACTTTTACTGATTCGGCGCTTTTTTTGATGGGCCGATCACAGTTCCATATTCCAAAGGCATTAACTTTAAATTTATTCAATACTTTGTATTGGATTTTATCTTCCGGATTAATAACACCTTCTTCTACCAGCCCTGCAACCTTATCATTAAAAGCTTCCTGCGTTGCTTCTACCTCCCGCTGATAAGCGACATTGATACTGTCAAGGCCGGTTTGTATTTGTGCTTTTCTATCGTCAAGGGCTTGTTCATACCGCTGATAGGCAGCTTCGTATTTTTCCATCGCGTTGTTGTAGACATTACCATTGAGTACAGGCCTCAATCTTATGATACTGCTATCATTATCCTTTAGTAGTTCGAGTTTGAAATAACCCTCTTCATCAAGGCTGACAATAGCTCTGTCGATATTAATAAAACCAGGATCAAAAGGGGCGCTGTTGGGGGCTAATTCAGTCAGTATGTTTCCATTAGCACCATTGCTCAGTTCATTGATCTTATTTTGGGCCTCATCGCTGACTGTTGCACCCGGCAGAAAATCATTGAGGAAGAAAGTCGTTCCTGATCCTCCCCGGATGGGCTTTTCTGGTGTTTCAGGAATAGGGTATTTCCGGTTTAGAGCCAGTAGAGCTACGTCTCTTTTCTGCTCTATTTGTTGTAGCGAAATCTTCAATTCCGCTTTTATTTTTTGTAGCGGGCCGTTGGTGGTCGCAGAAAGCTCTTCCAGAATCCTGAGCTGATCCGGGCTGGAATAGACCCATTCTCGTTTTTGGGTATTTAGGTGATAGATATTAAATTTTGGCGGACTAGCATTGACTCTGGGTAGTCTGATAGAAGAAATTAGCTCTATATCAATAGCTTTGCCGGGAGCCAAATTGACCACCTGACCATTCTGCGTTCCCTTGATTTTGAGCATACCAGCTGACTCCAGCTGATAAGTCGTTTGGTTGCTATCATAAGTCATTGGGATACCAGAAATGAAGAAATCTACAAAATCGTGCATCTCAATAAATTCGATATCTACTATACCTCTCACTGCTTCTCCCTGATCATTGATGAAAGCATCTGTGGGGATAATCAGTCTTGATCCACTTTTAAAAGTCAGCGTGTCGCCCAGGTTAGCATCTACTTCGGCAACTGCAGGATTCAATTTTACATGTTGTAATGGAGGGTTGATGTAGGGTTGGCTGGCAAAATACGCTTCTGCTTTTTCCTCGTACGATAAATCGCTGGAAAGCACAAAGAAAGCCAGAACAATGCCTATCAGGGCGGCAGCGGCAGCAGCGGCATATATATACAGGCGTCGAAGCGGACGCACGCGTGCCGGAGCGGGCTCAGCAGCTACTCTTTTCATTAGCGCATCAAAGTCTTTATTTGCTTTGATACGCTCCGGATCGGGAGGAGAAGGATTAATCAATATTTTGTAGTTTTTTCCCATATTTTTTCTTTTTGCATCAATTGAAAAGAGCACCTAGGAAAGGCGTTCCATAATCTTCTTCAATTTTTCTAATGCTCTGTAAGTAGCCATCTTGGCATTGCTTTCTTTTATTCCCAATATATCTGCCACCTCTTTGTAGGGGCGGTCTTCAAAATATCGTAATTCAATAAAGTTCAAATCTTTGTCTTTCAGTTGGTCCAGAGCTTTTACTAATAACTCAATTTGTTGCGTTTTGTCATTGCTGCCAGAATCGTCAATCAACTGCCCCAACTGTGTGTCCTGAATACTGACCACTCTTGTCTTTTTCTGGTCTCTGTAATACTGGTTTACCTCATTGGTAGCCAGCCGAAAGAGCCATGCCGAAAACGGGACCCCCTGGTACTTGTAATCCGGTAGCTTTTTGATAGCTTTAAAAAATATGTTGGAGCAGACTTGACTTGTTATCATTTCATCACCTATCCGGCGATATACAAAGCGGAAAATAGGCTCATAGTAGCGATCATACAACGGGCGAAAAGCAGCAGGGTCTTTTTGGGCGGCCTGAATCTCCAACCACTCGGCCTCCAGGGCTGAAGTCGATATCTTGTAAGGGTGGCTCATTCGGGCTGTTTTTGCAAAAATTCCTTTCGTTTCTAAATTTATTGACATCCGCCGTTATTTTCGTCCGTTTTTTGTGTCTGGCTTCATAACGACGCTTTTCTGAAAAGTAACAATTTTTTAGGCAAAATTCTGACCCGGTACCAAGAACATTTCTTATTTTAAATGATCATATTGTAGTGCAAAAGTTTTGGCTCTACGCACTGAGAGAGGATTATTGCTATTTTAAGGATATTGCTATTGATTGAATATTATGCAACTAATTGAATATAAAGTAAATGAACCTCTGTCAGTGACAGATGTAATTGATTTGTTTGAAAGCTCGGGTATTGGCCGGCCTACAAACAACCCGGAGCGCATTCGTAAAATGCTGGATAAAGCGAATCTGATCGTTAGCGCCTGGGAAGGGGATAAACTGATAGGTATTGCCCGGTCTCTAACGGATTTTGCCTACTGTACCTACCTTTCTGATTTGGCTGTACGGCGAGAGTATCAAAAGCGTAAGGTAGGGAGCAGCCTGATACAAATTACCCGTTCAGAAGTAGGGGAAGCTTCCATGTTGCTATTGTTATCTAATGAGTCAGCTATGGGATATTACCCCAAGCTAGGGTTTGAAAGAGCCAGCAATGCTTTTATGATAAAAAGACAGCCAAAATGACCTCTTATGCCTGTTTTTCTTCTTGCAACCAATACCGGTATTTATTGGTTAGAAAGTGGGAAAATGAAGGATTGATGTTGCATTTTATAGGCTTGAATCCTTCTACTGCTGATGGTCTCCATAATGATCCTACCATCAAGCGTTGCATTGGTTTTGGGAAAAGCTGGGGGTTCGCTGGCGTATACCTCACCAATTTATTTGCCTTTCGTACACCCTATCCGGAAGTTTTAGTAAAAGAAAAGCACCCGATTGGTCCTGATAATGATGAATTTATACGGCAGTATATTCACTTAGCCAGCCGAACTGTTTTGATATGGGGGAATCACGGCACATTTAAGCAAAGAAACCGAAAAGTATTGAAGTGGATAGATCATCCCTTTTGTGTAAAAATAAATAAGACCGGCCACCCTGCACATCCTTTGTATTTACCATCCTCTTCTAAAATGTTACCTTTCCAGCCTGACGATGAGTCAAATTAATAAATCATCCAAATAATACTTCATGAGTAATCTGATCAAGAAAGCCTATGACCCTGAGAATTTCCGTGAGCAAGCTCATCAGTTGGTTGATATGCTCGCTGATCATCTTAGTAATATGCAAAATGGGCAGCCAACTACAAAAGCCATTAATTGGACCTATCCGGAGCCGTCATTGGAGTTGTGGCGAGAGGATTTTGAGCAGGAAAAAAGTGACGATTGGATAGCATTATTTTCTAAGCTTTTTGATCATTCTGTTCATTTGCATCATCCTCAGTACATGGGGCATCAGCTGAGTGCTCCGCTACCGGTCACTGCTTTGGCCGGTTTTTTGAGTGACTTTCTGAATAATGGAATGGGCGTTTATGAGATGGGAGTAGCTTCTTCAACTCTGGAGAAGGTAGTAGCTGAAAAAATTGCCACTACTATCGGCTGGAGTGAATCGGGTGGCGGCTTTTTGACTTCCGGAGGTACACTCGGCAACTTAACAGCCTTGCTTTGTGCCCGCAGTGTAAAAGCTTCGGATGCCGTATGGACAAAAGGCAATCAAAAACAATTGGCCTTAATGGTTTCTGAACAGGCTCACTACTGTGTTGATCGCGCTGTAAAAATTATGGGTTGGGGAGAGGAAGGTATTATAAAGATTCCTTCCAACGAGCGCTTTGAGATGCGAACCGACCTTTTGGAAAAACAGCTTTCCCGGGCCAAGGCTGATGGCAAAGAGGTGATTGCAGTAGTAGGTAGTGCTTGTTCTACTTCTACCGGTTCTTTTGATAATCTGGCAGCGATCGGCGCTTTTTGTCAACAACACAATATTTGGTTCCATGTGGATGGTGCTCACGGAGCAGCTATTATTTTTTCTGAAAAATACAAACACCTGCTGAAAGGCCTGGAGCTGGCGGATTCTTTCATTATGGATTTCCACAAAATGCTGCTAACGCCTTCAATTACAACAGCACTTATCTTCAAAGAAGAAACCAATAGCTTTCGGACTTTTGCTCAGAAAGCTCAATACCTTTGGAACAAAGAAGGCGATGGGGAATGGTTTAATTATGCCAAGCGAACCTTTGAATGTACTAAGCTTATGATGAGTGCAAAGATTTATGCCACACTCAAAACCTACGGTACGGCTCTCTGGGAAGAGTATATTGACCGGGCAATCGACCTGGGGCGTGACTTTGCAAAAGCTATCGCTAACCGAAAGCTATTGGAACTGGCAGTAGATCCGGCCTGTAATATCATCTGTTTTAGATACCTGCCAGCAGAAGAAAATCGCCGGGAAGTACTCAACAGACTCAATGACGCTGTTCGACAGCAACTCCTAGAAGAGGGTACCTTCTACATTGTCAAAACAGTTGTTAGCGGTATCCTTTATCTGAGATGCACCCTTACCAATCCTTTCACCACCACAGATCATCTGAATGCTTTGCTGGACAGGATTGAGTTTTTAGGAAAAGAAAAGCAGGCACAATACAAAGCGATGGCCTAGCAGCCTTACCGTAGGCAGGACGAGGATAAAAAAGTCTGAAAAAGAACGATGAGTTGGGGAAATAGATCAGAAAGCAATAAAACAATTGCTTTCTGATCTTATTGCTGTTAGGCTTCTTCCAGCACTTTGGTAACCAGATCGGCTGCCTCCTGTAGGATGATAGCAGAATAGACCGCAAGGCCGGATTCATCGATCATCTTTTTAGCGATGTCTGCGTTAGTACCTTGCAACCTAACGATGATAGGAACTGAAAGGTCTTCCATATTCTTGTAAGCATCGATTACGCCCTGAGCAACGCGGTCGCATCTAACAATACCGCCAAAAATATTGATCAAAATGGCCTTTACTTTTGGGTCTTTAAGGATGATTCTGAAGGCTTGCTCTACACGCTGAGCATCAGCTGTACCGCCTACGTCTAGAAAATTGGCAGGCTCACCGCCGGAAAGTTTGATGATATCCATAGTGGCCATAGCCAGGCCTGCTCCATTTACCATACAACCGACATTACCATCGAGATTCACATAGTTAAGGTTATTGGCTTTAGCTTCTACTTCTGTGGGATCTTCTTCGTCTTTGTCACGCATTTCTGCTAGGTTCGGGTGACGGAACAATGCATTATCATCCAGTGTCACTTTACTGTCTACGGCAAGGATGCGATCATCAGCTGTTTTGCTACAAGGGTTGATTTCAAAGAGTGATGCATCAGAGCCAACGAAAGCTTTATATAATTTAGCAATGAATTTGGTCATTTCCTTGAAGGCCTTACCTTCCAGCCCGAGATTGAAGGCAATCTTTCTGGCCTGAAAACCCTGAAGCCCCAGCGTAGGATCAATAAACTCTTTTTGAACTTTCTCAGGGGTTTCTTCTGCTACACTCTCAATATCCATTCCCCCTTCCGTAGAATATACAATTACGTTACGCCTAGAAGCACGGTCCATCAAAATGGAGATATAGTATTCTTTGCAGGCATCAAAATCAGGTGCGTAAGCATCTTCCGCTACCAAAATTTTGCGTACCAGTTTTCCTTCACCTTCCATTCCTCCCGGAGTCTGTGGGGTTTTGAGCATCATACCCAGAATGTTGTTTGCATGCTCTTTGAGCTCGTCCAGGTTCTTGGCCAGCTTGACACCACCGCCTTTTCCGCGGCCCCCAGCATGAATTTGAGCTTTTATAACTACAACTGAATTACCGGTTCGTTCTGCTATTTTGTGGTAAGCTTCTACTGCTTCTTCTACAGTATGTGCTAAAATACCTTCCTGAATGGCTACGCCATAACTTTTAAGGAGTTCTTTCCCTTGGTATTCGTGAAGATTCATGTTTAAAGTTTTGATAAGTTGGTAATCCGTAACGGCTCAAAAATAACGGTTTTTCTTATAAAACAAAAGGAAGATCGAAGAGAGCGTAATAGGTATTTTGTAGTGTATAAAAGGTAGTGTGAAAGAATAGCTAAGGATTAGCAGAACTTTAGGAAATTATAAATAGACTATTTGGACAACCAGAGATTAGAAATGCCATTCAATCTGATCCCTTATTATCCGAATACGATACATCCTCGTGAAGCGAATTTAATAAATAATAATTCGCTGTACTGACTTCCCTTTTTGGCTTTTTATACTAAGGGCATAAACGCCGGGCTCCAATGCACTGGAGGGTAATCTATAGTCATTTTTTCCAACAATAAATTCCATTTCACCGAAGGCCCTGATTAGTTTCCCGTTGGTATCGAACAAATCGATTGCCGCCTGGAAATTGCCATTAACATTAACCGAAAGGTTCAGATTTTGATTGGCGGGATGTGGATTTGGAGAGATGAAAAGCGACTCCATTTCCGGGATAGTATTATTGACTGATGTAACTGATGATACTCTAAACTGCTTGGTGGTCGAAGACCCGGCACAGCCTCCCAAAGCATTGAAAGGCGTCACACGCCAATAGTAAGTTCGATCCTTGAACAAAAGGGAGGGGTCCAGCTCAAGTTCATGGGTATTTACTACAATACGCAGCGGGCGAACCACAAAAGAGGCGATCAGGTCAACTTCTACCAGATAGCTATCAGCATGGGGTACAGCTTCCCATTGCAATGCAATGGGCTTTGAATCTGCTACAGTGGCTTCATTCAGCGGAAGGGTCAATACGGGGATTTCCGTAACCACTTCTGTGGTGGGTGCTACTGCATTATTCCTGAGGTATCTTCTGTCCGCAGCTTCATAATCAGCATTCATTATTCTGGATTGATCTTCCGTAAAGCGATAAGAAGACCTGATACAATCAGAACTATTTTCGGGTAGAAAATAACCCACAATATTATATTCGTCAGGGTCAACATCTTCGCCTCTAGGGTCTTTGGCCCCACCCCGGTAGTTACAATCTCTTGTCCAAGTGAACCCAAAGTTGTAGTCAGGAGGGGTGTCACATATTCTATCGCCTGCTGTTTCGCAGTTACTACCATCCATATATTCAGTAAGGTTGCCACCGGGAGCCCGGACGGGAGCGGGGTTACCATGTTTATCTGCCTGGTAAGGATCAGCGTCCCAGCCCAAAAAGGGATGTGGCAGCGAAAAGAAATGTCCCAACTCATGCGATAGCCCAATGGCTTCACCACTAATTTGAGATTTATCAATAACAACCCAATCGAAACTGCGACTATAGTAGCCTAAAGTTACTCCATTGCTATTATCGTTGTCGTCGGTATTCCCTACGATCCAAATATCTACAGCGCTGTTATCTCTTATGAGGTCCATAATACCCCTGCTGGCACTGCCCGGATCATTGTAAACAGTAGAATTATCCACATAATCAAAAGTGCCGTTATTAAGAAAAAACTGTAGACCAGTCTGCTGAAAATCTTTATTCATTTGACAGAGCTGCTGAAGCACAGTACGTTCTGAAATCCGATTGGAAGCATCATCTTCGGCAACGAGATGAAAAGAAACCGGTACATAAATGGTGTTGTTGGATTTTCTAAATCCAGGATTTTTTTCAAGGTAAGCTTTATTTCTGCTGAGTCTTTCCAGCATAGCCATACCATCTTCGAAAGTTACACCGCAGCTTTGGCCATAATTATTGCCAACTAGTAAAATACAGATAAAAAAGGCTGATAGAATATGTCGCATAGTAAAATGGATTATATGTTCACAAAATTTGCAAATAAATAAAAAAGGTTATACATATTCGTTTAGGAACGCAAATCTTTGATGATTTTAAGATATTCCTGCCGAAAATTCGGTACTTTTATTTGAATTTGCGATATATGCTTTTATAAAGACAAAAGCGTTGAAACTAGACTTACATCTAGTAAAGTGAAGGCACTGATTTTTCCTGACTTCACCCATCGCAACTCAAATTTTATAGAAATTTTGTTGGCGGAAAATTTGAACGCTTCCTTAGGCTTGCTTCACGGAGGTAGAATGGGTTGAAAAAAGCACGCGAAACAAGCTAATTATCCATACACATTTGCAATAGAACAAAGGTGCTATTTAACCAACTGCAATAAAATCACATACGTTTGAGTTTGGTTTTGAGTTGCTACTCGAAAATGTAAAAATGTCAATAAATATCATAAACAACAATTCGAAAAAACCATGAGTAAAGTTACAGTAGTAGGCGCCGGAAATGTTGGCGCTACTTGTGCAAATGTGTTGGCACACAAAGATCTTGTGAGAAAGATAATTTTATTAGATATCAAAGGAGATATGGCTCGCGGTAAAGCATTGGATAGCTGGCAGCAGGCTCCTATTGATTATTATAGTACTACAATCACAGGTACAGAGGATTACAGTATGACAGCAGATTCAGATATCGTCGTAATCACTGCTGGTGTTCCCAGAAAGCCTGGCATGAGCCGGGATGATCTCATTTCTACTAATGCTAAAATAGTGAGTTCGGTAACCAGTTCTATCAAGGAGCACTCTAAAAATCCGATTATCATTGTGGTATCCAACCCTCTGGATGTAATGACTTATGCGGCTTATGCAGAGTCAGGCCTTGATAAATCAAAGGTATTTGGAATGGCCGGTATACTGGATACTGCCAGATATCGCGCTTTTTTGGCTACTGCCCTGGAAGTATCTCCTAAAGATATTCAGGCTGTTTTGATGGGCGGTCATGGCGATACCATGGTGCCACTGCCAAGATATACGACCGTTGCAGGCATTCCGGTTACTGAAATGATTGATAAAGAGAAGCTTGATGCTATTGTAGAACGTACTAAAAAGGGTGGAGGAGAATTAGTGAAATTAATGGGCACTTCTGCTTGGTACGCTCCCGGTGCGGCAGCTGCACAAATGGTGGAGGCCATAGTAAAAAACGAAAACAGAATATTCCCTTGTTGTGTAAAACTGGAAGGCGAATATGGTATCAGTGATATGTTCCTCGGTGTACCCGTAAAATTGGGTAAAAACGGTATAGAGCAAGTTATTGAATTGCAGTTGAATGAAGACGAAAAAGCACTACTGAATACATCGGTTGAGCACGTCAAAGGTGTGATGGATGTATTCAAAGGCATGACCCTTTAACAGACTTTTTTGCTATCCTCAAAAAAGTCCGGTGACTAGCCATGAAGGAGATGTCTGACCTTACAATAGGCCTCCTTCATGGTATTTATGGCTACCTCCCCTGAGCGCCGGCCTCCGCCGAAAACCTTATTACTCTACTTTTGTTTATTTATTGTCAAAATCGAGATAAATATTTCTCCTCACAGGAAGTATGAAATTGTGAATCTTTAAAGTTAATATCGCTTTTTTATGTTCTTTCAAGTATATTAAAAACAATCGTTTTTTCACAGTTGTTGATCATAGCTTTTAGATCAAAATTATGCCTTTAAAGATTTTTTTTAATCAGTAGAAGGTATGGAATCAAGACTATAACCAAGATAATTTATCTAAATTAAAATTGGGTTATGCAAGAGGCAAATATTTCAGTCAGCGTAATGGAAAGTATGATCACTAATAAAGGGGATCGCCTTATTGATCTTAGCTTTCGGAAGCCTGTTTTACTCGTCTTTCTTCGACATTTTGGTTGTACCTTCTGCAGAGAAGCACTTTCTGACATTGCTCGTAGTAGGAAATCCATCGAAAACATGGGTATTGATATTGTATTTGTCCACATGACGAATGCAGAAGTAGCAGAACGCTATTTCAACCGCTACGAATTGGATGGCGCAACTCATATTGCTGATCCCGAATGTAAATACTATCAGGCATTTGGCTTATTAAAAGGATCTTTTACACAACTATTCGGTCTACAATCCTGGATTCGAGGTTTTCAGGCCGGTGTAATAGAAGGGCAGGGCATTGGCCCTCAGCTGGGAGATGGCTTTCAGATGCCGGGCGTTTTTGTAATATCAGATGGTGAAATTCGGGAAAGCTTTATCCATAAGCTCGCTTCTGATCGGCCTGATTATTTGAAGCTGGTGGAATGTTGTTCCTGATAATCGGTAAGGTATCTACTTCAACATAAGATATTATTTTTACCTAAAGCCTTGAACTTTCATCAAGGCTTTTTCATTCCCTCTTTGTGGAATAGTTATTGAGATTCCTGTTGAGCAAGTCAAAAGCTAAAATATTTGGTGTTTTAACTTATCTCAACTATTCTTCGTTTATCAACCAGCACGGGTTAGACGTTAACAGCCTTTTGCTGTGATCAGGCCCGTGAATTATAATGAATATTTTGCTTTTTTAAGAGCTTGTAAAATAATGACTACTTATGATCGGATGGCGTTTTTCGGAGTATGTTCCTGGGAGTGAAAATAAAAGCACTTTTGAGAAGCTGTTAGAAGTTTTTCAGGAACTCCTGGTGTACACCTCAGGCGATGTCAGTGAAGCACTGAGCTGGCTGACGGAATTGGACAAGGAATACAACCTCACTGATGAAGAATATGGAATGGCTGACTTCATTCAGGATCTTGTGGATAAGGGATATGTTCAGCAAGGCCAGGAAGGTAATCCCAACGTAGTACCTTCTGCGAAGTTGGAAATCGCTTTGCGCCAGAAGGCACTGGAGGATGTTTTTGGTATGTTGAAAAAATCAAAGCGGGGTAATCACGATACTAAATTTGGAGGACGCGGAGATGAAAGAACAGCAGATTTACGTCCCTACGAGTTTGGTGATACTCTGGATACTCTGGCGATTTCTGAATCTTTGAGAAATTCTCAGATCAACCATGGTATAGATGATTTTATGCTGACTCAGAAAGATTTGGAAGTACACGAAACACTTTACCAAAGTCAGATGAGTACGGTATTGATGATTGATATTTCACACTCTATGATATTATACGGGGAAGATAGAATTACACCAGCCAAAAAGGTGGCTATGGCGCTTTCTCAGTACATAACTACTCGTTTTCCCAAGGATACATTGGATATTATAGTTTTTGGAAATGACTCCTGGCAAATTGAGATTAAGGAATTACCCTACCTACAGGTGGGACCTTATCACACCAATACGGTAGCGGGCCTTGAACTGGCCATGGATTTACTGCGCCGTAGGAGAAATCCTAATAAACAGATCTTCATGATCACCGATGGTAAGCCTACTTGTATCAAAAAAGGTAAAAAGTATTATAAAAATAGTTTTGGACTGGACAGAAAGATCATCAATCGTACCTTAAATCTGGCCACCAGATGCAGAAAGCTGGATATTCCGATAACTACTTTTATGATTGCCAGAGATCCATACCTGGTGAGCTTCGTGGAACAATTCACCAAAGCTAATAGTGGAAAGGCTTTCTACAGTAGCTTACAAGGTTTGGGAGAATTTATTTTCCGCGATTATAAGAACAACAAGAGTAGGAGACACCGATAAGGTTGCTCTACTTGCTTCTCGATATTAGCAACATCGAGGAATGACGAAAGCCGGAATTACTGAATTGTCAGAAATTCCGGCTTTGTGTTATATTTTTCTCTGTTTTTTATCGTTCAAACTACAAGTGTAATTTCAAATACTTTCCTACATGATCAAAAGAATATTAGGAGTAATTTTTCTTGGCTTTATTTATTTTTCATTTGCTCAGGGGCAGTCCGAGCCACTTACAGCGTCGCAGCGGGAGGTCATTCATGAGATTGAAGATACCTTAGGAGTGCTGGCTTTCGCTATTGTCAACGATTCCTTTCCCGAGAATCGCTTTGCAGCTGTTCGCAAATTTATTCCTACTCTGGTAAAAGCTCTAAAAGTCCCAAACTCTTTCCAATACGATTTTGAGCGGTTGTCTACCGTTTCTATACAATATCCTCAGGATAGCTCTTTCAGAATATTTACCTGGCAGTTGTATGTAGATGTTAACGAGTACCGATATTTCGGTGCTATACAGATGAATAGTGATTCGCTGGAGCTCTTTCCGCTGCGTGATCGTTCTTTTGAATTGCAGGGAAACCTAGAGCAACTTGAATTGACTCCTGATCAGTGGTATGGAGCGATTTACTACAATACAGTGACGGTTAATACTCCACAACAGAAATATTATTTGCTATTAGGTTATGATAGATTTGAGCTATTTAAAAAGCGAAAACTAGTAGAAGTGCTTTATTTTGATGAGCATGGAAAGCCACGTATGGGAGCTCCTATACTTCCGTTTTATGAGGGAGAAATGAAAAAAAGGCTGGTGCTGGAATACACAGCGGAAGCATCAATACGACTCAACTATGATCCGGCCCTGGATCTGATCATTTTTGATCATCTGATTCCTATGGAAGGGAACTACGGAGAGGGCATGGTCAATGTCTCTGATGGTAGCTATGAAGGCTTTAAAATCACGTCTACAGGCCTTGAATTCGTACCCAAGGTGTTCAATGTGACACTGGAAAGGCCACTAAATCCTTATCCAATTTTGGGTAAAGAAAGGGAAAAGAAAAAAGACCTGTTTGGCAATCAAAAGAAAGACTAAAGCATGGTGTAGAGTTCTTCGCTCAGCGCTTTTAATACCTTTCTGTCGATCACATGTTGGCCTTCAAATGGCCAGTGCGTGAAATCAAGTTGCTTTTCTTTTACCAGGTTCTCATAAAATTGCATCACCTGAGGAGTCAGATATTGATCTTGTTTTCCATAAACAAAATACCGGGGCTTGTCTTTCCAATAGGCATTTATAGCGGAATAGTCCAGGTCTTCGGGTGGAAGGCCTCCCCAAAGTATTATGGCGTCAAAAGCTGGCATATGTTGATGTATCCATCGTATCTGTGTGGCACATCCCTGACTGAATCCCAAAAGTATGACTTTGGTATCTGTCTGGCATTGCTCAAGAAAATAACTTCGTAGCTGGCTCAGCATGTTACAGTAGTCATTGATCTCATCCAGCCTGTCTTCCCGGGTCATCCAAGAAGCTACCGGTTGGCGCAGGGAAGCGTCAGAATCCGGCCAGTAGAAGCGTGAAAGGCCTTCCGGAGCCAGGATAAAGCTGTTGTCATTTTCCAAAATATCAAACTTCCGGATAAAAAATTTAGAAAGCTGCCCATAGCCATGACAGACCATCCAGAAGTATTTTATGGATTTTGATGCTTCTCCCAGAGTGCTGAAATGAGCAGTACGCTGTACTTTTATTTGGTGTGTCTTTAAGTTCATTTTAAGTCTTAATGCATACGGTCTCCTCTGAGCTCCAACTCTTCCATGATTTCAGCTTCCCGAGCCAGATATTCTTGCCAGCGTTTATTGGCTACCTCCTCGCCAAAGTACTTTCTGGCCAGATCAATGAATAAAACGTAATGCCCCGCCTCAGAAACCATGAATTTATGATAAAACTCTTTGAGCTCCTCATCATTAATATTCAGGGAAAGCAATCTGAATCTCTCACAACTTCTCGCTTCTATAAGGGCACAAACCAATAGCTTTTCCAGCAGTCGTTCATCGCGGCTGCCTCCCTTTTTCTGGAAAGCCAACAGCTTATTGACATAGTCATCTTTTCTCTGGCGGCCCAGCTTTAGTTGTCTTTTATCAAGCTCTCTAAGAACCATCCTGAAATGCCCCCATTCTTCTGTAACAATAGGAGCGAGTGCTCTAACCATCTCTTCCCTTTCTGGAAACTGCTGGATTAAAGAGATACAGGACGTAGCAGCCTTCTGCTCACAGTAAGCATGATCACTAAGGATTTCTCCAAGATCCATCTCTGCCATATTCACCCACCGAGGGTCAGTAGGAAGCTTTAAGCCCAGCATGCGAACAGACTGTAGCTCTTGTTCTTTTGTTGTCATCATCACAAATTTTAGAATGTAAATATAAGGGCTTAACAGAGAAAAAGAGTAAGAATGTATCTGGATTTTGCTCCTGATTTAAGAGGAAAAAAATAATTTTAAATATCGATCCAAATTACCATCAGAAATCCGATTGTAATAAGTTGGGATTGTCATTATATACTTTGATAATTAATTCTCCAAAGAGCGTGTTAGCCCAGGCAAACCACCTACGGGTAAATTCTTCCGGATTATCCTTTTCAAAAGCTGATCTTCATATCTTTTCAGGTCCAAATCACTATTGATTGGAATCCAGCCAGGTTCCCATTCTGCCCAATTCCCACAACATAAACAGGGTGGTTGGATTCCAGGTCAGGGTGGTTATCTTCACCAACGATAATTATTCTGAGATCGCTGAGGTTAGTATTCATTAATTCGACTACAGACCGGGCTTGTTTATAGTGGCCAGACCTTAGATGTTGTTCCACAAAAGTAAGTAAAACCTGATCGGCAGGATCAAAACGTTCCACTTTACCCTTTGGAGTTAAGGGATCTAGCCCCATGGCTTGAACAAAAGAGTTGGAGCTTAATACATTAGAATCATGCTCCAGGAAAAAGGACTTAACATTCATGGCGGCCTCCGAGCCGTAATCATCAAAAAATAAATCTTCCGTTAATGAAGCGATCTGTTCGCTAACTTCAAGCGGGCTTAATGTAATCCTACTACTGGTAAATCTCAAAAGTTCCATAGTCATAGGAAATGCCGATGGGTGAATTTGAGCAATTTCTTGATTGGTCCTTAGAGTAAATTGTTCTTTAACCTCAAAATGGGGGATAATTTGCTCTTGTATAAAGATTATTCCCTTTTCAATGATTTCCTTAGTGACCCGCATTCTGGGCCTGTCTTCCAGCTTGATGAGAAAGCTGTAAAAGATTTCGAGAAATCTCTTTTGGAGCGGATCTTCTGTTTTATTAAGTAGGTCTCTAAAGTCTGCGCGACTGACCATACCGTCGCCTTTCATTGCCGAATGTAATGTATCTTGGATAGTGTCTAATGTCTTTTCCAGGTGAGTAATTTTTATCAATGCCATGACTGTTAGTTATAAGTTTTGCTTTCCCAAAATAAGCCTAATAGAAAGAAAAATCCCGAATTTTCGAGAGAATTGAAAATTCGGGATGGTTCAGATATGATTTAAGGAGGAAGTTAGTGATTAAATAATGGTTTAAACACATTTTACCTCCTCAAGATCAGTCTTTTCACTATCTTTTAACCACTAATTGAAGTGTAGTAGAAACTTTTCCATCAAGAATCTGGATGAAGTATGTTCCGCTACTCAGTTCCGTTAGGTTAAGTCTGTTGCTTCCCTGTACAAGATCTCCGTTTTGTTGCATAGCGCCAGTAACATCAAAAATTACATACCGATAATTACGCTCGGCAGCGTTGATGTTAATGAAGTCTGTGGTTGGATTCGGAAATATCTCTAAAGGCGTTTCTTGCAAATCACTCACGGAGCTTGGAAAATCAGGTGATAGTACTGCATCAATCGCATGCACCACTCCATTGTCGACAGCTATATCCGCTGATATCACACGGGAATTGTTGATTACTACTCCGTCAGATAAGTCAACAAAGATAAAATTACCTGGGAAAAGTGTCTCCACTGACATTCCATCTGATAATTGATCAGAAGTTACTGCTGTTCCCAAAACATGGTACAATAAGATATTCGCCAAATCACCGGTAGGGTCTTCCAAAAGAGTATTCAGTGTTTCACCCAAAGCAG
>CAZVOD010000042.1:26701-38124 GCA_964628385.1 uncultured Saprospiraceae bacterium
GCAATTCAGCGGCAACTACGGCGGTTGTCAGGGTATTAAATCCGTTGTCGATAGCTACATCAACTACTGTTTCCACAGGAAGGACAACGGCATCGATGGCGTGTACGGTACCATTGCTGGAAGTTACATCAGCCAGGGTTACCTGAGCCTGGTTAACAAAAACAGTACCGTCGGCGCTGGTCTTAGTTAGTTTCAATGTATTGGCATCATTCAAAGGTGTAGCGATCAAGCCGTTAGTTACATCAGCTGCAGCGACATTCATGCCCAGTACATGGTACAACAAGATGTCAGCCAAATCACCGGTAGGGTCTTCCAAAAGAGTATTCAGTGTTTCACCCAAAGCAGCGAAAGCGTCATCGGAAGGTGCAAAAACGGTGAACGTACCAGCTGGATCAGTCAAAGCTGGTAGCAATTCAGCGGCAACTACGGCGGTTGTCAGGGTATTAAATCCGTTGTCGATAGCCACATCAACTACTGTTTCCACCGGAAGGACAACGGCATCGATAACGTGTACCACACCATTAGAAGCCGGAATGTCCCTTACGGTAATTCTTGCCTGATTAGCGAAAAGTTCGTCAGTGGCGCTTGTTCTTGTGAATTTTAGTGTATTGGCATTATTCAAAGGCGTAGCGATCAGGCCGTTGGTTACATTGGCTGCAGGTACATTCGCATCCAACACGTGATACAGCAAGATATCAGCTAAAGCACCAGTAGGATCCTGAAGCAGCGTATTTACTGTTTCACCCAAAGCAGCGAAAGCCTCATCGGTAGGAGCAAACAGAGTAAGCGAAGCATTGGGGTTTTCCAATGCTGAGCGCAACTGCGCAGTGTCAATGGCCAACTCCAGTGTATTATGATCATCTGAAGCAGCGACAATGTCATATACGGTTTGTCCGCTAAGGCTAGTGGACAATGCTATGGCAAAAAAGCCAAAAAGTAATCGGGAAAAGAACGTGTTAATGTGATTCATGTTTAATTAAAATTGATTCTTTTCCTATAATACCTGGTTGCTTTTTTAGTTGCTAAAAAAAAGATACAAATGGAGATTTGTTTATTATTTTGCAAATAGCAAGAAAATTAGGTGAGGTGATTAGTGGATACTCAAGTTACTTTTACAATCAGGACTAATGGCTTAGCTTGGTCTACTGAGAAGATTAGATAGTAAAATAGGTGGAAATTGTCCCTGGCTAACCCATCCGCTGCTGCGATCCTTTGCTTAAATGCCCTGTGGGCATTTAAGCAAAGGATCGCTGTGAGTCTAATATATCCCTACCGTTGGAAGGAAAGCTATTATTTGTGTAAACATCCGATCTGGTTCTGAAAAAAGTCGAGATTATATACTTCGTACTCCTCGTAGCCGCTGCTCCAGGAGACGATGATGCTATCAACTTCACCGTTTTTGAGGCTGTTGAGGTATGATTGGCTGATGGGGTAATTAACCTCATAGGTGAGTAGTTCCTGCTCTGTATCGTAGTGGCCGCTATCCATTTTGCCGGAATGCAACTGAATAAATCCACCATTCAGCAGCCGAATGATAAGCATACTGCCTTTTTCTATAAACCCGTAGGCTTCCCGCGCATTGGGATAAGCAAAGCTGAAGCGCAGGGATAAAATGCGATAACCGCCGCCCAAGGAAGTCATAAAAGCTTCACACTTGAGATATTCGCGATCTTTAAGGTACATGCGAAGACGAGCATCAGTGTAAGTGAATAAGGTTTCCTTTCGGAGGTCTTTTCGCCAAAGCCCATTCATTTTATCGTAGCCTTCATAATCATAAATACATTCTTTTTCTGATTTTTGACGAATTCCTCCATTGTAGGTTGTTTCGAATGGGAGGTCCATAACTGGAAGTTCCTGATAGAATTTATCAAGGTTGGCAAAACTCCGGGCGTTGTCGGCTTCAAAAGCCTCTCTGGTGGTTATCTTTTCCTCCACTTCTTCATTGAAGTGCCCTTGTTGTAAGTCACTTTCAGCATTTTCGTATTCCTGCATAGCCAGCATGGCTTCTTTAACAGTACGCTGCTCCGTTTGAATAGCTAGCTCCAGCCGCTTGTTAAGCTGCTCAGCTTGTTGAGGGTCTATATTGTCGCTTTTGAGCAAAGACTCTAGCTTTTGCCGATTATATTTAGCATCTTCCGCCCGCCTTTGGGCGATGGATGAGGCATCACGGGCAATTTGAGCATGCCGAATGGCTATTTTTCGGGCATCCTCTTCTGTGAAACTTATTGGGTTTTCAAGCGGCGAAACATTACCGCTAAATGTAGGATATCTGTTGCTTTCGGTGTCTGCCAGGTCCAGAGAGTCTCTTTGGGCATTTTTTGACTGATCAAAATATTCCCATTTACCATCTGGATAAACTATTATTTTTTCTCCGTTTTCATTTTTTCTTATCTCCTGTGCATTCAGATTTACTATGACAAAAAAGCTGCACAGCAGTGAAATACACGAAATTTTGATAAATTGCATAAGGCTTGTAAATTGGACCGGTTCAGGAATTGAGTTGTTTCAATTTTTGGATATCCGGCAGCATCAACAAATAAGAAGATTTAAATTCAATCGGCTGGTATCATGGACCAACCATTTTTTACATAACTACCCCCTGAGGAAACACTTACTTATTGTCAATCCTGTTCAGTAAACTTATTTCGCAGGACATAAATGCTGGTAAAAAAGCGTCCGTTTTAACCCATTTGATACCCGCGCAAAAATTTGGTATAAAATAACAATTTTGATACAAAAATACAGGCTCTATTGATTACTAAAGGGTTATGCTTAAAATTTCAATAAAAATGATGTATTCCCTAAAAAAATACATACTACTAATTATACTTTTAGCTACGGTGAGTTCCTGTGATTTGTTCCGCAGTAGTGGAAAATTCCCTATAATTTCAACAGATTATCCCATAGCTAAAAGAGATACCAGTATACGTGATCAGTACTATAATGTTACCGTTAGGGATCCTTACCGGTGGATGGAAAATACCAGCTCTGAACCAACCCGACAATGGATACAAGAGCAGCGTGTAGCTTTCACCAATTATATGGACGCTGTTCCGTTCAATGACCCTGTCAAAACGCTGCTGAATCGACTTTGGAAGTTCGATCAGTTTACTGCTCCCTTTCGATTGGGTAATGGCTTGGCACAATTCATAAGTATAGACCCAGCTCAGCAGCCGGTGCTTTATCAGGTTAATGAGTTTGGTGAAACGGGTAGGGTATTGTTCAACCCTAACGTGAGTCTGGCTTTTGATGATGTCTTTTTTCTGGGTTGGTATTTTTCGCCGGGCGGACGCTTCGCAGCAACCGTCATTCAGGAAACGGGTGGCCTCTGGAAAACGATAATCGTTATCGACCTAGAAACGGGACAGCGGCTGGAAGATGAAATCATAGGCTTACAGGATACTCGCATTGCCTGGTATAAAACGGGATTTTATTACACAAAATATGATGAAAATAAAAGTAATGGATTGTCTAATGCGCCGGACTATTTTCATCAGGTGTATTATCATCAGTTGGGTTCGCTGGCCCGCAGTGACGAATTGATATTCAGAGACCTTTCTGAGCCGACTCAGGTAATCGAGCCTTTTATCAGCAATAATAAAGATTATCTTTTGCTGCATTGCCGATCGGCTCGTACGGGGGTTAGGTTGCTGGCCAAAAATTTCAATCGCAATAGCGTTTTTGAAGAAATATTAAGTATCAAAGAAGGCGATCTCAATTTTGTTGGTGAATTAAACAATAACTTTTATGTCATCACCAATGATCAGGCCCCTAACGGTCATTTGATAAGAACTGCTCAGGCAAATTTGGGAAAAGATAGCTGGGAAATTATTATTCCTGAATCTGGCGATATACTGGAAAAGGTAAATTTAACAAACAACCGCATCGTTGCTGTTTATTACAAAGATGGTGCACAAAATATCAAAATTTTTGACTTACAGGGTCGTTTGCAACATCGACTGGAGCTACCTGAACCGGGTTCGGTAGACGATATGAGTATGGATCGGACCGCCGAGATAGGCTATTTATCTTTCAGCTCTTTTTTACAGACACCTCGCATTTATGAGTTGGATGTATCTGACGGAGCAATGGAAATTTACAAATCTTCTTTTAGTGATTTTGCCTACGAACAGTACCGTGTAAACAAAGTACGCTATCCCAGTCTGGATGGCGAACCTGTAGCGATGTATATTCTCAGGGCCAGGGGAAGTACTCTGTCGCCACAAACCCCGACTTTACTTATTGGCAGTGGCAGTAAGCACGATGATATTTCGCCCCGGTATAATCCGACGGGGCTTCAGCTTGTACCTGCTTTTTTGGAACTCGGAGGGCAGGTGGCTATTCCCATCATTAGAGGATCGGGTCGTGATGGTTCTTATTGGCATAAGATGGGTATCCGGCAGGACCGGCAGAAGGCTTTTGATGATTTTCAGGCGGCGGCAGATTATCTGATACAAAATGGCTATACCCGCTCTGACAAGCTGGCTGCTTATGGTCAAGGGCCAGTGGCCGGAGCACTCGTAGCAGGCTGTATGATACAGCACCCGGACCTGTTCAAAGTTGTTGTGAGCCGTGAAGGAATTTACGATTTTTTGAGGTATCAGCATTTCAATAATGCCTGGAAATTTGCTGATGAAATAGGCTGGGCTGAAAATAGAGCTGACTTCAATCCGCTTTGGGCTATTGACCCCCGTAGAAATGCCATCTCTACCCAATACCCTGCCGTATTGTTAGTATCTTCTATTACCAACAGGGAAGTTGCGCCAGTACATGCCTATAAACTGGCCGCCGAGTTGCAGGTGCGCCAAAAAGGGCGTTCGCCGGTTCTGATGAAATTGGATAATGCAGTATATGACAGGATGATTCATCCGGCAGAACTTACTATAGACGAGGCCAGCGCCATTTTAGCTTTTATGCTTTATCAATTAGAATATAATCCATTCCTTTCACCAGAAAATGTTCAGTAATCGATAGCTCTTGGTTTATGATGTTTAAAATTGGATTTTTACCGGTCAGAATTTGGGATATCCTTGATATTCTCATTGTTGGATATTTGATGTATCAAATCTATCGTTTGCTAAAGGGGAATATCGCTTTCAGTATTTTTGTGGGTGTTCTGACCCTGTATGCCGTATGGTGGCTGGTTGATCAGTTAAACATGGATTTACTGGGCGCCGTCCTGGATCAATTTGTAAAGGTTGGCGTCATTGTTTTAATTATTATTTTTCAGCCAGAGGTAAGGCGCTTCCTAATTTTCTTGGGGCGAAGTACCTTGCGGCAACGCTCCAATTTTTTGGGTAATATTATTGATCGGAATTTTGAGGGTGGAGAGAAACAAGAAAAACAAGTTACAGCCATTAAAAAAGCGGTTATGCGCATGTCCAGAGCGAGAACCGGAGCGCTGTTAGTATTGTCTAAAAATCTGGACCTCGAGGGGTTGATCAATTCTGGCGTTTTAATAGATGGTAATATTCATGAAAGTTTGTTAGAGTCTATTTTCAATAAATTGAGCCCGCTACACGATGGCGCGGTAATTCTGGAAGATGGGAAAATAAAATTTGCCAGTACTATCCTGCCGGTATCTGAAAGTCAGGATTTACCGGGTCTGGTGGGGCTTAGGCATCGGGCGGCTGTCGGTATTACGGAGCGGGCCAATGTAGTGGCTTTTGTGGTATCGGAAGAAACCGGAGGGATTTCTTTTGCTCACGAAGGAAAATTGAGAAGACGCCTCAATGAGGAGGAATTAACAGTACTGCTGAACCAGCATTTAACTTGAGGTGCCAGAAATTTTGTATTGTACTAAGGTCAATAGTTAATGATTATTAAGAGAATAGAAGAATTTAAGATACTAACTGATGTTTATTATCGGATCGCCCTCTTACTGGAAGCCTCTTTTACCGGCTATCCCAAAGGAAAAAGTTTTTACAAGCAAGCGCCTCATTTCAGATATCTGGTTTGGAAGGCAGGCGAATTGGTAGGCCATATATTTTAGCGGTATTTTGGAGGAGAAACTAAAAAAGTGTATTTAAACCAACTTAATAATATTATCCATTTATGAATCATAACGTACTAGACTTTGTAAATAATAACAAGGAGCGTTTTTTGGAGGAATTGAAAGAGTTGTTGCGTATTCCTTCCATTAGCGCAGACCCCACTTACAAAGATGATGTCAAAAGAACGGCTGAGGAAGTGGCCAAACATCTTGAAAAAGCAGGAGTGGATCATGTACAAATCCATCAAACACCTGGTCATCCAATTGTGTATGCCGAAAAAATACAGGATAAAAGCTTACCCACTATTCTGGTTTATGGTCACTACGACGTTCAGCCACCTGACCCTCTGAACCTTTGGGAATCCGGACCTTTTGAGCCGGTTATCAAAAAAACTCCCAACCATCCTGAAGGCGCCATTTTTGCCCGGGGAGCTTGTGATGACAAGGGACAAATGTTCATGCATATCAAGGCTGTGGAAGCCATGCTGGCCAACGATGCTTTACCCTGTAATGTGAAATTTATGATTGAGGGAGAAGAAGAGGTGGGCTCTGATAACCTGGAGCAGTTTTGTAAAGTGAACCGGGAAATGCTCTCCTGTGATATGGTGTTGATCTCTGATACGGCCATTATTGCCAATAATGTCCCTTCTATCACCATAGGCCTGAGAGGCTTAAGTTATGTAGAAGTAGAAGTGACAGGCCCTAACCGCGACTTACACTCGGGAGTGTACGGTGGAGCAGTAGCGAATCCTATCAATGTTCTCAATAAAATGATCGCTTCCCTGCACGATGAGAATAACCACATTACTATTCCCGGATTTTATGATGCTGTCATTGAAGTGGAAGAAGAAGAACGAAAGGTCATGAATCAAGCCCCATTTGACGAAGGAGATTATAAAAAAGACCTTCATATCGGGGCTACCTACGGCGAAAATAGCTTCACTACGCTGGAGCGTACTTCTATCCGGCCTACTTTGGATGTAAATGGTATCTGGGGAGGATATATTGGCGATGGTGCCAAAACAGTTTTGCCGTCTAAGGCTTACGCAAAGATTAGTATGCGTTTGGTGCCTAACCAAAATTCCCATCAGATTACAGAATTGTTTAAAGAACATTTTAAAGCTATAGCTCCCGAATCTGTAGAAGTAGAAGTAAGGCCACATCACGGTGGAGAACCTTATCTGACTCCTACCGATACACCAGAGTATAAGGCTGCTCATAAAGCTATGGCACAGACTTTCTCAAAAGAGCCTATACCGGTTCGGGGCGGTGGAAGTATTCCTATTGTTCCTCTTTTTGAAGAGGTCCTGGGGGTAAAAACAGTACTGATGGGCTTTGGCCTTGATTCTGATGCTATACATTCGCCCAACGAACACTACGGAGTGTTCAACTTCTTCAAAGGTATAGAGACAATACCTTACTTTTATCACTACTACAAAGAACTGAAAGCTTAGAATGATGATATGGCCTCCTGGATTAATAAAGGCCAGGAGGCCCTTGTGTAGCATCCTGTAACAGCAACTCTCTTAATCTGTGATCCAACTCTTATGAACTATCAACTCAATTTCATTTTTGTACTTATCGTGGTTTTGTCCATAAATGGCTGTAGTCAGCAATCTTCAGAACAAATGAAAGAAGAAAAAGCAACTTTTGACTGGCAGGGGCATCGGGGAGCCCGGGGGCTTTTGCCTGAAAATACTGTTCCTGCATTTCTCAAAGCCCTGGAATTTCCAGTGATTACTACCCTTGAAATGGATGCAGCAATTACTAAAGATTCCGTAGTGGTTATCTCTCATGAGCCATGGCTTTCTCACGATATTTGCAGCCTTCCTAATGGCGAACCCATAACCAAGGAGCAGGAGAAAAAGCTGGATATCTATACCATGACTTATGTGGAGCTCAAAACATTTGATTGTGGTAGCAGAGGAAATAAGAACTTTCCCGACCAGAAGCCCATGGCGGTATACAAGCCCGCTTTGGCAGAAGTCGTAGAAGCCGTTAATGCGTATTGTGAAAAAGAAAACAGGCCACGACCGTTTTACAACATAGAAATTAAGAGCAGGCCTGCTTGGGATCAACAAAAAACTCCAGGCCCGGCTATTTTTGCCAAACTTTTGGTAGAAGAAATCAAAAAGCTGGGTATAGAAGATTATGCCTTCATACAATCATTTGACCTGCGGTCTCTGCAAGCTGTGAAAGAGCTGTCTGACTCTATTCCTACGGTTCTGTTAGTGGATAACATAGATGGGGTAGAGGGTAATTTGGAAAAATTGGGCTACACGCCACAGGTATACAGCCCACATTACAAACTGGTCAATTCAGAGGTTGTCAAAAAGGTACATGACCGCAAGATGAAACTCATCCCATGGACGGTTAATGAGACTGCTGATATGAATAATCTACTTGACCTTGGGGTCGATGGTATCATCACGGATTATCCCAATCGTATCCCCCAGTAGACAATCAAAAAGAGTGCAGCTTGATAAATTTAGTTTCAATTTTATGAAAGTTGTTGTGTAGTTTTTTACCATTTATCAAATCAAATAAAAGTGTCGTTCCTTCGGTGCCTACAATATGCCCGGAGTGCCTAAAATGTGAAATGTTAGGAAATAAATAGTAAGGTGCTTTACCATCACTAATGGATAAAAGTGCAATATCGTCCGGTATGCGTAAGCCCATTTTGCTGAGTATATGGTAGGTTGTGACCATAATCTTGTCGGACATGGCAAAGATAGCGGTTGCCTGATCATATCTTTCTATAAGAGATCGAATTGGGTATTCCATATTGTTCTCATCCACCACGGTAAGCACCTGATCTTCCTGCACAGACAATCCACTAAGCTCGTGCGCCTTTTTGAAGCCCTCGATCCGGTGTCGCGTCATTTCCAGATTTGGATCATCAAAGATGCCCAGCACTTTCTGATGATTATGCTCCAGCAGGGTCTCCACAGCCATTTGAGTGGTTTGTCGGTCATCAATTGTTACATCAACCGTTTGAGGAAAATGCAATTTAGTAATTGGTAATTTAGATATTATCTAGTGCTTGGTTTTAGATTAAGCGTAAAAAGTGATAAACTTTATTACTAATTTTGGTTGTCGGATGTTGGCACTTTCAATTAATGTGGTTAGTTGTTGAAGGTGGGATCATCCTTTTTCTATTGTTTTTTTCCTTAAGAAAGCTATTGCCAGTTTTATTTTATTGTAAATAATCTTTCCTTCCAGCTCCTCAAAAATAGGCTTCATAGCATTGTCGGAACCTACTTTAGCAATGGCTTTTTCTACTGCTTTAATTTCTTTTTGCGTGACATAATCAAAGATGGGTACTGCTTTATCCTGAGTGTATAATTCCGCAATATGATTATAAACTGTATTGGTGGAAATATCGCGCTTGTTGGCGATATCCTCCAGGCCCATCCCCTGCTGGATCATTTCTAGGCTTAGGTCGGCGCTGCCCAGGCCATTCTTTCTGAATTTACTCTTTTTAAATTTGAGGATTTCCTGAGCAAATGCATCTCCGAAAAGATGTAATTTCCTTTGACTGACTCCGGAGATATTGATCATCTCCTGATCTGTGATGGGCTCATGCTTGGCCATTTCTTTGAGAGTAGCATCCGAAAATATCAGATAGGGAGGAACACCTCTTTCTTGTGAAAGGCTTTTTCTGGTTTGCCGGAGTTTTTCGAATAACTGTTCCTCGGGAGATAGCTCGATCGGTTGGAATTTCTTTTGCTTTTCTTTTTGGGGTACAAACTTGACAAGCTGAACTTTTTGGTTGTCAAACAATACCTTTTCGCTGGCCGGGGTGAGTTTGAGGGCCATATTTTGTTGGTAGCTGATTTCGAGATAACCTGTATTGATGAGCTGAGTGATAAAGTGCTGCCACTGAAAATTGCTGTGTTCCCGGCCGGCACCGAAGGTCTTGATATTTTGGTAGCCCCGCTCGTAAATGCTCTTTTTCTGGGAGCCTCTTAATACATCTATTAGTATATTGATACTCACGGATTGGCGCAAGCGATAAACAGCCGAGAGGGCCTTTTGGGCTAGAATGGTACCGTCAAAATATTCGGGAGGGTTTTTACAAATGTCACAGTTTCTACAATTACCTCCAAAGTCTTCTCCAAAATAATTTAACAGGATTTGCCTTCTGCAAAAGGAAGCTTCCGAAAATTGCATCATTCTTTCCAGCTTAGCTAACTGAAGCTCTAGGTGCGTACTGTTTTCTGCATTTTGCTGAAGTATTTCTCTGTAGGTACTCACATCAGCAAAACTGTAGAAGAGCAGTGTAGATGCGGCAATGCCATCCCGGCCTGCCCGGCCGATCTCCTGATAATAATTTTCCAGATTTTTAGGCATATTATAGTGAATAACCCATCTGACATTAGATTTATCAATGCCCATCCCAAAGGCTACAGTAGCACAGATAATTTGTACTTTATCATTAATAAAATCTTCCTGAGCCTGACTGCGTTCCTGCTCTGCAAGGCCCGCGTGGTAGGCAGTGGCATTAAATCCGGCTTTTTGGAGTTTTTCCGCTACTCTTTCCGTACTTTTTCTACTCAGGCAATAAATAATGCCTGGTTCGTCTGGATGTCGGCGCAAAAAATAAAGGATTTGCTCCATCCGCTGCTGACCAGATTTGACTTCCAGGTACAAATTGGGACGGTCAAATGAGGCTATAAAAATTTCGGGCTCCGAAAGGTTGAGCTGAGTGACAATATCCCCCCGGGTGGCTTTGTCGGCTGTTGCTGTCAAAGCAATTATAGGCGTATTAGGAAATTCTTCTTTTATGAATTTTAACTTGGTGTATTCCTGCCTGAAGTCGTGGCCCCAGGCGGATATACAGTGGGCTTCATCAATAGCAAAAAGGTTGATCTTTCGCCTTTTTAATAGTGGTAGAAAGCCCTGAGATGTGATTTTTTCCGGTGAAACATACAGTAAATCCAGGTGGCCTTTGAAAAGTTGTTCTTCTACTGCTACCTGCTCACTGCGGCTAAGACTACTATTTAAAAAAGCAGCTTCTACACCGTTAGAACGCAGGCCATTCACCTGATCTTTCATCAAAGAGATTAACGGAGAGACAACAATACAGGTGCCAGGCTGGGTAAGCGCAGGAATCTGATAACACATAGATTTGCCCCCTCCGGTGGGCATCAGTACCAGCGCATCATTTTTATCATAAACCGCCTCAATAATTTGCTCTTGCATAGGCCTGAAGCGCTCATATCCAAAGTATTTTTTTAGTGCTTTGCGGGCATTCTTAATATTCATCTTTACTCTTGGGTTCTGTTTTGCAGCCTTGCTGGCAGGGTAATAAAATGTTCTCTAAAAGTATAATTGGAAACTACGCTCCTTTGAAAAGGTGCATTCCAAACGTACTTTTACCCGGTCCAAACAAGTCTATTTCTCTAAAATAATATTTTAAATAAAAAAT
>CAZVOD010000043.1:0-22985 GCA_964628385.1 uncultured Saprospiraceae bacterium
TAGCCGCAAAAGACGCCTAACAGGATCGAAGGATTAAAGTCAAACAGCTTCTAAGCTCAATTTATTTCCCAGCAGAGATGGGGCTTTCCAAATCGTTCATTATCCGAACCATTCTGATAAATTCACTTCTGTAACCTTCTTTGTCTTCTCCTTTTGCCCCTTCGGCAATTTTTACGACCTGATTAAAGTTACCGTTCTGAACAAAAGCTGATGCTCTGAGCAACATACCAAATTCGGCCACGGCTCCGGCCCAGCGTAGATTTTCTGAAGCTTTCTGGAAAGCAAGCGGCTGCCCTTTAAACGTTTCCTGGAGCAGCTGACTTTTCTGGCCATCTGGTTTTTTATACCTAAGCTTCAGGGTTAGCCACTCTTTTTGGTTGGATTTAGCAGGCTCCAGCTTTTGGTATTTCAGGTCGTCTACATTTGATAAAAATTGACTTTGTACACCGGCCGGGATGATCTCGTAGAGTGCTGTAACCGTATGGCCTGATCCCAGCTCTCCGGCATCTATTTTATCATTATTAAAATCTTGTTTATCAAGTAGGCGGTTTTCGTAGCCAATCAGTCGATATCCGGCAACTTTAGCCGGGTTAAACTCTATCTGGAGCTTTACATCTTTTGCTATTGTAAACATGGTGCCGCCAAACTCGCTAATTAGTACTTTTTTAGCTTCATTAATATTGTCAATATAAGCGTGATTTCCATTGCCTTTATTGGCGAGCTGCTGCATCTTATTATCTTTATAATTTCCCATACCAAATCCAAGAACGGTTAGGAAAATACCACTTTCCCGCTCTTTCTCTATCATTCTGACCAAGCCGGCATCACTGCTGGTACCCACGTTAAAATCACCATCGGTTGCTAAAATAACCCGGTTATTTCCTCCCTTTACGAAGTTTTCTCTGGCTAAAGCATAAGCTTTTTGAATCCCCTCACCTCCGGCTGTGGAACCACCGGCACTAAGCTGTTCCAGTGCTTTCTTTATCTTTTCTTTATCATTGGTAGGTTCAAGAACTACTCCAGCAGCCCCCGCATAAACTACTATCGATACTTTGTCTTCCGCCCGCAGTTGTTTGGCCAGCAATTTGAAAGATGATACCAAAAGTGGCAGCTTATTTTGAGCCGACATACTACCGGATACATCTATTAAAAAAACCAGATTAGATGCCGGTAAATCTTCGTAAGGGATTTTTTCGCCCTGCAAACTAATTTGTAGTAGCTTATGATCAGATGACCATGGGCAATCTGCCATTTCCATACTGGCTGCAAAAGGGTGTTCACCAGTGGGCGCTCCATGCTCATAATTAAAGTAATTGACCATCTCTTCTATACGTACTGCATCTTTGGGAGGCTTTTGCCCACTTTGAATAAAGCGGCGTAAGTTACTATACGAAGCAGCATCAACATCTATAGAAAAGGTAGAAAGTGGATCGTCTGTAGGTTTGAGAAATTTATTCTCTTTAATAATGCCGTAGTCTTCTGTATTCATTGCCATACCCGCATCTCCGTAAGCTGGAAAAGCACCCGAAGCGTAACTGTCCACGCTTAAAGACATCGCCCTTTTTCTGGCCATATTCGCCGGAGCTGGTTGTGCCTCATAAGTCTCAGGATCACTGTAAAAGCGGCTTGGCGGATTAGGGTTTTTAGCTTTTAAAACAATCTCATTACTGGTTTTTTCACAAATACTGAGTTCATACGCTGTAGAGTAGGCTTCTCCGTTTGTAACTTTTACAGCAATGCAAGGCTGATCAGTAGTGAAACTAAAGAAACCTTTGTCATCAGTAAAGGTACGCTCATCAGTTTCCAAATTATAGACAGTAGCGCCCTTCAGGGCTTCGCCGTAATCGGTAATGACTTTTCCCTCAATAACATACTTAACAGTAAATGGAAGATCATCTAAATGCTGATCAGGGTTGATAGTTAGCCCCAACAGGCTAATTAATGTGAGCAAAAGAATGTTTTTCATAGTTTTTTATTGAATTGATGCAGAGAAATGAAAAATTACATAACGGGGCTAAAATTTTTTTTAAATTAATCTCAGCTAACAAAATCAATTGAATGTTTAGATTTTTCAAAACCGGGGGTTCTCAACTCAGCGATGAAGATTTGTTGCTGCATTATCAGCAGAACAAAGACCTCTTGTACTGGACCCGATTATTTGAACGCTACACAGAATTGATTTATGGTCTTTGCCTCAAATATTTGGGAGACGAAAAAAAATCAGAAGATGCCGTAATGGATCTCTTCGAACAATTGAGCCGGAAAGTGCTGCAACACGAAATAAACCACTTCAAAGGATGGCTGCAAACTACTACGAGGAATCATTGCCTGATGGAGCTACGAGCTCAAAGAAAGTATAAAGAGCAAAATCTTGATCAGCAGCTTATGTATTCTAATGAAAATTTGCATCCTACTATACAAATAGAGGAAGAAGACTGGACAAAAGAGGCGTTATCAGATTGCATAAATGGCCTTCCTGACCATCAAAAGCAATGCATAAAAGCATTTTACCTTAATAACCAAACCTATAAAGACATTGCAGGAGACCTTCAACTCGAGTTGGGTAAAGTCCGTTCTTATATTCAAAATGGCAGACGGAACCTAAAAATTTGTATTGAAGAAAAAACGCTGAAAAATGAGCCAAAATAAAGAATTACTTCGCCGCTGGATCAATGGCGATATCACCAGAGCGGAAGAAGCGCAGCTTTTTCAACTCGCTCAGAAGGATCCTTCCCTGAAGGATGCCCTGGACGGCTATCAGCGGTTTCCAAAAGGCGATCATACAGCAAGGTTAAAAAGAATACAACAACAGTTAAGCAGTCACAAAAAGCGCCGCCCAGTGGCTATCCCACTAAAATGGATAGCTGCCGCTGCCAGTATTCTGCTTGCTGTCGGAGTTACCTGGTTGATCATCTCAAAAAGCAATAAAGAAAACGGATCAGAAGCTATTGCCCAACAAAAATCATTAAGTAAGGAGCCGGAAGAATCCATACAGGAGGGAGAAAACCAGCAGCCTGAAGAGCAAGCAAAAGCTATGCACCCCGAAATTGCCGATAATTCAGCCGGGCAAAGCGAAACTACGCCCAGCTCTGATGAACAAATAGCTAAGCTATCTAAAGAGATATCCTCTGAACGAGATATTGCGGCGGCAAAAAAAGAAGTACCAATGCAAGAACCGAAGTTTACTGCACCTGCCAATGTTGAGGTTACTCCCATGGCCGAAGAGCCTACCATGCCGGATTATCCCCTCAACACTCCTAAAACTATAGCAGATCAAGCCCGGCGGGTACCAGCCGGCGCGGCGACCTCATTTCCCAAAAAATTCGACGATACTCAGGAATCTGTCGCTCCCTATAACCTAAAGGAGTCAAAACCGGCCAGTCGAGAGCTACGTAGCCGCTACGCTCCTATTCAGAACGTCCAACCGGTAGGTGGTTTTGAGGCTTTAGAAAAGTACCTTGACAGCCTATATCTGCTTACGGGTAAGAAACTATCCCAGAAGCCTGCTTCCGTATTGCTGGAATTCACTGTCAGTGCAGACAGCACCATCTCGAATTTTAAAATTATCAATTCTGTGAATAAAAAATCGGACAAGTGGGCAAAAGAAGCCCTAAAGAAAGGCCCCAGATGGTACTTAACAGCGGGTCAGGCGCAAGACTCTGTCAGGACGCGTTATCCGGTTAAGGTTAACAAAAGGCAAAATTAGAAATCCGTATCCAAGTAACCTACATCTTTTAATTTGATACGAACCTTGATTTGTTAGACTTACTCTTCGGCTCTATTGCCAACATTTTCAGCGCAAGCCTCGATATTTCTTAGCTTATCCATAAGTCGGCTCAGACTTTTTGCCTCCTCTGGACACAATGATGCAGCAATAGCGTCCATATCATTATTTACATTATCCATTTTTACGAGCAATTCCTCTCCTTCTCTAGTTAAACTTATATCCACCAGACGTTTATCACTGCTACAGGTCGTTCTTTTGACCAGGCCTTTTTGATACAACCGATCAACGATCCTGGAGGTATCAGACATCTTATCCAGCATGCGTTCTCTAATAACGGAGGTAGATACAGGCTCCCCGGCCCCTCTAAGAATTCGCAGTACATTGAATTGCTGAAGGGTAATATTAAAAGGCTTTAATTTCTGCTTAATTTGATCAACAAGCCAGTTATAAGTATAGATAATGTTAACTACCAACTCGTGGTGCTCATTTCTAAAAGGCTTATTCTGTTTGATATCAGATTGTATACTCATATCAAGATGGTATTATTGAATTATATCGCTTTTAGCATAAAAATAGTGTTTAGACTTTGATTTACCTAAATTTTTTTCCTTATGCTAGCTGTTCAGCCAAAGCGGATTTTAATTTCTTTCTCGCATTAAATATTCTACTCTTTACGGTACCTAGAGGAATTTCCAGTGTTTCAGCAATTTCATCATAGGCATATCCCTGATAAAACATCCAAAAAGGCTGCCTGATACTTTCGTCCAGCGCATTAATCTGCTGAAGAATTTCCTGCATCCGGATAGAATGCTCTCCCTGATTGTCGGTAGTTCCTGTATGCTCAAGATTTAGGTAAAGGCTATCGTTGGGAATACTCTCCGTTTTCCTTCTTTTGTAATCTCTTTTCTGATTAAGAAAAATATTGCGCATCATAGTAGTGATCCACGCCTTGAAATTGGTACCAAGCGTAAATTTATCTCTATATCTAAGCGCTCTTACCGCCGTTTCCTGAACGAGCTCCTGAGCTTGCTCCCTATCTCTTGTCAATTGTAGAGCAAAGCCTTCCAATGCCGGATTGACCTGTTTGAATTGCGAATAAAACTCAATCGTACTCATGATGTATAATTGTTTTCAAATAAATACAAAGTTCAAACACCAAAGTTTAAACATTATTTATTTTTTTCTATTAGGCTGTCGGATATACAAAAGCATGGTTGGTCGATCCTTTTTGTGGTTTGATATACTAAGCTTGCAACCGCCATAACAATATGCAAAGAAAGTTATTTCTTTATTGTGTTAACTTTTTTCAGAAAACAAATATCATGAAGCAATTTTTAGTAGTCACTTTACTGTTATTGAGTGGTTTGTACGTACAGGCACAGCGACCATCCTACGGAGGGGCTGGTTCAGGCCCATCAATTACAGGAAACATCAGCGGAACGCTGATCGATTCCACAACGAATGAGCCTATCGAATTTGCCACCGTTGTGTTGGTAGATGAAAAAACGAAAAAGCAAGTAGATGGAGGACTTACAGATGAAAAGGGTAATTTCAAGCTCATTGAAATAAAGTTAGGGACTTACAACCTAACTTTTTCCTTTATGGGCTATGAGTCAAAAACAGTAACTGGCATAGAGCTCACTAAATCCAAGCCCGACTACAAGGTAAGTGATGTTGTTATGCAGTCTACTGGTGTAACGCTAGCGGAAATTGAGGTAGTAGAAGAAGCCTCAGTGATAGAGAACCAGATTGACAAGCTCGTATATAATGCCGACAAAGACGTCACTTCCATCGGTGGTGATGCTTCAGATATTCTTCGAAAAGTTCCATTACTTTCAGTGGATCTCGATGGTAACGTCTCTTTGAGGGGATCACAAAATGTGAGAATCCTTATCAATGGTAAGCCATCAACTATTTTTGCTGCCAACCCCGGTGAAGCACTACAAAATATTCCATCTGACCAAATCAAGAGTGTAGAAGTAATTACTACACCAACGGCCAGATATGAAGGAGAAGGTTCAGCCGGTATCATTAATATTATCACCAAGAAAAAAACTATCGACGGCTTTACTGGCTCGGTTTCAACTGCTGTAGGTAATACCAACAGCCGGGCTAATGCTAATCTGAACTTTGCCAAAGGCCGTTTCGGGTTAAATGCCAACGCAGGTGGATGGTACTCCTGGCCTCTTGATAACCCGAACTTCTTTATCCGCGAAAATGTGGTCAATGGGCAGCTAAGTACGCTCCGACAGGAAGGCAATTCAAGAGGAAGCCGACTTGGCCCTCGTGGATCCATAGGAGGGTTTTATGATTTTAACGCGTATAACAGCATCAACTCTTCGATCTCTTTCTTCGGTCGTGGCGGAAACTCAGACAACACAATTGACGCCAGAAATATCAATCCAATTTTAGGATTGGATCAAACTTATGAGCGTATTTCCGAGACGAATTCTCTCAGGGGAGGCTTTGACTGGACGACGGATTATACCAAAAAATTTAAAAAACCGGACCAAGAGTTTATCCTGGCTTTTCAGCTTAGCGGAAGTACCAATCAGAATGAAGCCACCATTTTTCAGGAAGATATTACCGGGAATGATGAGACACTCTTCCGGGATGAGCGCAACGATAACGATGGTTTAAACTTAGAGTATACTTTCCAGGCGGACTATGTACATCCATTTTCTCCGAAGGTAAAAATGGAGACCGGTTTCAAGGGTATTATCAGAGAAATCGACAGTGATTATCGATACGAGGAACGTTTGGCTTCAGATGAGCCTTTTACAATCGATCCTAATCGTACAGATAAGTTTTTCTATGATCAGGATGTTTACGCGGGCTATTTATCTTTCAACGTTAAATTGGGGGATAAGTGGGGAATGGTTGCCGGTGCCCGTTACGAAAAAACGGAGATTGGCGGAGAGTTTGAGACATTTGAAAATAACTTCTCTAACGAATATGAAAACTTCCTCCCCAGTATCATTGTCAACCGAAAGCTTACTGAGGCATCTTCGATAAAAGCTAGTTATGCACGCCGTATTCAGCGTCCGAGCCTTAGATTTATCAATCCATACATCGAAGTGGAAGATAGTAGAAATATCAGCTTTGGCTTTCCGGAAGTAGATCCGGAACTTACTGATCAGTACGAAGTATCTTATAATACCTTTATCAAAGGGCTGGTAATCAATGTTTCCGTATTTTATCGCAGAACGACCTCCATTATAGAAAACTTCCTGGATGTTGCCTTATTGGATGAAAACGGTAATTTGAGTACTAACTATCAGCAAGCTCCATTTGCTGAGAATCTGGTAAGAGACTACCTGGACGATTCCGGCGAACGGGAGGTATCTTTTACCACTTTCCGTAATATTGCAGAAAACAACTCAGTTGGTTTCAGCATATTCGGTTCCAAATCCTTTTTCAATAGAAAGTTGAGTGTCCGAGGAGGATTTAACTTATTCACCTATGATGCAGAGGGCTCGATTGGAGACCTGGAATTATCTAACCAGGGCGTTCAGTGGGATGCTAACGGTAATATCACGCTTTCGCTACCTAATGACTTTAAGGTAGAAGCATCGGGCTCTTTCCGTTCTCCCCGGCAGAGTTTGCAGGGATCCAGAACTTCATTTATCTACTACAGTATAGGAGCTAACAAGCAGGTTACCAAGCGCTTCAGTCTGGGCTTGAGCATTGTATCACCTTTCTCCAAGTTCCTGAATTTTGAAAATGAACTTACAGGTGAAAACTTTTATCAGTTTAGCCGTAGATCCATACAGTTCCGTTCTTTCCGACTTAACGTGAGTTATAAGTTTGGTAAATTGAACTTCAGGCAGCCAAGAAAGCGCCGCAGTAACATCAATAATGATGATCAGAAAGGCGGTGGCGGTAATGAAGGTTTCCAGGGATAGAACTAAACTACTGATTGATTGAAATAAAATCCCTTATTGGCAAATGGTCAATAAGGGATTTTTTCATTAGACTTGTTTCGCGGGGGTAGAATAATAGGAAAATTGAATTATTTTAATATCTGCGAAACAAGTCTATTATAGCTCTTTTTCCTTATCAGGAAAATTAGTTTGACTTTACTACTTTTTCCGGTCGTCAAGCCACGGCTTGCGTAAGCAAGAACCAAAGGTGGCGAATTTTGGCGTAATAACTTCCGACATCGGGTTGAAAATGGCTTATCGATAGTTCGGCTTTGCGCCATATCTCCAGCCTTACAGCAGAGAGTACGTCTGAGAAGGTGACGCCTGTTTTCCGGTACCATGCCGTAACATTAGGTTGTATCTCATGGCGCTGATGCAAGGTATTTGCCATCAGGCAAACGATAGAGAAAAGGGCCATCAGGCATGGGGTTGAGCGCTCAATCGCCAAATCCGACCATTGCCTCTGGCTCTCCACGCCCAAGTGGCGGCGTACTTCAGCGAAGGTAACTTCAACCCGCCAGCGGCGCACAAAGAAAGATACGGTTTTCTCGGCAGATAATTCCGTATCCGTGCAAGCTAGCAGTACCGGTTCAAGTTCTCCATCGGGGTCTTTGACAAGTACCCATTTGACCTTAACCATCACCTCATTATTTTTATGCCAAATGGCTACGCCCGAGGTGATCAACATTTCTTTGTTGCGCTTGCCATACCACTCGGAAAAAATGACGCGCGTCCATTTGATACGTTTGCCCGTGAGCCGTTTTTCCATGTTAAGCAAGCGCTTGCCCTTGGGGACTTCGGGCCTGGCTTGCTTTTAGGCCATTTTTGGGGAGGCAAATGGAACAATCGAGCGTTGAGCTTCATACGTGCGATCATGCCAATGTCCAGCCCTTGAGCGTGCATGAGCAGTTCATAAACGGCAAAAGATCCGTCTGCAGTCAAGTAGATTGGCCGGTTTAACGCAGAGGCCTTGCGGCTCAACCAAGTGATTAATTGCCGGGCCCAATCCGTAAGCTTTTTGGGCTGCTTGCCGCGAGACTGGTAAAAGCGCTCCGAAGGGCAGAGAGCTGTCAACACGGGAAGTGCCCAAAATACACCAGCTTCCAGCCAGGGCAGGCCGGTTAGCAGCATCAAAGAAAACCAACGCAGACCGCTGCATTTGACAAAATGGCTCTTCGAGGAGCGAACCGGGTCACGGTAAATACCCCGCTTTTTGATCTTGGCTCCCCAGCGGCGCTCAATCGTATCGTCAAAGCCGAAAACCAAGGCTTCCTCAATAGCGACGAAAGCATTGACGAGTAACTTAAGTAGCACTCCTGCTAACCGCTTGGCTGACCATTTGTCCTGGCTCAGCAGGCGGTGATACTTGGGGAAGCAGCGTTCCCTCTGCAATCCTACGCTCCGCAGCAGGTTACAAACCGTGCGGCTACCTGGGCAAACGATGGCGCCGGTGAGCAGCAACAGGGCTTTTGGCCATACGTCTTTGCGGAATGCAGCTGAAAAATCCGATATTGTGCGTTGAAATCCTGGTGGTAATGTTAGCATCTTTGGAGGGTTGAGATACTCCAAGATACTAATCCCCAGGATTTCTTCTTACCAAACGAAAAGTAGTAAAGTCAAAACGGCAGCAGATCGCCGAGGAATATGGCATACATCGAAGTACTTTCAACCGAAAATTGAAAAGGCACAGCATCGAGCTTCCCAAAGGCTTGGTTATGCCTAAAGATATTAGAAAGATTTACAATGCCATGGGCCTGCCTGAAAAGTATTTAGACAACAAACAGGCATAAAGTAGACATTTAGACAGCGCAGGCTTCTCACAAAATGCGTCAAAATGCGTCAAAATGCGTCAAAATGCGTCAAAATTTTATTTACAAAATTAATAATTTTATTTTGAACATGCGGCCATTTTGTTTAAGGGATTGCCGAAAACCTATAAAACAATTATTAATTCAACTTAAATGTGGAAATTATGAGAACTTTTTCCTTTTTACTTATTATTCTTATTGCAGGTATCATAGCCTTTAGCAATGAGGGGATTGCAAATGACGACTCTAAATTATTTGAAACTGCAAACCAAGTATCACTGATAGAGCCTTTCAAAGGCGTTTGTGCACCAAGGCACTCAGACCCAAATGATTACGTGTGTGTAATAATTGAAGGATTTAAGAACTGTGACAAAGACTCCGATTGTGTAATACAATAACATTAAATATTTTAAAAACTTATTTTTTATGAAGAACAACATATTTATCTTTGCATTATTAATTTCTACTAGTTGTTCTAAACATGAAACCTCTCATGGCCAGAACACGCAATTAGTCCTACACCATCAATATTCATTACCCCTAGATTCTCTGAGTGGGTTCAATGCGAATGATATTCAAATATTTGAAATAAATGGTCTAAAGAAAATCGGTTTGCTTTATCGATCAAGAAACACCATTAACATTTATTCATTTAGCGAAAGGGTATTGGAAAAGACAATTACTTTCGATACAGAAGGCCCAAATGGAATAAGCAGTTTGACTGGTTTTTTATGGATCTCTCCAGAAGAGATATACGTCTATTCTTATTGGGGAAGAAAAATATATCAAGTAAATAGCAACGCTGAAGTAATTGCTAGTTTTCAGTTCGAAGAATTTGATAAAGCAATTAAATATCCCGTATTGGAACCTAACAGCCTTAGGCCAATGGTTTTCAAAGAAAATCAAATAATAGCTGCAGGCCATATGTATCAAACCCTTCCAAGAGACCAAATAGGTAGGCCCTTTGTCCAGGTTAATTTAGAAACCAACTCTTCTCAGTTGATAGGGAAATATCCAGAAAAGGTGTTTCAAGGCAAATGGAGAATAAAAGCGCAAACCTATTTTGATTATATAAAGGAAAAAAAGCTTTTTGCAATTAGTTATGCAATTAGCGACAGCATTGAAATTACAGATTTTAAAAAGTACTCCAAAAAATATGAAGCTAAATCCTCTTTTATCCAGACAATAAAGCCATTTCACCCGGATTACGAGTATGTTTCGAATAACAAAGAAGAACAATATACTTATGACCTTTCATCTGCCTACTGGGGAATCAAGTATGATCCATACAGAAAAATTTATTATAGATTTGGTATAATTGGCAACACCTTGGACGAATTTTCCTCTGGACTTAATCCTATCTTTTTTGTAATGATTTTAGATGAAGATTTTGCTAAAATTGGTGAGATGAAGTTTCCCAGAGGTTTAGTATACCCTAGTTTATCTTTTGTAGAAAAAGATGGCTTTTATATTGCTAACAAGAGGGAATATGCGGAGGCTTCCGAAGAAAAGTTAACATTCAATGTATATGCATTAGAGAATTATGAATACTAAATCTTGAAACTCATACGGCAAATGAATATACGAATACTCTTCATTTGGTTAGCAATAGTAACCATCTGCTTCAATACAAATGAAACCAATTTTGATCAAAAAAGCTTAAATCAATTTCTATCAATATTGCCTGATAGGGATAGCATTTTTCTAATACCTGGAAGCGGTTGTGGGGCCTGTGTTAACGAAGCAATAGACTTTGCAAAAAACAATAATAAAAATGAGAACTATTACTTCGTTTTTACCCGTATTCACGATATAAAGTTACTTAAAATTAAACTTCAAAACTCAATCCAGGATGGTAACTTTCATTTTGACAAGTCTAATAAAGTTGGTAAAATGGGATATTATCAGATTTATCCCATGCTAATTGAAAGGTCTGAAAATTCCATAAAAAGCATCCAATACCTAGATGAGGACTTTTTTATAACCGAAGCAATTAGATCAGCAAAATAAAATAACCATGCTAAACGCACGATTTATCAATATTTTTCCCATATTTCTTATTTTTATATTTACTTGCAGTTTTAGTACTTTTCATCATTTAGCAGTCAAAAATGACCAACTTAAAAGTGTAAAAATTGGCGATATGGAATGGACTTCAAAAAATCTAAATATTCCCGTAGATGGTAGCTGGTGTATTAATTGTGAAAAATATGGTCGTCTATATTCCTTTAATGCCGCAAAAGCTGTCGCAAATAAAATTCCCGGTTGGCGCCTTCCAACTCAACAGGATTGGCAAAAATTGGAGAAAATTTTAGGCGTAAAAGACCATGAGCAATTGATGGCCTACAAAAGCAGAGGGAACTCTCTGAGAGAAAAATTGAAAATTGAAAATTTCCCAGGATACCTAGATAATAAACAGTTAAAATATCAAGATACTGTAATTTATTTCTGGAGTAATTCCATTATGCAAATGGATCAAGGGGCTATCATTGAAAACGGAATCCGAAAGCCGGTAGACGACTTAGACGTAGTTACCTTAAGAGGTTTATTTAAAACAGGGAGTAATAAAAATAACATTTATGAATGCGTAGTTCCCAAAAATACTCAAAGGGCTTACTCTGTTCGTTTAGTAAAAAATAAAACCAATCCCCATTAGGATTTTCATACCTTTATTCTTTCGATTTCCCCAAAATAACCCTCCTTTTTCATAACTTTATACTCTGACAATTTTTATGGAACCTCTATCATGAAACCACCTCATTCCAATATTTGCTCGATCTGCCTCCTTCTCCTCCTCACCTGCCTGCACTGCTCCCCTCAGCAGAGTACCGATGAACTAGCCGAAGAAACCGCTTCCACCAGCCCAACTGCCTCCGCCCCGGCCATCCCCGTCAAAACTCAAAAAGCCACACAGGGCACCTTCGCGGTAATCGTACTATCCGTCACTCCCTAGAGCACGATGTTCTGGTTGCCTTGTATGTTGGATTCGTTGCTCATCGCTAGGTGTCTTTGGTCTTATCGTTCTGCTGAATACTGATCGAGCTGCCCGATACCCCCTGCACATTGATGTTGCCATCGCCCGTAATGTGGGCTTCGTTGTGCACGGGCCGCTCTTTCAGGTACTGCTCTACTTCTTGTTGCAGCTTGGGCTGTTCCGGGAGTTGGTCTTCCAGTTCCCGTACCATATCGGTCAGGGCGTAGCGGAGTTGGTTCTTTTTGACTTCTGCCCGTTCCAGGTCGATGGTGCCAGTTCGGATGTCCTTCATCAGGCCGTTGTAGCGGGCGGATTGAATGATGAGTTCATTGTAAGATGGACTATTTTTAAGCAGGGCTTGAAGTTCAGCAATGGCGGCTGATAGTTCGTCTTTAGCAATGAGTTGTAGCAGCTCATCAATAAAAGCTGGAATTGTTGCCATGAAATTTTCCTTTTATTTCATAGTAAATATACATTTTTTTTAGAAGATGGCTAATATCAAAGCTAAAGTTACTAAGATGAAAAAGCCACGTTGTTTTGAATTTTTGAACAAAGCTAGGCACTATATACTATGCAGGAAAGGTGGGGTGTAGTAGGCAGATACCACAAACCTAGCTGTCAAATAAGCTAGGACTAGCGTTTACGACGGTAAATGGCTGGTGTAGCAATCGCGAACAACCCTATTTGACAGATTTTGTGGAAACCACCGAGTTGCTAGAAGTAGCCCCGGCAGACTTAATTGTGGATGGCTCAAAAAAAGAAAGAGGACAGAGTGAAACGCTGATCTCTCTAAAGTTAGTTTGAATTCTTTGAAAACGACTACTGGCGGCAACTAGGAAGTCATAACTTATTGAAAGACAACTGTATATTCAAAAAAAATGTAGACCCACTAGGACTCGAACCTAGAACGACTGAACCAAAATCAGCTGTGTTACCATTACACCATGGGTCTTTAAGATCAAAAGGTTTTTGATTTAGTAGTGAAGCTTTTTGAGCTCAAGGCCTACCAAATCTGTAGCTTTTCTTATAAAGCGTTGCAAATATAAAACGAGAATTCCTATCAGTCAAGTGTAAAGAGAAAATTATCTTCAATGCTTTGTCAAAGTCCTTTGGAGAGCTGCTGTGAATTTATGTATTTTTGTGGTATGGAGATATCTACAAATACATGGGCTAAAGCGTTGGTAGACTGCATTCATTTCCTACACCAACAAGGATGGGCTCCCGCTACGAGCTCTAATTATTCCTTTCGCCCACCCGGCACTACGCTGTTACATATTTCTTCTTCGGGTATAGATAAGGGGGTATTCCGGGAGGAAGACCTCCTGAAGGTCGATCTCAATGGGCAGCCCGTGGAGGATAGCCGCCAGCCCTCTGCCGAGACTCGGCTGCATACGCTTATTTACCGGAAGCGGGAGGAGGTGGCTTGTGTTTTACATACCCATTCTATTTATAATACGACTTTGTCGAGTATTTTTGAAGCTAAGGGCCGACTGCGCCTGGAGGGTTTTGAACTCTTAAAAGGACTGAGTGGTATCCGTACGCACGATACTTTTGTGGATATTCCCGTTTTTTCTAACAACCAGGATATGGCTGCTTTATCAAAGGAGATCGACAGCTACTGGGAGGAACACCCGGAGATCAAAGGTTTTCTCCTTGCTGGGCATGGCCTTTATACCTGGGGCGAAACTATTGCCGAAGCCAAAAGGCATGTAGAAGTTTTTGAATTTTTATTTGAATGTTTTTATAAGATTCATACATTTAAGGGTACTACCTAAAAAAACAAATTAAGTCATGGCAATTTTACACATTCCTGATCAGGATAAGAAGATTGAAGATGCAGCGGAGATCAAATCGTTTTTGGCTGACCTTGGCGTATTGTACGATCAGTGGGAAGCTCAGGTTGAGTTTGATGATGATGCAGACCAGGAGACGATCCTGAAAGCTTATGAGCATGTACTCCAGCCTTATATGGCGTCTAATGGCTACAAGACGGCTGATGTGATCAGCGTTAATCCTAATACGCCCAGCCTGGATGCGGTCAAGACCAAGTTCCTGACCGAACATATGCACTCGGAAGATGAAGTCCGCTTTTTTGTGGATGGTGAAGGGTTATTTTGGTTTAATATGGAAAATGACACTCCTGTATTCTGCGTCATCTGCCAGCAGGGAGATTTGATCTCAGTACCGGCCAATACCAAGCACTGGTTTGACTTCGGCCCCAAAACATTTGTAAAAGCTATTCGCGTGTTTATCGACCAATCCGGTTGGGTACCTCAATACACCGAATCGGGAGTCGATCAGAAATACAATAACTTAGGATTATCTGCATGATAAAATTCATCTTGATGGACGTTGAGGGAACAACTACTTCTATCTCTTTTGTACATGAGGTGTTGTTCCCTTACGCCAGTAAAAATATGGAGGCTTTTGTTCGCGATCACAGTACCTCCCCTCACGTTCTGGCAGAATTGGAAGCCGTCAAAACTACAATACTAAAGGAAGAAGGAAAAGTCATCTCCATAGATGAGGCTATCCAACAGCTCCTGGATTGGATTGAGCAGGATCGCAAGCATACTTCCCTGAAAACCTTACAGGGCCTTCTTTGGAAAAATGGTTATGAATCCGGTGAGTATAAAGGCCATATCTACGAAGACGTACTCCCGGCCCTTCAAAAGTGGCAAGCGGCCGATATTCAAATGGGTATTTATTCTTCTGGTTCGGTAGCCGCCCAAAAACTGCTGTTTGGAAATTCCAACAAAGGAGACCTCAGCCCCTACCTGTCCGCTCATTTTGATACCCAAACCGGCCATAAAAAAGAAACCCAATCCTACCACAGTATTCAAAAGCAACTTGGCATTCCGGCTGAGCAGATCCTATTTCTCTCAGATGTGGAGGCCGAATTAGACGCTGCAAAAGCGGCAGGCTTTCAGACTTTACAATTGGTTCGGCCGGGAACTACCGCCTCTCAAAAGCATCCGGTAGCTAATGATTTTAGTGAAATAGATTTATCTGATTTCTAGAGCGTGACTGGAATTTTTCTTTTGTAAAAAAAGGTTGCGGGGCAAATCTTTCATTTTTTTCCATTTCTGTGATGACCTTTTCCGGTTTTTTGCGAGACATAGTAAAATCGTTCTCAACAACTAAAAAATCGATTCACTATGAAACTCCTAAACTTACTTGCAATGATCTTTGTATGCAGCCTTTTATTTGCCTGTCAGAATAACGCTCAGGATACCGGAGCGGGTTATACCAATCCATATGGTACATTTCAGACCGCTCAGTTTGATAATAACACAGGTAGTGACGGAAAAACTCTTGAAATGAAGCCGGTCAGAGATAGCAAAACCGGCCGGGTGGTTTCTTATTTACCATTACCTAAAGACTGGAAAATGGGGACTATGCCTAGCGGTATACAGGGGATTGAAGGGCCCAGTAGCATTCGGGTGAGTAGCCTTCCGACTGAACTCTATTATTTCAATGTAGACTCATATACGGCTCAGATGGCGGGCATGCAGGTAGCTAATCCGGTGTCACTTGAGGTTATTTTTAAGGAAAATATTGTTCCTCATATTCAACAACAGGGCGGTAAATTGCTAAAGCGGTATTCACTGGATAAAACGGCCCAAAGAAGTAAAGAGCTTATGCAAAGTGCATTGAACCGCTCCAGTGTTCAGCAGTACAACATGCTGGCCTCAGAATGGCAGCAGCCCGATGGCAGCAAATCCTTAATTTTAATAACTCAAATGATCATGCATTCTCAGGGAGCCAGTACCTGGAGTTTTGGGATGACCGAACTTGAAGCCCCAGGCCAGTATTTTGAAGACGCTGTAGCCACTTACCTTTTTGCCCAGGCCAACTGGGAAGTCGATTACAATACAGCCATGGCTCACGCAGCGGAGCTAAACCGCATGGATAAAGCCGCCGAGCAGAGAATGGCCGACAGTAGAGCCGCTCACCAAAAAAGAATGCGTAGTGATGAGGAGGCGTTCCAGAATACCCAGAAAATCCACCGGTCAACCTCCGATGAGATTAGTGATATGAGTATGCGAAGTTATTGGAGCCGCTCGGATATGGAAAGTCGTATGCATAGTAAAGAAATGAATATGATCAGAGAAGAATATACACTGACTAATCCATGGAGTAATAAATCGCTGCAGGTGAATTCCGGCTACCAAAACTATTTCATCAACGCCAATGGCGATATCATTGGCTCTAACGATGTAAATTTCGACCCTAATGTGCACAAAAACTACAACCACACCCAGTGGAAACCTATGAGTGGTGGTGGTTATTAAAGTAAGGTGAAATTGGGGGTTTTTACACTTTTCATATCTATACGTTTATTTTGACCTGCTTCGCAAAAAGTAGAATTTCGGGAAAGCCACACTATTTTTTCCAGGCGAAGGATTTTTCGTTCGTAACAGCGATTCAGTGTCAGAATGATACTTTGGAATTGTTGCCAGGCTATATCCCTAATCGGATACTTTCACCGCTTAAAGGGAGGTTTTTGTTGCTTTTTACGTGCTTAAGTAACAGTTAAAGAATAACTTATCGATTTCTACTCGTCCTTGCAGCCTTATGCTGCATTATTTTTTTCAGCAATAGCTGCGCTATTGCTGAAAAAATGTCTTGCCTAAGACTACAATCACTTCGCATCAATCGGATACTTACTTTTTACCTGTTACTAAGCAAATATTTACTTTTGAAGTTCGGAAAGCATCCCTTGAAAATGGATGACTATTGCTCCGCAGTGGTGAACCATTGTTTCGTCTCCTCTGAAATAGTGGCCACTACTGGCTTTCATAGCTATCATTTTTTATTTTCCGGGGCTATTTTTTCGGTTTTAAAAAAGAAAAATAGGTATCTTACTTTTTGATAACTTATAACCTCAATTCAAGTCATATGAATACGCAAGACATTCCCGGGAGGGTAGCTGTTCGAATCCTCGATTTTTTTAATCGGGTCAAGCAAGTAGATGATATTACCGATACACTAATTCAGGACGATCCCACTGATGGGTCGGGACGTACTATTGGTCAGACCCTGGCAGCTCGCATTCTTAGAGCAAGATCAGAGCAGGACTTTAGACGGTTTGACAGCCTTGAGCAGTTAGATGCCATCCAGGGCTTCGGAGAAGGTACCTGGAAAGACCTGACCTATACTTTTGGCCGTACCGCGGCGGAAGCATTCCGGGACAATCTTTACGTTAACAATGTCATCTATGAAAGCAACTGGCCCATATGGATTTTTGAATATCCAATTGAAAGCCAGGAAGAATTTCAGCGCATCATTGATGATCCGGCCACTTATAGAGAATTTATAGGAGAAAAGCTTACTGAGATCACTCAGGAAACAGAAACTATAGAAACCCTGGCAGCTTCAGCTATAGGAGATATTACTCAGGCTTATATCGAGCCCTTTGAGGACGTGACAATGGCTGCTCTGACTTTTGCTATCTGGTTTTATCGCCTCGACCCGGGCAATTGGTTTAACTTTGATACCATGTACGAGCATACCACAGCTTATTTTGAATATTATTATCCAAGGTATTCTTTTCAGGAGAGGCGCTACGATTGGTACATGGAGTTGGTCGCCTTCAAAGGTATTCCCGGCACTATCATCAACCCGGCGGGCACCGCTGCACCAGATCTAATGACGGTAATCAACCACCCGGAGCAAAGCATTACCATTTGGATGAGTACTTTGTACGATTAGAGCTAATTGGCCATAGCAACCAGCATTATCTTTTCTTGTTTTGATTACTTTTACGGCGTAGGCTTATTTCGAAGAGATACCATAAAACCTGAATGTTGACCTTTTTGAATTATTGCTTGTTTGCCAATAGATAGTGTGATAAGCGCTTTTAGTAGACATAAGCACAAAGCAGCGGTTAGTTTTTTTACTGAACTTGTAAAATCAACCCCTGATCAAATCACTTCAGCGCAGGAAGGTCACTTCTTTGATGTCTTATCCAGTCTATCTCTTATTCCGTCTACAGTTTTGACAGAAGGCACTAGCATAAGCATTACTTCTCCCAAATTTCTCAACTACAAACCACCGCTTATCGTCTGCGATCTACCTTTGAGGTTGCAGGTTTTCCTTTGTTAGCCATTCTTTTTCATATTTTTTCGGCCATCAATACGCCAGACTGGATAATCAACACTTTTCCAATCTTAACGGTATATCCATTGATGATCCTGCTGAAAGAGTACCAGACTTGAACCGGGCTTAGGTGCATTTTATACAGACGTACAGTGTTTGCTATAAAGGCTTTTCCGATACTTCACGGGCCCTGGGGAAATACTTTCTATCAAGTTGAAAAAGGTATTATGCTAGCAAATTTTATTAAGTTTTTTTTAGATAATAAGCTGGTTGCGTGGTTATTGCTGATCCCGTTTATTGGCTGGGGGTTAGCAACTGCGCCGTTTGACTTTAACACAAATTGGCTGCCTCGCGACCCGGTAGCGGTTGATGCTCTTCCCAATATCGGGGAAAACCAGCAGATAGTTTTCACAAAATGGACTGGCCGTTCGCCTCAGGATATTGAGGATCAGATCACTTACCCGCTGACTACTGCACTGCTGGGAATTCCGGGAGTAAAGGGTATCAGGAGTAATTCTATGTTTGGTTTTTCAAGTATTTACGTCGTATTTGAAGAAGAAATAGGATTTTACTGGAGTAGAAGTAGAATTTTGGAAAAACTCAATTCGCTGCCTCCCAATATTCTTCCCGAAGGAGTACAGCCAGTACTCGGCCCGGGGCGTTTCTGAGGTAGCCTCCGTGGGCGGTTTTGTCAAGGAATATCAGGTAGATGTAGACCCTGATACCATGAAGATATACGGTATTACCCTAGATCAGGTCATGAATGCCATCAAAAAGAGCAATTTGGATGTGGGTGCCCAAACCATAGAAATCAATATGGCCGAGTACTTCATCCGGGGGTTGGGGTATGCTGAAAATTTGAAGACATAGAAAAAGCAAATTTTAGGTAGGTAAAGTTATCAATATACCTTAATTTTGATTTAGATTTAATCTAAAGAAGTTAATACAGGTATGAAAAAATTACTGTTAGCTGCATTCTTGCTAAGCCTTATCGGTACCGGAGCTGAATTACTATTACTAGAACACACCCAGGATTGGTGGCAGCTTGTCCCCATTATTCTCATAGGGTTAGCCCTCGGTGCGCTGCTTTGGTTTGGCATTGCACGATCAATTAGCAGCCATTATTTCTTTCGCTTTGTAATGGCATTTTTTGTCATTAGCGGAATAACCGGATTTATTCTTCATTTTAATGGTAATATGGCTTTTGAGCTAGAAATGTACCCCTCTATGAAAGGCACTCAGCTCATCTGGAAGACTTTAAAAGGCGCTACTCCTGTACTAGCTCCCGGAACAATGATCGCTACCGGCCTGCTAGGCTGGGCCTATTCCATTCGTTAGAAACTTTCAATCATTTTCAATAAAACATTAAAAATACTGTTATGAAACGTTTATTCTGGCTGATGCTCCTCGCAGGTGTTATTTTCAACTGCAGTGGAGAGAGTAATACCGAAAAAGACAAGGATGTCACTCCAACGGAAGAAAAGGCAGATATGCCAGCTATGAAAGAGGCTAAGGTGTTGAATCCAAACCTGGCTTCCAGAAAAGAACTGGTGGCCCTGCCACAAATCGACGAGGAACTGGCAAAACAAATTCTTGACAATCGTCCTTTCCTAAATATGAAAGATTTTCAAACAATTTTAATGGGAAAAGTAGCAAGTGCTGAAATGAAAGCGCTTCTAACCACTTGTTTTGTGCCCCTCAATCTTAATACCGCATCAAAAGAAGAATTTCTTATGGTACCGGGTGTAGGGAAAAAGATGGCCCATGAGTTTGAAGAGTATCGTCCTTACAAAAAGATCGCTCAGTTCCGTCGTGAAATGGGCAAATATGTAGATGAGGAAGAAATAGCGCGCTACGAGCAATATGTTTTTGTCCCTATAGCTTTAAATTCCGCTACAGAGGAAGAGATACTTGCTCTACCGGGAGTGGGAAAGAGAATGGCCCATGAGTTTGAAGAATACCGCCCCTACAAGAGCATGGAGCAGTTCAGACGTGAGATTGGAAAATATGTAGATGAGAAGGAATTAGCACGATTGGAACGCCTGGTTTACCTGGATCTGGATTAATCCTGCCTTCCCTACTGACCGGAACAGTAGCATCGTTCCGGCCAGTAGCCCCCCAATCAAAAAATAAACTTGTTGCATCTTTTCAATTACTGGTATTTTATTCTTAATTTGAATGAGAGGTTAGAATTCAGTCAGTTTAGGTATCGAAATAATCGGCCATAAGCGGTCGAACAACTTTCAAACTCCAGATTTCTAACCAACCATTTTCTTAACAAAAAACCGCCGCGATGCGAAACTTATTTTTAGCCAGCTTGATGGTGATAGCCGTTCAGCTCTCACTCCATGCCCAAACTTTTAACTTCAGCCCAGAAAAGCCTTCTCCTGGCGAAGAAGTAATGATTACTTATGCTATTACGGAATCCAGCTTAAAGGATGAAACCGCATTTAAAGTAATAGTTTATGCTTTCAAAGATACTGAAGATCGGATTTATGCCCGGGAGTTGAGTAGCTCCATAGAAGGGTCAGTACTGAAAACAAAGCTAATGATAGATGAAGATACAAGACTGCTTTCTGTCTTATTTCAGAATGAATCCGGCGAAAAGAGCGACAATAATCAAGATAAGGGATATTTCATAAAACTTTATGAGCCCGGGAAAGAGACGCCGCTGCCCGGTACGTCCCTGGAAATGGGTAAGGCCTATAGCTCAGATTACTACCTAATTGGTTTAGAAAGAGATGTAGATAAAGGAGCCGAGCTTTTTGAAAAGGCTTTAGCTGAAGATCCTGAGTTAATAAGTGACATCGATTTTTTAACAGCCTATAATAATCTGGTAAACAAAGAAAATGAAGAAAAAATAAAGGTTTTGCGAGCTATTGCAGTAGAATTTATCGATGAGAAATCTAACGAGGATCAAATAATGTTTGCTCACAGTTTTTTCAGTAAGGCTAAAGACGAGGAACTGACAGATAAGGCTGCTGAACTGGCTAAAAAGCAATTTCCTACCGGTAAGCTGATGCAGCAGGAGTTAGTACAAAGTTTCTTTGCAGTCAGGGATACGGCAGCTGATCTACAGGCAGAAATCTACGAAGAATATGTTGCTCTTTCTGCGAATGATTCCGGAGATGACATGGATGCTTATTACTATGAGGTCAGAGATGGCTACATGATCATAGATGTAACAAATGCCTATTTAAAAGAAGGTAACTGGGAAAAGTTTGAGGAATACGCTGCCAGAATCAAGAAAACAGACTCTGGCTACATGTCTATGCTATTAACCTCTCTACTCGGTAAAGAAATGGAAGAAAAGCCTTCTGAAAAAGCATTGGACATCGCTGATAACATCATCAGCAAAGCCATTGCCAAAACGGAAGAGAAAATGGCCAATCCAGCTGAGCACAAAGAAACCTACCAAACTCTGGCTCAGATGGAACAAAACCTTGAGCAAGAGTTGGCCGGTCACTTGAAGAACAAAGCGAAGTACTGGTATAAAATTGAAAAATTTGAAAAGGCGCTGGCCGCTTACAATAGAGTCCTGAAGCTTACTAATCAGGAATACCTTCGTTCGCAAGACTTTGATACTTATATTATCTATTTTGAAAAAGTGAAGAGTGCCGAACAAGTAGAGGCTAAAATAGCTGAAATTATCCAGCAAGGTAAAGCTTCAGGTCAATTGAAAGAAAAGTATCAAAAGCTGTTCATGGAAAATAATACCATGGAGACTGCTTTTGAAAAGCATATGGCACTGCTGGAAGTTGAAGCCAATAAAAAATTGCGAAAAGAGGTTGAGGAAAAGGTTTTAAATCAGGAATCTCCTGCCTTTGTGCTGACCAACCTTGAAGGCGAAGAAGTTTCTCTTGAAGGCCTAAAAGGAAAGGTAGTTATTCTTGATTTTTGGGCTACCTGGTGTGGCCCCTGTAAAGCTTCCTTCCCTGCTATGCAGAAAGCTCAGGAAAAACTGGGCAGCAAATACCCGGTAGAGTTTCTTTTTATTAACTCATGGGAAAACGGGGAAAATAAAGCGGAGGTAGCCGGAAAATATATCAATGATAATGAGTATCCTTTCCAGGTACTGATGGATACAGATAATAAAGTAATTGGAAATTATAAAATAAGTGGTATTCCAACTAAGTTCATCATTGGACCGGACGGAAAAACCCGCTTCAAGAGCGTTGGTTATGAAGGCAATGAAGGTAAACTGATCAAAGAGCTGGAGCTGATGATCCAAATAGCCATGGAAAAAGCCAGCGACCCAACCGCTTCTTTGGATGATGAATAGACTTAATGGGGCTGGAATTCAGCCCTTGGCTTACAGACACTGCATAGTGCTACCGTTCCTGTGGATTGACTCCCCTCCTGTGGGAAGTCAATCCACAGGAACTTCCCTAAAAGCCGCACTTCTACCCGGGTCAGAAGTAGCCTTTATCATCAAGTAGCAAAGTAATTAA
>CAZVOD010000043.1:23085-37276 GCA_964628385.1 uncultured Saprospiraceae bacterium
CGCACTTCTACCCGGGTCAGAAGTAGCCTTTATCATCAAGTAGCAAAGTAATTAAGTACATCAAAGGCTTCTTCTATTAGGAAATAACTGCCTTTTCGGGATATAAAGAACGAATCCCTTCCTCAGTAGCCGGACATATCCCTCTTTCGGTGATCAAACTTGTTACCAGACGAGCCGGAGTCACATCAAAGCCAAAGTTGGCAGCCGGACTATCTGAGGGGGTCAACAGTACTTCTCTTATTTGACCCTCATCCAGCCCTCTGATCTTTTTGACTTCATCCGGATCGCGCTCTTCGATGGGAATATCCTTCACTGCATCCTCAATAGTCCAGTCAAAAGAAGAATAAGGTAGCGCTACGTAGAAGGGCACCTGGTTGTCGTAAGCCGCCAACGCTTTGAGGTAAGTACCGATTTTATTGGCTACATCACCTTTTCGGGTCGTACGATCACTGCCTACAATCACCATATCCACCTTCCCATGTTGCATGAGATAACCGCCGGCGTTATCTGTGATAACTGTATGAGGAACGCCATGCTCCAGCAATTCAAAAGCCGTTAGCCGAGCGCCTTGATTACGGGGCCGTGTTTCATCTACCCAGACATGTACGTCGATCCCCTTGTCATGTGCAGCATAAATCGGAGAGGTAGCTGTACCATGATCAATACATGCAATCCATCCGGCATTACAGTGGGTAAGGATATGTACCGTATCGCCTCCCTTTTGGCGGCTGATCGTTTCTATCAAAGGCAGGCCATACTCACCGATTTGCCGGCAGTGGTCTACACTTTCTTCGGTAAGCGCATGGGCTTCAGCAAGGGCGAGACTGGTTCTTTCTTTGGCCGTTTCTCCGGCCTGTAGCGCGCGCCATACCCGTTCACTGGCATTGTGTAAATCTACGGCAGTAGGCCGGGCAGCGCGAAGAAATTCCAACTGCTTATACAAATAATCAAGCCCAGCTGGCCCTTCGGGAGCCATTAATGTAGCCAGGTAAAGGCCATAAGCAGCAGTAGAGCCAATCAAAGGCGCTCCCCTGACATGCATTTCTCTGATTGCTCTTTCTACATCTTTCACATTTTTTAAATCTTCAATAATCAACTCATGTGGTAAATGCCTCTGGTCTATAATTTGGATGGTATGCGCATCTCCCGGCTTGAGCCATATGGTGCGATAGTAATTCCCTCTTATCTTCATTGTTTTTTATTTGATCCGTTCTCTAAAATAGACTTTTTCGCAGGTATTAAATCAATGCCGTAAAAATAGAGTGTTTTCTACTTTCCAGATTCACCACTTTTCCATCCAACCAAAGATCAAGATTAATGTTTTTATCCGTCTGATTCATCACTACCACCACAACCTGCCCGGAAGGATTGAGAAAAGCAGTAGTCAGTATCCTGTCGTCATTGGAAGAAGCAATGATTCTTTTGGCTCCCCTTTTTATAAATTTGGAAAAATGACCGAGGTAATAGTAGGAATTCATGAATATCAACTCGCCGGTTTGGGTATCCGCAATGATTGGCGCAAAACAAAAGTTCTGCACATGATTAGGCCCGCCGGTTTCGTCCAATAAAATATTCCAGTCTACCCAGGCCACAGCACCGTTATTCAGGTCATGGATGAGAGATTCACCGTAGCGCTCGCCCCAGTGCCATTCGTACAAACTATCTCTGTTGAATGGGAAAACACAGCCTTCTGTAAACAGTAATTCTTTGTCAGGAAAAGCTTCCTTGACATAACGTACATTCTCAAAGTGATCACCAACGTACCAGTGGAAACCCGTCCCCCAAACGTATTTGTTGGCTACTTCATCATCAAGGACAACCTTGGCCCTTTGGTACATGATACCGCGATTGTGATCCCAAATTACAATTTTCTTATCTTCCATACCATTACCATGAAACGTGGGCCCCAGATAATTTTTTACAAAATCCCGTTCTTCTTCAGCAGTATAAATACAAGACTCCCAGGTTTGTGTGGCCATAGGCTCATTCTGAACAGTAACCCCATCAATAATCACTCCTTCCTTCTCATATTCCTCAATAAAGCGCACAAAATAATCCGCCCAGGCCTGATAATACTCAGGTTTAACCTTTCCGCCCTGTAGCATATTATAATTGGTCTTCATCCAGGCCGGTGGGCTCCACGGGGAGGCCAGCATCTTAAAATCTTCACCGGCTACTGCCAAAGCAGCTTTAATAAAAGGAATACGGTACTGCCGATCTGGCTCAATATCAAAGTTTTCCAAAGCGGTATCTCCTTCGATCTCCGTGTAGGCATAACTGGAGCTGGAAAAATCACAACTGTTGATATGGGTACGACCAACCGTATAACCAATCCCTTCCGTAGAAGAGAAATAAGCCTTAAGTAAGCGCTCTTGCTGTTGTTCGGGTAGCTTGTAAAAAGTCTCCGCTGCGGCATCCGTCAAAGCACCACCAATGCCCATAAATGTATGGGCCGTCTTGCTGGGGTCCAACATAATAGAAGCATCAAATTCATTAGGTTGAGCTTCTGCCTTAAATTGCAAGGTCCCGGTTTGAGTTAGCCGCAAAGTAGTATCCCGGGCGGTGTAGTATATCTCTACTGTTGCGGATTGATTGCCAGTCGTCAAAAGAGCTTCTTCTTCAGGTGCTTCCGTCGCTGATTTTTCAGCGGGCTGCGTACAGGCATTCATAAAAAGAACTACTCCAAGGAAAAGGTATTTTGGTAAATGAGAAGTGGGTTTCATAATTATATTTTTGATGAAAAAGACCAAAGAAGATAAAATAAAAAGCAGAACCAATTGACTATCCGGTAGATTCTTTTTTTTTAACGCCATATTCTTCCTCTAATCGCTTGATCATACTGTCGTATATGTTGATAGCGATTCTTTGTGAAAACAGACATGTCATTTTTAAAAATGACATGTCTCGAGAATAGGACATGACATGTCTTGGGGGAGTGGGATGCGACTCCACTACGATGACATCGCAGCTGCCCCCAAACTTCCTACTCAAAGCAAGTCCAACTCTTTCTCACTTTCCTCTCTAATTAAACCACAGTACATAGCCATTAAGAGAAGTAGCAATCAATAACCACGACAAATAAGGCAGCAGCAGAAAAGAGCTTTGCTTAAGTATCTTCTCGTAGAAAGCCCAAAAAGTGATGATCAAAATGGTAAGTGCAGAAATAATCAATAAAGCCCAACCAACAGCGTGAAAATAGAAAAATACCGGGCTCCAAAAGGCATTCAAAACCCACTGGCCACTGTATAATGCCAGCAGTAAAGGCCGGTTATCAACCAATGGCCAAGCCAAAGCCATATAAATAGCGTAACATACCATGATTATCGTCCAGGCAGGCCCAAAAGCCCAACCAGGCGGTGTCCATGGAGCCTTCTCTAGTGAAGCATACCACTCGGAAGGTACTCCGTCAGCAGTGAAAATCGCTGCTATTCCCAATCCCGCGAAATTGAGTACCAAAAAAAGTATTGTCCTGTATAGCATAAATTAAGTTTGACCGCATTGCGTTATGCCATACAAACGTGAATTCATCAACAGGGTTTAGAATCCCGTCCATAGTTGCCAATCCAGTGCAGGCGTCATAGGAGTCGGAATCTGCAAATTAGGAGAAATAATCGACGGTTCTTCTTCTTTAAGCAATTCAAAACCAATTGCCTGTTTGAATGTGTATTGAATCTCTTCTCTGTCTTTTATCACATAAACATTAATAAAGAAAGTGCCGGAATTAAGCCATTTTGCCGGAATAGTACACCTGACAAAGTATTTCCCACATTTTTCTTCTTCAAAATATTTCTTCACTTTATGAGGAAAACAAGCCATGAATAAATTGCCCAGACTATCAGCAATGGTAAAAGCTATATCCAAACAGCCTTCATTTTCCGATTTATCAATACAAGCCTCAAAGGTTAGCTGGGACGAAGGATAGAACCCCTCCCCTCCCTCAGGCTTGATTTCCAGATATTTAAAATGAAAAGTCTCATCACCGGGAGCTTCCTCCGCTGAGGACCATTCCCGACGGTTTTTTAGGCTTGATCTTAACTGTTCGCCGGCCTCCTTCCCTACTATCGCTTCCATGTAATTAATGAGCACCTTGGCGCCTTTGTCAAAATCTACTAAACGGCCGTTTTCCAGTTGTAGGAAGGCATCGCAGATGTTGAGTAAATCCTGCGTACTATGACTGACAAAAAGGATCGTCTTACCAGATTGCGCAATTTCCTGAATCTTTTGTATACATTTCTGCTGAAATCCTACATCCCCTACAGCCAATACTTCATCAAATAAAAAAATCGATACATCCAAATGCGTAAGGAAGGAAAACGCTAATCGTAGAAACATCCCATTCGAGTAGAATTTTACCGGCATGTCTATATACTGCTCAATGCCACTAAAATCTACGATCTCAACAAATTTTTGGCTGATTTCCTTTTTCGACAGGCCATGAAGCTGACCTTTAAGATATATATTCTCCCTCCCGGTGAGGTCAGGATGAAAGCCCGCACCAATATCAAGGATAGAAGCCACCTCACCGTAAATAGTAACCTCTCCACTTGTAGGCTTGGTTATTCCACTCAATACTTTTAGTAGTGTCGACTTACCAGAGCCATTTTTTCCAATAATACCGATAATTTGTCCTTTCTTAACCGTAAATGAAAGTTCTTGTAAGGCCCAGATGTAAGAGATCGGTTGCCTTGGCCTGAAATAGTTCGCTATAGCTTGCCGAAAGCTGTTAGTGAACTGCTCTTTTTGATATTTTTTAGAAAGATTATCTACGCTCAAAGCCAGCTCTGCTCTCTGTTGATCTTTACTTTTCGTTACCATTTACTTGGGCTTTTGGGCTGAAAACAAATGATACTCATCAAAGGTATAAAACCATCCCCTGTCCTGCCACCAATCAGAAAGGAGTACAGCTTCCCTAGTCAGATCAATAGAAATATCCTCCCGTTTCATTCCACTACCTTTTTTTTGAAAAAATAACAACATAGCGGGTAGCACATAAACACTAATATCCTCGTGATGGACTTCCGTAAAGCCACTGTTCCTTAACTTTGATAGATAAGTAGACACATCATACTGATTGGCAGAAGGAATACAAAGGCGCCGCCCGTTGATCCAAAACCAAATATCTTTTTTATGCTCCCTGGCCGGAATGGGATCCGCTATAGCTAATATGCCTCCCGGACGCAGTACTCTAAAAGCTTCTTTAAAAAAGGCTTCTCGGGTGTTGAAATGGAAAGCAGACTCCAATGCAAATACTTTATCGAAACTACCCTGCTCAAAGGGAAGTTGTGTGGCAGCAGCTTCTTTGAGATCAATTCGTGCTGTAAGACCTGCTGCCCTGACATTGGCCCGGGCCTGACGAACTTGTTTGGGGTCAATATTAATACCCTGGATCGATCCGGGTTTAAAATTTTCCATCCAAAAAACATCCTGAACGCCGTATCCAAAGCCCACATCAAGGAGCTCATCATTTGTTATTAGTCCTGCAAAATCAGCCAGTTTGTAAGCCAGGGCGGCACAAGCCTCATCGTAACTTGTCGCTTTTTCCCAATACCCAAAATTGAGCCAAGTATTGTATATTTTCCCAAACTCACTCAAGTCAGAGTACTCAATTAACTGGTACAACTCCCTGACCTGAAAGCTAGGTAACAACATTTTTAGCTCTTGTAAAGGATATTTCCAAAAACTTTTCAGAAGCCTTTGTCGGTTTCGCTTTGCCGTAATTTTTGGAAGATAGTAATCCATCAATTCGAGTGTTGGGAGTTAAATAAAAAGTCCATATGCCGCTTCGACTCTGTGCTGTGCCAAAAAGCCACCTATGGTGATTCTACTTTTTTGACCTTTTACGGGAGCCACCTTATGCCATATTCTATTGGCAGCAAAAAGTATCATATCCCCGGCGTCCAGATTGAAGAGCATTTTATCAAAAGCTTCCAGTTGTTGGCCTCTGGCCCCGGTAAGAAAAACATTACTACGTAGCATCTCTTCAGATGTATCTGCCCATTGTAAGCCAAAGAGTACGAGCTCTCCGCCCTCTTCAGGTTTTTGCAATACTATGTAGTAACTCAGCTCTGTATCTAGGTCTAACTGGCCCGTAACGGCCTGATAACTGGGAAAATGCAGAGGGAACTCCCGGTGAATATGCGCTTCCAGAGCCTCTTTTCCCGGCTCCAGAATTCTCATTCCGGCTACAGAGAAGGTGCTATGCTCCTGATAACGTGTCGCCTGAATCGCCTGCCGACCGGATAAGGCCGAAAGGGTATTCACAACAAATGCCTTAAAATCAAAGCCAAACATTCTGTTATAAACTGTCTCTATTTGGGTTGCTTTTTGAAAATAAGCCTCAAGATCCTGCTCCATCAAAGTAGTACCGTAAACATGCCCAAAGGGCGCCGGATAATAATATTGTCGATAAGGTCCAACGTTAACTTCCTCGTGAAATTGACGGATTGCTGATGCCAGGGTCTCTGGAGCCAGCAGTTTTTCTACAACAACACCATCCAGCTGGCCGGTATAGATCCGTTCAACAGTGTCTGCATGGTCAGACAGTGCTGTGCTGCTAAAGCGTTCAAAATTGTACAGTGATTCATTTTCGATGTGTGCCATATTAGCTGATTATCAAGTCATTTTATACAGTTCTTCCCGGATTTTCTTGCCTTTTTTCATTTTTTTCAGAAACTGCCGCTCTGTCAGTAATTTATTTTTATTGGGGATAAAACCCAGACTTTTAAGGTGATCGGGCCTTTTTTTCATATTAGTAATATTTCCCTTTATGAAAAAATCAAAATCTACCTCAAAGACTTCAAAGCCCTTCTTTGGGTTTTCTTCATCCAGATGATAATAAACTGGTGTCATCTCAATAGGTATAGTCTCAATTTGAATAGCTGACCTAGATTGGTCACTTTTATTCTGGCTGGAATAATGTATGAGGCCGTCATCAAAAATAATGGCTTGCCCTGCTTTTAGGTGAACCGGCTGCAAAAATTTATCAATGAGGGCCTGTTCAAAATTATGAAAATAATAAGGGACGTTGACGGTGGCGATATCTGGCACAATCTTGTGACTACCGGGTACGACCTCCAGAGTTCCGTTTTCTTTACTAACATCCAGTAGCGGGCACCATACAGTAAGTGTCGTATATTTGTGCTCATTATTATGAGTCCAGTTCTGATGGATTTCAAAAGTACCTTTACCCGGTGGTTTGATGTAAAAATTTCCATTCAGTATCCGGAAAGCATTAATGTATTTATCAATATGCGGCTGAAAAGTATCAGCAATCAATTGATTGGCTTGCCTTTTATATACTTCATTGGTATCCAGAAATGTGCAGTGATAAGTGGACGGACGATCATCCGGAGAGAAGTTATCATGAGGACGCATTTCGGCCAATTCCTTCAAAATTTTGTCTACCTCCCCTGGGCTGAGCATGTCTACGATAACGAAGCCCTTTTCAAGAAATAATTCCTGATGATCCTCCTGGTGGAATATTTTACGCATCTCCTTTCATTTTTTGAAGGATTGAAATACCATTTTACGGTCTGAATACAATGGGGAAATTAGGACAAAAAAGTGTACCTTCAAAAGAAAATCTATTATCGAATCCAAGTTGAGATAAGTGTAGGGAACAGATCACAATCAGGCAGACGGAATCGATTCAAAGAAAGCGCTGCCTGGTTTTAACACTTGTCTTTTACAAAGGCATCTATCGCAACTTGAACTATCAAAAAAACAATCATGAAAGCACTCAAATGGATTGGAGGTATTGTCTTGGGATTGATCATCCTGGCCTTCATCGGATTTCAGGTTCTGAAATCTCAAACGAAAAAGCATAGTCCGGAAGATACCGTAAGTATTCAGCAGAATGACCTTGAAATTTCTGTGTATTACAATCGGCCTTACAAAAAGGGGCGGGTTATTTTTGGCAAGCTGGTCCCATACGGAGAAGTATGGCGAACGGGCGCCAACGAAGCTACTACTTTTACCAACACCAGCGATATTCAGATTATGGGGAAGGCGCTGCCGGCTGGCACCTAGACCTTGTGGACCATCCCCGGAGCAGATCAGTGGACGGTTATTTTCAACAAGAAGCAATACGGCTGGGGCCTCGGTATGGATGGCAAAGCTAGCAGAGAACCTGATGCGGATCAATTACAGGTGAAGGTGCCGGTACAAACCTTGAGTGAACCGGTCGAGCAATTCACTATTAGTTTGGAGCAGGAACCGCTTTTGATGATTTTGGAGTGGGATAAGACTAAAATTGGAGTGCCACTATCCAAATTGAAGAAGGACTTTTGATATTTGCTCAAAAAAGAGACATGTCATGTTTAAACATGACATGTCTCTTTTTTTTTATCCATCACACGTCAACCTCTCATAAAATCCGAGGATTAGCGTTAATTTGAGACATGTCATTTCTAGACATGACATGTCTCAAAATTAGTACATGACATGTCTAGACATGACATGTCTTGAGGCAATGGTACAAGACTCCCCTACAATCCCATTCTGTTACACTCCAAATCGCAACTCCATGACGAGCATTCCGACAATCCCCTACCATTTCTTGGCAATTATTGGTTTTTTGTTCCATAAAACAAAAGAATTACCTTATTTAGCATAGTTGTTTGGACTAATAATTTGAAGTATATGAAAAGGCATATTGAAGTATTTTGCGGCTGTCTGTTCTTTATGACGATAGCATTTTGGGGTAATAAGATATATGCTCAGGTTCCGGCTAACCCGATCGGCCTGAACCCCGTCTCGCTGAAATGGAATGAAATACACACCGATAAAGTCAGAGTAATCTTCCCGAGAGGGCTAGAGCCCGCCGGACAAAGGGTAGCCAATGTAGTTCATTACCTTTGGGATAATAATACTGAATCCATAGGAGAACAAAAGCATAAAGTCACAATCCTGCTCCAGAATCAAACGATCCTTCCCAATGGCTTTGTTACGGTTGGGCCATTCCGTTCTGAATTTTATATGACACCGCCACAGCTGAATTATACTACAGACTGGCTGGATATCCTGGCCATCCACGAATACCGGCACGTGCAGCAATTTGGTAATGCCGACAGGGGCCTCACTAAGTTGTTGAAGGATATCGCAGGATCATGGGCTTGGGGAGGTATGTTTGGCTTGAGCCTTCCGCGGTGGTATCTCGAAGGAGATGCCACCGGTATGGAGACCGCCCTGAGTAACTCTGGCCGCGGCCGTCTTCCCTATTTCGATATGGAATACCGATCCCTCCTCCTTAACGATATTGATTATTCTTACGAAAAAGCAGCAGCCGGCTCCCTCAAAGATTTTGTACCCAACTGGTATCGACTAGGCTATTATATGACTACTTATGCCAGAAAAAATCACGGCCAGGATGTTTGGGCTGACGTTGTTGAGGATGCTGCAAGCTTTAAGGGCCTGATCTACCCCTTCGGAAGAGCACTTAAAAATCGAACCGGACTCTCCGTAGATGAGCTGTACCAAAATACCATCCAGGACCTCAGATCAACCTGGAAGGTAGACGAACCAAAAAGTACGCTTATACCGCAGCAAGTGGTTAATTCTACCCTCAAAAGTACTGTTATCAATTATACCAACCCACAATATATTGATGATCAAAATCTGGTGGCTGTAAAAAGCGGATTTAATCAAATTCCTTCTTTTGTCAGAATTAATAAAAAGGGAACAGAAGTAAAGCTAGGAGAACCAGGAATCATCAGAAACCCTCTGAACAGCACGCTCTCCTACGCTGAAGGCGCTATCACCTGGGCAGAGATCGGCTATGATGTCAGATGGATTAACCAGACTTTTTCTATTATCCGGAAATACGATATTTTTAACAGAAAAAAAGAAAAACTCACCGCAAGTAGCAAGTACTTTTCGCCGGCGCTGTCCAGTGATGCCAGCCGTATTGTGGCTGTAGAAACTCCGGCCGACTTACAATACAACCTCGTAATATTGGATGCCAACACTGGCGAAGTCCTTCAAAGTATTCCCAACCCTGAAAATTATTTTTATTCCTATCCCATCTGGTCTTCTGACCAACACATTGTAGCGGTAGCCCAAAAAGGCGAAAAAAGTAGTCTGCAAAAAATTGACCTGACAACGGGTAATATCACCGACCTGACAGCACCTGAAAACCAGCAGATCAGCCATCCTCAAGCCAAAGGAGACTGGATTTATTTTTCAGCGACGTACACTGGTATCAACAATATCTATGCTTTTAATAAAACAAGCAGTCAGCTCTACCAAATTACTAATTCTCCGCTTGGAGCATTTATGCCCGCCATTTCACCTGATGGTAATAAAATGGCATACTGTGAGTTTCACCCTAAGGGCTACAATATCATGGAGATGCAATTGGAGCCAAATACATGGCAACCGTTTGACCGAAGTACCCCCAGTAGTCTCAATTATTTCGAGCCACTCGTTGAGCAGGAAGGCGGAAGTATTGTTGAGAAAGTGGGAAATGAGGAGTTTCAGGTCAAAAAATTCAACAAATGGAGCGGTATCGTTGATGTTCATAGTTGGTTGCCGCTGCTGGAGCCTCCTATTTTTGGAGCCAGAATTTTATCGGATAATAAATTCAGTACCCTCTCTATGGAAGCTGGAGGTTTTTACAATGTTAATGAAGACGAATTTACATTTCTGGGTAACATCTCCTACGCTGAACTCTTTCCGGTAATCAATGCGGGGTATGAAATAGCCAACAGGTCTACTGCCATCTATAATTTTGCTCCCGCTAGCGATACAACCATCATTTCCAATTTTTACAATGAAGAATGGCAGGAAAACAGGGTCTCCGCAGGCGTCTCTATCCCTCTCAATCTAACAAAAGGCAACTTTTTCAACCGACTTACTTTGAGTGCCCGATATCAAAATATCAACCTGAATGTAGACGATAACTTCGATGACCCTACTAACTTCCGCGATACACTCAATGTAAGAGCCGGGACCCTCAATCAACTCGACTTTCTTTTTGAAGACCCCCTTTCTGATACCCGACTCAATGCTATCGATACCCGTATCACTTTTCGGAGCTTCAGACGCATGGCCTTACAACATATCAACCCACGGCTGGGCTTAAATCTCGACTTCCGGTACCGTACCACATTGGGGGATGATCTGATACAGGGCAATGTATTTTTGGGAAGGGCAGATGTATTTCTACCAGGATTCGGCAGAAATCACAGCATCATCGTAAACGGCATGTACCAGCATCAGGATGTCCTGGACAACTACCGCTTTCCCAATTTTTTCATCAACCCGCGCGGCTATGATTCTACCTTTGGCGATGATGTTTTTAAACTTGGATTCAATTATCACATGGACTTACTCTATCCTGATTTCGCATTGGGAGGGCTGGCTTTTATCAAGCGAGTTAATGCTAATGTTTTTTATGATTACGCCCAGTTACAAGCAGATTTTCCCTTCTCCAATACCTGGACTCAAGCCTCAACGGGAGTGGAACTAACCTTTAATGTGAGGTTCTTTAGGTTACTGGAAGTGAACCTGGGCGCCAGATATAGCTACCTCCTTGGCGATAGCTTCCTCCCCTCTGACGGTCGCAACCAGTTTGACTTTCTGCTCCTAAGTATCACCGAATAGCAAATATTGCATATTAATCACTCCTGAATTTCCCGAATAGAAGGAAATTCAGGAGCGATCTCTTCGTGTCACTTTACTGGCCTAACCCAATTTTTTTTCACCTTTTCTATCAACGGCTCTATTTTATCGACTAAAAGCCTATTTTTTTAGATAAAAATTCTGCTTTCTTAAAAAACCCGTATCTTTTTTAATAGAAACCAAATATAAGAGAGACACTTTAATATTCTAATTTTTTTTAAACACCACAACATTTAAATTATGAATACCAAAAACCTTAATTCCGCTGCATCCTACGGCATTTCCTGTTTCATGGTCCTGGGGGTATCGCTCGTTGTCTTGTTTATTATCAAGCCCGATCTAGTTCAGGCCGCATTCGATATTTGTTACAGTACTTTTTACGAGATTGAAGTAGCGCTGCGGAACCCTAATAAAGCCTTTTAAATTTCCATTTTCGGCTTCCAAAGTAAAATCGATACAGGTGCTGACGGTACTTGCCAGAAAAGGATGATCTAGCCTTTGAAGGCAAGTACTTTTCTTACTTATTTTGGTATTTTTAAGAACTAGACTTGTTCCGCAGGTATTAAAATAAATTATTAATTCATGCGCTGCCGCGTTCCTTCGCTTGAATATCCACAGGGCATTCACCTTGAAGGGTCGCTCAGTCACCCAGACACTGTACTTTTATAAGTCCCTTAGCGCGTCTAAAGCTCACAAGGGAACATTGCCTTTCTGAGCGAAAAAGCCTTCGCGTGATAAAAAAAATCAATTTTACCACTCTTTTATCCTTTCGAAACAAGTCTAATGAAAAAACAACATTTCTACAATACTCGAATCCAATGGACCGGTAACACCGGAGAAGGAACAAAAACATATAATACCTACGACAAAGCTTATGTGATAACTGCCGAGAATAAACCTCCCATCCTGGGTTCTTCAGATCCCAGTTTTAGAGGTGATTCTTCAAAATATAATCCCGAAGAGTTACTGGTTGCTTCGCTATCTGCCTGCCATATGCTTTGGTATCTCCACCTTTGTGCTGTTAATAATATTGAGGTATTAAGTTACCAGGACCATGCCGAAGGCATAATGACAGAGGAGGAATCGGGAGGCGGCAAGTTTAAGGAAGTCGTCTTAAGGCCCATTATAAAAATTAGCAATTCACAAAGAATTGATAGAGCCTATGCACTCCACCAGGAAGCACATAAGCTATGCTTTATTGCTAATTCGGTAAATTTTGAGGTACGCTGTGAGGCTGATCTTTCGGCTTAGTATTAGCGATCTCGTGCAGCTCTTTTGCCCCCAGTTGATACATGTTATTTTTCAAATCATCCATCATTAATTCAACTACATGGTGGCCACCGTATTCTCCAAGAGCCGCAACACCATAAAGGAAAGCCCTGCCCATCAGTACAAACTCTGCTCCTAAATGCAAGGCTCTAAGAATATCTAGGCCGGAGCGGATACCACTATCAAAAACAATCGCTGTTTTGCCTTTTGCCACTCTTACGATCTCCGGTAAGGCAGATATAGCTGCTGGTGCCCCATCAAACTGCCGTCCTCCATGATTAGAAACAATAATGCCATCCAGGCCAATTTCAACCGCTTTTTCAGCATCAGCAGGATGCAAGAGCCCTTTGAGCAGTACAGGGCCATGCCATTCTTCCTGAATAGCCTTACAGTAATCCCAAGAAAGGTTACCGCCTAATTGGTTTTGGACAAAGGATCCAACCGACATCATGGTGTCGAAGTCCGCGTAATCTTCAATAGTGCGCAGTTTGGGAAAACCGTTGCGGAGGGTTTGAGCCGTCCATTTGGGATGGGTGAGCGCTTCCCAAATCAAACGTGGCGTCTTTTTCATTGGCATCCTAAGGCCAGCCCGCTTAGTTCGCTCTCTACGACTGGGCGTAGGCACATCAGCAGTGACCACCAGCGTATGGAAACCCGCCGCCCGGGCACGATCTAAAAGTAACCTTCTCAGTTTGGCTTCCCGAGGTGGATACAGCTGAAACCATCCCATATTATCCATATGTGGTCCCACCGTTTCTGGTGTTTCGGTAGCAACAGTACTGAGTGTATAGGGAATCTGATACTGAGCAGCCGTCCTGGCCAGTAAGACCTCAGCGCGCGGCCACATCAATCCCGAAAGACCAATCGGCGCAATACCAAAGGGGGCGCTGAATTGTTGTCCCAACAGCTCCGTGTGAATTTGAGGATCAAAATCTCCCCTGCAAAACTGCGGTGTCAATATGATTTCAGCAAATGCTTTAAGGTTTCTTTCTACCAACTCTTCCCGCCCCGTTCCGGTTTGAAGATACTCCCACGCTATGGGAGGTATACGCTTCTGAGCCCTTTTGGCCAAATCTTCAATAGCAGGGTATTTATTGAACCACTCTGTTTTAGAATTCTCGTAACTCATTTTCTTTACTTTTTTTGCAACACAAAACAATATAACAAAGCTTAACGCATTACCCAAAATAAAAACTCATATATCTGGTATAGACAAATTTTATTATGAAGTTGTTTAAGAATGTGGGGTTATAGTTGAAGGCAAAGGCTTGTGCAGCAAGGCGAAGCGCTTTTTTCTTTGCGT
>CAZVOD010000044.1:0-36578 GCA_964628385.1 uncultured Saprospiraceae bacterium
ATTATTTTATACGGTTAAAGTCAAAAGCGACTTGGTATTTTAAAATAATAAAAAACTATAAAACATCTATTCTAAGAAAGCTAATTCTTAAAATAAACAAAAAAAACATGAAGATATTTACCCTAGTAGTATCCTTTTTCTTTTATTCTTTAATCTTACTTAGCCAACAAACAGGGAAACTTCTGATAATGTCTTATCAAGACTGTGAAATCGTTGTAGATGGACAAAAGTCTATAGAAATAACTGCTGCAACGCCTAAAGTTATAGAATTGATAGTAGGTGAACACTTCATTCAAAAAAAATGCGATTCAGGAAATGAAATAGTAAAGATAAAAGCTAACGAACAAGTGATTCTTCAGATTGGTAAAGAAGAATTAGCAAAACCGGAAAATATAGAAAATATTATTCTTACTGATCAGGTTGTTCAAATTCCTGGCAGTCTAGAAAATACGCTTATAACTTTGAGTGATCAAGATTACGAAGATTCTGGCTTACCCATATTCCATTATTATTTTCAAAAGGGAGATGAAATTTCTATCAACATAACAAAAGTACAGTCCAAAGGAAGTTTCAATATAAGTTTATTTAGCTATCCCGATAGCAATATACTGGTATCAAGAAACAATTTTGAGATTTTAAGGGACTTATCTTATCAAGTTAAAGAAAATGGGATTTTAGCTATTTACATTTCGACAAATTATGCCTTTCCGAGAAGCGCTAAACTTAGCATAGAGCGAAAAAAATCAAGCAATCATAATTCATCTAAGGTCGTAAGAAAAGTAAAGTATGAAGCTGTATCTTTACAGGAGCCTATGAAATTATGGGTAAATAGTACTTCCAATGAAACTTGGAAGGGTGGAAAATCCAGGACTCATATACCTGTTCAATTACCGAAAAATACTGTAGAATGGTACTACATTTTTTCTGCATCTAGAAGCGAGCAAGAAGTAGAAAATAATAAGAACAAATTAAATCTATACTCCGAATTGGCAGGTGCCTTGACGGGGATTTCAGGAACAGTTCTTTCATTAGGAAGCAATATTATTTCTTCACCCCCTAGCACTAGCTACTGTGATGTTTATCTTTTGGATTATGATAATTTAGTTAAATTTCTAAATAAACAGAATTTCACGGCTTTGAACGGTAGTGTAGAAAATATAAATTCAGGAAAAATGAAAATGACATCCCCTACAGAAGGCTTTTATTATTTGGGGTTTAAAAACAATAGTACTTTTCATGGAATTGGAGTAGCAATTGAAGTAGTAGCCATTACTAGAGAATATTATTATGATACTGAATAAAACTACTTTATTTTCAGTGAAATGCTTATTGAAGAAAACAAAATTTAGGGGCACTTAAGTAGTAAGTAAGCCTTCAATTAAGTCCTACCCAGAAGTTTCTTAGCTTTTGAATAAGCCATAAACAGAGTTTCTTCAGTTAACCAATGCCCCTAAAATTTTTGGTTTGTTGTTATTACCACTAATTAATAATATAAACCATGGCACACGAAAGCCTTTAGGCTGTTTGTTCCTGAATAAGCACTTTATTCATTTTATCTCCCGGGCGAATCTGGTCGATAATATCCAGGCCTTCTACAACTTTTCCAAAACAAGTATGATTGCGATCCAGATGGGCCGTATTTTCTCTGTTGTGACAAATAAAAAACTGGGAGCCTCCCGTATTTCTACCGGCATGAGCCATAGAAAGTACGCCTTTATCGTGGTGTTGCTTCTCACCATCCAGTTCACAATCTATTGTATAACCGGGGCCGCCGGTACCGGTACCATGAGGGCATCCCCCCTGAATTACAAATCCGGGAATCACTCTGTGAAAAGTCAATCCATCATAAAAGCCGTCTTTGGCTAGTTTCACGAAATTGGCCACCGTATTAGGAGCATCCTGATCATAGAACTCAATTTTCATGGTGCCTTTTTCTGTTTGAATCTCTGCTGTTGTCAAAATTGAATAGTTTTATGGAAAAAAATAAAAATGAATTTATTAAAATTTGGCCAAAATCAAAGATGTCCGCGTATTTTGACACTTATTTTAACCCTAATCTTCGATAATTCTGTTTGACACAAAGTAGAAAAATTACAAATGCAATTAACCAACACCGGCGTCTCGCCACTGGAAAGAAATAGTGAGCGGCTAATGAATTTTACTTGCAAAGCACTTGTTGTGACCGTTTGGTCCAGTGCCTTTCTCTTTGGTCTTTACATCCTGGCCTTTTATTTCATGGCGCTCTTTGGTGGTGATATGAACAACTGGAATAAAGTACTACCAGGCCTGTATGACCCTCAAAGGGCGACCGCTACGGTAGGAATAGGAATACATTTTGCAGCCGGCGGTATTATTCTCATTCTGGGTTGTATCCAATTAATAGAAAGTTTTAGGAAAAAATACCCCGCTGCCCATCGCTGGATAGGCCGGGTGTATATTGCTGCTTCTCTGCTGGCAGGGCTCGGCGGACTGGTCTTCATTTTTATACAGGGCACCGTTGGCGGTACGGTTATGAATATAGGTTTTTCTTTGTACGGTATCCTGATGATCATTTGTGCCACAGAGACAATTCGCCACGCTATGGCCAAACGATTCGAATTACACAGGGCCTGGGCGATAAGATTATTTGCCCTCGCCATTGGCTCCTGGCTTTATCGCATGGATTATGGCTTTTGGTTCTTGCTGGCCAATGGCTATGGCCATACCGATCAGTTCAACGGTAGCTTTGACTATTTTATGGATTTTTTCTTTTACCTACCCAATTTATTGGTAGCTGAAATTTATATAGGCCGCTGGAAAATACTTAAAACGCCGCAAGTGAAAATCGCAGCATCGATAGGATTATTGCTGGCTACCGCTTTTCTCCTGCTGGGTACTTTCTTTTTCACTACTCATTTGTGGGGACCCGCTATTCTCTCTTTGGCAGGAATATCTTCTTAGAGTAGTTATTTTTTGGGGAAAAACCATTCCGGGTTTTAAGCGATTGCGAAAAACCCAGAATGATCTTTACTGTATCAATGTTAGCGCTTTAACCATTTGGCAGTATACCGTAATCCTTTACATTGTGCACTAAGAAAATACAAACCATCCGATAGGTCATTTACCTCAACATTATTCTTTCCTCTAAATAATGGCAGTTGCTTGACTAGCTGCCCCTGCTGGTTGTAAATAGTCATCATGCTTGAGCAGTCTGCCGTCCAGCTGACCTGAAAAGAGCCAGTTCCCGGATTAGGAAAAACTTGTAATGGCTGCGCATTGGCCGTAAAGGTACTATTCACTGAATTTGTGAGGGTTGTAAATTCAACGCTGCCGCCCGAACCGATCAACCAAACGGTGATGTCACCATTTTCTGGATTGGTTGTACCTTCCACAGCATTGAACGGAATTTCGTCATTTCTTTCAACTACCCAGGTCTGTCCACCGTCTTCGGTCATACAAACAACGCCTCCACTTGCGGTACCTCCAACTAAAAAGCCTACCTCAGGAGAAACCATTTTGAGATCTCTCCAAATTGATCCAGTTGGTAATTGCTCAATTGTCCAGGTCAGGCCAGCATCTTCGGTCTTTAGAATTTCGCTGCTTCTAGAATCAACAACTAACCATCCGGTATTTTCATCTAAGAAAGTTATTTTACCAAAACTAAAATTAGTTGAGGCATCGATCTGATTCCAGCTTTCTCCTCCATTTGATGTTCTGAAGATTACGCCGTCTCGACCAGCCGCTATGCCTATGTTTTCATTTATAAAATGAACATCTGTCATGTATGGCTCGCCGGGCAGAGTGTCAATTTCCCAACTTGCTCCTCCGTCTGTAGTGTGTACCAGAAAACCTCTGGAGCTAGGTGCCCAAACTTCATCTTCACTGATGATCTCTATATTCAAGACTAAGGAACCGGGTAGATTAATCATTCTTTCCCAGGTTTCACCTCCATCTGTACTTTTGTTAATATAAGCAAAGAAAGTTCCCCAGGCTACCGTTTCGGACGCCATGCCGGCATAAAGATAATTGGCACCCTCCTGTGGCTTATACTCCCAGGTTGCGCCAAAATCCTCAGTGGTATAAAATGCACTGATAGCACCGGCAATAACTCCGCTGCCAGAATCATCTATATCGATAGAGCGCAACGGGCTTTTATCACCGGGATATTGATCAATCCAATTTTCCGAAAACTCCCTGGTATGAGGTATGCCCATATACTGAGCCACCGACCAAACACTGCCATCAGCGTGCGTGTGCAGGCGCTCCAGATTCCCCGTAGAAGTGAAATTGTTGATAAACTCCCAGGTGAGGCCCCCATCCTGACTCTGGAAAATACGGGAACCTCCTATGCCCACCAATCGGTCTTCGTCAATTACCACCATATCTCTTAAAGAACTGGAAAAAGCGCCTTCTGTGTGCAATGAAAAACTGGCACCACCATCTTCTGATTTATATAAATCTCTACCACTGGACAGAAAACCAACCGACTCATCTAAAAACCGGATGACTGTCCCCTGAGAAAAAGCAGTAGGTTCGGTTTGTTGCCAGGTATCCCCTCCATCAACAGTGTAATGCACCAAACCTGAGGCATCCATAAGCCAGGCTTTTTGAGCATCTAAAAAGGAAAACTTATCTGAATTAGCCGGAAAATTGTCAGTTAGCTCGGTCCAGGTAGCTCCCTGATCAGTAGACCGATAAAGTCGGCTATCTCTTGTTGTGAGAAAGAAATTATTCTCGCTTAATACAAAAACTTCGTCTATTACGGTTTCTATTGTTTCCCATTCTACGGTAGTCCAGATACTTCCGCCATTGTCTGATCGATAGATAATACCTCGATTGGTACTTACCAGGACAGATTGCCCATTTGATCCGGGAATATATTCTACCCTGGATAGGTCATCCGTTAGTTCAGTAGGGATAGCAGTCCATTCTTCTCCTTTGTTAATCGTTTTCAGGATTGTGCCGTTTTCGCCAACAGCCCATCCAAAACCCGTTTCATCAACATAAATATCTTTGAGGTCTTCATGTGGGATAGAAGGTAAGACTTTAGTCCATTCCAGTTGTGCAGATAAAGCAGTAGTTAGGCATAGAGCAAAGAATAGCCCTATGATGCGTGTGTTAAAATACATCATTGTAGAAAGTTTATTTAGTGTTTAAGATTATCCAAAAATTTTGTGGATCACTGAGGCGCGATTGGGAACCTCCAGTTTTTCCAGGATTTTCCTTACATGAGTTTTTACGGTATTAATGGAAATAAAGTGTTTGGCAGATATTTGCTTGTTAGTCATTCCTTCACATAAATCCTTAAGGACGGTATATTCCTTTTGAGTAAACGGACTAATGGTCATATCATCTAATCTCTCTTTTGAGGGTACTTGCTTTTTGCTCTCTACAGAAAATCGATACATGGCAATTTCCAGCGAGGAGAACAACTCTTTTTCAGAAAACGGCTTGACCACATATCCGTAGGGCATGGTTTTTTTGGCTGCATCTAAGGTTTGCTTATCAGCAAATGATGTCAGGTAGATAAAGGGTAGCCGATAATCCCGGCTGATGATTTTCGCCAAATCTATACCCGTTTCTTTACCCTCTATTTGAATATCCAGCAATACAATATCCGGATGTTCCTTTTGGAGCAGGGCCAGGGCTTTATCACTTGAGTAGGCCACACCAGCCACTTCGTAGTCGATCGCTCTGAGGCTATCAGCAATATCTTCTGCTATGAGTACCTCATCTTCTACTATCAAGACTCTGATCCCTGACATTTCAGTGTACTTTTTTATAGGATAAAATTAATAATGCCACACAAGTACCATTAGTATTATCAAGTTGTATAGTAGCCTTGAGCTTTTCGCTGAATGCTCTGACAAGTCTAAAGCCAAAAGTATCTGAATTATCGAAGGCGTTCAGGTTATTTATTCCCGGTCCATTATCTTCTACCTGTAGTAAAAGTTTATCCTTTATTTCCACTAATTTTATGTAGAGCCGCCCGTTTGAAATGCCCGTAAAACCATATTTTAGCGCATTACTAACCAATTCATTCATAACAAGTCCCAGGGGTACTACGGTATCTACATCCAGGTTGAGGTCATCAATATCCGTTACCAGTTCAACTTTACTTTCAGATACTTTATAAGTAGCAAAAAGCTCTTCCAGAAGCTTTGAGAAGTAAGGTTTCACCTTTACGCCTGTGAGGTTTTCTCGCTGGTATAGATCCTGATGAATTAATGCCATAGAGCGCACACGGGTACGGCCATCATTGATGGCACTAATTGCATTGGGGTCTTTGATATATCTGGATTGTAATTTGAGCAAGCTGGAAACGATCTGTAGGTTATTTTTCACTCGATGATGAATTTCTCTGAGTAACAGGTCTTTCTCAGAAAGTGCTATTTCTATAATAGCATTTTTACTAACCAACTGGCGAGCACTTTTTCTAATGGTATAAAAAAGATAAAAGGCCAATGCCATGCCCAGGAAGGTAACCAGTGCCAGTACAATCAGAATAACTTTTTGTCGCTGATTACTTCTGAGTTTCAGCCTGGCTATATCATTTTGATGAGTCAGGGAAGTGATAGCTGCTTCCTGACGGTTCCTCTGATAAATAGCTTCCAGCTGTTGAGTTGCTTTATCTTTTCTTCTCTGATAGATACTATCTCTTAACTGACTCGCCTTTTTAGCCGCCTGTAAGGCCTGCTGATAATTTCCCAGCTTCTCAGCCGTTACTACAATACCCTCGGCTATCGCCTGCTGAAAGGCCAGGTCATCCGATAAAATCACTTCGGTTGATAAGCTTTTAAAATTGGATAAGCTTTCCTTTAGTTTTCCCTCTTTCAACTGAATTTTGGCCTCTAACAGCCTTAATGTCATTTGGTCTACGACATTATTAAGGGTATCAGCGAGGCTTTTTCCTTTGACAAGGAACTGCCTCGCCAGCACCAGTTGATCATGTGAATAGTGAAGCTGGGTAAGCCGCACGAATTGGTCCAGAATTTTAGGTGTTCTACCTAATTTTTCATAAATACTTAATGCTTTCATATGGTTTTCACGGGCCGCTTCGTAGTTATTTTCAGCTTCGGCTATACTACCCTTACAAGCCCAAATATGCCCCTGAAATAATTCCAGCTCCAAGCTATCGGCCAGTATTAGAGCCTCTTCTGCATATGACCTGGCTTTCTGAGGATATCCACTTTCCACCAGCAAATGAGCAATATTATTCATACTGTTCACCACAATATATGACTGACCGCGCTCCCGGCTAATTTGAAGAGCTAATAGAAAATAATCGATACTTTCCTCTCTAAACTCCTGCTCCTGATAAAAATAAGCCATGGCTTCGTAGGCAATACTCAACCGGGCACTGTCAGCAATAGCTTCTTTTATTCGTATAGCTTCCTTAAAGTAATGGTAGGCCGAATCCGTCTGTCCTAACTCCTTGAAATTATATCCCATCAAGGTGAGCCTGGAGGAATACTTTTGCTGATCACCGGCCAGATTGGCATAATAGGCACACTTTCTATTGTAAACCAAAGCAATAGAATCCTTACCCCTCATTCGGTTAATTTCTCCTAAAACGCTGTAGGCATAGCTCGTTTGGCGATGCAAATCTGTTTGTTCGGAAAAAGCCGCCGCTCTTTTGTACGTATTTAAAGAGGAATCAATCTGCCATTTTTCCAATAACAACTTCCCCTTGAGCAGGAGAGCGTGAGTGATTTGCTCTTTATTGCTTGCTTCTTTTATTTTTTGCTCCAATAAATTAAAAGCCTCTTGCTCTTTGGTACTGTCCCATAAATCTACTACCTTTTCCAGTGCTGGTACTACCTGATCATACCCAGTATGCTGTCCCTGCAAATGAGGGAGGGTAAGAAGAAGCGTAAAATATATAATTGACAGTTTTTTCATACCAGCAAAAAAAGACTTTTAATACCTGCCAAACAAGACCAACATTTACAAAATAAATAGCTTATTCTAACTAATACATCATCCTTGTGGGTGATTTAGGAGAAAAATCTAACCGAATGCTATTTCACTTACCAGTCTAGACAAGGAATCGTTAGAACTCGAAATGGACTTTGGAACGCTCAGCGTCGATACACTTTCACTCAAAGACGTGCTGTAGTTAAGAAGCCTGGATAAATCAGAAAAACATATAACGATTAGGCGTATCTTTGGATTTTGCTTTCAAAACCAGAAATGGATAGCAAGGAATGCTCACAAAGGCATTTTGACTAGTGTAGCGTCTCTAAAAAAGGCCGGTTATATTTCCGTTTTCATCCATATCGATACGCTCAGCTGCCGGAGTAGCTGGCAAACCAGGCATTCGCATCATATCACCTGTGATGGGAATGAGAAATCCTGCACCGGCAGCGATTTCAATTTCTCGTACTGTTATTCTGAACCCTGAAGGTCGGCCAATCAAAGCAGGATTATCACTGAAAGACTTTTGAGTTTTGGCCATACAAACTGCCAGATGGTCCAGGCCAAGCCGGGCAATTCGCTTCAGGTCTGTTTGTGCTTTTTTATCATAATCTACACCATCTGCTCCGTAGATTTGTGTTGCAATACGCTGGATTTTTTCCTTTACCGGTTCTTCCCATTGATACAGAGGCTTGAAATTAGCCTCGTTACTATCAACAGTTTCTACTACAGCCTTTCCCAGTTCTACTGCACCGGCACCACCTTTTGCCCACACTTCTGCCAGTACGGCTTTAAAGCCCAGTTCTTTGCAGCGGTTCATAACTGCCTGAAGCTCCTCATCTGTATCAGCCGTAAATCGGTTAATGGCCACAATTGCCGGTACTCCAAACTGCCTGGCATTCTCCAAGTGCTTTTCCAGATTTTCCATTCCCTTCAGTACAGCATCGACATTAGAGTCTTTGAGCGACTTTAGGTCAAAACCACCGTGGTATTTCAAGGCCCGGATAGTCGCCACTACAACGGATGCTTTAGGTTTTAGGCCGGCACTTTGACATTTTATATTGTAAAACTTTTCGGCTCCCAGATCACTGCCAAATCCAGCTTCTGTCACAACATATTCTGACAAAGACAATCCGGTTTTGGTCGCCAATACCGAGTTCGTACCCTGAGCGATATTAGCAAAAGGCCCGCCGTGAATGATAGCCGGAGTACCTTCCAGAGTTTGTACCAGATTAGGCTTGAGGGCGTCTTTCAAAAGAGCAGCCATTGCCCCCTGCGCTTTAAGGTCTTTTGCATAAACCGGCTGCCGTTCTTTGGTGTAGCCAATAAGGATATTTCCCAGGCGCGTCTTTAAGTCCGCAATATTTTTGCTGAGGCATAAAATGGCCATCACTTCTGAAGCTACTGCAATATCAAAGCCGGATTCACGGGGCATGCCATTGCCCACTCCTCCAAGACCAATGGTGATCTGCCGGAGTGACCTGTCATTCATATCCATCACTCGCTTCCAGACGATGCGGCGGGGATCCAGATCCAGTATACTTTTTTTATTCTGTAGTTGGTTATCTACCAAAGCAGCAAGCAGGTTATGTGCTTTCTCTACAGCCGAGATATCTCCTGTGAAGTGCAAATTGATATCTTCCATAGGTAATACCTGTGCGTAGCCACCGCCCGCTGCTCCTCCTTTTATGCCGAATACGGGCCCCAGGGAGGGTTCTCGGATAACAACACAAGCCTTTTTACCTATCTGGTTGAGCCCCTGTGCCAGGCCTATACTCATGGTTGTTTTACCTTCACCGGCTGGGGTTGGCGAAATTGCTGTTACCAGGATGAGATGGTTTTGCTTTATTTTTTCTTCATCAATCAAACTCAACGGGAGCTTAGCTTTGTACTTGCCATATAATTCCAGATCATCAGCTGCGATACCCAACTGCTCTGCAATTTGTTGTATAGGCTTTAAAGTGACTTTTCTGGCGATGTCTAAATCTGTCATAACGGTACTCATGGCTTATTAATTAAAACCTTAAAAGTAAGTCATGCCATTCAATAATCAAGGAAAAAAAATCGGTCTTATGTGTGATTTTTACTATCAAATGTCTTTCAATTTCAATTACAGCAAGTTTTGAAGCTACTTGTCCACCAAAGTTTTATCTTCCGCAAAACTAAAATACCGGTTTTTTGCCAGTTCCGGCGGTTTTTGTATTGGATAAAGAAGGAACTATCCTGTTTGAATATATTAACCCGAATTACAAACAGCGCATAAGCGGTGATTTACTTGTTGCTGTTTTAAAAGCATTAAAGTAATTTTGGCAAAAAATTAATGGAGCAGCCACTATCAATTCTCTTTGAAAATGATGACTTGATCGCTATCAACAAACCTCCCGGTTTGATGGTACACAAAACTCCCATCGCTATGGATGTAGATGTAGTGGCTGTACAATTACTGAGAGATCAGATCGGAAGGAAGGTTTTTCCCCCTCACCGGTTAGATCGAAAAACTTCCGGTGTTCTTTTATTTGCCAAGAATTATCCGACCAATGCTGCTATCCAACAATTATTCCGAGAAGGTAAGGTGAGCAAAACTTACCACGCTATCGTCCGGGGCTTTCCGGAGGAAACAGGGCTGATCGATTACGCCCTCAAAAAAGAACATCGAATCCAGGAAGCTCAAACAGCTTACCAAACGCTTCAGTATTTTGAAATCCCTCTGGCGTTCGGCCAACATGCTACTTCGAGGTATAGCCTGGTAGAGCTAAAGCCGCTTACCGGGCGCTTTCACCAATTGCGAAAGCACATGGCACATATTGATCATCCCATTATTGGAGATCGTCCGCATGGATGTAACAAGCAGAATAAACTATGGAAAAACCATCTCCGGCTTTCCGAAATGCTTTTGCACGCCACACAACTAGAGTTTGAGTTTCCTAAAGATCAGACTATCACCATACAAGCTCCTTACAGTGCTGCCTTTGTCAGAGCTTTGCACCTGCTTAATCATTACGACGACTTGTCATTAGGCTTTACTTCATAAACATTGAAATGAAGTTTCTTCTCATCTTTTTTGTAAGCTTCCATATTTTCTATCAACAAACCGTCGGAGGTAATGATAGAGCGCGGCAGGTAATTTTTATTACTCAGCTTCGTCTCGCCTATCTTTTGAAAAGATTCATCCAAAATAATCACACTGAACGGTCGAAGCTTGGAATAGCCCGGCATTTCATACTTTTCTTCTGACAATGGTAAAACAGCGTACCTAAAGTAGACGCCCTGGTAAGAGTCGTAAAAAACAGCAGAATATTCAGGTGTTGTCATACCGTGCTTTTTCATGGCTGCATCTTCATACAACTCCGTCCGCCTTTCTTGTGAATAAGGAGGAACTTCCATAAAATAATCACTGGCAGCCAGATAAGCAGATTGCTGACCTTTTGAATTCAAAACATATACATTAGGATCTGCAGCAAAGCCGTATACAAACTGCCTTTGCTTTGGAACGGAGCATCCAAACAACCGATATTTTGTAGCAATTCCGTAATCAGCTGTATTGTACAGAGCGGGCCGGGGTAAGCGAGTGGAGATATTCCCCGTATTAAGGTCAAGTTCAAAAACTACCTTCAACCTAGTATGGTCTTCCTGTAATAAGATGCTGGAAGCCATAAAATAAATCTTGTCATCCAGAAAAAATATGGGGGTGATCGTCGATACATCAGGAAAAGCCGCCCCTGGAGACAAGCCTTCCGGCAAGGTAGAGTATTCATTTTTCACTGTTCCGTTACTATCGGTAAGAAAGAGTAGTTGCGTTCTATAGTTATAAAGGAAAATGGAATCATAATCATGAAAATAATATCCCATTCTATTAAAACTACCAACTCCGTTTTCACCAGATTTATCGTATTCTATCGCTGTAATTAAATCAGTGCTTTGGTAATCGTAAAGATGCAACCGGCCGGTAGCTTCGTTAAAAACAGCTAGTAGCTGCTCATCCAGTCTATCTATAAATTGTACAAAAGAATTGTAATAACCGGCTACCGAATCCAGAGCAAATACTTTCTCACCGGTTTTTTCCAGCCTCACTTTTTCCACATAATCATTACCTGTAAGTACAGGCACTTGTTCCTTTTGGCAGTGGCTAAAAAATATTAATACTAAACAAATTAGTGTTCGGGAAATACGAGTACTTCGGATCATGGAATTAAAAAGGTTTTAGTCAAAAGACTTGATGTTACTACATTAGTACCATGCGCGACTTGTTATGTTCGAAATCGATCAGTTAGCGCTGTCATCATGGATATTGATTCATTGATATTATCTTGGAATGGAAGTTACGCGGCAACAGCGAGTTTTTTTCTATCCCTATTCTGACCCTACCGAGTCAGCTCAATAGTCATCGTATATTTTATGACATGACCAACAACTCTACACTACAAATAAACCATATAAGTTAATAAATCAAGAAGATTTCTCATTATCCTGTTGGAAATGAGGGTTTTCAGGTGTATTATTCGATATTTCCTGACAAAGCCCGCTATGCTTGTATTTTTATGAAAAAACTTATTTTAACGATAGTTCTATTTTCAATCCTTATACTTTTGAAGGCACAAGATAGACCATTGGTACAGATAATTACGACTGCGGGAGGCAGGATAAGTACTGCAGCAAGTAACGTTTACAATTTATCCAACCTCACCAAGCCAATTGTTATCAGCTCCAGTGTCAGAGGTGGTCGTATTAATAGCAGTAAGGCTCCCGGTAGTAAGCTCATTTTTTCGCAGGAGTTACCTCCTAACGAAGCCAGAATATTGCTCATGCTAGCCCTCACCAAAAGCAATGAATCAGAAGATATTCAAGCAATTTTTGATAAATACTAGTAAATAATGGATAGAAGAAAATTTATTCAAACCTCCGCTATGGCTAGTGGAGTGGCATTTTTACCCAATACATCCAGTCAGATCATGAAAGACAAGGAGATGCCCTTTAAAAATAAACTCAATATTGGTTTCATTGGAGTCGGTCTTAGAGGGCAAAGTCACGTCAACCTGGCACTGAAAAGAACGGACTGCCGTGTGGCAGCCATTTGTGACATTGAAGAAAGAATGATCAACCGTACGCTTCAAATCATCAAAGACAATGATGGTAGTAAGCCCAGGGTGATCAATGATGGAGAAAGGGGGTATTTAAAAATGTTGGAAGATGAAACTATTGATGCTGTAATTATTTCTACGCCGTGGAGATGGCACACCGAGATGGCTGTTGCCGCTATGAAAGCAAGTAAATACACTGGTGTAGAAGTAGCCGGTGCTTTTTCTGTAGAAGAATGTTGGGAACTTGTCAATACTCATGAACAAACGGGTACTCACCTGTTTTTCCTCGAAAATGTATGCTACCGCCGAGATGTAATGGCCATTTTGAATATGGTAAGAGAAAATATTTTTGGTGAATTGATCCATCTGGAATGTGGCTACCAACACGATCTTAGAGGAGTGAAATTTAATGATGGAGAAACCGCTTATAACAGTGGCGTTGAATTTGGTGAAAAGGCCTACAGTGAGGCCAGGTGGAGAACCTGGCATTCCGTTTACAGAAATGGCGACCTCTACCCTACCCACGGTATTGGTCCGGTAGCGCAGTACATCAATAACAATCGGGGCAACAGGTTGCTATACTTAACCTCCATAGCCAGTAAACCCCGTGGATTGCACAACTATGTGGTTGATCATCCGAAAGGAGGCAAAGATCATCCTTCTGCCAAAGTCAAATTTAACCTGGGCGATAAAGTGACCACCATGATTAAAACCTTTAATGAGGAAACCATAGTCATCCATCATGATACTAACCTCCCCAGGCCTTATTCACTAGGGTTCCGGGTACAAGGCACCAGGGGCCTCTGGATGGATGTTAATAATTCACTGCATATTGAAGGTCTCAGTGCAACACATCGATGGGAAGATGCTCAGGCTTACCTTCAACAATACGATCATCCGTTATGGAAAAAATATGAAGACAAAGCAGTGGGAGCCGGACATGGCGGTATGGATTTCTTCCTGCTCAATGATTTTGTAGAGTCAGCAAAAGCTAATAAGCCAGCTCCATTTGATGCTTACGATGCAGCTACCTGGATGGCCATAACGCCTTTGTCAGAACAATCTATCGCTGCGGGGAGCCAGCCTATGGCTTTTCCGGATTTTACCCGGGGAAGGTGGATGCACCGAAAACCGATATTTGCGCTTTAATAGCTTATTAGAAATGGAAGCAATTGCCCGGCTGGCTTTTCCGAAGGCCCAAACAATAAACTGTGAATGGATAGGCAGGGGAAATATCAACCGTACTTTTCGACTCGAAGTAGATGGTGAAAAGTATATTTTGCAATGTATCAACGGTGGTGTTTTTGAGATGCCGGAGGACGTGATGAGTAATCACGAATGGATTCTCCGTCAGTTTATGGAAAACGGGGCGCTACAAATAGAATTACCGCAACTGGTACCATTTCCCGATAAAAAAAAGTTTTTCAAAGACAAGGAAGGGCGCTACTGGCGGGTATTGAATTTTATTGAGCATAGTGACGTAGGCCCAAATCCTGGCTCCCAAACTGTAGGTTCGGCAGCCAGGATGTTGGGAAAATTTTTGACGGTGCTTAACCAGAAGCATTCTTCCCCACTCAAAGTAACAATACCTGATTTTCATAACCTTAGCGGAAGGTACCAGCAGTTTTTGCATGCCATAAGCGTTGATAGGGTCGGTAGGGTCCAAAAAGCTGACTTTGAAACAAGATATATCCAATTAGCTTTTCGGTATTTTTCTGATCTTGATATTTCCGGCTTACCTAAGCGCATTGTCCATAATGACCCCAAGCTAGAGAATTTTTTGTTTGATCAGAGCGGCAAAGCCATTGCTGTCATTGATTGGGATACAGTGATGCCGGGATATCTCTTTACGGATTTTGGTGAAATGATCAGAACGCTTTGCAATACTACTTCAGAAGACGATCCTGTTATTTCTAGCGTAGACTTTGATGTCGATCATCTTCTGGCAATCTGTCAGTACTTATTGCCAGAAGTCAAAGGCTGGCTTCATGAATCAGAAGAAAAGTCCTTAACTTATGGTGCTTCATATATCGCCCTGGAACAGGCCATCAGGTTTTTGACTGACTATTTGAACGGGGACGAATACTACCGAACGGACTATGCTACTCATAATTTAGTACGCGCGCGCAACCAAATTTCTTTTCATCAAAAAGTAATTGAATATCAGCAAGAAATAGAAGAAACTATAGCCATTTACACCGCATAACTACTGGCAGAGCGGCCAAAATGGGACTACCCAGCGATCAAGTACTGTGTTTTCTTGTTATAAAATAAAGTTTTAATGATGAAAAAGATAATACGAGGAGCTATTGTTTTTATAATTTTAGCATTTGTGGCAGGTATCATTGCCCTCTTTGCATTATCTGAACGCAAGCCGGAAGGCCAAAAAGGTCCAAGAGCGGATGCAATTGCAGATAGTATGCTCCAGGCATTAAATTATGAAGCATATGATACAATAGAGAAAATATCATGGTCATTTCCCATGGGTCACCACTTTGAGTGGAATAAGCACAAGAATGAAGTGCAAGTTATGTGGGACAACTACAGAGTAACGCTAGACCCAAACACTCAAAAGGGTACGGCTACCTTAAATGGTAAAAAACTGGAAGGAGTAGAGAAGAAAGAAGCACTGAATAATGCTTATTCCTATTTTATCAATGACTCATTTTGGCTACTCGCTCCATTTAAAGTAAAAGATCCGGGTACCGAACGCTATTTCGTGGAAAGAGAAGAAGGTACAGGCCTCATGGTCACCTATAATCAGGGTGGAGAAACGCCAGGAGATACTTATCTCTGGATTTTGGATGAAAATTACAGACCTAAATCCTGGAAAATGTGGACGAGCATTGTACCCATAGATGGTCTTCAATATACCTGGGAAGATTGGGAAAAGTACGACGGGGCCTGGTTAGCCAGAAATCACGAGGGATTATTTGATATCCCCATAACAAATATTGAAGTACAATAAAAGTAAATTGCAGTAGTACATCGGAATAAATATCCCGTATTTTTGGATCAGTCCAAAAGTTCGGGATAATTTTTTTTAAAGAAAAGCTGGACTCAAAAAAAATACCCCGAAAGTGAACTATCATTCATCGATCGGGATATTGGTAAAAAATTACTACGCGATCTAAATTCGTTTTTAACTGGAGATTTATTAACCATTGTTGAACCTATTATTTTTGGCCGATGTTTATCCATTTCCTTCAAACATTTTTTTTATCTCAGGGATCGGGATTGGACTTATTTTGAAAAAGTTTACTATGGCGGATGAATCTACAAGCCTGAATAAATTTATTAGCAGTACGGGCATATGCTCCCGGCGGGAAGCTGACAAATGGATTGAAGCTGGTAGGGTAAAAATCAATGGAGAAACAGCCCATAAAGGCAATCGAGTAAGCCAACAAGATCAAGTTACTATTGATGATCAACCATTAACAATCAAGCCTGCTCCCATTTATATTGCCTTTCACAAACCCGCTGGAGTAACTTGCACTACCGATCGAAGAGATAAAGATAATATCATAGATTTCATTAAGCACCCACAAAGGATATTCCCTATTGGTAGGTTGGATAAAGCCTCTACCGGACTCCTTTTACTAACTAATGACGGTGATATTGTCAATGAGATTTTACGAGCCGAAAAAAACAAGGAGAAAGAATATATCGTATCCGTTAATAAACCTGTTAATGAACTATTTATCAAGAGGATGAGCAATGGCATACCCATTTTGGGCACCATTACCCAAAAATGTAGCGTAGAGCAAATCAACCAAAAGCTTTTTAGAATCATTCTTACACAAGGGCTTAATCGTCAGATTAGGCGAATGTGCGAATATTTGGGATATAAAGTTGTTACTTTAAAAAGAATTAGAATTATGCATATAAATCTCGGCGACCTTAAAGTGGGACGCTGGAGAAACCTCACGAAGCAAGAATTGAAAATATTAAAAGCCACCCTGCGGTCAAAAGCCTGAAGAAAAAAGGAATCCAGCCTATCACATGGTTTTTACGATAAGTATAATTTGTGTACCTTCGTGGAATAATCCGGAGCAAGATGTCTCCGTCATGAACATATTAATATTATTGCTAACAAAATCAAGGATAAGCACCTTTGTGCATGGTGCCATAAAACGCGGTTGAGGACCAAGTTAGGATTCTTGTATTTTGTGGTTAACCCAGATTGCGACATTTAATATTTACCGCAATTTGAATTATTGTAAACTTATATGAATTCATTTGAAGAAATTGGTCTGAGTGGAGAGGTTTTAGAGGCGTTAAAAGAACTTGGTTTTGAAGAACCTACCCCTATTCAAGCAAAAGCAATCCCACATTTATTATCATCAGATAAAGATTTGATTGCATCAGCCCAAACGGGGACTGGAAAGACGGCTGCATTCGGTTTGCCGGCTATTGATCTGACAGATGCCGAACTTCGTAATACTCAAACCTTAATCCTTTGTCCAACCAGAGAACTTTGTTTGCAGATTACCGCTGATCTTTCCAGCTATAGCAAGTTCAAAAAGGGACTGTCTATTGTAGCTGTATACGGCGGGACTAGCATTGACACTCAAATTAGGGCTCTGCGCAAAGGAGCCCAGATAGTGGTGGCCACACCGGGCCGGGCTATTGATTTGATCAAAAGAAAGAAGCTGGTGCTGGGTGAAGTAGAACGCATCATTCTTGATGAAGCGGATGAAATGCTTACCATGGGCTTTAAAGATGATTTGGAAACGATCTTTCTGGAAACGCCTGAAGAGAAGCAGATTTGGCTTTTTTCAGCTACCATGTCCAAGCGCATCAAGGAAATTACGAAGCGCTATATGCATGATCCAGTAGAGCTTTCTGCCGAGCGCGTCAATACGGGAGCTAAAAATGTAAAACACCTCTACTACATGGTCAGAGCATCTGATCGGTACGAAGTGTTAAAGCGGATCGCGGATATTAATCCCAGCATTTACGGGATTACTTTTTGCCGGACCAGAAGAGAAACCAAAGAGATTGCCAATAAGCTACTCGAAGATGGCTACAATGCTGATGCATTGCACGGTGATATGTCACAGGGACAACGCGATGAGGTCATGGGACGTTTCAGAACGGGCCAGTTACAGATGCTGGTGGCCACTGATGTAGCCTCCAGAGGTCTGGATGTTGATGACCTTACCCACGTTATCAATTACAATCTGCCGGACGATACTGAGGTATACGTACACAGAAGTGGCCGTACGGGTCGGGCCGGTAAGCATGGTATTTCTATTGCTATTATCAATACCAGAGAAGAAAAGAAGATCAAAGAAATTGAACGTAGTTCTAATATAGCTTTTGAAAAAGGAAAAGTACCCAGCGGAGAAGAAGTTTGTTCTAAGCAGCTATTCACCCTGATCGATAAGGTGGAAAAGATATCAGTCGACGAAAAGCAGATTGGCCCGTTCCTTCCGACTATTTATGAAAAGTTGGAATCGCTAAGCCGCGAAGAACTCATCAAACACTTCGTCTCAGCAGAATTCAATAGATTTCTGGCCTATTACAAGGATGCCAGAGATATCAATGTACCCGATAAAAAGAGCAAAGCCAACGGGAAAAGAGAGCGCAGAAGTGCTCGTGACTACTTCCGCCTGTACATTAACGTGGGCGCCAAGCATCATCTGACCCCTCCAAGGTTGATCGGATTGATCAATGAAGCCCTCAATTCTTCTGACTCTTCTATCGGTAAGATTGAAATTATGAGAAATTTCTCTTTCTTCGAAATTGAGGAACGCGTCGTACAACCACTAATCAACTCCCTGAATGGTAATATCTTCGAAGGGACAAAATTGCTGGTTGAAGCCTCTCAGCCTAAGAGTAGTAGCTCAAGAAATGATAGTTCGAGATCAAAAGGCTATAGCAAAAAGAAAAAGAGAAGTAACGAAAGAAGTGGACGCTACAGCAAATAATATTGAATATTAGTTTTTAAAACACAAACATACGAGCGTGTTCGGATTCCCTCTAACTGCAATTGCAGATTAAAAGCTGGATTCTGAACACGCTCTTTTTGTTGAAGGTAAAATTATGGTTTTCCATTTTTTATCCTCAATAACAAATCATGCAACATTGCTGATCTTGCCCTCGTACCGCAAAACGTGCCCACTTAATTAGACTTGTTTCGCAGGTATTAAAAAAGGTTAATTGCTAATTAAAGCGCTACCGCGTTCCTTCGCTTGAATGTGCCTATGGGGCATTCATCTTACAGGGCCGCTCAGTTATCTCCCACACTGTACCTTTTATCAGTCACTTAGCGCTGCTAAGTTCAGAAAGTAACCCTGCCCTTCTTCGCGAAAAAGCCTTCGTGTGGTAAAAAAATAATTCAATTTCCTCACTATTCTACCCCTACGAAACAAGTCTAGTAAAAACTTTAGCTCCACAGAATCATTTTCTGTTGTTCAAAAAATCACAACAGAAAATGACTTAACTTGTCCAAAGGGGTTCCTATCAATATAAACAGATGGCCAACGAAGGGCGATCTGTTAGGTCAAACAATACCTGCTGGCGCTTGTTTTCATTTCCATACTTCAAAAACATACTATGAAACAGCGCTTCACTCGACTATTTACCCTCCTTTGTTTTACTTTCCTACCTGGTATTACCTTCACTCAGCAATTTGATCAGGATCAGCTTGGAGGCTGGTACATGTATTTCTGGAATACGACTATAAACGAAAGTCAATGGGGCTTTCAGGGCGATTTACAATATAGAAACTGGGATATTTTTAGTGATCTGGAGCAAGTACTACTGCGCGGTGGCCTTACCTATCAGCCTGAAAATACAGATGTGAAATTTACACTGGGGTATGCCTCGATTACTACGGGTGCTTTTGGGGAACCTATAACGACATTTCATGAAAATAGAATATACCAGGAAGCTTTATTAACCCAAAAACTGGGGAGCCGCTTTTTTCTGACCCACCGATTTCGATTCGAACAGCGCTTTGTCAAAAACCAGTATTTCAGGACCCGCTGGCGCTACAATATTTTTGTCAATGTACCTTTCAATCAGACTGACCTTAGCAAAGGGGCCATTTACTTTGCTTTTTACAACGAACTGTTTATCAATGGTGGCCGTATTATTGGCAGCGGACGGGAAGTAGCATTATTTGATAGAAACCGTACTTATCTGGCAATGGGCTACAGCCTTTCTGATCATATGCGTATTCAGCTGGGAGCCATGCGCCAATCTACTGACATATGGACCAAGTGGCAATCCCAACTCAGCCTGCACCATAAAATCTAGATGCCCACAGGATTTCAGGGTCTTGCTAGCCTGAAATGATTTATATTTTAAAAAACATCAGCCTGATTTTCGCCATATTTTCTTAAATATTATCATCTAGTTGTTCTTCTAACCGTAAAAAGAAAAAGAAACCTTCTTTTTCCTCAAATGAAGAGTCCTATCTCCAGATATCTTTGAACATTTAGGGGCTAAATTGACTTTCATGGCAGGAAAAGCAGTGGATATTCCATTCCTTTTAAAAACATTCACACAACATCTAGAAAGTATTCAAAATGAAAATTGATTCCAATAATCCCTGGCACAAGGTGCATCCTGGACGTGACTTACCTGAAGTAGTAAATGCGATCATTGAAATCCCCAAAAATAACAGGGCAAAATACGAGTTGGATAAAGAAACCGGGCTCTTGAAGCTGGATCGGGTTATTTATTCCTCTATGTACTATCCGGCAAATTATGGATTCATCCCCAGAACATACTGTGATGATGATGATCCACTGGATATTTTGGTTTTATCCCAAATTCAGGTAGTGCCGATGTGCCTGGTGGAAGCCAAGGTAATTGGAGTAATGCGAATGCTGGACCAGGGAGAATCCGATGATAAGATTATTGCCGTGGGCAAGAACGATATGAGTGTCAGCCATTACAATGACGTTAGCGAGCTGCCAGATCACTTCATCAATGAATTAACCACTTTCTTTGAAGACTATAAGAAGCTAGAGCAAAAATCCGTTCAAGTGGAGGATATTCAAAACTCCCAGCAAGCCAAGAAGATTTTGTTGCAGGCCATTGAAGATTACCAGAAACTATTACAGGCTAAATAGAAGACTTCACTGTGAGATGCTCATAGATCACATTTTTATATTTCTGCCACTACTGGGAGAGAAGTATATCCGCTGGCTGCCTTAAGAGCGTATTTGGATTTTACCCTTTGGCCTGCAAAACCGTTTAGAATAGTGCTAATTTCAGCTTTTTTGACGCATCGTAGCTGAGAGCTAATAGAAGCGTAACCTTTTCACTCCTGATCAAATAAATTGCGTAACTTACAAGAGTAACACATTTTTTTAACCTAAAACACTAAATGATGAATTTTTCAAAATTATTGATTGTTGCCACTTTACTCTGTGCACCCTTATTCATGAATGCTCAGGATTTTATCGGTACCTGGGAGTGGGATGCTCCGGGACAGGATGGTCAGATGATTCCATGCTCTATTACTTTCAACGCTGACGGAACATTTGAACTGGACTTTGCAATGGATGGCCAGATAGAAGGTAAGGGTACTTTTACTCATGAAGGCAATGTGATCACCATAGCTGAAACAGAAAGTGGCCCATGCGTTAATAAAAAAGGAACCTATAAGTTAACGATCAACGGAGATACGGTAACTCCTGAAATGGTTTCGGAAGAATGCGATGAAAGAAAGGGTGGTATGCCAACGAAATTGACCAGAGTGAAGTAAGGTCACTAGTAAAAGGTTGGCGAAAAAAGCTGTAGTTTTTTTCGCCAACTTATAATAGTCTTATTTTCTTTTTGATTTATTCCACAGTCGAAATATTTAGCTTTAAATCAGGGTGCTCCCCCGGAGCTGTCAGGGCATTCAGTACTGTAAAGATCAATTCTACATTTTCCTTTTGCTCCAGTGTTTTCACCAAAAAAGTAGTCTCCACGTTAGGTTGAATGGTTAATACATCGCCGTAATCATGAAAAGTATATTCCGATTGATTCATCAGAAGGAATGGAGCATCGGAATGATTTTTTATAACTACTTCAAGTACAGATTTAATACCTTGATATTCAGCTTTAACTACCTCCAGACAAGCCGTCATTAATGGCTGTAGGTGCTCTGGCCTACCCACTAGCATATCATTAAACCAACCTACAGTACGACGCTCCAAAAGCGCTTCTTTGGTCGCTTCCGGGCTGCGTTCCTCTGCAAATACCAGAGTAACAGGGCGGTGGCCCCCCTCAGGTACATTATACTGCCAATCCACCAAACCATGAATATCTGATGTAGCCATAATCGTTAGGTTGTAATCCAATGCAATCTGTAAGGCTTCATCAGAATAGGTTCTGTCGTTGATCACTTCAATACCATGCAATAGCCCCTCGTTGATCAAATACTCATGAGTGGCAGTCATCCTGGCAATACCATCATCATTCTGACCCGTCCAGTTCGCATGATTCCAAAATACAAATCCGCCCTGACGGTTGGCCTCTCTAAATACTTCCACAGAATCCAAACCCATCAATTTATTAGCATCTTCAATAAAAATAGCATTATTATGCCCTGGAGGCATCCTACGAGTAATCTCTGCGCCATGCACCACCATCAGATCATAAGGACGAGCTCTTTGTTCTGCAATTTCATAAGAACGGTTGCGATCAGGATGCGGAATATCGGCACCATACGGCTGATATTCAATGTGTTCTGTCATAGAAACAGCATCTATACTATCCCGTAGCGCTTCCTGAATACGAATATCAGGCCAAACACTACCATCAGAAAAAACAGTATGCTGGTGAAAATCACAAATCAAGGTCTTGAATCCAGGTACATCCGGAAACTCAATACTCCGGCCATGCGTATGAGCTCCTGTTTGAGCAAAGGAAGTGCAGCAGATGAAATACAATAATACAGTGAAAAGGTTCTTCATTTTTATTTGTAAAGGAAACATACTATTGTTAAGCAGATATTAAAAGTAGTTGAATTTTGTAGCTCTAGAAGCCAAACCAACGGACTTGCGAAAGTACATCGACTTCGCCAATGAAAAGCTGAATATAATTTTTAATTTAGAGGAAAAAATAAATCGATATGGTTGCCAAGAAAAAAACAGCAAAAGATATGAGCCTCGAAGAGTTGCAACAAAAGTACAAGAGTATCAGAAATGTCAGAATAGTGATCCTCTCTGTATACGCTTTGCTGGTTACAATAGTAATTGTATTGAGGTTGATAGGAACCTTCGATAATGGTGACTTATACCCACTAATCGCGATATTTGCAGCGGGTTTGGCTACCACCGCGGGGGTTTTCTCCTCCGAAAGTAGCTTAAAAAAAGAAATTGAATCTCGATAATCTAATTAAGAGCGTGATGGATTTTACTCTTTGGCCAGCAAATTCCAACCACGCTCAAACCTTCAGCCACTATGCAAAAAATCATCTCCCTGTATATTTACATTTTGCTTTTCCTGTTGCCAATATCAGTACTAGAAGCGCAGGTTACCCCATCCAGCCATACAGTAAGCGGAATCTCCCAAAAGCGGCTCGAAAGGTATGAGCAGTTTTTGGAACAAGAAATTATGGATAAAAAAATTCCGGGTGCCGTTTCTCTCATTTATAAAAATGGTATAGTCGTACATGATAAGGCCTTTGGCTACTGCGATGTAGCAAGTAAAGATTCCATGAAAATGGATCAGATCTTTTTTATTCAATCCATGACAAAGCCCATTATTTCAGTGGCCATCATGATGTTGTACGAAGAGGGGTATTTTCAGCTTACCGATCCCGTTTCCAAATATCTGCCAGCTTTCAAGACCATTTCGGTGTCTAAAGACCCTTCTAAGGGCCTTTCGGCAGGTACGGAAGAGGCTAGTAACCCCATAAGTATTTGGAATCTGCTGACTCATACTTCCGGCCTTTCTCATGGCCTGACCGGTTCTAAACTAGATCAGGAACTAAGGCAAAAAATGTACCAACAATCATTTGAGCATATCAGAGAGAGAGTTAATTTCTATCCGGAACTTCCCCTTGTGGGCCACCCCGGAGAACAATGGGTGTACAGCGTTTCTCCTGATGTTTTGTCGGCTTTGATCGAGCACTTTTCAGGTATGACTACAGCTGAGTTTCTGCAAAAGCGGTTATTTGATCCGCTAGGGATGAAAGATACGGGCTATAATTTAAGCAAAGAGCAACAGGCCAGGATGGTTCAGCTGCATACTTACAACGGGAAGGGAGTAATCATCAAAAGCCCCAGACAGACGCCAATGGAAGGTAATACGGTATATGGAGGTGCTGCGGGCCTGTTTTCTACTGCTACTGATTATTTGAAGTTTTGCCAAATGCTCTTAAATGACGGTGAGTACAAAGGCCAACAGTTGTTAAGCCCCAAAACTGTGGAGTTAATGACGGCTGACCAGGTTGGTGAGTTATACCCCTATGAGGGCCAGGGTTTTGGACTCGGCTTCGGAATCGTTACTGATATGGGAAAATTAAAAGCTTTGGGATCCCCAGGCCAGTATAGTTGGGGTGGTGCTTATTGCACCTATTTTTTTGTAGACCCCAAAGAAGACCTCATTGCTATATTAATGACGCAGGTTTTTCCTTATCAACTCTACTACACTAACATGCTCCGGCAGTTTGTATATCAGGCCATCGTCGATTGAGAGGAAACCAAAATATTCAAAGCATGAATTTTGGCCATTTTTAAAAACATTCTCTTATTTTTTCAATTTATTCACTAGTTTATTCCGTACCTTCTATTCTTCTGGAATATTAAGTTTAAATTCGTCAAAGACTAAGAAACTGAAAATAATATGAAAACGGTAAGTTCACTGGATTTAGATACCATACTCAAAGAGATCGAATGTCTGGATCTAGATGATCTGAAAGTGTTTGCTTCAAAAGTTAACCAACTCCTTATTAGGAAGAAAACATCAAATTCCTGCGACTACGAATCGTTGCTTATGGAAAAAATACGAAGTATACTTACTTGTGAGGTCAATCAGGAATATGACAAGCTTTTAAAAAAGCAGGAGATAGGACCATTATCAGTGTCTGAATACGTCAGGTTACACAAATTAACCCCTATCATTGAATTGGCACGCTCTGAGCGTATGAGATACCTTACTGAACTTGCCGAAATCAAAAAGATTTCTGTTGATGATCTTAGAGTACAATTACGGATTAAAACCACATAGTTTTATGCAGAATCGCCGTTAGAAGTGTTTCGCAGTGAAAATTTCTTAGTGGATCAGGTGCTTAAAATAGCTGCGAGGCAAGTCTAACAAAATGATCCATGGCTTCCGGATTTCTGATGGCATCTCGGTTCATACTTTTTTCAATATCCATTTTCATGAATATTTTCTTTACCGGTACTTCCATTTTTTTACCACTCAAAGTATAGGGAATATCCGGTACCGAATAAATAGTATCGGGTACATGACGCGGAGAGCACTGTATTTTAAGTTGCTCCCTGATCTGATTTTTTAGAGCTTCATCCAATGGGATATTTTCTTCAAGCACTACAAAGAGCGGCATAATATCACTACCATCGTTTTGTTCTATGTTGAGAACCAAGCTATCCTTGATGGAATCAAACTTATTGAGCACGTTATAAATTTCGGCGGTACCGATCCGAACACCTTTTCTGTTAAGCGTGGCGTCTGATCGTCCCTGTATGATCAATGAACCGTTTTCAAAAATCTTTATCCAGTCGCCGTGGCGCCATTTTCCGGGATATTCTTCAAAGTAACTACTTCGATACCGTCTATTGCCTTCGTCGTTCCAGAAATATACCGGCATAGAGGGCATTGGTTGTTCAATGACCATTTCTCCCAGAGCGCCGATAATTGGCTCACCGCTCTCGTTGTAGGCATACATAGCACAACCAAGAGCTCTGGATTGTATAAGTCCTTTAAATACTGGCAAATAAGGATTGCCTCCTACGAAGGCCGTGCATACATCCGTTCCTCCACTCATAGAGCACAGCCAAACTTCTTCGGGAAAATTAGAATAAACCCATTCAAAGGCTTCCGGTGGTAAAGGTGCGCCGGTGGAGCCAATTGACCGCAGTTCTTTCAAGTCCCATTCTTTAATGTTGACATTTCGCTTCATACATGCGGTCAGAAAAGGAGCACTGGTACCAAAATGATGAATGGGAAGCTCTGCTGCCATACGCCAAAGGCTATTCAGAGAGGGATAGCCAGGGCTTCCGTCGTAAAGTACTGCGGTGGCTCCCATCAGCAAGCTGGCCTGCAGAAAGTTCCACATCATCCAGCCGGTGGTGGTAAACCAGAAAAAATTTTCTCCTGGTTTGACATCATTATGGAAAGCCATGTATTTTAGATGCTCCAGCAAAGCCCCACCGTGGCTATGTGTGATAGCTTTAGGCCGACCGGTAGTACCACTGGAGTAAAGTACCCACATAGGATGATTAAACGCTACCGGAGTAAATTGAAGGTCTCGGCTTTCTGTTTTTTGAGCTATAATCGACTTCCAAAACGTAGACTGACTCAGCTGAGCGCTGGAATCATCATAAGCTACCAGTATAGTGTACTCAATACTCTTTATTTGTTCGCGGAGCGTCTGTATGTGATCCAGGCGGTTGAAGCTTTTGCCATTGTATCGGTAGCCATCGGCACAAATCAATACTTTGGGTTCTATCTGTTCAAAACGTTCTATGACGGTATCCACGCCAAAATCAGGAGAACAACAAGACCAGATGGCTCCTATGGAGTTGACGGCCAGAAAGCTCACTATAGCTTCAGGAATATTGGGAATATAGGCTGCCACACGATCCCCTTTTTTTATTCCTTTTTCCAGGAGAAACTGTTGTAAAGCTTTTACTTCATGCTCTAACTCCTGCCAACTGATGATATTTCTCCTCACCTCATTTTGAAATATCAGGGCGGGGCGCTCTTCACTTTTTTGGCGAAAGATATGCTCAGCATAATTCAGGCTGGCTCCGGCAAACCACTTGGCCCCTGGCATGGTGTGCTCACTCAGCACTTTTTTGTAAGGGCTGTGTTGAATGACATCAAAATACTCCCAGATACTTTGCCAGAAGGTTTCTACTTCGTTGACGGACCATTGCCACAGCGCGTCATAACTATCGAAGTGCAAATTTTTATTTCTTCCCAACCATCGTTCAAAGTCTTTAAGGTTAGATTGGTTGATAAATTCTTGTTGAGGCTGCCAAAGCAATTGAGGTTGTCCCGTCATTTTTCATTTTTTAAAAAGCAGTACTAAAAAGGCTTATCATTTATAGTTCTTGTAAGCAGTAGTGGCGTTGCTATACAGGTAGTAGCAAACCAGAAGGATCACTGCTGCCCCTGCATAAGTAGTCAAATCAAAGCCAAGAGCAAAGACATCGCTGCGTTGTGTGATAGCTACCGGAATCGCCAACAGAATACCAATTAGGGCTTCACCGGTTATCAGGCCAGAAGCGATGAGCAAGCCGGTACGCTCACTATCTTTTTCTGCTGGCTCATGATAATCGCCCTTGAGCATTTTATTATTTTGGGTATATCGACTTACTAACCAGGCTATTATTCCACCCAGCATTATAGCACTATCCAATTCAAATGGTAAATAGAGGCCTACAGCTACCGCCAGTATCGGTACTCTAAAACTTGCTCCCCTACTCTTTTGAAACTGATCTATTGCAATGATCAGGGCACCAAGACCCACTCCGATAAATACCATAGTCCAGGGTAAATCTCCAGAAAAGACGCCCTTGGCAACGCTTTCCATCAAAGTAGCCTGAGGAGCGGGCAGGGCATCCGGATTTTCTGGAGTAGCTGGGCCAAAACCGTAGCCGGTCAGCAACAATTGGAGGACTAGCGGCAGAACAAGGGCAGCTGATACTACCCCCACTACCTGCATAATTTGCTGCTTTTGAGGGGTAGCCCCAAGAATATGTCCTGCTTTCAAATCCTGCATATTATCTCCGGCAATAGCAGCCGCACAGCATACTACAGCGCCTATCATGATAGCAGCAGCGGGGCCTTTTTCGGCTCCCGAACCCAGAAGGGCCAGGAGGATCAGTGCGGAAGTCAGAATAGTAGCAATCGTAACACCTGAAATGGGGTTGTTAGAGCTCCCCACCAGACCAGCCATATATCCGGCCACAGCCGAAAACAAGAAGCCGGCAACGACCATCAATAGGGCCATCAATGCAGAAATAGGGATATTACCCACCAAACGTAGATAGATGATAAAAACCGGAATGATCATAATGCCGATGGCTACAATTACGTAAGACATAGGCGTATCCCGTTCGGTACGCAGGATACTGCTTTGGTCCACGCGTTCGCGCAGGGCTTTCAGGCCACTTTGAGCCGCAAAGGCAATTGAGCCTCTAAGATCAATCAAAGCCCAAAGACCTCCTATTACCATAGCACCAACCCCCAGATAGCGAATCTGGCTACTCCAAATGTTGTAGCCAAGGTCAACGGCACTACCTTCGGTAGTTGCGCCGGTTATGGCAATATAAGCTGGTATGGCTATCCACCAACTGATAGCGCCGCCGATAAAGACAAGCGAAGCAATTCTTACGCCTACAATATAGCCTACAGATATCAGTGCCGGAGAGAGGTTGATTCCGAAATAAAGATAGGCTTTTTGTCCGGCCAGAGTCGCTCCTTCTGCCACGCCATTCCAGAGTTTTAACCCTGATTCTATAAACTTAACTCCGGCGCCCATCAAACTTCCCCAAATTAGAAAACGCACGGCTTTTCCTCCTTCCTGACCAGATTTCAGCACTTCTGCTGTAGCTACTCCTTCAGGAAATTGCAGCTTTTGCCGTACAATCAACGCGTTGCGCAAAGGTACCGTGAAAAGTACACCAAGGATACCTCCACACAGGGCAACTAAAGTAGTTTCCCAATAATTAAATGCTTCCCAGTATCCCATTAAGACGAGTGCCGGGAAAGTGAAGATTACTCCGGCAGCGAGCGATTCGCCAGCGGAGGCAGCTGTTTGTACAATATTATTTTCAAGGATATTATATTCTCTGAATAACCTGAGAACAGCCATTGAGATAACTGCAGCCGGAATACTGGCAGATACAGTAAGACCGGCAAAAAGGCCCAGATAGGTGTTGGCTGCCGATAAAATTACAGAAAGAATAGCCCCCAGAATAAATGCCTTGACGGTAGTCTCCGGGAAAATCCGATCCGCTGAGATATACGGTTTATGTTCCTTGTCCATCTTTTGCTCGTTTTTTCAACCGCTTAAAGATAGTAACATTGAGCAAAAATGGAAGAATGAGGAAATAGACTTGTTCCGCAAGTATTAAAATAGGTTACTTCATTTCCACTGCTGTTCTGGCATTATTGATTGTTGAAGAAGCTATCCCAAAATGAGTGGGAAGCTGAATATGTGGAAATGCTGCAACTAAACCAATTTTAATGATGGCCATATGATGGATAGCATGCTCTGTGACAACCCACAATTCTCTGGAAAAAGTAGTTGGCAAAGTTAATACTTCACCATCCGAAACTTCAGCCAGCAAATACAGACTCTCATCGGATGTGAACGCCTCCAGCGCTGCCTTCATCTGCTCAATCACCTGCATGGCAGCTTCGGGTTCTGATTGCCACAGTAAGTTACGCTGCCGTCGATCATAAGCCACCTGCCGGCCTTTTTGGGTATGATCAAACAAGCAGTAAAAAAATTCTATCCAATGTCGGGTATGCTGACCAACACTGGCCCCCAAATAAATAGCCAATGACTGTGTGTACTCTTCCCGGATTAGTTCATTTAGATAGTAATATCCATCTTCGAATACGGCAGTCGCTGCCCCTATCAATGTCTTTTTTAACATGGTAGTTGTTTTGAAAAACTGACTATTGAGCAATACATTTTGATCGTTAAACTGACTCGTTTCGAAGGAGTAGAATAGTGGTAAAAAAACGATTCAATTTTAGCCCATTTTAATACCTGCGAAACAAGTTTGTTACTGACACATGGGTATGTCGGCCAGCATCCAGTGTGGTTTAAGAGTAAGAATATCCTCTTCCGGATTCGTGTAGAGCAATAACCAGTCGTAGGGCCTTTGGTTAATTCCAGTATTGTTTTGCCCTTGTGGTAAATCAGCGTTCCTTCAAGGGTAAGCTGTTGGTTGGTCAGGTCGCCTTGTTGGGCTTCTATGGCGGCGATATCCTTTTCGGCACCAAATTTCCCAAAACCAATTAACAGTACACTTTCCATCTTGCTTCCATTTTGTACTTTCAGCATTGGTACGGGTTGCTTCACCAAAACCCCTTCTACCTGGCTCAGCTTTCCTAATTCGAATACGGAGTCTCTGAATCCCTTCTGGGCAAATACCACGATGAATACTCCGGCAATAAAAAGCAGGGCAGCTACCCAGACAAATGTTTTCACATATTTGGCGTAAGCCACAGGAATTTTTTCCTGCCAGCCTATATAAAATTGATCTTTAGTATTCATTACAAAACTTTTAAATTTAGTAATGAAGAAATAATAACTCTTCGATTTGAAGTTGCTCATGTCTCCCTGGGCTGCGTTAAAAAGCCTCGCCGTTGCCCTGTTTTTTGCCTTACCTGGTGTTAAATGCCCTACCTTCATTCTCGAAACCGTATTATTTCTTGATTACTTAGCGGGCGTATTCCCGACTTTTCTAATCAACTTTGGTCTCCGGCCTTTCTGTACCCTCAGGATAAGGTTAGGGATCTACATAAACCACCCCATCTACCACTTTGGCATCGTAGGTTTCCAGCTTTTCGGTAAAAGGCGCCGGTGCCTGACCATTATGAGGCAAATATTGATACCCATGCCAGGGGCAGGTTATACAGCCATCCACTATTTTTCCCTCTCCCAGTGGCCCATTTTGATGCCGACAAACATTATTGACAGCCAAAATTTTTCCATCATACTTAAAAATGGCTATGTTTTCTCCTCCGGCAATTACCATCCTGGCCCGGTTGTCAGGGATTTCCTCCACACGGCAAACCCTTACGAACCCGCTTACATCGTCTTGTACCGGATGATGTTCCCGTCTTTTTTCTGTTATCGCAGCGGTGGTATGTAATCCGACAATGGTCACTATGCCCAGCCCTACTGCGCTTATCAAAATGGGGGATTGTTCCAGCTGTATGACGCCCAGCATAACGTGCATGACCAACAAGGCATAGGCCAAATAGACCATCATATGAAGGCTTTTCCATAGTTTCGAACTCAGGTTTTTCAACCAAAAATCATGGCTGGTAGCCGCCATAATGAAAAGTATGATCAAAGCAAAAAAGCCAAGGGTCTGGAACGGGAAGTTGACCAGCGAGCCATACTGAAGGTTAGCGATAAATAAAGAAGAAATAGGATCTGTATCCCCCAGAGTATGAAACTGAATGATATTAAAAATACCGTGAATAAGTGCAATCAAAAGCATGGTTACTCCCAAATGCCTTCGATTGTACAACAGGGGCAAAAAACGCTTATTTAGTCTTGTCAGTGGCCCTATGGATAAAATCAGGTGTAGCATGAAAAAAGCCAATAGGCCAGTAGCCCTGATAATCAGTGTTTCTATCGATATATTTGGGAAAAACAGCATTTGAGCGCTGATAAAAACCAGTAGAAATGCCAGGATCAACCCTAGCATCACCCGGTCGTAAATCTTTTTTTGGCGGTTCCACAAAATTGGTGAATAATGGGCACTCATAGTTATTGCTTTTTAAAAGGATGACTGGTATTTTCTATCGGTTCCTGAAATAATTCGGGCTGGTTGGGCTTGTTGGGGATTACCCAGATAGCCAATACAAATCAAGTGGGTAATAGAATTAGTAAAATCAACTAGATAAGCCGGTGGCGTTTTCTCAGTGAGTGGATCACAACAGGGTTATATTTTGGGGCTTGTAGAATTGAAAAGCTTTTTTATTAAAACGGGCCACAAGGCCAGGGCCCCGGGGATAAGTAGCAGGCGCATTGCCCATCCGGCATTTTTCATGCCCTGATCTAGTTTTTGAGCTCCTGCAAAAGCGAACCAAATTCCAAAGATCAAGCCAATAGCCAAATACAAATAATAAGAATAGACAAGTATGTTGATTATGCTCATAATGGCTTTTGTATAATTCTTGAGCAATTTAAGCAGCTACTTAGATATTTGCTGTAAACAGCTTTTTTAAAAAGCCAGCAATGTTTTTGTGAAGACTTTTAGCCCTAATATATCAGTTGCAGTACGTAATTCTCCCGAAAATACCAATCTGTATCCGTCGTGCCGGAAGAATATACCCAACTTTCAAACCTCGGGAAGGCGGTCAGGATATTGACGCTTTCTTTTGGATAGTCAAAACTGCCCGGAAATTCAATAGCCCATGGAAAACCATTGTGGTTTTGGTAATATTGGCCTTCCGAAGGATTAGATCGATCCTGTTCGGTACCCAACCTCGACAGTATAGCCAAATCAGTAGGTGGATGATTTAATAAGTGTATTTCATTACCCCTTTCGTTATTGGTAAAAATAAAGGGATTGATTTGGTTGACCACACTAAAATCAAGCGGTGTATTCAGCTTAAAAGATATATATACCTCCCTGGCCGGTCTTGTCGTTCCACCAACAACCGTATTAATCATTGTACCGGCGGGCGCCTCCAGAAGTTCATGAATATCGTCAAAAAGTATAAAAACAGCGCTGCTCTGCCCCTGCTCTACCCCCTCAGAGGATGTACCCAGAGGAATTTTTCGATTACCGGTTGTGGCGGTGACAAGCTGAGCAGGGATATTGTCAAAAGCGACTCCAAAACCATTGCGATAGGTGGCCCCCAAAGCTCTGATTATAAAACTACAACTCACCGTTTTGACCAGGCCTTCCTCATTCAATTCAAAGGTGTAATTATAATCAGCAACCAGATCATTGAAATCATAATCACCCAAATACGGCCAGCGGTCTTCAAAGGCGTAAGAACCATAAATATTTTTGGAAGGAAGAAAACTTTCATTAACAACCCCAACCCCGGCATCTTCGGGGGCATCATCCAGTAAATCAGGAATACCATCCTGATCTTTATCGGCTATGATGGCAAATGGCGTTGCGGCATGGGGGCAAGAAGCAGCATTAGACAAACCGGTGGACTGACCGTTGATTAATAAATTAGTGGTCGATACCTCTTCCGGCCCGGCCAATAGCGCATTGAATACTTTACCATTTTGATTATTATGAAAAATTAATTGGCCAGTTTCATCTGTCCAGATAGAGCCAAAATCACCTGTTCCCGCTACGTTACCTAAATTTTCCAGGCGCTTTATTGTCTTTTTTTCCATATTCATTGCCACCAGCATTCCATCCTTTTCCATAGTATAAAAACGCCTGAATGATGGATGGTAGACCATATCCTGGGGGTCATTGAGGTTATCGTTCAGAACGTTAAGTTGTGTACTTCCAACAGGGTCACTCTCAAAACGATCCAGATCAATAGCTACCTGATGCCATTTACCGTTGATGTGCCTCACCATATTCAGGTTACCGCTATCGTCTACATCCATCGGGTAGTTATTGTGGCTCCCCAGCGGTGCCGGAATCTTACCTAAATCCTCTTCTTTTCCAGTTTGTTTGTCAATAAGCCATAAATGATGAGCATCAAAAGATTGATAGATACCATAAATTTTATTATCAAGTGAATTGTAGGCAATCCCATGGTAGGCTTTAGAAGCCGCGCCAATAGTCGAAAAAGAGCCATCAACAGGATTCAGCTTTCTTAGGAATTTCCCCTGTTGATGATACAGAACCGACTCACAGGTAGCATTTTCTTCGTTTTTCTCTTTCAACAAATTTTCCAGTAAATCCTGAAATTCTTTTGCCGGATCACGGGGAGTAGCAGAGCACCAGGTATATAGCCTGCGTTTCTCCATCACATCTATATTTTGTGTCAGCGGCAGGTTGCGATTAGCCGTAAAAGCTTTGACCAGCCGTTGTTCGTTAGGTACCTGAAAATTCACCCGCAGCTCACCAGAAGCATTAGAAATGCCCTTGGCAAGCAATTGGCCGCCCTTAGAAAGTAAGTCAGAATACACCCATACCGGACTATTGCCCTGTATGCGACCAGTGGTATCCACTGTAAGAATAAGTAAATCAACGGCGCGATTGTAAGAGAAATCAAATCCATCCGGCACCTCTAAATCTACAGGATTATGGTCTTGCTCCTGAATTGGCTCAATGTCCATTTTTTCTAGTTCTGGTGTACAGGAAAAGGCAAGAAGAAAAATGAAGGCGAAAAGTAGCAGTTTTTGTATTGACATGGCAGTAGTTGATTGTATTAACTTTATGTGATGATTGTTGTGTAAAATTAATCCAATTCATAGCCTCATATGACGGAATTCGTTAAACCGCAGAGTTTGTGGGGTAAATGGTGAAAAATGAACGGTATTGGAAGTCCCATTTCCTAATTTTTCTGGGAATAGATCAGAAAAATGGAAAAAAATCAAAGCTGCCTGTAACAATTCTATTTTTCTAAAGACTAACCCAACAAAAAGATTGACGATGAATATTATACTTAAAAAGATTCGTAGTGTTTTTGCCTGTCAAAAAACGCCACTTTCAAAATACCATGAGTTGACTTCTCAAAAGCTGGAAAGTATCAGAGATCGGGCTAGCAAGGATATTCTCATTCTTTCTTTAATACCAGTAATTGCCATTGGCGCCCTGATTGCCCTTAACTTATTTTTGGATAAAGAGGTAGATTTTATTCTTTACTGGGCGGTTATTTTTCCACCACATATTGCTCTGATCGAACAGGCCATAAGGAAGAGAAGAAAAGCCAAAGCAACTGGAGCCAGATCTGGATTTACCGAAGCATCCCAAAGGCAAGGGTAAAGAGCTGCTGGAATTGATCCTCAAGCAGCTCAACCCTATTGACCGGACGCTGATTATTTTATTGATAGAAGGATATAAGCAAACGGAAATAGCGGAAATACTAGGTATTAGTGCTGAAAATGTGCGCACTAAATTATTTCGCATCAGAAAAAAACTACAAGAAAATGGAATTGAAGGATATCTGGTCTAAATAAAATTGGGAAGAATCAGAGTTTGACTACCGTTCTGATGTGTTGTTGTCTGATATAAAAGCAAAGTCAAAAAGTCAGATAGAGCAATTATTACGCATTCAATGGCGGGCTTTTTTATGGGATTTATTATTAGTGGCAACTCTTTAGCCAGGCTTTTCACAGAACCATTTGCCCTTGGCATTCTGATAACTCTCCTGATAGTGATGGCCTTATTTGGTTATCGATTTGCCAAACTATTTTCTCGAAAAAAATGCAGCACTTTGATCAAAGAGCTGGAACAACAGCTGGAATATCTAGAACAGTAAAACCCTATTTTTCCTGCATGATCTGTACGCCGGACCAATCTTCCAGCACCCCTACAGATTTGTTATTCATAGCTTTATCCAGGAACAAACGGGCTGTCACATCCTGCGGATTGGCATCTACAATTTCCTTAAGCAGTTCTACCGCTTTGATAAAGTTTTTTTCAAAATAATACATTAATGCCTGTTCAAATCGAGTCAGCGTTTTGGACTTGAGGCTTCTGATCTCTTCAGGATCACCGTCAAAACACTCATAGATACCGATAGGGACCTGTTTACCTTTCATGACTACTTTTCCAAGGTATCGGTAGTTGAATTTCGATGGGTTTTCCAGTTTGTCCAGACTATTTTCACTAAATAAAATACGCGTTCCGTAGTACTTATTCAGGTTTTCTATCCTGGAGGCAGTATTAACAGAGTCGGCTATGGTTGTAGCATCCATGCGCTTCAAATCACCGATAATGCCCATGATTAATTTTCCGGTATGAAAACCTATGCCCAGGTGAATTTCAGGGCAGCCCTTTTTAGCCCTTTCTTTGTTGTAATCGATCAGATATCGCTGAGTTTCGATGGCGGCGTGCAGGGCATCATCTAGCTTTTGGGAAAAAATAGCCATATTACCATCTCCGAGATATTGATTGATAAATCCGTTATTGCGGGTGATAATAGGATCTATTCTTTGGTTGTAGCTCATCACAAACCGGAAGTTCTACTCCGGGGTTTTACCAGGTAATCATTGGCGCCCATCCTCAAACTTTGCACCAGGTCATTCACCTGATTTTTTGGCGTCACCATTATCACAGGAAGTTCTGATGGCAGGTGCCTTTTCCTTATTCTCTGGCATACCTCATCACCTGAGAGCGATGTAGAATAGTTTTCGCATAATTATATCTTTAGACTTATCTGGCCGCTATCAAAATAAGACTAGTACCGGCTAATAGCTTATTATACTTATTTTATAGAAATTACTACTCTGTAACAAAAATAAACTTTAATACGTTATTATGCCCAAAAGAGGGTATATGAAAAAGCAACATGTTTCATTGACATCAGAAGACCGAGTTCAGCTAGAGAGACTTTTATCTAAAGGTAGCCTAAAGGTACGTGTCCAAAAACGTGCATTAGCATTAGAGCTTTTAGATAAAGGCATGACCTATCAAGATGTTAGTAGTCACCTTGGGATTAGCCACATTAGCTTAAGCAAATGGGCTAAAGGCTACAAAGCAGAGGGTTTATCGATGCTTTACGATAAACCACGTCCTGGTCGGCCAGTAGGATTAAGCGGCGAAGAACGGGCTAAAGTAA
>CAZVOD010000045.1:0-35907 GCA_964628385.1 uncultured Saprospiraceae bacterium
ATCCCCCAAAATAAATATTATTTTCCTAAATTTTCAGCTTTGCTGAATAGTTACATTATACCTACTATTTTTTCTCCTTCTACCACCGGTAAAGACTGTATTTTGTACTGCCTGAATAGTTGTGCTGCCTCTGTAATACTTGCTTCCGGAGCAATACTTACCGGATGGGGAGACATCACCTTCTCAACAAACAAATGATTTGAGAAGGTGAAAGTAAACTTATAGCTCTAAAGCGCTGTAATACAGCTTATAGCTTTTCTTTGATAGGTTCAACCTTATATCCTTTCTTTCTGAGTAGTGCAATAACGCCTTCTTCTCCGGGTAAGTGACCTGCACCTACGGCAAAAAACACTACTTCTCTGGACATCAATTCTTCCATTACCGGAATCCAGTTTTTATTTCTGTTGATTAGCAACACATTTTCATAACCTTCAATACCAGAGTCTGCTTTATTCAACATCTCCTGCAGACCGTACAAATCTCTTTTTTTGTACAATTCTACCAGTTCATTAAACTGTTCTTCTCCTTCTGTTTTGCCATCTTCAGCTGTAATACTTTGCATCAACATTTTGGCCTGCACCTGATAGGGAATACTATCAAAAACACTAAGCTGATATTCTGCTGTCTCAAGGCCGTCTAACTCCTTCTCCTGAGCTTTAGCCATTTCGACAAATTCCATCTCGTAGGACTTAATGTTACCACTACCATTCATGCTGAGCATTTCTTCGTTGCCCATAGCAGAGAGAAACATCGGCTTTATTTTTTCCATAAAGCTCATGGGCATCCCCATATTCTCAAAGTGAGTATAAACGGTTTTATAATCTTTTTCTGAAAGCAGATCTTTGAGAGTGGTATCATTTTTCATAAAAATACCCCCGCTGGAAAGCAATGGCATCAGCTTTGACATATCTGTCATATCCTCCATATTGATCTCCAGGGCCAGGCGACCGGCTTTGCGAAAGCTTTCTTTTGTCTTTTCTGTCAGAAAGAAATCATCAGCACCGATCATGTGTATTGTGCCATACAAATAAGATGACTGCGGCAATCCGTTGCCCGAAATTTCCCAAAGTAAAGAACGGTCTTTGGGCTTGGGGGAATAACTCTTTTGAGCAAAAGTCGGGATAGAAAATACTACCGCAATTAGTAATAAACTGATTATCTGTCTCATCATAATTATTTTTCCAAAAAATTTAATCTCAAAAATTGATAGGCCTGTATTCAAAAAAGTGAATTCCAGGTGTATATGGCTGAGCAACTTATTGATTGGACTCTAAGAAAACGCAAAATATATATTTGTAGTTTATAACTTCAACGATTTCGGTCAAATTCTTCGACAATTTCCAGCAGTAATTTGACATCTTCAAAAAATCCTCTGACTAATTCAAAGCTCAGGTTGGAACTAAATATGTAGGGTTCCAGCAAATCTCGAGGCTCCGTTATGGCAATGTATATTTCCTGGTCTTTAAAAGCCATAAACAATTCTTTGCCGGTTTCGAAGGCATAATCTACAATAGCTTGCTGCATGGGATCAGTAAGGATGCTTACTATTTTGGTATCTTCCCGACCGAAAGTTACAAAGGCATCCCTAAATTCATCATTCATAATTTCATAATCGACATTTATGGCGCCATCCCAGGTAAATGCTTTTATAGGTTTGGAGTAGTACTGCATCTTTTCTCTAGGCCATACTTTTATTTCGCCTTCTGTTTCTTCATTGAAAATAGCACGCAGGAATATGCCTTTAAATATGGTAACCAGGCGATTAGATACCGGAGAAACTTCCCGGATATCCAGTTCACTCATTTCAAAATCCATTTCCCCTACCCTACCCGATATGTGATCTTCTCCTCTGTAAAATGAGGTAATATCTACAAAAAGGCCACTTTCATCAAATGTTTCTTTCGGGATAGAGGCTTTGGGCTGATAGCTGAGAGTTCCTACATTGAGGCCATCATCAATGAAGCTCAGTATTAAGTTTATGATGGTAGGCTTGAAAGTAGTCACGAACCTTCGGATTCTAGCTCCCAGATATCCCATCAGAATGACGATAGGGATACAGAGGAAAATAGTCAAAGCAAAGATGCCCAGATAAACTTGCAAGCCAATAATGCATAGTAAGAGGAAAGCAGAAAAGGCTAAAAGGCGTAATAACCGATTACGGCTTCTTTCCATCCGTAGTAATTCAGGATGAATAGTTTTGTTATAAAAAATTCTAAATTCGTCCAACCGTTTCATTATACAACTTTTAAGCTCTGATTTTACTCTTTGGAGAAAAGATAAGGACTTGATATAATCTTAAATTTAGAGTAATTTTGCAATCTTATGAATAAAACGAATAGATTTTACCGTTTTTGCGGCTTTGCTATACTGCTAAGTGTTTTCTCCTGTAGCAGCAAGTTTGAGAAAATTCGTACCAGCAACAATGCGGAACTCATCCTTAAGTCTGCTTATCAGTACTTTGAAGAAGAAGACTACATGAGAGCCCAAACTCTGCTGGAGCTGTCTTTGAGTAATTTCAGGGGTAGAAGGGAATCTGAAGAGATTTATTTTAAGTATGCCTATACGTTTTACTACACCAGCCAGTACATTCTGGCGTCCTACCAATTCAGAAACTTTTCAGAGACCTACAGCACAAGCAGATTTAGGCAGGAAGCAGATTTCATGGAAGCTTATTCCAATTATCGACTCTCGCCAACATATCGCCTAGATCAAACGTATACACAAAAGGCTATTGACGGTTTTCAGTTATTTGCCAATACCTATCCCAATAGCGAGCGGGTAGAGGAATGTAACCGACTCATTGAAGAGTTGAGATCCAAATTGGAAAAGAAAGCTTTTGAGGAGGCCAAATTGTATTTTGACCTACGCAAGTACCAATCTTCCATGTGGGTGGCTGATAACCTGCTAAAGGATTTTCCCGAAACGGAAGATGCCGAAGACATAAGGTTTTTAATGGCTCGTTCGGCCTACCTTCTGGCCGAGAATAGCGTAGTGGATAAGCAAGAACAAAGGTATGAGGAAGCTCAGGAAATGGCTGCCGAATTCATGACGCGCTACAAAAATAGTAAGTATTTTAAGGAGATTCGTAACATTAAGGAATCATCTGAAAAGCAAATAAAAGATTAGAAGATGTCAGATATTAAAACCAAAGTTCAGGGACTTGATCCCAATGTAAGTGCCAGAGACATTAATGACATGGCCAAAAATACTAAAAACATTTACCTCTCACTGGTAGTAGCCACCAAGCGTGCCAAGCAACTTGCCGGAGAGCTCAAGCGCGAACTGCACCAGAAGCTGGATGAATTTGCGGTTTCTTCGGAAACTATAGAGGAAGTAAATGAGAATAAAGAGCAGATAGAAATCTCCAAGTTTTATGAGCGCCTTCCTAATCCCGCTATTATTGCACTGAGTGAGTATATTGAAGGAGAGGTGCACTATGAAGTGAGAAATAAAGACGGGCAGCGCATGCTCGATGCTGGCAATTTTGACGATTAGTAACGGACAATCACCTTTGGCGATAATCCAAATAACTTTCTTTTTATCGATCTATTGATAGGCAGAACGCTATTTCGGACAGGTACAGGTACTGTCATTTTTAGAGTATTCACATCAAAGTATCATTAAAAATGATGCAGGATGCCCTCCGCAATACAAAGATTCTTCTTGGTATAACCGGTAGTATTGCCGCCTATAAGGCTGCTTTTCTGGTGCGCTTGCTCATAAAGGCCGGTGCAGAAGTAAAAGTAGTGATGACGGCGGCAGCCTCTGATTTTATCACGCCCCTGACCCTTTCCACCTTATCCAAAAATGAAGTATGGTCCACTGTAAGCAGTGAAGGAAGCTGGAATAATCACGTTGACCTGGGGCTATGGGCTGATGCTATGGTTATCGCTCCGGCCACTGCCACTACTTTGGCTAAGCTAGCCAGCGGACTTTGTGATAATATGGTAGTAGCGACGTATTTATCAGCTAAGTGCCCGGTATTTTTTGCACCGGCAATGGATTTGGATATGTGGACCCATCCCGCTACGCAACAGAATGTACAAAAGCTACGAACTTACGGTAACTATCTCATTCCGGTTGGCGAAGGCGAGTTGGCCAGCGGTCTTTCCGGCAAAGGTCGTATGGCCGAGCCTGAGCAAATAATGGATACGCTAGCTAGCCATTTTGGCCAGGGCCAGTTGGCAGGGCAACAATGGCTGATCACGGCCGGGCCTACACATGAGGCTCTGGACCCGGTTAGGTTTCTGGGCAATCGATCATCCGGCAAAATGGGTATAGCCATAGCAGATGCTGCGGCCCGCCAAGGAGCGGAGGTACATCTAATTTTGGGGCCTACCCACTTTAGACCAACCCACGATAAGGTACAGCTTTATACAGTTACCTCTGCAGAGCAGATGTTTGAGCAGGCTAAGATGCTGTTCCCCAAAATTCAGGTCGCTGTTTTGGCTGCAGCTGTAGCAGATTATCGACCGGCCGTCTTCTCGCCGGAAAAGATCAAAAAAAAGGAGGGTGAATTAAATATTCAGCTGGTCAGAAATCCAGATATTGCAGCTCATCTGGGCCAGCACAAAACCGATGATCAGGTGATTGTAGGTTTTGCCCTGGAAAGCGAAAAAGAAGAACAAAATGCGCTGCACAAACTCGAAAAGAAGAATTTTGATTTTATCGTCTTGAATTCCCTCAAAGATCAGGGAGCAGCTTTTCAGCATGATACCAACAAAGTCACGTTCATTTTAAAAGATAAGACCATCCGCTCTTTTGCGTTGAAATCTAAAAACGATGTGGCGCTGGATATCATTCATCAGGTAATTAAGCTCCGTTCATAATTGTTGAAGCATTAATACGTTATTGATTTATGAACAACCAAATACATCAGCAATGAAATATTTTATATGCACGATCGCTTTTTTGACGCTCAGCTCTGTAGCAATTACACAAGAGCTTAACTCCAATGTAAAGATTAATATACAAAAGCTACAAACCGTTGATCCTCAAGTATTCGAAACGCTTGAGCAAGCGATGGTCGAATTTCTGAATAACCAAAAGTGGACCAGTGAATTTTACGAAACAGAAGAGCGGATTAACTGCAACTTCATTCTCACCATTCAGGAAGAAAGAAGTCCCACTCGTTTTAAAGCCGATCTGGCCATACAAGCCTCCCGCCCGGTTTATGGCAGTGATTACGAGACTTCTTTACTCAATCATGTAGATAGGGATGTCACTTTTACTTATGAGCAGTTTCAGCCTTTACAGTTTTCTATCAATGGTTTTAATGATAACCTATCAGCGGTATTGTCTTTTTATGTATATCTTATTCTGGGGCTGGATGCCGATTCTTTTGAGCTTTACGGCGGAGAACCTTATTTACAGACTGCTCAGGAAATTGTCAATAATATTCCTCAAAATATTGCCGCGGGTAACCTTGGATGGCGCGCTCTGGATGGAGACAGAAACCGGTTTTGGATCGTAGAAAACTTATTATCTCCGAGGGTTCGTCCCATGAGAAAAGCATTCTATCAGTACCACAGGCTTGCCATGGATATTATGGCCGAAGATGTGGATGTTGGCAGGGCCATCATGATAGACGCATTAGAAGAGATTCGAAAAGTCAATCAGGCCTACCCGAACTCGATGATCGTACAAATGTTTTCGAATGCCAAGTCAAACGAGACGCTTGAGATATACAAGCGAGGGACGCGATCGGAGCAGGATAAATTCATCAACATAATGACAAAGATAGATGCCACCAATGCTTCCAAATATCGGGCGGTGAGGTAAGTATTGATCAATAATCCAATAGGAATGACCAAAAACATCGCTATTTTTGCTTCCGGCAGGGGGTCTAATGCAGCAAGAATTATTGACTATTTCCAAGATAAGCCTGAAATTGCACGTGTAGTCCTGATTATTTCCAACAAGTCTAACGCCGGTGTGCTGGAGCATGCCCGCCAAAATAAGATCGATCACATAATTCTCAAACGCCAGGATTTTTTTCATTCAGATATTCTGCTGGAACAGCTCAAGTCTTATGGCGTGGATTTTATTGTTTTGGCAGGTTTTTTGTGGCTGATTCCCAGATATTTAATCCAGGCGTTTCCCGAAAAAATCATCAATATACATCCCTCTCTTTTACCCGAATTTGGGGGTAAAGGAATGTACGGGATGAATGTTCACAAAGCGGTAAAGGCGGCAGGAAAGCGAGCAACGGGGATCACTATACATTTCGTTAATGAGGTGTATGATGATGGTGAAATACTATTTCAGGAACAATGTGACATTTCAGAGCAAGACGAGCCGGAAGATATAGCCAGGAAGGTACAGCAACTGGAACACGAGCATTATCCCAGAGTTATTGAAAAGCTTTGCGTAGAAGGTACAGTATGAATGATCCAGAGTGAACATGCTTTTTTTTCTATAAAAAGAAGTGTATTTTACTTAAATATTTTATATAACTGATACTCAAAATAATATACTTAAGATTTTGGTGAACCTGAATAGTTTTAATGATCCATTTTCTATTCATTTATCAATTCCTTAGTTGTAACCACAACAAATATACAACCAATGAAAGATTTCAAGATGGTACAAAAATTAATGCTACTTGTTCTTTGTCTCGCCATGCTTACTCCCCTTTCGGCCCAAAGCTGGAGGAAGCTAAACAAACTCGCTGAGCAACAATTTGAAGAGGGCAACTATGAAGAGGCTGCCAAAAACTTCGAAGCAGCTTACCGCAAAAAATCCAAAAAGAAGGAATTGACCTTCAAAGCCGGAGAAGCTTATTACAACTATAGAGATTATCGCAAGGCTGTTTCAGCTTACGAACAAGTCAAAGATGAAAATAAAGACTTTCCGCTGGTGGGTTTGAAGTACGCCAGAAGTTTAAAACGCGACAGGCGGTATGAAAAAGCAAAGGCTGCCTTTGACCAGTTCAGAAAAGTTTATACTGGAAAAGGGAAAAGTATTTTGGAGGAAATTGTAAAAAATGAGATTGCCGGATGTGACCTTGCGCTGGAGTTAAAGGCGAATTACCAGGAAGATATGCCAGTCCTTCATTTAGGACCGAATGTAAATTCTGATGATAATGAATTTGCTCCCCTAGTATTTGCCAATAATACGCTGTATTTCTCCTCTACAATCGGTGATAGGGCCCGCTTGTATCGTTCACAAGCCAGTGGTGATCAATACAGCAAAGGAACGATACCCGAAAATTTCCCTTTAATTCAGGACCAGGACTATTGCCACGGTACAATAAGCCAGGATGGATTGAGGTTTTATTTTACAATTTGTAATACATCCAAAAGAGAATTCAGTAATCTCAACTCTCGCTGCGAGATTTTTATCATCAGAAAAATTGGTGATACCTGGGGCCAACCCGAAAGGTTACCAGAAAATATCAATGCTGCTAATGTTACTTCTACCCACCCTTACATTGTGCAGGATGGTACCACAGAAACCTTATATTTCTCTTCTAACCGCGCGGGTGGTCAGGGCGGACTCGACATTTGGTTTACGACCAGGAGCCTGACTGGTACAGATAATGTTTTCAAAGACCCCATTAACCTGGGAGCAGTTGTTAATACGATTGGTGATGAAATGACGCCCTTTTTTGATAGTGAAGAAAAAGCCTTATACTTTGCTTCCAATGGTCATTTATCGATTGGAGGGCTGGATATCCTAAAATCAAGAGGTTATGGTAATAGCTGGGGAAAACCGGAAAATATGGGGCTGCCTTATAATTCTAGTGCAGATGACTATTACTATTCCAAAGACCCCAACAATGGCTATGCTTATCTGGCTTCTAACAGATCATTCACCACTGAAAAATTAAGCACTACTCACGACGATATTTTCAGGATCACAGAGGGCGTTACCCAAAAGCAGCTTATTTTGAATGGTCAGGTTTTTGATGCCTCTACCAATGGCCCCGTGGAGAATATAGAAGTATCTGTTTATCAAGTTAGTGAAGACGGTGTAGAGACTCCTTTGTATAGTCGCTCTTTTCAGCAGGCCGACTATGAATTTGATATTATTCCTAATACCAGTTTCAGGGTGGAAGTTTCGGCTCCTAATTACCAACCTTCTTCGTATACGTTCACCACTTTTGATCCGAACATTAGTACCTATGGCAAGCCAGTCTACCTTTTCCCTGAGCTCCCTGAGCCTCCCGCTACGGAAGAAGAAGACCCATTTGATATTAATCCTGATCCGGGTACTTCTGTTAATGATCCCGGTGAAATGACCGGCGATCCCGAAATCAATACTCCCGGCAATGAGCCTATGCCTGCGCCTGAGGGTACGCTGGAATACACAGCTAGGGGAATGTCACCTGCCGACCGGTTAGAATACCGGACTAGTGCGCCAAGATTTACCGGAACTTATTACAAGGTTCAGCTGATCTCACTGAGAAGCTATGATCCCAATAGCTCCATTTATGATAATGTCAAAATTTTTGGAGATATAGAAACGGAATACATCATACAAAAGGACCTGACCAGAGTACTACTGGCGCGCTTCTTCACTGAAGAAGAGGCCAGAGAAGCCTTACAAAATGCCAGAAATAATGGCTTTGCGACTGCTTTTGCCGTTCGATACGACGATGGGCAACGCTTTGGTCGCATTAAGCTTTAATAGATTTCATCTCTATCTTACCCCTCCGACACAAGTCTAATAGACTTGTGTTAGGATAAGATGAAAAACCAAAATGTGAGTCCTGTCAGTTTTGCAGTAATAGCAGTAGTTTGGCAAGGCTCACATTTTTTATAAGTAATACCTTTGGGCCTTACAAGAGTAATTGGCCAAACCTCTGATTGAACCCAGCAATGCCCTGTAGCCCTCCGGAATGAATAATGACTATAGTAGATTTTTTAGGGAAAAAACCTTTACTGATCAAGTCAAAAGCGCCATAGAAAAGCTTCCCGGTATAAATTGGATCTAGCGCAAATTGGTGTTTAATTTTGAAATCATTCATGAATTGAATGAGGCTAGAATTGAACTTTGCATATCCCCCAAAGTGATAGTCATTATTGATCAGCCACTTGTCCACCTTCTGGGCACCAGAACAATCCAGTAAGTTACGGATATCTGCTTCCAGAAATCCTCCTTTCAAGACGGCTATTCCGATAGCGGAAGTCGATGGTGCTTTCCCCTGAATTATCCCGGCAAGCGTACCACCGGTACCACAGCAAGTTAGCATATAATCGGGAGGCTGGCATTCGTTTTGCTGGCTGATTTCTGTTGGTAATTCTTTAGCTCCTTGCAAAGCAAGGGCATTAGTACCTCCCTCAGGAATAATGTAATGACCATAAATATCAGGAATAATAGATTCTACAAACCCGGCCTCGGATTTATTCTTGTAGGCCCGCCTGGATACCGGCCAAAAAAGCATACCACAGGTCTCAGCAAACTCCAACGTAGGATTGAGGGGCCAGATCAATTCTCCCCGGATAATGGCGTGTGTTGGAATACCCAAAAGTTTACCAGCGCTGGCTGTAGCCGCTATATGATTGGAAAAAGCACCGCCAAAGGTCACAATCTGACGGTATTTTTCCCTATAAAAAAAGTGAATATTGTACTTTAATTTTCTCCATTTATTACCACAAAGTGCCATTTCTTCATCTAGCACCAGCAAGTCATCTCTCTTTACTTTTACAGTAACCTGCTTTTCAGCAAACAATGGGTCATGCAGTGTTTGCAAAGGGCTATTCTCCAGAGCGTAAGATGAGGATAACTGGTACATGTAGTATTATACTTCTCCAAAAATATCTTTAATCCCTATCTCTTTTACTGGTCCTATCTTTTTTAAATAGTCCGTATCGATATGCTCTTTATTTCCCATTATCATAAAATTGAACTTACGGTCTTTCACTTTTTGGGCCTGAAAATCAATCAAATCCTGGGCAGTCACACGCTGTGCAAAATCATAAAGCAATTTTCTGGCATCCTCTTCCACCCCGCGATCGCTCCATTTGAGGTGTTCCCAAAATCGTCTGGCAGGCGTAATACGTTCACTTTCAATCTTTTTAAGAATAGATTGCCTGGCCTGCTCTATTTGGTCTTCTGCAACCGGCATATTCTGAACAATATCCCGCATAGCATCTATGGCGATGGCCATTTTATCGGGTTGCGTCCCTACATAAGCCCGCAGATAGTGCGCATGATCCTGCCTGGCGGGACTTCCGTAAAAAGCATATGTAGAATAGGCCAGTGCTCTTGATTCGCGAATTTCCTGAAAGACTACAGACGACAAACCGTAGCCAAAGTATTCATTATAAATTTCTCCAAACAAATACTCTTCCATACTGAATGCAGCTGTCCCTTTAGAGACCATAAGGATATCCGTTTGAACAATAGGGAAATCCAATACAAACACTTGATTCTCTTCACTGTCAGCTGCCTTTAGTATCTTAGGTGCCGGAACTGATAACTGTGGCGTGAGTACACGATGATTACTATTCAGAAGCTTTACCAGATCCTGTTGATTGGTTTGGCCATAATAATAAATAGAATGTGGAAATTGGAAAAGCTGCTTGATCTCTTTCACCAGGTCAGCCGCTGAGATATTTTTCATCTCTTCAGATTTCAGCCTGTAACTAATCGGTGATTGCTCGCCGTACAAGCCATAATTGAATAAAGCTTGCCGGGATAAATAATCTTTATCTTTTTTGGCATTTTCTCTCTTCGCTAAAATATCATCAACAACATTATCAAGAGTTGTTTGGTTAGGTTCGGCCGCTTCAAAAACGTGCTCTAGCAATTGGACACCCTTTTCGAGTGACTTCCCTAACCCCGATAACATCACATATGACCTGTACTTGCCAGCGTATACGTCAAGGGATAAGCCCAGTCGGTAAAGCTCCTGTTGTATCTGTGTTGGCGTGTATTTGGAAGTCCCTAGGTAAGGCAAATAATTCATTATCAGCGGAAGACGCTTATCATGGAATTTGCCCATTTCAAAAATATACTCCAGCCGAAAAGTATTATTGTGCGGATTTTCCACATAATTTAGATCTATACCCTCCTTCAAATCAATGCTCTCTATGGCTTCTTGGTAGTTTACAAATTCTGGCTGAAGTGCCGAACTCGGTTTTAGCAGGAAAGACTTAGCAAAATCAGAATTTTGATTGCGATCCAGAGGAACCGTGGTAATTTCTGGCTTCTCTACTTTGACTACCGAATCATCCTTCTCCTGACGCTTGTAAATAGAAACGTAGTTATTACTGAGAAATTTATTGGCGTAACCTACGACATCTTGTTTTGTAATTGATTTGAGTCGTTCTGCCCGTTGCAGGTATTCCTGCCAGGAAATTCCGAGAATATAGGTAGACGTCAATATGCCTACTCTACTTTGGTTGTTTTCAGCGATAGAGAGTCGTTCCAGTTGCAAGTCATTAATAACTGCCTCTATCAACCAATCTTCAAATTCGCCTTTTTTGAGCTTTTCCACTTGTCCCAGTAGTAGCTCTTCTGCCTCTTCCAGAGTCTGGCCAGTTCTGGGCCGGCCATACAGCATAAGGGCGGAATAATCCTCATACAAGAAGTGATAGGCAACCGCCTGCAGAAGTTTTTGAGGCTGATTCAGGTTGATATCGATCAGACCAGCTTTGTCATTGTAAAGAATATTAGCAATAAGAGACAGGATGATGGTTTCGTCTGTCCGGGCAGCATCCATGCGCCATCCTATTTGGACAAAAGCAGCTTCCTCGCCTTTGACTTCTAAATGTAAAGGTTCTTTTAGTTCAGGTTGCTCTTCAAAGGTAAAAGGAGGCAATTCTTTAGATTCGTATTGACCAAAATATTTTTCGGCCCATTGAACGACTTGCTCCGGGTCAAAATCACCGGCTATAACAATAGCCATATTATTAGGCACATAGTAAGTTTTGAAATACCACTGTATATTTTCGTGGGACGGGTTTTTCAAATCTTCTGCCGTGCCAATGGTAGTCTGTGTGCCATAGGGATGTTTGGGAAACAATTGCTGCATAATAGCCTTATTGGCCTTGCGATAATCATTATCCTGAATCATATTGAATTCTTCATATACGGTCTCCATTTCGGTATGGAAAAGCCTTAGCGCCAGCATTCTGAAGCGCTCTGATTCCAGCTCCATCCAACGCTCGATCTCATTACCGGGAATTTCGTTGACATATACTGTTTGCTCCACCCACGTGTAGGCATTGGTTTTTTGCGCACCAATTGCACTGGCTAACTTATCATATTCGTTAGCTGCCACCAATTTGGCGGCATCGTTAGATAACTGGTCAATCTCCTTATAAATTGCTTTCTTAATATCTTTATCCTGGGTTTGGCGATGCTGCTCATACAGGTCAGAAATTTTTTGCAACAACACCTTTTCCTTTTCCCAATCCAGTGTTCCAATCTTGCTGGTCCCCTTGAATAACATGTGTTCCATATAGTGAGCCAAGCCCGTGGTATCCGGTGGATCCTGCTTTGACCCTGCCCTCATCACAATATTGGTGAATACTCTGGGTTCATCCTTATTTACGGTGAGGAATAATTTAAGTCCGTTAGGAAGGGTATACTGCAATACGTCTAAAAAATCGTTATCGATACATTCGAACTTGACAGGTATAGAAAAAGTCGATTTCTCCATTTTTTAATTTAAGATTTTTGTAACTCTCTGTGAAAACGCTTTAAATTAAGGGAAGTTGTAATAAGCGAGGAGGTAGCGACAGGATAACAAGGGAGAAATGGCGCAGCCCTCTGCTCATTATTGCGAAGAGCTGCCCCATGTATCATATCGATTTTTCTAATCTTCCATTTTTACTGGTTCATAGGGTTTAAAGACTGACTCTACGCTTTTTTCGACTATTTCCTGATAGGCCCTAAAATCATCGGTAAAGAACTGATCGACCTCTGCCAATACTTTTTCTACCTCTGCTTTTGCTCTCTCCATCATTCTCTCGGCCGCCTGATTTGGTGCTCCATCGAGTGTTCCGATATATCTGCGGGCATTTCCAAAGTATCCGGATAAATTATCAGAGGAACGCTGAATGCCTTTCAGGCCCGAAGGTGTCATGAAAAGTTCTTCAAGATCTGCAATCTTTTTATTCATGGCTTTAGCTTCTTTCATAATCACCTTCTTTGTAGAATCCTGTATATTAACCAACATAGAAGTAGACAGCTTTATAGAAGATTTAGCTTCCTTAAGTTGTTCAAATGCTTCGAATGCCATGCTAGCATAACTTTCCATTTCTTTGGCAGCTTCCAGCTTTGCTTTACGCTCACTCATTGGTATTTTTTTACGAGGATCTTCTTTTACCGTCACCATAGTGGAGTCTTTATGGTCATTAAAGCTCACTACCACTTTGTAAGTTCCCGGAAGTACAGCCTCACCAGATGGCAAGTCATCCTTCTCCTCAACCTTACGGCGGCTTGGATAATGAACGCCATCCATTCTCATATTCCAGTAAGTGCGGTTCATCCCTGTATCCAGGCGTGTTTTATATTTTCTGATCATTTCATCATCCATATCATATATCTGCACCGTTACCTCCTTTCCTCTTTTATCTACCTTGATAGAATCAGGGTTTAGCCACGCTGTCATCATGGCGCCACCGAAGCGATTATCGCCAGAAAACATAGCATCAGCAGCAAAACGTACCCCCTGATAAGATTTATATTCAGCCATGTAGGCATCAGGAGCCTCAAAAAGGCGGAAAGCTTTCGTCAGTACTTCTCCCCTGGTAGCAGCAATTTCTCGAATGGGACGGATATCGTCAAGTATCCAGGCTGCCCTGCCAAAAGTCCCTACAATAAGGTCTTGCTCTCTGGGGTGAATCTTAAGATCCATAGTCGTGACGGATGGATAACCATTTGTCCATTTATTCCAATTGGCTCCGCCATCAATCGTAAAGTAGAGCCCATTATCTGTACCCAACCACAGGAATTCTTCTACTTCAGGGTCTTGTACGATTGATAAAGCATGACCGGAAGCTTGTGTTTCGTCTACAATTCGCTTAAAGGATTGACCATAATCTTTGGTATGAAAGACCATTGGCTCCCAGTTGTTTCTTCGGTAATCATTGGCAACAATAAATGCTTCACCGGCATTTTTACCGGAAACCTCTATTTGTGTAATCCAGGAGCCTTCAGCCATTCCCTGGCCAACGAGTTTTTTAGCAAGGTTAGTCCAGCTTTGACCGCCATTTCTGGTCAGCTGTACGTTACCATCATCTGTTCCCGCCCAGATAACTGCCTCATCTACCAGTGAAGGAGCAATGGCTACTACGGTAGTATAGTTTTCGGCTCCGGTTGCATCAATAGTGAGCCCGCCGCTGATATGCTGTTTTTGTTTGGTAGTATCGTTAGTAGTCAAATCCGGAGAAATAATTTCCCAACTATTACCACAATCTGTACTCTTGTGTACAAACTGGCTTCCGAAATATATTCCGCATGGTTCGAAAGGATCTTGGGCTATAGGAGCATTCCAGTTGAAGCGTAGGCCTATGGTATCAGGATGGGTAGGTTTGATAAATTTACTTTCACCGGTATGCATATCCACTTTACCGACATTTCCCTGCTGAGACATGGCGTAAACATACCGTGGATCTTCAGGATGGAAGACCACATCGAAACCGTCACCAAAGTAGATCTCTCTCCAGGCAGAGTTGCGAATACCACCAGACTCCCAGGCCTGACTGGGACCCACCCATGAGCCATTATCCTGCATGCCACCGCCTACGCGATAAGGCACCTCCATGTCATAGTTGATATGATAAAACTGAGCTAAAGGAAGGTTTTCGATGAACCTCCAAGTCTTACCACCATCTCTTGTAATATTTAAACCACCGTCATTACCATTGATCATATAGCTGGGGTCTTCAGGATGAATCCACCAAGCATGGTGATCAGGATGAACACCGTAGTAGGGTAAGATCGTTTCAAAATTCTTACCTCCATCTTCACTTCTATTGACTAATGAAAACAGGCTATAGACTCTATTTTCATTGCTGGGGTCCACAAAAATATCTGAGTAATAGAACGGACGATTTCCGATATCTCCTTTTTTATTGATCATTTTCCAGTTGAAGCCGCCATCTGTTGATTTGTACAGCGCATTTTCTTTGGCTTCCACTAGGGCATAGATGATATTGGGTTTGGAAGGAGCGATAGCTAGGCCGATACGCCCCAGATCGCCCTTGGGCAATCCATCTTTTTCTGTTCTGCGCTTCCAGCTTTCTCCACCATCGTGGGTGACATACAAGCCGGACCCTGCTCCTCCGGAATTAAAGGTCCAGGGCTTACGCTGGTAATGCCACATTGCTGCAATAATTTTATTAGGATTGGTGGGATCAACGACAAGGTCAGCACAACCAGTCGTATCGTTTAAATAAAGGATTTGCTCCCAATTTTTTCCACCATCGGCAGTTCTGTATACGCCACGCTCTTGGTTGGGCCCCCAAATGGACCCCATAGCAGCAACAAAGACGACATTGGGGTTGTCGCGATGTACAATTATGCGGTGGATTGTTTTGGTATTTTCCAGGCCCATGAACATCCAGTTCTTACCACCATCTATGCTCTTGTAAATTCCAGCACCGCTATTGTGAGAGTTACGAGGGTTACCTTCCCCGGTTCCTACCCAGATTTCGCTGGGATTATTTTGGTTGATAGTAATAGCACCGATGGATTGCAGGGGCTGATCATCAAAGATGGGCTCCCAATCTATTCCTCCACTTTCAGACTTCCATACTCCACCGGAAGCTGCTCCGGCGTAGATGATATCTGGATCGCTTAAATCGACATCAATACAGGTTACCCGGCCGCTCATTCCGGCAGGCCCGATGTTCCTGATTTTGAGTCCTTTCAATTTTTCTACATTAATTTGCTGAGCTGATATCGGCTCCAGGCAAGCTATGGCCAATATCAATAAAACTAAGAATGACCTCTTCATAATAAGTGTTTTTTCTACTAATCCATTGTCAGATGGATTAAAATGATAAACCAATTTAAGACCACTCAAAATAGGAAATCATGGCTCATTGATGAAGAGATGCTACTTTTATTTGTGGGTACATATACAAATTGATGGGAAGCCTTGATGAATAATCGGTTTTTATCCTTTGGCGGCAAACGGTGATCATTTGCCAATTAATGACGTGCTCCTTTCCAAGTACCTCCATACCGATAATAGTCGCCTTTCTGATGTTTTTCACAGCAGGTCTTACAGACGAAAATCCATTCTTTACCTTTTTTGATTTGTACTCTGAACAGGATGCTATGCTCTTCTTTACAGGTTGCGCAGATTTTTGTCTTCATAAAGTCTGGTTATTTTGCATTAAGGCTGACATGTCATTTCTAGAAATGACATGTCTATTCGATTGTAGTGGAATACAATGATAAATACCTGATAATGAGCCAAAAAAACTACATGACATGTCTTAGACATGTCATGTAGTGGACTCCAGTAAATGTCATGTTTAAACATGACATTTTTACGGAAAGGCTACTCTGCCATTGCAGCAGACTCCCACGGCCTAGTCGTCGTCTCCTCCACGGCCTTTACCGCGACCTTTGTCTTTATTCAACCGATAAGTGAAAGAAAGGCGCGCCGTACGACCTCTCCATTGGAACTCCGACTCTGAGAAGAAGTTTTCCTGTTCTACGATTCTTCGCCACTTGCGCGTGTTGAATACATCTCTAACATTCAGAGAAACGGTTCCTTTTCCATTAAACACCTCTAATACCGCACCAATATCCATTCTATAAACAGATAATGAGCGCCCCTGAGCTGTATTTTGTGGCGCACGGTAATTAAAAGACAATTGCGCCCCCAGTGCATCAGTAATATCTAGCTCTGTTCTCACTCTTGAAGACCAGGTGATGGCATCATTATCCAGGGAAATTCCTTCAAAAGATCCGTTTGTTATCTCTCTATAGAAGTTCCAGTTAGCGTTGAAATTCCAGGCATCAGTGATGTCCTGATTGAAGTTAAACTCAATACCGTAGGCATCCTGGGTGGATAAGTTGACTGGTAATCGGCTCGTAGTACCATCATCATTTACTACAGTAATTCTGTCAATAACTCCTGTACGATACCTGTAGTATACACTGGATAATAATGATCCTTTATCCCAATACTTTAAATATCCCAACTCAAAGGAATTAGAATACTCAGGATCCAGATTAGGATTACCCTGATATTGATTTCTGATATCATCAAAACTAGGAAATGGCAACAAGTACCAGAACCTGGGACGGCTTAATCTGCGACTGTAGCTCAACTGTACTTGATCTTCTGCCGTAATTTCATAGGAAAAGTGAGCCGTAGGGAAAAGATTGAAATAGTTTCTGTCGTTTCGGTCTCCAGATACCGATAACTCGGTTCCAACATCTGAATATTCTCCCCTCAAACCAAACTGATAAGAAAATTTATTGCTCTTATTTCCAAACATTAAATAAGCAGCATATATATTTTCTGTATAGCGTAGCTCATCATCAAAATTGGGAACTGGCTCAAATATTCCCACAGCATTCTGCTCTAATAAAGAAAAATCATTATCAATTTCTCTAAGCGTGGCTCGTACTCCGGCTTCGAATTTCCCCCCTTCGCCAACTGGCTGTACATAATCAGCAGAAATAAACGCGTTACGCTCATTCTCTGTGTTGTCTGAACGCTGCAGCAAAACAGAATTTTCAAAAGTAGATGTTTGCTCGAAATCTCCCAACTCCCGGTCACTCTCCTCAATCCACTTAAAATCAATATTTAACTTATGGTCTCTGGAAGAATAGGTTTTTTCATAACTCAAACTATACTCCTGCTCATTACCATTGTCTTCTTCGTCATTTGTTCTTACTGTGGTAGAAACCAAATCAAGGTTCTCATCCAGATCGCGGTAAGTAGTTGTACTCAGGTTTTCACCGTCTGATTTGGATAAAATCACCGAACCGGTAAGGGTACTACTTGGAGAGAAAAAGTAGCTTCCTCCAAACCTGAAGTTTCCGGATAAGCGCTTCCGTCTTCTATCAGACTCACTTTCAAATATTGAAAGTGTTCCACCCCGTGTTGAACGTTGGAAGTTACTTCCACCGCCAATATTTTCACGATAATTAACGCCCAGGCTAGAAAACAAATTGAACTTTTCTTTTCTCCAATTTAAATTATAAGAACCACCAAGCGTAGAAGGTACGCCGGTATTAAGGGTAAGAGAGCCATTGAACCCGTCTTTTCTTCCCTTTTTCAGTATGATATTTATGATTCCAACTTCTCCTTCGGCATCGTAACGAGCGGATGGATTTGTTACCACCTCTACTCTCTCAATGATGTCTCCGGAAAGCTGCTGCAGCGCATTTTCACTACCCATTACTAACCCCGAAGGCTTACCGTTGATCAGGATTCTTACATTTTGACTCCCTCTCAGACTGATATTTCCCTCGATGTCTACAGTGACTGAAGGTACATTATCAAGCATTTCGGCGGCGTTCACACCAGTGTTACTCAAATCTTTACCCACATTAAAAACGCGCTTATCCAACTGAAGCTGCATCTGGCTTTTTTCGGCTACTACTTCCACCTCAGCAAGGGTGGCGCCACTTTCGGCCATGGTTATTTTTCCTAAATCAACGGAAGCACCCTTTGCTTCTACCTCTATATCATCGATAGTTTCAGTTTCGTAAGCCAAAAAGTTGAAAATCATGTAGTATGTATCTGGCTCTAATTCAAACTGAAAATTACCGTCAATGTCAGTAGTACCTCCACCTACTAAAGAACTATCAACAGCATTGTAAACAGATACAGTAGCAAATTCTAACGGAGTCTGATTCGTCTCGTCAACAACTTGCCCTTCCACTAAAACAGTGGCTGCCTGGCCCCCATCACTCTGGGCAATTAGCATCTGAGTATTCAACAGTAGTAAGAAAAATAAGCTCCTTTTAAACCAGTAAAGTTTTGTTCGCATTTCCAAAAGTTATTTTTTGATTATCATATAGTAACTAAAGTGTCGGCTGGCTTTCTTTCGATACTATAACCAGAAAACACCAGATATGATGCGAACATATCGTCAAAGTAGAGCAAGGAGGAGTTTATCTATACGATAGGCATATTTATATCCTTCTGGAGGTATTATAGACCAGATTTATCGACATATTTTATCGATAACCCGAGATTTTAGCATAGCAATTGTAAAAAAATATCTTTTTAGAACAAAAAGTTACTAAGTGCCCCGCACAGCGATGCGTTTTACTTTACCATTTTTAAAGAAAATATCCATCACACAGGGATCGGGGACAAAGCCGGGAATCACTCCGATATAGTAAGCGATGTGATCATCATTGTAATTGGTAAATTCTTCTCCCAGAAGATCGATTACTTCGGCCCTCGTCTTTCCGGTCAGGACATCTTTTTCTATCATATAATCTACCATCCTGTAGCGTTCTGTAGGGTCATCTTCCCAACGTTCTTTGTCAAAGGGCATTTTATCGAAGCCGGGGTCAGGCAGGTTCATTACTACAGTAGCCAGTAAGCCAAGATACAAAACCGGAATAGTAATAACCGTGGCGAGTAGTGACAGAATATTTCTCTTTCTGCGCTGCTCGATATTAAGCGTTTTGAATAGTAGCCGGAATAGAAAAAACAAAGGAATAGCAGTGATAGCAGCTAGGGCTACCGCAGATAATACATTCTGAAGGTTGGTCAGCAAGAGCATTTTCTCAATTTTATTTGACTTGTTTAATTTAAAATACGCTTTTTAGTTAATTTATGCTTGAAAAAGTGCACGAGAATCTTCACTTATTTTATTAAAAGACCAAACGGTTCAACAGCTCAGGCCTGTAATCACCTGATCAGCCTGGCCAAAAGAAGTTCGACTTGATAATTTGTTGTGAAACTGAATATGGTGTAAGAAAATATCCGTGTTCAAGGATCAACCGGGCTGAATTAATCAACTCATTCTTTAGGGGCTTACTTTTCTGTAGTATATTTGCTGAGTATTGCCCAATTTTTTTTGGGAGAGGAAAGTAATTACAACCTTGTTTAAAAATTAATACAAAATACAGCATGAGTGTAGATGTTATTTTAGGCCTCCAGTGGGGGGATGAAGGAAAAGGAAAGATTGTTGATCGCCTGGCAGAAAAGTACGATGTGGTAGCCAGGTTTCAGGGAGGGCCGAATGCGGGTCATACCCTAAAAATAAATGGCCAGAAATTTGTTTTGCATACCATCCCTTCCGGTATTTTTAGAGAAAATATTCAGAACCTGATAGGGAATGGCGTAGTTATCGATCCAACCACTTTATGTAAGGAAATGGATAAATTGGAAGAAGCCAATATTGACTTCCATCAACGATTGCTGCTGGCCAGAAAAGCCCACCTTATTCTTCCATCTCATCGCTACCTGGATGCCGCCTCTGAAAATGCTAAGGGGAAGGCTAAAATTGGCTCTACACTAAAGGGAATAGGTCCTACTTACATGGACAAAACCGGCCGTAATGGTTTGAGAGTAGGCGATTTATTTTCACCTCACTTCGAGGAGCGTTATGAAGCCCTCAAGAAAAAACATTTTCAACTGCTCGGCCAGTACCCAAGTATCGATTTTGACCTGGAGGCTGAAGAAGCAAAATTTATGGACAGCATCCATAAGATGAGTAAACTAAAACAGGTAGATGGCGAATATTATATCAATGATCAACTAAAAGCCGGCAAGCGAATCCTCGCCGAAGGAGCTCAGGGTTCTATGCTCGATATTGATTATGGTACCTATCCTTTTGTCACTTCTTCCAACACGATCACCGCCGGAGTATGCACAGGCCTGGGAGTAGCTCCCCAGACCATTGGAGAAGTCATTGGTATTACTAAAGCTTATTGTACAAGAGTAGGATCCGGGCCTTTCCCCACAGAATTGCACGACGAAGTCGGGGAAGAACTCAGACGGGCCGGAGGAGAATTTGGCGCTACTACAGGCCGCCCTCGCCGTTGTGGCTGGATTGACATTCCTCAACTGAAGTATACCATCATGCTTAATGGCGTGACCCAGTTAGTGATGACCAAGATCGATGTCTTAAATGATTTTGACCAAATCAAGGCGGCTACCCACTATAAAGTCAATGGCCAAAATAGCGATCAGCTACCTTATGACCTCTGCAATGAAGACCCGGAGCTGGTGTTAGAATCTTTCCGGGGCTGGAATACCTCTTTAGATGGAATTACCGACTATGAGGACTTGCCACGGGAGGCAAAGTATTTTGTAAGATCAATGGAAGAAGCATTGAAGGTGCCATTTACAATGATCTCTTCCGGGCCGGCCAGAAAAGAATTAATATTTAAGGAAATAACTGCAGGCGTGTAAAGAGGAATGAAAACCGTAAATTTAGACTTGTTTCACTTCTCAGAAGCTGTTAAAATTTAGTTTTTTGAATAATATGAGGGCTGTTTTTCTGTCAGATGAGGCGCCAAAACCGGAGTTTAGCAGCGCTAAATGAGGATTTTGGTAACGAAATATAGCTGGAAAACAGCCTCATATTAACGGAAGTATTAAATTTTAACAGCTTCTCAGGAGTGGTTGCGATTTAACTACTCTAGAGAAGTGAAAACTATTATCGGGCGCGGGTCAGCTTTTTTTCTCAGCAGTAATGATATACTGATAATCCAGAGTAGTATCGTTACTTTTGATATTCACATAACCTGCTGATTCCAATTCTTCTTCTACCACAAATAATGGTACTTTCAATTCTGATGGCGGCCCTAGCGGTGTTTTCTTTTTCTTGAAATCAATAATCATGATCTTTCCGCCGGGTTTGAGGCCATCCCTAAGAGCCGTCATGTATTTCACCCTGTCCGGCAGGTAAATATAGGTATTGGAAATAAAAGCAACATCTACCTCCTCCGGCTTGAGGCTCGGCTGTTCAGGATCAGTCAGACGCAGCTCCAGCTTTGGTTGCAGCACTTCTGCCAATTCTCTTTGCCGGGTAGTATCGAGGGTGCGCAGCGCGAGGGAGTCCGCATCCAGGGCTATAACTTTTTTGCAGCGCTTCACCAGTATCAGGGAGAAGAAACCCCGACCACCAGCCCCGAGGTCTGCTACCACTTTGTCTTCAAGGTCACCGAGCATATTGATAACCAGTTCAGGTTTTTGCCAGGAGTGCCGGTTGGTGCTGATATAATCTTCCTTTATTCCAGTAAATTCTTTATTCCCATTACTATCCCTTAATATCTCTTCAAACAAATTGCGTTCATTGTTGTCAAACGGGCTGGAAATAGGCCCGTCAGAAGTACAGCCGGTAAAGAACCATGCCATCAAAACAGCAATGAGTAAAAAATGAACGGTTTGAGATTTCATAAATATTTGATAATTCAAGTTGTAAAAGTGCTGTGAGCCCTCAGAAACTAATTGAATGGCCGATCGGTTCCTTCAATTGTTCTTTGGTTAACCTAGCCACCTTACAACTCGGTTAAAATAGATGTTTGTACAAAGGTAAGTAACCAAATAAAATTATTTCAATCCAAACACACGCTTAGCTTTGATCATTTACAAAAATCTATCAGCAAACGATCCAATCGGCTACGTATAGTACCTCCATTTCCTTCATAGTTATTAACAAAAACGGCAAAGCACAGTTTTTCACCCCTCTTGCTATCGATATAACCAGCGTAAGTTCTTACGCGTGCCAAGGTACCACTCTTGGCATAAAGGCGACCTTCCGCTGCCGTACCCCTGAATTTACTGCGTAGGCTCCCAGTTCGGCCAGCCAAAGGAATAGTGCTAAGAAAGGCCTGAAACGCTTCGCCCGCCGCAGCCGCCTGCAACACTTCCGCCATCGTATGAGTACTTATGGCATTGCGAAAAGAAAGGCCACTGCCATCTGCCAAAAACGCCGAAGACATATCGACTCCCTTAGATTCCCAATGTGCCCGTTGTACTTCCAGGCCTTTTTCTGTATTACCTTCTCCCTTTTTTTCCTTTCCCAAAGTATGCATCAAAGCTTCAGCAAATAAGTTGACACTTTTATAATTAGTCCGCTCGATGATCTTATCTAAAGCTGGAGATAGCTGACTGATCAATACCTGGCCTTCCGCATCCCAGACTTCCTTGCGCAGATCAAGCAATCGACTGGTAGTAGCACCTTTTGATGTGGTGATGCCGATCTGAAGAAGTGCCCGCTGCAATTGCTGAGCCAAAAATAAAGGCGGATCCGGAATAGCTCCCTTGATAGTAAATAAACGGCTACCCACAGGAATTGTCCCTCGAATAAATCTCAGGTAAGTGAACGGAGCGCCGTAGATATAGGCATTGTCACCAGTTCCAGCCCGGTCGGACTTGATCTCATTGATAAAATCCAAGCCCTGAATAGTTGGCTCTATACTGCTCACCGGTGGGGTAGCACCGAGCTGGCCTACCTGACGAAAACGCAAGTAGTAGAGATTTTCGTGAATATTCAGTCCGTGAACACCAGCGGCATAATAATTTCCCAAATCATTCAATTGCCACGATTTTGGAGTGACCGCAGTAGAAAAGTAGCTATCATCAGCAATCAGATATCCTTTAATTTTTCGGATTCCAGCTTGCTGAAGTGCCAGTCTAAATTTTTTGATGAGCGCTTCAAAAGAAAGGGGTATATCCCAGCTAGCAGCCCCAAGAGAAGGGTCTCCGTATCCTTTAATAATGATATTTCCATCCAGAACGCCATCATTTATCTGGCCATCAATAATAAGCTCGGTTTTGTATTGATACCCTGGTCCAAGAATCGAAAAAGCTGTCGCCGTGGTCAATAGTTTGAGGGCAGACCCCGGAATCAAGGCCTCGTCTTTTTGATGAGCGGCCAAAATTTCACCGGTTTGGGTATCCATAAGGCAAATCCCCACATTGGCGTGCTTAAACTCTCCTCGCTTAACAAATTGATCCACGCTACGCTGGAAGTTATTTTGTGCTTCCAAGGATACCATAAATAAGAGTACACTCAGAAATAAGTTAAATCTGACCATCTATTGCTTGACAACTTTTTTGATAATCGAAAAGTCCGGATGTCTCAACTCCAGAATATAAATACCTTCTGTAAGAGCGCCCATATTGATTGTCCATATCCCGGCTACAGCTGCTAATCCTTCCCTCAATACCTGACCATTCAGAGATTGTATCTTCCAACGCACCTCATTAAAAATGTCATTCCCCAGATCAACCGTGATTTGATTATTTGTTGGATTGGGATAAATACGGGCTTCTATTTTTGCCAGGTTGTCACTGCTGCTAGTAGATTGCCGGAAAGGAATCAGCTCTGAGCTAACCATACCACAAGCATTCGTAGCCGTTAATCTCCAGTAATAATCACCCGGCTCAAGAGGCTGCTCCACCGTCAATTGGGTCTGTTGTACTTCCGCAACAAGAAAAGTATCCAGCGCTGAAGAGTCCGTGAATATTTCTACCCGATAGTTTTCTGCAAAGGTCGATGCTTCCCATTCAAAGACATTTGAGGAGCGTTCCACAAGTTGATTCTTTCCAGGGTAAATAATGTCGGCGGTTTCAGGCGCTTCAATGGCCTGAATGACGTAAGGTAAGGCAAGCGTAAAGAGCTCATCACTCGCATTGATGATTATGGGAAATTCTCCTGTATTATCAAATCCACTAAGCGTCACTAAAACAGTACTGCCGGGCAAGGCCGGATTTTGACTGAAGCTCAGCGAGGCTTCCTCCGGTACGCCTGATGCTTCTAGCATCACCCCCTCCGCACTAAATCCATCTCCTATATTTACTTCAAAACTAACCGCTTCATTAATGCAAACCTGCGAAAATGACTTTTCGGTACTCACCGTAACGCCATTCGGAAAAGTAGTACATATCTCAAGCGCCCAGGCCTTTAATGCGCCACCATCCTGACTGCTAGCATCTATTATCCGCAGCGTCCAGGTGCCTTCCGCCGATTGACCAATAAGATTAGACAAGGGAGTAAGTGGTTTAAAATTACCGATAATAGCAGGAGAATTGCTACAAGAAGCTTCCAACTGTTGCGCGCTCAGCGGTGCTGCATCATCAAACGACAGCAGTACATCATCTCCGGGACAACCAAAAGTCGACTGTGGTACTCCCGGGCGATCAAATAAAATGATCTCTTCGCCTTCCGGACTCACCAGCACACAACTGATATCTCCAATGTACTCATGCTCGATCTCCAGATTCTTGACCTTCACTCTGGAGATCAGGCCCGGTTGGTCAACTATCAAGTCGGCTTCTACCCGCGATGTTACCAAATCAGAAATAACAACTTCTTTGCCTTCGTAACGTTGTTCCTGACAATTAATAATAGCGGTAGAAAAACTGGAAATTGCTGACCACTCACTAACCCCACAGACATTGCGGGTCCTTACCCTCCAAAAGTATTCCAATCCTGCTTCTACCTCGTAGTTGAAGGTGTTGAACTGCCAATTCTCCTGATTGACTTCCACAATACTGAAAGTACTATCCCTTGATATTTGCAACTCGTAACGTTCTTCTTTACGCTTTACATTTTCCCATTCAAAACTTATAGTATTAATCAGGTTTTCTGCTCCATTGAGTGGATTGAGCAGGTTAGTTTGAGCAGCTAAATCAGTAGTAATATTCAGTATGACATCTGTTTCCACCAGGATAATACCACTTCTGGCAATAATTGTGAGGGGATAGGCTCCTGGCTCAGCCTCTTCCGAGATGTTTAAGTTGATAGTCACCTGCTCTCCCGCCATCGCCGGATTATTATCGTAGCTGGCAGAGACCCCCGATGGTAACGATTCGATACCAAAATTAACGGCGTTGGTAAAGTTATCACTGAGCATAAAGTTATAAGTAGCTGTACCGGGTGCACACACGGCTTGTTGTAAAGCATCGGGGGTGATTCCGAAAGAACAAGACTGTTGATCCTGGCCATCAATAAATTCAAGCCCTGAACCTATAGGGTCCAGATAGGGCTGCAAACTGGAAGAGATAGTTCCGCCACCTGTAAAAGAATTATTAAAGGCGCCGAAAGTATCGTAAGACCTGAAGGAGCAACTAGCGGCTCCTCCGTCTAACTGCCCTACTACCCTTTTATTTTTGTCAAACAGAGGCGATCCGGAAGAACCGGCCTCGGTGGTGCCGATATCCCAACGAGGGACAATGATATGGTCGCCATCCAGGCTGGGCTCCTGATTATTTCCCGGAGACCAAAAGCCAAAATAGGCGTCAGAAAAAGAGTAACTAATGCGCTTTTCATTAGCGGAAGGATGATGAATACAAATTGTAGTATCTTCTGGTGCTACCCGACGAGCATCCCAGCCCGCGTAGAAGGCCTCAGCATTTTCCGGCACTTCATCATCCAGTTCAATGAGCGTAAAATCGGAAATCGCATAGTTAGCCAGTACTCTACCACCGGTATTAAACACATTTAATCGGCCATTGCCTACTTGCCCACTAACTGGTGAATTAGGCTGCCGACAAAAGGAGTTTTCGTAATTCCAGTATACGACTACCGAAGCCGCATTGGTACTGGTAACATTGCAATGGGAAGCCGTCATAAAGTAGGGCCGACAATCATTGAGGGTATTATTGATTAAAAAACCGGAACAAATATTAGTACCGCCAAATCCATAAATGCCTACCGACTGAATGATATCCCGGTACTGATCATTCAGGGGATAGCCATCAACTGTCCTGCATACCACATCAAGGTTACAACTTCCAACTTGTGAGTTCAGCCTTCCTGAAAAATTCATGAAATCGTGATTAATGGAACCTAATTTTAGCTCCAGGGCATCTTTTTGGCTATTATCCAGTGTTACCTCAATAACCAGTTCTTCGCCCTCCAGGATGGGAGTCCATAATTGCTCGTGTTCTTCATTATCCGCCGGAGTAAATGGCCCCATGATATCTTGCCCATCAGGACTGTAAATAATCAACTGTCCGCTTTCCGGCATTTTATATTTTTCAAATCCCAGATTCAGAGAATAGGCTCCTTTTGAATAAACCCTCAGCCGCCATACTACCTTTCCACTGGCCAGGGTTTCCCAGTTACCATGTGTTCGAGGCGTAATATCTACCGGAAATGCTTTTGCAAACTGAGGGGAACGACCTGGTTTTCTAGCTCCCATCTCAGCATCATATAAAGCTGAATTATCCACAGCAGGCATAACCAGACGTTCTATTTCCTGGATGGGCTTCTGTGTGTTGGCCGGTTTGATGTTTATCGGTGTTTGGCTGTAAGCAGTGATGCTGAGCATCACGAAAATTATTGTAAATAAGGCGTTTTGATGCATTGGCTATCTCTTTTTCGCACGATGATACAGGCAATAAGGGATCAAAAGGTTAACCTTATACTGCCTCCTATTTTATACGTAATATTCCCCATACAGATTTTAATTTAAAGAAAAATATATTGCTTCGTTCCACAAATCAGCCCAATGTCTCCTTTTGGCATCAAAATTCACTTCAAAGTAGGTAAATTATCATCACCGGAAGCTCTGGCAATAACAACTGCCTACCTTCATTTTACTGCCCCACCATAAATAAAGCATTGCTAAATAAAAATTTACCATTTTCCCAAAAAGCTCTAAAAAGAGGATCATCGATCAAATAAATCACAGCTCCGCTCCCCAGGTCTTCTACAGCGAAAGAAACGGAGTTTTTCACCTCCTCCTTTAGCTGGTAGCCAATGAAGCCCGCGTTTTCCATTTCTTCATCTACCAACCCTACGTTCCAGGCTCCCTTGAGTGGTTCGTAGGCCAGGCTATTAGTTTTTAGGGAAAAATAATAGTTGCCGAGGCCAAAAGCCAAAGGATGCGTTTGATCCAGTTTCAACCTAAAAATAGAGCCCGGATTGTAGCCGGATACAGACCGCTTATCCTGATCGGAATAGCTTTCAAAGCGTTCTGCCATTACTTCTTGATTTTGTTGCCGTTGCGCCTCTCTTTCGTTATTTTCACTGGCGTACTTTTTTAAAGCAAACCCTGATTTCTCTTCCAGTTTCCTAACCGCTGAACCAATGGCAATTAAGCGCCCACCGTCGCCTACCCAGTCGCGTAGTTTAGATAGCTCATCCTTTCCCAGGCGGTAGCGGCCTTCGGGCATGATCAGTACATTGTATGCACTGAGATCGCGATACCCCAGTGTCTCTACCGGTAAAGCATCGAACGGATAGCCAAGGTCTTGCTCCAACACATACCAAGCCGCTCCATAACTGTAAACGGAAGTCCCCTCCCCTGCCAGTAAAGCCACCTTGGGAGTTTCAATTAAAATCATATTACCAGAGCCGAAATCAGAGCCCCGCTCTACCCTTCCGGATTGTGTAATAGTATAGTTTTGCTCCATTCTGGTGGCCAAATCCACCACCATTTCGTGAAAAGCATCGCCCAGCTTGCGGTTATCAGCTGTAGTAAGGATCAATGTACCCGCCGGATAGCTGAAATTGTCCATTCGAAATGCCTCAAAAGCATAACGCACTTTAATACCGCCAGATAATAATGCGGACAAAAACCTGGCATCGTCGTAAGAATTCCACTCCACAATGTAGCCATAAGGCCTATCCTCCGCCACTTCTTTGGGCGCCCTGTAGGCCGGTAATTGATATCCTTCTTTCACATTTAATTTTTGCCTGGTCGCATAAGTTTCCAAACCGTAAGCATAAGGCAGAGACCAGGCCGTGATATCATAAGTTAGGGAATCTTCTACTTGCGTATCTGGATCAAATAATACCTGCACCAAAACTGCTTTAGCCTGATGGGCACTAATCACCAGATCGTTATTTTCAATTGTGATCCGCTTATCCTTACCGGTTTGATAATCAAATACATTGATCGCCGTTCCACCGCGGGCTGTTCCGTACTGTATTTTATTCCTGTCCAAAAGTTTGCACAAAGACTTCAGGCGTCCCTCTGGATTATTACCTTTGATGATGTAGGTTTTGTAGGCTCCAGCCGGATTATTGAGGTTGTTTTCATAAAATTGATCAAAATTTTCCATAATGCGTTGTGCATTGCCAGAAGTTACATCCAAAGTGGAAAGTGCTGTTGTATGATGATGCATAATCCTGTCCATCAATGTCAGGGTATCTTGATTCGCCATCATCACCGCTCTGCCAGCGCGGCCACTTCCTCCTTGCTCGTAAGTCATACCTATAGCACCGTTATAAATAGGATAAGTATCACCATAACTGGGATACAATAAATCAAAAACTTCGCGGGTAAAGTACAGCCAATTATTCTTATCAAAATACGCTGCATGATTCTGACCTATCTCTACCTGAAAGTCGGCCTGCCAGTCTGTAATGTATTCGTGATACGGCCTTGCAGCAGGTGCAAAATAATACGGACTATTGATGCCCTGCTCGTGAAAATCACAATGGATATGCGGCATCCACTCATGGTACTTCTCAAGGCGCGCTCGGGATTCCACCTGTGTCTGCCAGGCCCAATCCCGATTCAAATCAAAAAGGTAGTGATTTACCCGTCCACCGGGCCATGGCTCGCGGTGCTCTAGGCTATTCAGGCTGGGGTTGGCCTTCAGTTGTGCATTATTCCTGTACCAATGAGAGTAGCGATCATAACCATCAGGGTTTATACAGGGATCAATAATAACAATAGTATTTTCCAGCCATTTCTGCGTTTGTTCATTGTCGGGATTTGCAAGGGCATAAACAGTCATTATGGCACTTTCAGAACTAGCTGCCTCATTGCCGTGAACGCTGTAACTCATCCACAAGACAGCCCGGTCCAGCGTTGCATCAGGCCTGCCCTCAGCCATTCTCGCGTGCCTCAATTGATTCTCGCGGATCGCATCCAGGTTTTCCAGGTTCTCAGGAGTGGAGATATATAATAAAAGCAGTGGCCGGTCCTGATTGGTAAGGCCATACTGCTCAATCTTGACGTTAGGGCTGTTTTCGGCTACGTGGTACATGTAATCTACCTGCATGTGGTGGGGCGTAAAATGCTCGCCGATATTGTGAGGAAGGAAATCACTGGGAGATTGTAACTGAGCCATAATATTTGTAGAGAAAGTCAGCATCAACATTAGCAGAAAAACATTATTCCTATTGTTCATCTTTTTGCTCGAAAAAGTACATAATAGTTTTTTAATTCAAAAAAGATTTTTTCGAAACCCATCTTCTCACTATTTTTTGCTTACAAATAGGTATAACAATGAAATATTCTAAGCCTGTAAATCTACTTTTGGTAGTACTTTTCTTTTTGAGCCTCAATTCTTGTCAAAAAGAAAGCGACACTACCCCAAAACTTCTAACTAGCAAAACACCCGCTGAATTTGTTAACCCGCTGATCGGTACCGGCGGGCATGGTCACACTTATCCCGGTGCAACCATGCCCTTTGGTATGGTACAACTTAGCCCCGATACTCGTCTGGAAGGCTGGGATGGATGCTCTGGTTATCATCATACAGACTCTGTTATTTATGGATTCAGTCATACCCACCTGAGTGGCACCGGAGTGTCCGACTATGGAGATATTCTTCTGATGCCCACAACCGGCCCGATTATTTTTAATAATGGGTACGATGGAAAAAATGGATATGCTTCTCCTTTTGATAAAGCTACAGAGGAAACTAGCGCCGGTTATTACAAGGTAAAACTGGAAAAGTATAATATAGAAGTGGCGCTAACCGCTACCGAGCGAGTAGGTATTCATCAATATCAATTCCCGGAAAAAGATACGGCCAATGTCATTATTGATCTGGATCATCGGGATAGGTACATATCAACTGACTTTAAACAAATAAGCGATACGGAAGTGGGTGGATTTCGGATTTCTGATGCCTGGGCCAGAGAGCAGCACGTATATTTTGTAGCACGTTTTTCTCGTCCTATTCTCGATATGCAATCCGATACAACCGCAGGGCAGCGGAATTATGCTTTACAATTTGCTCCTGACCGTAAGCCACTTACCGTAAAAGTGGGGATTTCGCCGGTGGATATAGCCGGAGCCCAAAAGAACCTCGATAAAGAAGCCGCCGATAAAACTTTTGATGAACTGTTGGAAGCCGGAAAGAAAAAATGGAATGAGCAGTTATCCAAGATTGCGGTAAAGAGTACGGATGAAGAGACCATGAAAATCTTTTACACCGCCCTTTATCATACCTGTATTGTTCCCAACAAATTTATGGATGTAGATCGGCGCTACCGGGGCATGGATATGAAAGTCTATACAGCCGAAGATTATGAAAGGTATACCATTTTTTCACTCTGGGATACTTACAGAGCGACGCACCCCCTCTTTACCCTTATTGAACAAGAGCGCACCAATCAGTTTGTTCGCACCTTTTTAAAGCAATATGAGGAAGGGGGAAAGCTTCCGATGTGGGAGCTCGCCTGTAACTATACCGGCTGTATGATTGGTTATCATGCCGTACCAGTTATTGCTGATGCCTATGTCAAAGGAATCAGGGACTACGATGCTAATTTAGCTCTGGAGGCGATGGTTTCGACGGCTACTACTGATGAGCTGGGCAAATCCTACTATCAGCAAATGGGGTATATACCAACTGAAAAGGAACATGAATCTATTTCTAAAACACTGGAATATGCTTATGATGACTGGACTATTGCCCAGATGGCCAAAGCTATGAATGAGAATGCTGTCTATAAGGAATTCATCCAACGAGCTCAGTTTTATAAAAATATATTTGATCCGCAAAGCCATTTGATGAGAGGTAAAACCAGCCATCGCTGGTGGACTCCTTTCTATCCTGAAGAAGTCAATTTTAACTATACGGAAGCCAATGCATGGCAGTACAGCTTTTATGCCCCACAAGATATTTCCGGGTTGATAGAACTACACGGTGGCATAGATTCAATAGACAAGAAACTAGACCAGCTCTTTACAGTTAGCTCAGAAACTTACGGCCGCGATTTGAAGGATATCTCAGGGCTGATCGGGCAGTATGCACACGGCAATGAGCCAAGCCATCATATGGCCTTTTTGTACAATTACCTCGGCAAGCCCTGGAAGAGCCAGCGTTTGGCCAGACAGATCCTCCAGGAACTTTATCAGGACGCGCCGGATGGCTTATCGGGTAATGAAGACTGTGGCCAAATGTCGGCCTGGTATGTACTCAGTTCTATGGGCCTTTATCCTGTGACCCCCGGAAGCGATATTTATACCTTAACAACACCCGTTTTGAATGAAGCTACTCTACAGTTTGAAAATGGACGCAGCTTTACCATTGTAGTCAACAATCAAGCTGAAGATCATCATTACATTCAATCCGCGCAATTGAATGGCAAGATTTATAACAAGTCTTTTATACGGCATAAGGAAATTCTACTGGGAGGGAAGCTGGAATTGACGCTTGGCCCTAAGCCCAACACAAATTGGGGCGTAGGCAACGGCAATATTCCGATAAGCAGAATTGAGGATCAGCTCATTGTACCGGTACCAGGAATTGCCAACGGTAAGCGTTCATTTTCCCGGCAGGATACTATTGTATTAAGTCATCCAATGAAGGAGGTACAAATTTACTATACGCTTGATGGCTCAGCACCGGAAGTTGATGGCAATGGCCGTTTTCTAAATAATACGGAAAAATACCAGGGACCTATTTACATTGATACTACTGCCGAGCTAAGGGCTATTGCTTGGCACAAAGAACTGGGCAGCAGTAAAGAAATACGTACTACCTTCTTTGAGATTCCTAGAAATCGAGCGATTAAAATTGCTAATGAATATGCCAGCTATTATGCCGCCGGGGGCGACATGGCCCTGATAGATTACGTAGTTGGTGAGCCGGATTTCCGGACCGGAGAATGGCAGGGCTACTACGGAGTAGACCTAGATGTAGTAGTTGATCTTGGTGAGGATACGTACTTAAACTACCTCGCCATTACCTTTTTACAAGATCAAAACTCCTGGATATTCATGCCCACCGAAGTAGTTTTTGAAATTTCTGAGGATGGCCGGGATTTCGAGCCGGTAGCCCGGCGCAAGACAAAGACGGACCCCAGAACTGAGGGTACGATTACAGAAGTTTTTGAGGCCAACCTCAGCGAAAGGGCCCGATACCTAAAAATCAAAGGCAACAACCGGGGCATCTGTCCGCCATGGCATAAAGGAGCGGGTAACAAAGCCTGGATATTTGCTGATGAAATCATTATAAACCAGGAAATCCAATGAAACAACTAGAAATTTGTGTTGACAATTTGCAATCAGCCATTGCGGCCCAAGCCAATGGCGCCCACCGGATAGAACTTTGTGATAACCTTATCATCCCTGACAATATCGACAAGCTGCTGGACATCCAGGGACTGGATGAATTTCATGCCGCCGTCAAAATGACGGTGCGATCCCAAATGAACTTTTTTGGCCATATCCCCATGGGCGAAGAAAACCTGACTGAAGAGTTTCAATGGACTCAGGCGGACCCCCAATTGATAAAGCAGCTGAGTAATATTTTAGAAACCCGGTAAAAAACAACCATGAGATATTTTTTCTTTTTACTAATGCCTTTAGCTATGAGTGCACAACAAATTATACCACTCCACGAAAACTGGAGTTTCTACCAGGAGGGGAAAGAAGAACGCTACAAAGCAACGGTGCCGGGTGTGGTTCAATTGGATTTGCTGGACAATGAGTTGATTCCCGATCCATTTTTGGGCAGCAATGAAGATAGTATACAGTGGATAGAAAGAACAACCTGGGTCTATGAAAAAGAATTTGATCTCCTCCGGCTGGATACCCAAAAAGTTTACGATTTGGTTTTTGAAGGCCTGGACACTTACGCTGACGTCTACCTAAATGATAGCCTGATATTAAAAGCAGACAATATGTTTCGCAAGTGGCGAATAGATGTTCGCCCCTTTTTACAAAAACAAAAAAACAAGCTGCGCATATGCTTTCTCTCTCCAATAGCGGTCAACAGAGAGAAACTCAATGGCCCGCCGTATCACAAAACTGCAGGCAACGAAGCGTCCAAACCCCAGGTGAGTGTCTATACTCGCAAAGCACCACATCACTTTGGCTGGGATTGGGGGCCGAGAATCGTTACTGCCGGCATTTGGCGACCTGTTTATTTGAATGTTTGGCAGAGGGCAGAAATTGAGGATTTCCAAATTTACCAACAACAACTCACTACCGATTCAGCTGTCTTAAAAGGAGAAGTAGCCATTCGCTATTCTCATGAAGATGGATGCCACTTACGGTTATTGGACCAACAAACAGGGCAGGTCCTGGCCGAATCAGATTCTACTCAACTCTTTTGGACTGTAGAATCGCCTGAGCTATGGTGGCCACATAACCTGGGCCAGCCACATTTGTATCATTGGACCTTACAGCTTTTAGACAGCCAAACAGTGATTGATGAATACCACCGCAGCTTTGGCTTGAGGCAAATTGAGCTGATCAATGAGCCCGATGAGATCGGAGAGTCTTTTTATTTCAAAGTCAACGGTGAATCGGTTTTTATGAAGGGTGCCAACTACATACCTTCTGACGCCATGCTTCCCCGGCGCACCCCTGCTGATATTGATCGGCTACTGGAAGATGCCAAAGCGGCCAATATGAATATGATCCGGGTTTGGGGAGGTGGCATTTATGAAGAAGATTATTTTTATGAAAAATGTGATGAACTAGGGCTTATGGTTTGGCAGGATTTTATGTTTGCCTGCAGTATGTATCCGGCTGATGAGCCTTTTTTATCCAACATCAAAAAAGAAATTGCCTATAATGTCAAACGGCTGCGCAATCATCCTTGCATCACTATTTGGTGTGGAAATAATGAAGTGGATGTTGCCTGGCACAATTGGGGCTGGCAACTCAAATATTTAATTTCCAGGAAAGAGTCAGCCAGGATGTGGGAGGATTATGTTACCATTTTCCATAAAACCATTCCTGATATTTTAGAACAATACGATCCGGAACGCCCTTACACATCGACTTCTCCGCTGAGTAATTGGGGGAAGCTCAAAAACTTCAATTATGCGACTATGCACTTTTGGGGAGTCTGGCATGGGCGGCAGCCTTTTTCTGATTATAAAATTTATGTAGGTCGATTTATGAGTGAATATGGTTTCCAGTCTTTTCCGGATTGGAAGACCATAGCGCATTTTGCTACACCTGATCAGTACAGCCTCAAATCGACGGTGATGAAAAAGCACCAAAAGAGTTATATTGGCAACGGCATGATCGCCAGTCACACCCGCAGCGAATTCAAAAAACCAATAGGCTTTCAGGATTTCGTCTACAAAAGTCAGCTTACGCAAATGATTGGTATACGAACGGCCATCCGGGCGCATCGGGCCCGCAAGGGTCATTGTATGGGTACGCTGTTTTGGCAGTTGAACGACTGTTGGCCGGGGCCCTCCTGGTCTAGTATTGATTACTATGGTCGTTGGAAAGCTCTGCATTATGCCTTACCGGAACTATACGCTAACATCGCTATACTGCCGGAGCAAGATTTCAATAATCTCTATATCAAGATTGTCTCTGATGAGTTACAAACGAGAACAGCTGAGCTCAAAGTACAAGTCAGGACTTTCAATGGCAAGCTAATCAACTCCATCACAGAGCCGGTGGATATCAGTGCCAATCAAACCCGCGAGTATTTACGCTTCAACACCAAAGATTTTATCAAGAATAACAGTAAGAAAAAAGTATACTTAGCTATTCAAATAGTTGAAGGCGATTCTGTTATTATCCAAACGCTATACTATTTAAAATCAATACGGTCATTGAAACTTCAGCAGCCCAAACTTCAGCTGGAATTGGATGAAAGCCAAAAGCTCCTTCGCATAAGCTCCAATACACTAGTCAAAAACCTTTACCTATATTCTTCAGATACAGATGTTCATTTTCATCGGAACTACCTGGATATTCAGGCTGATCAGCAGTATGAAATTCCTTACGAAGGAGCTCTGAAGAAAAATGGGCTACGATGGTTATATGTGAATTAGCCCGCTTAAGAGATGCTATGTTAGCATCCAAATAGTTCTTTGAAAAAATTGTAGATTAGCA
>CAZVOD010000046.1:0-35811 GCA_964628385.1 uncultured Saprospiraceae bacterium
TTGCTGCACAAGCCTTTGCCTTCAACTATAACCCCACATTCTTAAACAACTTCATGATATAGTCGCCTGATAAAAGAAAAAATTGGTGGGTGGTCGGTGTGAAAATTGAATGGTTTCCACCCACCTTTCAGCTTCTCGAGCTAAGAGAAGATGTTCAGATAAATAGTCGTCTTATTCAATTTTCAGCTCTTGATGTTACCAAATCGAGATTAGTCCCATAACTAGTCGCCATCAGGTATTACAAAACTGCTTTTATGACAACTACAAAAGAATATTAGTATTTATAGTGCTAAAGTTTTAACTCAACTGTTGTAATAAAAGCAAGCACCATGCCAAAAAAGGACTTGCTGCAAGGGATGGAATAGTGGTAAAATTGAATTATTTTTTTCGCAAAGTCACCCAGGTATGTAAAGTTATAGCTGAGGATAAAGGCGAAGCGTTTTTTTTCGTAGCGTAAGCTACGGGAATAAAAAAAGCTGAAGGATTTGATCCATAATATTTTACCCACCAGCAAGAAAGTATATTTTTAAGCAACGTCCATAATAAACTTACTTAAAATGAGAATATTACTAACACTAATTTTTGCTATGACAGCGGCTATACCTGCTTTCAGCCAGGAGGAAGTCAAAGTTCCTGACGATGTAATGACTACATTTATCAATAAATTCCGCGGTGCCGAAGAAATAGCATGGGAAAAGGATGGTAAAAACTACGAAGTAGAATTCACCATGGAAGGAGTGACCTATTCTGCTGTATTCGATAAAAAAGGCTTTTGGCTGGAAACCGGAAAAGACGCCGATGAAAGTGTACTACCTCAAGCTGTAAAAGACCAAATCGCTGCACAATTTGCGGGGTATACTATCGAAGAGGTAGAGGTCGTATCTACCCCCAAAATGCTGGAGGGCTTCGAAGTAGAACTCAAAGGTGAGAAAGATATGATCGAAGCTTTGTTTGATTACAAGGGTGATCTGCTGGAAAAAAGTAAAGAAAAAAACGACGATGAAGAATAATCCATCCATTTGCCTGAAAAGCTGATTTCCCAATTGCCCCCCTTCAGGACCGGGTAAAATGTTCAATACCTTTTACCCAGTCCTGATTTTTTTCCCTGAATGCACTCTTCCCCAACGACAAGTTCCCAGCTAGCGCATCCGCATGTAATCTACTTTCTGACTGCAATCTTCTGCCTACTATCTCAGCTCCGTCCTGCCTGTTTTTCTAGACTTACAACATCTTTCTACGATAAAAATCGTAGATAAACTTGCAACTACGATAGAAATCGTACATATTTGCTACGAGTGAAATCGTAGCAAATAAAATTAACTATGAAAGAAAAGGATCAAACAAGCCCGACGCCTTCCGAATTGGCGGTGCTTCAAATCCTGTGGAAAAAGGGCCCTTCCACAGTCAAGGAGGTACATCAGAAATTATCAGAAGCCAAAGAAGTAGTTTATACGACTATTTTAAAAACCATGCAGGTTATGGTAGATAAAGGCATGCTGGAACGGGAGATCAACGGTAGAAAGCATATTTACAAGGCTATCCTTAACGAAGAAGAGACACAGGACAAGTTACTGGATAAATTTTTGAATAAAACTTTTGGGGGATCCGCTTCCAAGCTCGTAATGAAAGCTCTGGGCAACTACAATGCATCCAGTGAAGAAATTGAAGAGATCAAAAAATTTTTGGAATCCAAGAAAAATCCTGACAAAGAATGAATCAAATAACCAACCTACTCAGTGATCAAGTAGTACATGCCCTCGGCTGGACTTTCATACATAGCCTGTGGCAAGGTGCCCTGCTGGCCGTTTCTTTGGGCATCATGCTCGTTTTAATGCGCAAATATTCTTCAACAACTCGCTATCGGGTGTCGATAGGTATCATGGCTTTATTTTTTCTTTTAGGTGTCACTACTTTCACCACATTATATAATAACTACCAAACTACTATTATCGCTGAAACTTCGAAGGTTCAAACCATCATCAAAGTTCCGGAGAATATTTCCATCAGTGCTGAACACAGTCAAATATCTAAAAGGTTTAATAATAAAAAGAAAATATTAGCTGAGGAAAGTAAATTGTTAGAAAACAAAAATAAAAGTCAGTCCTGGCTCACTTTCAAAGACTATTTTGATACGCATCTACCATTAGTGGTAACGATTTGGCTACTCGGTATAATGGTGTTACTACTGAGGTTTCTGGGAAGCATGGCGTATGTACAAAGGCTAAAAAGCTATAAAACTACCCCACTACCAGAGTATTGGCTATTGGCAGCAGAACAACTAGCCGATGCATTAGATATCAATGCCAGCATCAACTTCCTGAGTTCCAAAATTGCCATAACACCAATGGCGATAGGAGTACTAAAACCGGCAATTATTTTACCCTCAAAATTATTGACTGGCTTAACGGAAGAACAAATAGAAGCCATTTTGATACATGAGCTTGCCCATATCAAGCGCAATGACTATTTCATTAACATTCTTCAATCCCTGGTTGAGATTATTTTCTTTTATCATCCAGCTGTATGGTGGATCTCCTCTGCTATTAGAAATGAAAGAGAAAACTGCTGCGATGATATTACCATAACAATGACGGGTGAGGCTTATGATTACGCCAGTACACTGGTGATGCTTGAAGAGGAAAGAAAAAGAGCGATCATTCCCAGCCTGGCCATGGCTTTCTTTGGACCAAAGTACAGCTTTAAAAATCGCATCCAGCGCCTATTTGAAAGCCCTAATACTTTTGCTGATTTTAAGGAGGGATTTACCACTGCTTTCATTATTGTGGGAGGCTTACTGGCGTTGTCTTACAACGCCTGGGGTGCCCAAAACTTTATTGAAGACCAAACAAAAAATATTTCCCAACGGGTAATTGACCTTTTTGATCAAAATAAAATTGCATCTACCGCTGAAGGCCAGGAAAAAACGATTGACCTTGTAGCCAAAACTCAGCTGGAAAATGGCGATCAGATAGAATTCACCTTTCGTTCTAATTCAAAATCAAATCAGCAGACTGATAATGAGGACCTCAAGCTGATGTTGGAAGCCATTGAAGCAGGGCAGCAAGACAAGGTAGAAGATTTGTTGGAACAAGGACTTTCTCCGAATGCTCAAACTGACAATGGTTGGACGCCTTTATTGCAGGCTATAGAATACGAGCGGGTAGCAATAGTCAGGTTGCTCCTTGAAAAAGGGGCCCGGGTAAATTAAAAAAACAACAAAGGCTGGTCCCCGCTAATGGAAGCGATTGATGAAGGTAATTATGCCATAACTGCACTGCTGATTGATGCCGGAGCAGATATTCACAGCCAGCAACCGAACTCTACCCCCCTGGTGGAAGCAATAAACGAAAGGATGATTGATATCGTCAGACTTTTAATCAATAAAGGTGTGGACATCAATGCCACAAATAGCAAAGGTTGGAGCGCTTTATTTGAGGCCATAAATGAAGGGGAGTTGGCCATTTTCAATTTATTAATCGAGAAAGGCGCGAATCTAGAACAGACTTGCTATAGTGGTCATACCCTTATTATGGAAGCTATTCAGGAAGGGCAATTGGAGATGTTCAAAATTTTGGTCGACAAAGGGGCCGATCTTGAGCGCCCACAACCGGTAAGCACGCCGCTAATAGAAGCTGTAGACGAAAATCAGCTGGAAATTGTACAGTTCTTATTGGATGCCGGTATTGACCCTAACCAGGGCAATAGCAAAGGATGGACGGCGCTGTTTGAAGCCGCCGACGAAGGGCTTTACACCATCGCAGAATTGCTGATAGAAAGAGGAGCTAAAGTCAATATGATCTATCAGGAAGGATGGACGCCACTTATGGAAGCCATCAGCTCAGGTAACCTGAATTTGGTGAAATTATTGGTGAAAAATGGTGCCGATTTACATAATCCGCAGCCTCAATTGACGCCACTATTAGAGGCCATCAATGAAGAGCAATTTAACATTGTGCAGTACCTCATGGAATCAGGTGTCGACCCCAACTATATTTTGGACAATGGCTGGACAGCCTTACTGGAAGCCGCCGACGAGGGCAACCAGTCTATAATTGATTTACTCATAGAAAATGGCGCCGACCTGACTTACCAAAATAAAAATAACTGGAATGTCTTTCTGGAAGCCATCGATGAGGGGAATTATCAAATCGTTCAGGATCTGATCGAAAAGGGAGCAGATGTAAATGGTACCAATGATGCTGTAACACCTCTGATAGAAGCTATTGACAATGGTCATTTTAATATTACCAAACTTCTTATAGAAAACGGCGCAGATGTCAATAAAGCACTAGCAAATGGATGGACGCCTTTACTGGAAGCCATAGATGAAGGGCAGGAAAGAATTGTAAAGCTTTTAATGGATAATGGTGCAGTTAAAAAACCAGTTTCTACTCAAACTCAAAATACAAATACTAAAACTGATGAAGGATGGACGCCACTGCTCGAAGCTGTTAACCAGGATAATACTAAAATCGTCAAAATGCTGCTGGCTCAGGGTGCCTATACCAATACTGAAACTGAAAATGGTAAAACTCCACTACTCATCGCTATAGAAAATAATAATGAAGAAATAGCCTCCAGTCTTCTAAATCATGGAGCTTATACTAATACTAAAACTGATGAGGGGTGGACGGCCCTACTCGAAGCTGTCACTAAGGATAATACTAAAATCGTCAAAATGTTACTGGCTCAGGGTGCCTACACTAATACTGAAACTGAAAATGGTAAAACTCCACTACTCATCGCTATAGAAAATAATAATGAAGAAATAGCCTCCAGTCTTCTAAATCATGGAGCTTATACTAATACTAAAACTGATGAGGGGTGGACGGCCCTACTCGAAGCTGTCACTAAGGATAATACTAAAATCGTCAAAATGCTGCTGGCTCAGGGTGCCTATACCAATATTAAAGCTAAAAATGGTAAAACTCCACTACTCATCGCTATAGAAAATAATAATGAAGAAATAGTCTCCAGTCTTCTAAATTATTGAGCTTATACTAATACTAAAACTGATGAGGGGTGGACGGCCCTACTCGAAGCTGTCACTAAGGATAATACTAAAATCGTCAAAATGCTGCTGGCTCACGATGCCTATACCAATACTAAAGCTAAAAATGGTAAAACTCCACTACTCATTGCTGTAGAAAATAATAATGAAGAAATAGTCTCCAGTCTTCTAAATCATGGAGCTTATACTAATACTAAAACTGATGAAGGATGGACGCGATTGCTCGAAGCTGTTAACCAGGATAATATTGAAATCGTCAAAATGCTGCTAAATAGAGGAGCGAATGTAAACGAAGGAACAAATAATGGCAGAACGCCTATTTTCGAAGCAATAGAAGCAGGAAATATAGATATGGTTCAACTCCTTTTAAAAGAAGGAGCACGTATTGATGTAAGAGCTAAAATGAGATCTGCAAGATTTGTAAAACATGAAGGCGAAATCAAGGTGTATTGGGAAGGAGAAGGTGACTTTAATTATTCTCAAAATCTGGCGGCTGTTTTTATCGTAGGGGAATACAGTCCACTTATGGAAGCAGTGCAAGAAAACCAGCTAGAAATAGCTGAATTACTTTTGAAAAAAGGTGCAGCAATTAATGCTCCACACCCAACAACTTATAAAGAAAGAAAAGAAGACAAAGAACAAATTTGGGATGGATACACAGTCTTGATGGAGGCAGTCAGGCTAAACTATCCCGAAATGACCCGACTGTTGATCAGAAATGGTGCTGATATTAACGCCAAAACTAAAAGTGGAAAGGACTTGCTTTACTTTGCTAAACTTAGCGAAGATGAAGGCATGATTGAATTCATCCACTCGAAATTGAGCAAGTAAGATTAAGAGCATGTCTGGATTTTACCCTTTGGCCTGCAAAGACCCTCTAAAAGACGTCTATTATTCCCTAAAGAAAATAGACGTCTTCACTTTTTGCAAACACGCTCTTACTATTCGATAGATTTTACTCTTCTCCTCCCATAAAAGGATATCTGTAGTTAGTAGGAGGTACCAGGTTTTCTTTGATGGACCTGGCTGATACCCAGCGATAAAGGTTCATAATGGATCCAGCCTTATCGTTGGTTCCTGATCCTCTGGCACCACCGAATGGTTGCTGCCCCACGACCGCTCCGGTAGGCTTATCATTGATGTAGAAATTACCGGCTGCGTGCTTGAGGCGCTCGGCAGTCTTTACGATCACTTCCCGATCTTTGGCAAAGACGGCTCCTGTCAAACCGTAAGGAGAGGTACGGTCTACCAAGTCGAGGGTTTCTTCGTATTTTTCATCTTCATAAACATAAATTGTCACTACCGGTCCAAAAATTTCCTCTTCCATAGTTCGGTAATTAGGATTGGTAGTCAGTAGGACTGTAGGCTCGATAAAGTAGCCCTTTGTCTTATCTGCACCGCCACCAATCAATACTTCCACATCGCTATCCTTACGAGCTTGTGCAATGTAGTTGGATATTTTATCAAAGGCACGTTCATCAATGACTGCATTCATAAAGTTGGAAAAGTCATCTACAGACCCCATTTTAATGGTAGCAATTTCTTTTTTCAGTCCTTGTTGTATGGTGCTCCACAAGCTTTTGGGCAAGTAAACTCTTGAAGCTGCCGAACACTTTTGTCCCTGATATTCAAAGGCACCACGCACGATAGCGGTAACGATCTGATCTGGATTAGCAGACGGGTGAGCGACAATAAAGTCTTTACCTCCGGTTTCTCCGACGATTCTCGGGTAAGTCTTATACTTGCTTATATTTTTCCCGATCAGTCCCCATAGGTTTTGAAATACTTTGGTACTTCCGGTGAAGTGAAGGCCAGCGAAATCTGGGTGTTCAAAAATGATATCACCGGCTAGGGGGCCATCTACCAATAGTAAATTGATTACTCCCGGAGGGAGGCCAGCCTCTTCAAATACTTCTATGATTAGGGCAGCAGCATAGATCTGGGTTTCAGCGGGCTTCCATATTACACAATTTCCCATCATGGCAGGAGCGGCAGGTAGGTTACCCGCGATAGCAGTAAAATTAAAAGGAGTAATAGCCAGCAGAAATCCTTCAAGACCTCGGTACTCCATACGGTTCCAAATGGTAGGCGGGCTTAGTGGTTGCTGACTGTAAATCTCGGTCATATACTGAGCATTGAAACGCAAAAAGTCGCAAAGCTCTGCTACTGCTTCTATTTCTGATTGATGAGGCGTTTTAGATTGCCCCAGCATGGTAGCAGCATTCATCTTATACCGGTATGGCCCGGCAATCAAATCAGCCGCTTTCAGAAATATAGCCGCTCTATCCTGCCAAGGCATATTTTCCCACGCTGACCTGGCTTTTAAGCAGGCATCGATAGCTTGATTTACGTGCTCGGCCCCGCCTTTATAGAAATACCCCAGCGTATGCTTTAGCTCATGTGGTGGTTTGATGGCTACTTTATCCCCTCCATAAACTTTTTTTCCCCCAATAGTCATGGGAATCTCTTTTTCTTCCGATTTCATTTCCTTAATCGTCTGCTTGAGGGCTTCGCGTTCTGGTGTTCCCGGAGCGTATGACAATACGGGCTCATTTACCACAACAGGAACTTCAAAATAGGCATTTGACATAGTTGTATTGGTTTTATATTTAGCTTAAAGCTGTAAGTTATATGATGATTTTCTAAAAACGTTACTATCAGCTCTCAGATTCTGAAGTCTAAGTACTCAGGCTCCGTTAGGGCAGGCCCCCTTTGAAGTAATACTCTAAATTTGTACCCAGGTTTTTCCTTCCGGCAGCACAACTTCTTCCGGTAAAAACGGGCGGGCATCACCATCCCCTTTAATGATTTCGCGTACGATAGTAGAACTAATATGAGAATAACCCGGCTGGGCAATAAAGAAAACTGTTTCCAAGCCCTCCCCTACGATGTTGTTTAGCTGAGATATCGTCTTTTCGTAGTCAAAGTCAGAAGCATTTCGAAGCCCTCTAAGCAAATAGCCCGCACCAATTTCGCGAGCATAGTGAGCCGTCAACCCTTTAAAGCTAGCCACCTCTATTCGATATTCCTGCGCAAAAACCTTTCGAAGCCAGTATATTCGCTGCTCCAGATCAAAAAGGTATTTCTTTTGCGAATTGACGCCTACAGCTACAACAATCTTGTCAAAAAGGGGCAAGGCCCGATTAACTAAGTCGACGTGGCCGATTGTTATGGGGTCAAAGGAGCCGGGAAAAATGGCTATCCGATCTTTTGGCATAGGCTGACCTTATTTTATTCTGTTAATTTCCAAATGTAACGAGCTAAGGAGAGTTATGCAAGTTTATGAGCCTTAAGCAGCCAGCTTCTGACCCTGCGTCTGCTATTTATTTCTACTATTCTATCACTTTAAATGATTCGAAAAAATAATCCGTAGAACGGTTAAGACTTTTCTGAGCTATAGTAACCGTCTGAATCGTGTAGTATCGGTTTTCCACTAAAAAAGCTTGGGTTTTGATAACGGCTTTGCCATCCAGATAGTCAATACGAAAAAACCGACCGGGGTAATCCCCCAGCCAAATTTCGTCATTGTACATGACCTTGCCAATGACACTTTTGGCGGCCTGCTCCATAGTGGCTGCAAAAAATTCATTAAGTAGTGCCGTAGAATCGGAGTGCATTCCACCGGAAGGATAATCGCAATAGCTGAGCATATACATGATATTATCTCCTTGCTCCTCTTTCGGATTTTGATGAAAGAAGGTATGATATGCCAATATGCCAAGAGGCGTATCCACAGAATCTACACGGGTAAAAAACTCCCCCGGCCACTGTATACTGAATGTCCCCTCCAGTGATTGGTGGTACTCCCAGGGGCCATCATTTTGAGCATGAAGAGAATTATTGATGGAAAATATAAACAGAGCGATTAAAAAGCGCATGTATCCTTTTTTGGGAAATAGACACCTGAACCACTCCTTTGGTTGGATAACTATCAAAATTTCAATTGCAAGGGCTGTTATTAAACCCGCCACCCGTAAAAGCGCTCGCAAATGTCATTTGGCATTATCCAAAATAAAACCTACCTTAGTTTTGTTTTAAAACTAACTACATGCCCAATACACACATCAATCAACTATACCGTACTGATTTTGGACTTTTTTGCGATTTGTACCACCTCACTATGGCTTATGGCTTTTGGAAATCAGGAAAATATGAGCAAAAAGCAGTTTTTCAGGCCTTTTACCGGGAAAATCCTTTTCAGCACGGCTATGTTATTAGTGCAGGACTGGAATTAGCGCTAGATGCACTGGATAATTTCCGCTTTTCACCCGATGATATTACTTACCTTGGCCGCCTTAAAGGCAATAATAATAAACCATTATTCGGTGAGAGTTTTTTAAATTATTTACAGCGGATGCAACTGGAATGCGATATTTATGCCATCCCTGAAGGGACTATCGCTTTCCCTCATCAACCATTAATCATGGTGGAAGGGCCGCTGATTCAGGCCCAATTACTGGAAGCCCTCCTACTAAACCTCATCAATTATTCTACTTTGATTGCTACTAAAGGAGCCAGGATGGTACAGGCCAGCCATGGCGAAGCCGTACTGGAATTCGGTATGCGGCGGGCCCAGGGGTTGGATGGAAGCATTACAGCAGCTCGATCAGCGTATATTGGTGGTTGTCATGCTACCAGCAATGTGATGGCAGGTAAATTTTACGAAATTCCTGTAAAAGGCACCCATGCTCATAGCTGGGTGATGTGTTTTGACGACGAGCTGACGGCCTTTTATGAGTACGCCAAAGCGATGCCCAATAATTGCATCTTTCTGGTAGATACCTATGATACTATTCAGGGTATAGAAAATGCTATAGAAGTTGGCAAATGGCTGCGAAGTATCGGGCACAAAATGGTAGGTATAAGACTGGATAGCGGTGACCTAGGCGGCCTTAGTTTGATAGCCCGTGAAATGTTAGATGACGCCGGGTTTGAAGACGCTAGCATAGTAGGTAGTGACGGACTGGATGAACAAAAAATTCAATTTCTCAAAAATCAAAGAAGTACCATAAATGTCTGGGGAGTAGGTACCAGCCTCGTAACCGGAAAAAGCAAGGCTGCCTTGGGGGGCGTTTACAAGCTCAGTGCTATTGAAGACGAAGCCGGACAATGGCAGTATAAAATCAAGTTGTCCGAAACAGCTATCAAGGTCTCCAACCCTGGGCGCATACAAGTCCGGCGCTTTTTTGACAACCGCGATCTGCCTGTAGCCGATCAGCTTTATGATTTTGACATGGGGCCTTCCGGAGAAATATTTAATAGAGAAAACAAGAAACTTGTGACCATTGCAAGCGATAAATTTGAGGATTTGCTGATAAAAGTCGTAGAAAAAGGTAAAAGGATATACCAATCGCCGGCTTTAAAAGATATTAGATTACATTCCCTGCAACAACAAGCCTTATTTTCTAATTATATTTCCGGGAATTATCCCGTTGGACTAGAAAGTAATTTATGGAAACTCAAACGGGAGTTGATGGCCAGTAAAAAGTAAAAGGAATGCCTTATACCTATGATTATCCGCGGCCGGCTGTAACGGTGGATTGCGTTATTTTTGGATTAGATGAAAGCTCATTATTAAAAGTACTCTTGATTCAAAGAGCCAATGACCCCTACAAAAATTATTGGGCATTACCGGGTGGCTTTGTTGATATGAATGAAGACCTTAAAACTGCCGCCCTAAGAGAACTGGAAGAAGAAACAGGCCTGAAAGACGTTTTTATAGAACAACTATTCACCTTTGGCGATCCCAGGCGGGACCCCCGGGGCCGGGTAATCAGTATTGCTTACTACGCACTGGTCAACCTATCGAGGTATGCCCTGAAAGCTGCATCCGATGCTCGGGAAGTCCGGTGGTTCGAAGTAGATCAATTGCCGGAGCTGGCTTTTGATCATGCCAGGATTTTGAGTATAGCTGTGAACCGGCTCAGGAGCAAGGTGCGCTATCAGCCTATTGGTTTTGAATTACTCCCGGAAGTTTTTACCCTCACACAACTTCAGAAATTATACGAAACTATATTAGGTGTTAAAGAATCGCTTAACAAAAGAAATTTCAGAACCAGAATCCTCAAAATGGGCGTTCTTAAACAAGTAGGTAAACAAAAGGGCGTAGCACACCGCCCGGCCAAACTATATTCTTTTGATAAAGAAAAATATCAGGAGCTGGTCAAAGCCAAATACGAAGACCTGCTGAGGCGTGGTGTTGATTTTGAGATTTGACAGTTGCCAAAAACAAACATAAACGATGAAATATTTACTTCCAATTTTTTGTCTTTGCATAATATGCTGGAGTTGCCAGAGCGATGAAAAGGAAGGGCTGGAAAGAGACGAAAATGGCGATATTGTTCTGCCGCCTCCCGAGGAAGATTTTGACCCATCCGAATATAAGTGGGGATATATTGATACTTCGGGCTCTTTGGTCATCAGAGATGAATACGATGATGTCCGGGACTTTAAAGACGGGCTGGCTGTAGTTCGACAGGTAGGACGCTGGGGAATGATCAACAAGCAAGGTAAGGTGATTATTCCCATTGACTATAAGGGCGCTTGGTCTGTCGCTGAGGGCTTAATTCGGGTATTAACTTTTGAAGACAGCACTGGTTTTATGGATCAATCTGCTAACTGGGCTATTCCTCCCAGGTACGACGAAGCCCAGGATTTCAGTAATGGTCTTGCCCGTGTCAGGATTGATGACCGGTACGGTTATATTGATAAAAAAGGAAAGTTAGTGATCCCTGCAGAATATGTTAATGCCTCTCCTACTTTTGTAAATGGATACTCAAGCGTAAAAACAATAGATGGGTATGGTCTGATCGACACCTCAGGAAAGCTTATTATTCCTACTGAATACCAGCGTATTACAGGCTTTTCAAATGGGCTTTGTAAGGCTAAAAAAGAGGGTCGGTACGGCTACCTAGATCCTTCCGGAAAGGTGGTTATTCCATTTTTATATAAGACAGCCAGGGACTTTGCAGAAAACAGAGCCGCTGTTAAAGAGGAAGATAAATATGGGTTAATAGACCAAACCGGAGAATATGTGGTAGCTCCTCAGTATGATCGTATTTTTTATGCCGGCGAGGGCCGTTGGGCCGTCCGGGATGGAGGTCAATATGGTTTTATCGATGCTGACGGAGAGGTCAAAGTGCCTGTTATTTATGATAATTTGTATGCGATCTCGGAAGGTATTGCCTGTTATCAGTATCAAGATTATTGGGGATTTATTACCAAAAATGGCGAGCGGATCACCGATCCTGACTTTGGTTTGGTTTGGCCTTTTAAGGAAGGTTTTGCCCGGGCAGCCACTTACAGGGGGATAATTATGGTAAATAAAGAAGGAGCATTAGTAGTTCCACCGCTATACCTTGACCTAAGAGATTTTCACGAAGGATTGGCCCGGGCGCAGGTATACAGATTCAGAAGTGAAGACTAACACAAGCGAGTCACAAGAACTTAAACAAATAAACCATGGTAGGAATCATTATGGGATCGGATTCGGATTTGCCAATTATGAAGCAAGCAGCCGAATTTCTGGATCAATTGGAGATTAAATATGAACTAACCGTCGTATCCGCTCACCGAACACCACAGCGAATGTTTGATTATGCTACTCATGCGCACGAACGCGGGCTTAAAGTTATCATTGCCGGAGCTGGTGGTGCGGCTCATTTGCCGGGCATGGTAGCTTCGCTATCTCCCTTGCCAGTCATTGGGGTACCCATAAAATCCAGAAATTCTATCGATGGATGGGATTCCGTACTCTCAATTTTGCAGATGCCTGGCGGTGTACCTGTAGCAACAGTAGCGCTGGACGGCGCCAAAAATGCCAGTATACTTGCTGCGCAAATCCTGGGAAGTAATGATCAGGTTATTCAGAAAAAAATACTTCATTATAAAAAAACACTGAAAGAATCAGTCGAAGAGAAAATCAAAAAAGTGGAAAGCCAGTATAAGTGATGGATAATCGGTAGACTCAGGGTTACCCACTGAGTCTACCGATGTGGTACTCTATTTTCTTTTATTCAAGTTTTAGATCAAATTCTACCCTACGGTTGAGTCGGCGTCCCTGGGAGGTTCGGTTGCTAGCAATAGGGCTATCTTCTCCAAAGCCCTGGTAGGTTAATCTTGTTGGCTCTACACCTTTGGATACAAGATACTGATAACAAGCTTTGGCGCGCTCTTCTGACAGAATCAAATTGGTCTCATCGTCTCCAACGCTGTCTGTGTAGCCTGTCATTGTCAATCGATATCCCGGGTATCTATCCATAATGCCCTTGATTTGATCAAGTACATCAAATGATTCTTCCTTCAGGGTTGCCCGCCCAGTTTCGAATTGAACCGCACGCATGGCGAAGTTTAATAACTCTCTTTCTTCTTCATTCAGTTCCGGACACCCTTTATTGTTGATCAAACCGGGCTGTTCTGGGCAGCTGTCATCTACGTCTACGATACCATCGCCATCGCGGTCAGGGCAGCCTGCATAATCACCAGCCTCGTCCGGACAACGGTCTACATCATCGGCTACGCCATCGCCATCACGGTCAGGACAACCATTTGATGCCGGTGAACCAGCTTCATTAGGACAATCATCGTCTTCATCCAATACGCCATCCTTATCAGCATCGCGATTAGGACAACCATTATTTTCTGCATCCCCAACTTCTTCAGGACACTCATCTTCGCTATCAATAATACCATCACCGTCCGTATCCGGACAACCCTGAAGCTCAACCAGGCCTGGTTCATCAGGACATTTGTCTTCATTATCAGCGATGCCATCCTTGTCGGCATCCGGACACCCCTGAACCTCTGCAACACCTATTTCTTCAGGACATTTATCGAAATTGTCAGGTACACCATCCCCGTCCGTATCCGGGCAGCCTCTCATAAGTTCGGTCCCCGGCTTATCCGGACAATCGTCTAACTGATCAGGAATACCGTCTTCGTCAGCATCCGGCAGTGACTTACCGATTTTATACAACACACCTATTCCCAGGTGTAGGTTATTTCTAAATTCGTCGATAGACATTCTCAACGCTCCTTGTGCATTGAGAAAAGCATTTTTTCCCATCTTATAGCTCACTCCTAATCCAACAGGAGCCTGAATAGTCACATTTTCATAATCTTCAACCATCGCTCCAATACCCCCTAAAACGTAAGGCCTCAGATTTCTGCTTTGATCTCCAATCTTGTAGATTCCGGTGGCATCCAAAGCAAAGAAATTTTGATTATCTAATTCATCTTTAAAGTGAGCCACTCCTAGCATTAATGGTACACTAATATCAAATTTAGAGGAGATTTCGCGGCGATAGTACACCTCTACACCATTAGTAGTTCTTAAACCGGTAACATTGTTCGGTGTACCAAAATCTACAAAAAGTACTCTGGCTCCAACCATACTCGGTGAATCTTTACTCTGTGCCCCCAATTCAGAGTAAGTAAGGCTCAAAAAGCCCAGTAGTAAAAAAGCAAGTAGAATTCTCTTAGCATTCATAGGAATTAAATAAGTTTTTGGGTAAGATAATGTTGGTTCTCATAGCTTTTAAGCAAAATAGGTGAAGTTGCAAATGAATGGACAGGCCATAAATGGATTCCTTTAAAAATAGCCCCTAACCCTCCAGTCCCCGATCGGAAAAACTTAACACTTTCTACGTTCATTACCTCAATCATTACAAATTCAGAAAAAGATAATGCCATAAGTTTTACACCATGACATCTGCTAATCTGATTGAACGTATTCGTGAAAGGCACGTTTCAAAAAAATTAACTTAAGTTCATATTTATTTTTATCCTATAAGTGAAGGCAGAAGATTTTTCTGGATAAAGGAAGCTAAGATTCAAAACTTAGAGATGCTAACATGGCATCTCTAAAAAGCCATTATCTCAATTCCAGATAATGGCTTCTTATTTTATTCTACTTTTGGGTAGTCTATAAAGTCTGTTTTTTATTCAAAGAAGTTATCATATTTACTATCGCTACTTCCACTACTTCTCTTTTGCTCTTCTGGCCTGGATGTTGGGCTATCCAGGTCAAGGTAGTCATCTGGTGTGTTCTCCCCGGAATTAAGGAGCATTAAAGAAGACTTCTTTTCCCATTCTTCCAACATTTTTAGTCCCTTTTCCTCAAAAATACCATTTCTGAGGTCTACAGAGTCCATAAAATCAGCAGACATTTCCATGAATTGCTCCATTTCTCCCACTTTATTGGCAACATCGTCAGCTATAGCCTCCATAGCAGCGTCGAACATCGCTCTCTTATCCGGGTCACCACTGATGACACTCATTGCCGACTTCATTGCTGAATGGGAAGCGCGAATAGCTTTGCGTTCCTGTTCCTTCAATTTCACCTGATCTTTGGTATCTTCTAGTAAAATTTCGGAGTTCTGATGCATCTTGTTTAAAATGCGGTTAAGGACTGCCATTTTATCGTGTAACGCTTTATACTTCGCGTTGGTATCTTTCATACGTGCAGCTTTGCGGGTGGAGAGCGTAAACTGCTTATCATTATTGGCATCTCTGGCGGCAGCAGCCAACTGAAGATTTTGCTCAATCTCCTGATTATTCTTTTCCATCAATCCTGAAAGCTGCCTCATCTGACCACGTAGTGCTCCGATTTGCTTACGCATTTTCACCAAATTATCCTCAAGGTCATCTACGTAAGTCTTCAAAATACCTATTGGATCAATATTTACAAACAATCCGGTTACCCAACGCATCACACTTTTATAGGAATACCAAATCAGGTTTCTGGCTCTGGAATCTAATACCACATAGAGGATCGCCCCCAGAGCAAGTAGCATACCGGTGAGGTAAAGGGCATTAGCTGCCAAACCGATTAAAAAATCCAGATTAGAAAAGATCAAATATCCCAGACCAGCCATAATGCCAATCATGAATAAAGCGCCTGTCGTTCCTTCGGGGCGTTTCCAGAAAGATTTAGGCTTCGCGTTATCAAAACGAACTGAATCTGCCATGTTTTCACTTTTTTCTTATAAGTTTATAAAAAATTATCGATGTTTTCAATATCGACAGAAATTTGGTTCATTATACTTTGCCAGGTAAACTCAAAGCTTTCTCTGCTGCTTTCGATCCGTTCTTTGGAGCTATTGATATCCTGATCAGCATTGTCGATAGTACTCTGGGCTTTAGCCATTTTCTCTTGTAACTGTTGGATTTTAGCCTGGTATTCTTCTACCTGTTTCCTCAGCTTGACCACCTCTTCCTGTTTGGCCCTCACTCTTTGCTCAATCTGCTTTTCAAGAGCTGCATTAAATTGCTTTTTTTCATTAGTCAACACATTCTTGTAATGTTCTACTGATTTTTTGAGTTTTTCTTTGGTCAAACCCAGTGTAGAAGCTGTTGCGAAGGAGGACTTGTAGGCCATGTCTTCTTCCATTCCCATATCAATCAAAGCCCCAAGCGATTGTTTAAACTCAATATAATCAAATCCTGGCAAATTATGTTTTTCCAACGCTTTTGTCAGAAATTCTATACTGCGTTCATCCAATCCATGATGACTACCAAATATGTCCTTGAGTTTCTTTTGCATGTACTGATGGTTGTATTTTTAATGTTGGAATGCTTCCTGATAAATGCTGACTGTGATACCCGTGTAGAGAACAGAAACCAAAATCGACTTATCCACCAAGACAAGGGCGATCTATTGTTCTTCTACCTTCCATATCACTAGCTGTCGTAAATATCATAACACAGTATGCAAATTAACATAAAATGGAAAAAAGTCGTTATTGATTTTCGATTTAATGACCTTTAATTTCGATTTTAAACACTAAATCAAAGACTTAGCCCTTTAGCCCACTACTTTTATTCGGCTAAAGCCATTTTCCTTTCTTTTTACCTGCACCTGAGTATTGATGCGTTCTTTCAATTCTTTGACGTGAGAAATTACACCGATAGTCTTTCCTCCTGATTGTAAATTTTCCAGCGTAGAAATTACCACATCCAATGTATTATCATCAAGGGTTCCAAATCCTTCATCAATGAATAGGGATTGAATCTGGCTATTACGGCTAGCCAAATCCGAAAGGCCCAAGGCTAGCGCCAGGCTGATCAAAAACCGCTCTCCCCCCGATAAAGTATTCATCGAACGCCGATAATTAGCCTGAAAAGTATCGATTATCTGTAGTTCCAGGTCTTGGTTTTGCGGTTTTTCAATGATATAACGCCCATGCAGTTGCTGTAAATGCCTGTTGGCCAGAAATACGAGCTTTTGGAGAGTTAAAGCCTGGGCGAATACTCTGAACTTCTTTCCGTCTGCCGTACCAATTATCTCATTCAAGCTGGCCCAGCGATCATATTCCTGTTCCTGGGCCTTTAGCTGCCCGGCCAGTTCTTTGAAGGCACTTTCATTGGCCCGGTGTTCGTCGAGCCGGGATTGTATTTCTCCTACCCGCTTAAGAGCAGTATTGCGCATCTGGTCCATCTGTTTTAGCTCTTCCCGCAGTGTTTCTTCAGGAGCGGCATTATGCAAACCCTCTTCCACTACCTGAAACTCCTGACGGGTATAAGCAAGCAGGCGGTCATTTTCAATCTGGGCTTTATCCAATTCACTCTTTAATTTTCTGAGTTCTTCAGCCCTCTGTGATTCTATCCATACTGCCCTTAGATCATCTAAGGTTTCCAGCTGAATGCGCTTAAGGTTGTTGAGCAAAGCCTCTTGCTTGCCCGCCCGGTGTTTTTCAAATTTCTGATTATCAACTCTTCGCTTTTCCAGATCAGCCCGGTTTACTTCCAGGTTATTATTCAATTCTTGCAGTAGAGCCCGACTGCGGTCTCGTTCTTGCTCCAGCTGCTCCAACTGCTCTTCCAATAATTGCTGCGCTTCGTTTGGGTCTTTATCACCGTATAGCTTCACACGAGCAGAACGAAGTTGATCCATTCGTTCCTTTTCTTTACGAATGAAAAGCTTCTTATTTCTAATCGCCTCCTCCGTTCTTTTGTCATTTTTTTTCAACCCTTCAAACTGGTTCTGTAAAAGTCCTACATTATTTCTTAAGCCTTGCTTGTGCTTATTTTTTTCCTCATAACTCAACCGGAGTTGTCTGAGGCGGGCAATCAAGTCATCGAGCTTCTCGGTATTCCACTCGAGCTGATAATAGGCCAGCTCTTTCTTAATACTCTCCTCCAGGCTTTTTACGCGACTGGCTTTTTTCTCAAGCTGACTGCCGGTAAGCTTGATGTTGTTATCCTGTAGGTCTTTGGAAGCCCGCAAATTCTGTAGTTCTTTCTCTTCCTCCTGCAATTCCTTTTCCATATCGAGCAGTTCGTGAAAAAGCGTCTTGATTTTTTCTCGCAAATTCTTCCTTTTTGATAATTCGGTCGAATTGACATTGATCTGTTGCTTCAATCTGTTCAGATCGACGATGAGTGCAGTCTCTTCTCCCGGATTGAGAAACACTTTTTGGAATTCACTTTCCCATTCCATTATTTTCTCTAAATGATTATCTCGTTTACCCCCTAGGCTTTGTAATTCATCCCCCTCTAATTGGGCAATCTCAAAGACAACTTTTTCAAATTGGCTTTGTAGCTTTCTGGACTTGGCTTCCAGGCCTTCCAGGTATTTTTTTGCCTCTTCATATTCCACCTTAGCTCTGTCCAGATATGGCTTTACTTCCTGCTTTCTAAAAGGATGATCCATTGACAAACACAGCGGACAGGGCGCATTTTCCTTCAAGTTGGACCGGTCTTTTTCATAATTGACAATCAGCTGCTGCTGCTCATAGATTTCCAGGCGATAATTAACCGTTTTTCTGGCCTCTTCTAATTGATCATACAAATTGAGTATTTCCTTGCTGTAACCAGATTCTTCAGTTCTCAAAGATTCCAGCCGCTCTTCTATTAGATTGACTTCCTGAAGTAGGCGCTGGTATTCTTTATTCAGTCGATGTAAATCTTCCAACTTCCGCTGTTGCTCACCGAGCTGTTCCAGCTCTTTATCGAACTCCTCCAACAGTTGGTTTTTATCCAGTAAGTATTTTTTAGGCTTAATTTTATTGAGCTCAATCCGAGCGGATTCATATTTCAGGAGCTTTTTACTCTTATTGTTTTCTTTTTGGGAAATTTTTTCTTTCAACTCTGCTAATTTCTTTTCAAAAGACTGCTTGTTTTCAACAAGATTAGCCTGTTCTTTTTGTTCATTTTGCCACTCTTTCATCTCTCTTTCGAGAAGAAAAAACTTATCTGTCAAGCGGGACAAGTAATGATGAGACTTCAGCCAGGATTCTGTTTCCTTCAACTGCTGCCGGGTTTGCTGAGCATCGAGCCCCTTGGCTACCAGCTCCTCGTTGATCTTTTCTGCTTCACCGCAGAGTTCTGCCAGTTCTTCTTCTCTTGTTTTTATGGTTTCTATTTGAGTAGAAATTTTCAAATCCAAATCGCGCGTTTTCCTCCAAATATGTTCTGATTGTTTGCGCTCCTGCCTGGCAGTTTCAAAAGCTTTCTCCGTTTCGGAAAAGGTATTTTTTTCCTTTTTCAGACTTTGGGTAAGTTTCATCACTTTGGTGTCCAGGAATTGCATCTGAGATTTATTCTCCCCTAACCTTTGTTCTAGGTCCTCCAATAACCTCAAGTCACTAAAGTAGGGAGCGGCCTTTTCATAATGTTCCAGTTTTTGGAATACCCCGGCGTGTTCTGCTTTTTCTTTTTTTAGAGCTTCCAGCTGGCTACTCAGTTTGTTAGTATTCTTTTCTAGCTGTCGCTTTTTTTCGTACAGAGCAAGGATATTGTTAATCTCATTGATTTGAGTGCCCAACTTTTCAGACTGGTCATTTTTTTCCTGCTGTTCCTTTTGCAGGCTTTCTATTTCTTGCGGTGCAAGTAACTTGAAAGTGCCCAGCTGTAAGTGAATTTTATCCAGTTTTTCCTTCTCCAGCTTGTGGCGGTCAAAAGCCGCTTTGGAAAGCTGAGAGTAGATCTCTGTGCCGGTGATTTTTTCCAATAATTCACTGCGTTCTCGCTCACTAGCTTCCAGGAAGGCCGCAAAATCACCTTGTGCTAATAAGACGGAGCGACGGAAGCGATCGTAGTCAAGTCCCGTACAGGCTTCTACCTGCTCATCGACTTCCCTTATTTTTTCTGCGATTATGAGATAGGCTTGCTTGGCCTCACTCCATTTTTCCAGTACTCGCTTGGGCTCTTGTATCTTGCCATCCACTTTACCCCGGGAACGGTGCAGCATCCATTTAGCCCGATATAATTGCGCACCATGTTCAAACTCCACCTCTGCCAGCGCTTCAGCAGAGCCATAGGAGAGTACTTCTTTTACATTCTTATTCCTGGGCATTTTTCCATACAAAGCCAGCGTAATCGCATCCAGTATCGTAGACTTTCCTGCACCAGTTTCTCCAATAATGGCAAACAAGCCCGTGTTGACCAGCGGAACTTCCATGAAGTCAATGCTTTCTTCCTGCCTCAGAGAATTGAGATTGCGAATAGTAATCTTTCTTATTTTCATTTATTGGGCTTCTTGCTGATCTATCCAGTTAATCAGTTCTCTGAAAGTCATCTGTAGTTGCTCCATCTCATCTGGAGCCGTGCCAAATGACTCACATTTCCTCTTAAATACATCTTCTATATCCAGCGTATCCAAATCGTTTAGGCTTACCTGATTATCCAACGCTCTGTATTCATTTTCTATCCGAACCTTTAACAACTCCAAATCCATATTTTTCACCATTTCTCTAAATTGCAGATCCAGTCGGGGAATAATCCTGTCGGTGTCAACAATTACTTCTACCCATGGCGTTAAATGTCGTTCTTTGGCATCAAAAGTGCGAAGTTTGAGCTCCACTTCTTCTAGGCTGCCCTCGATGGTCTTAAGTCTTCTACCTACCGGAGCATTATGAAATTTTACAGCATCGAGTTTTTTACCTTTAAATTCTAATATATAAACGCCCTTTTCATCTTTAGTTTCGCTAAAACTCAAAGGAATAAGAGAGCCGGAATAGCGAATATGATATTCTTCCCCCACTTTTTGCGCCCTATGAATATGGCCCAGGGCGACGTAGTCAAACAAATCAGGAAACTGGCTTGATTTGATATTCTCCTGATCACCAATGTAGATATTGTTTTGCTTTGGGGTGGTTTCTGCGCCACTGGCGTACAAGTGGCCCGTAGTAATGATAGGGATATCAGCAGTGTTATAGTTGGCTTCGACATACGCCGCTAATGCCTGATAGTGGGTAGCTATCCCTTGTCTAATTCTTTCGATGCGCTCCAGGCCGCCTTCTCCTCCAGCCTGTTGAATCAAATCCCGGTCTCTGAGAAATGGTACAGCAGCGACAAGCGCTTCTATTTTTCCGTTTGTATTTTTTATGGGAAATAATTGATCAGCAAAAGTCTCTCCCGCTGCTCCACAAACAAAAATATTGAAATTGGATAACAGATCTTTGGGGGCCTCCAGCATCGACGGAGAATCGTGGTTGCCGCCCGTAATCAGTACATGCTTGCAGGATGTCTTTAATACTTCGGTAAGGAAATGATAGTACATCCGGCGAGCCGTATTGGGCGGATTGCTAATGTCAAAAATATCTCCAGCCACTAACAGCAAATCAATTTGCTCTTTTTCGATGAGCTCCAGTAGCCATTTTAGAGCCAGCTGATGCTCCTCCTCTCTGTCCCTGTGTAACAATTTATGGCCCAGATGCCAATCTGAAGTATGCAATAGTTTCATGGGTTAGCCTTTGTTGATCAATCGGTTGTAAGATAAAAGGACTTGTGGCATGATCATCACCAGAATGCCTGGGACTGAACCAGAACATAACTTTCTTCCTATCTCTTAACGTCCGGACTTATCTGTTGATTTATTCAATTGGGAAATTTACTATAATTTCGGAGAGAACTACAAATATTGACTAACAAAATTCCAGGCTCTCCACTCTGCCCAATTAAAAGGCCTCTTTAACCAAGAAAAGCCTACATGGCCTCCATGCCGGGGTGTTTCAAGGAAAAAATATTCATTTTGATCTGCCAGATCTCTTCTGGAACATTTTGGAGTGAGTATGGGGTCATTTTGAGCATTGACCAATAAAGTAGGAATCTTTATGTTAGGAATAAAATTATTGGCAGAAGATTCCCAGTAGAATTGCTCGGCATTTTCGTAATTATTCAAAGGAGCTGAATAAAATTCATCAAAATCCCTCCAGCGTCTAATTTTATCAAAATTACTCAAGTCAATAATTCCGGGAAACTGATTGGCTTTTTTTTCAATTTTCATTCTTAACCGCCTTAAGAATTTATCTCTATACAGAAAATTACTGCGCTTATCCAGCGTATCAGAGCTACTTTTCAGATCTCCGGGCACCGAGAAGGCCACGGCAGCAACCACAGATGAAGGGACGCGCCCGGCGCTCACCCCGAGGTATTTCAGGTTGATATTGCCTCCCATGCTAAAGCCTATTAGTACAACCTTTTCATAAGCTCCAGACTTGATAGCGTGATTTACAACGTGGGTGATATCTTCAACATCGCCGTGATGGTAAAGCTTAAAAGTGCGATTCATCTCTTCACTACAGGATCGACAATTCCAGGCCAGCACATCACAGCCCTTATGCGAAAAAAGCTGGGCCATTCCCTTGACATATATACGTTGGGCACTTCCCTCAAGTCCGTGGGTAATTATAACCAGATGGTTACTTTGATTGTAGACCCAATCGAGATCCAGAAAATCTCCGTCCGGCAGTTCCAGGCGCTCTCGATGATAATCCAGATCTATTTTCCTAAACAAAGAAGGGAGAATAGTCTGTAAATGTCCATTAAACTGATGGGGCGGAGCAGTCCTGTAACTCGATTGTTCTATAAACGGCATAGCTGTTATTCGTTGGTGCGATCGTTATTGGTTATCGCCGTTTCTTCTTTGGCGTCAAAAAACTCCTGAGCGGCCCGGCGCGGTGCCAGGATGGCTGCTTTTTCTCCTTCGGCGATAATATAATAATGCTGGATTTTATCTTTAGATATATCAGTTGACCAAACGCAAGATTGTTCACTTTTGGCGGTATTTTCAGCCTGCATTGCTATCCTTTTAAAATTGTGGTATTTCTTAAAGCGATAGCACAAATACACTTTTTCAGCTCCCTTGACATCGGCCATCACATGTATCTGATCACCACTGTTGCTGTGATTAACCTCTACAACTTCCGGTGCCTCCCGCTTCATCAGCGGGTGAGCGCGAATATATTCCATCCGCTTGTCCATTAATTCTGTAATACCTATAATTTTGGACCCATGGGCGTCAACAGTTTGGTGGAAATTTTTATCGAAAGCTTTAACAGAATATAGCTTGTTAGAATCTTGCTCGACGAGCGGACGAATTTTTTCTTTGAGGTGTTCTATTTTTTTATGGAAACTAGAATCCTGAAAGTTTTCTTCTACAATAGTTTTGATATTGGCAACGTAGATTTTTCTGTACAGATCGTTTTTGAGCAGTACAGATATCAAAGGCCTTTTCTCATTACTATAATTGGTGAATAAGCTCAATTCTTGCAACTCCTCCTTATTAAGCACTGTTCTCTCGTCCATAAGCGTAAACCCGCCAAGAGATAAATTCAAATCCCAGATAATAGGATGAAAAACACCAAATTCGTCTTGATAGAGGTAAAAATTATGACAGAATGCTCCCAGATAACTATCCAGATTAACCATTACGTTATTAAAGGCCATCAGCCATAGCGTCTGGTTAATATCCAACATATTTTCCAATGAATCGGAATGCTCTGATATTGCTTTAGTCAACTTCATGAGCTCTTTCCAGCCATAATCAGATTTTAGTTCGTATAGCGCCTGGTAGCAGGTAGAATCTTCGCCCAGGTAATTTAACGAGGACTTATCTCCCTTCGGACAAGACTCGGGCTGTTCCATCCTCCAGTTGGGGTCACATTTAAACAATACCCCATCATCTGTTCCAAAATGATTCTCGAGAAATGCATCGTCAACGGCTTCACTGGAAGTGTATAGTCCAACATAATCATCATTGACATATAACTTGGCAAAGTTGGATTGAGATGCTGGCATGTATTTCCGGGCGATTTCGTAGGATAGTACTTCACGTATGAAACTTGGATCCCTAAAACCATTAGCCAACTTAAGACGCTTGTGCCCTCCCGGTAGCTTATCTTTCTTTTTGTTGTGCGTTGTCTTTATATTAAAAGGAAACTTATGGGCGCCCATCTTCTGCACACTATGAAAAGAACTATTGCCTTTAAAACGTACACCTGCAAACTCATAAGATTCGCCATTAATAATGACTTTTGCATTGACGCGTTCATCTTCACGTTCTTCTTTTAAAGAATCCAGTACATGCAGCCAGTCGAATCCTTCATAGAAGTAGATACGGACGTCAGTAACGGAATCTTTGTGGAAAAGGTCCTGACCTTTACTACCCACAACGAAAACTAGAAGAAAAAGGAAAGTAATAATCGATTTTTGCATGGCCTCTTTTTTTGATTAGATGCAGATTGAATATTATGAGAATAAAGCTAAAACAACTTTAACCAGGATTCCCAAAACACCTTATTTATGGGCTGAAGATAAGCAGCACCTAAATATAAAAAGACCGCTTGACTATTTTACTTTGAAAAATAAGATTAATAGAATTAAACTTATTTCCGCTTTACGGGTGCAGAATTTGTACTATAGACGTGTATTTTCTTAAAGATATAAATTTTAAATATTTTTTAAAGAATTAGGCAAAAAAATTAACATTCTTTATTCGATAAATTGAGCTTACCCATCCTTTAGTCGGGTAAGCTCAATTAAAAGAATTAGTCTATTTGTTGAGTTCTGCCAGGCTAATAGTATAAGGCTCATACATGTATCTTGTAGGAGCAAAATTCACTGCGGCAGCATTCTCTGCATGAATATAATATTGCATTTTAGTGTCAGCAACGGCTGGCTGTATAGTTGCGCCAAAAATACCGTCATTAGCCTCTTCATCATTGTGCTGGCCATCATCGTAGGCTCTGACATACTTAAATTGTTCATCTTCCTCGAAACGATAGTGAATAAAGACCACCTTGGGGAAGTTATTCACCTTAGCTTGTATCCTAAATTCTTTAACATAATCATTGGAAAACTTCTCGCGGCGCTCAAAATCTACTTCCTCGATTTCGGAAGGTACGATAAGCATTTTGGGATGTTTTTTAAGAAAACGAGCCCTTTCATTCGTAAACTTGACAATACCCAGAATCTTACTTTTTCGACCTACTGTTTCGTACTGACTGTTTTCAAAATCGTCGATTTCGTAATACTTATAGGGATCATCGATAAAATCCTGTTCTATCATCGCTTGTAACTCAGAGACTTTTGATTCAAAATCTACATTGAGGAAATCGATGTAGAGGATGGTTCTCATGTGTGAAAGATAAATTTTCTGATAGGATTTCTCCTTGAGCAGCACATTTAACAAAGGCTTATCACTATTATCCATATGTAGTAATGGATCCATTTCGATTAAGTCTTTTTGCTTAAGATCAGAATCTACTCCTATATTTTTGAAGCTACCAAAAGCCAGATTCATATCCCAAAGAATGGGAACAAACTTACCATATTTATTGCGGTATAGGTAATAATTTGGGCTATATTGCCCAGTGTAGCTATCCAGATTAACGATGATATTATTGAAAGCCAGCATCCATAGCGTTCGGTCTACATCCAGAATCTCGTCAATATTTTCTGGATTTCTATTCAAAATATTTACTAACCGCATCAGGCTGCCAAATCCATTGCCGTTTAAGTCATTAAAATTAAATTCATAACATTTTTGGTAATTGTCGGGCTTTAATGTACCAAAGACTTTAGACTTACAGTCTTCCAATGGCCTCATATCATCTTTTTTGGGATCGCTGTAGAAGAAATCCCCGTCAGATTCTCCGAAGTTCATTTCAAGAAATCCCTTATCTACAGGCTCTACATTGACATAAAGACCTCTATTTTCTCCATTTATTGTAAGCCTGGCGAAGTTAGCTTTTGATGCCGGCATGTATTTTCTTGCGATTTGATAAGCAATGACTTCGCGCACCATACTTGGATCGCGCACTGCACTGGATAATTTGACCACAGCGTGGCCGGCGTGCTTTTGATTTTTCCTAACGGCATCCAGCTGGATATGCAAGTCATTTCTGAGCGATCCGGATTGGAAGGAAGTACCCAGCCAATAGCGCACCCCTACATCGGAATATATCTTTCCATTTACCTCAATATTTCCAATCAACATTCCATCGCCATTGAAGCGTAAGGAATCCAAAAGATATTTCCAGTTTTCTTTTTCAAATTCAAGCTTAACATCCTGGATGGTGTTAAGGTCATAAAAGTTGGTATTGTCCTGTGCTTTTACTGTTACTGACAAGAGCAGGATCAGCTGAGCGAGAGCGGGAACTATGTAATTCTTCATAATAGTAAAAATAGATTTAATACAGTCTTTTCTTCAGATATGTTGCTCAAAACGATGCAATAATAATAAATAATTCCCATCATGCACCACTGAACGGAAGGCATTATACCTTAATTTTTTAATATAAAAAATATTTCAATACATTGCCTTATTGATGTTAATTCAATCCTATATCAAGGCTTTAATATGCATTACAATTTCTATTAGCATAATAGCAACAATTAGCAGGCTACTGTATTTGAGCCATACCTGATTTTCTTTACGAAAAGCTTCGGCCTTTTTTTGTCTATTCTGATCTTTGGCTTTTAACTTACCTATTGCAAAAAAATAAACATAAATTCCGGCCACCAGGATCAGTATTTCAAAAATGAGCCCTACATATTCCATCATTACCTATTTTTCTTCAAAGAAACCCGTTTTTTTATTTTTCCTTACATTATCCCAGTTAAAATATCTTCCATTCATAACCACATAAATTCCTGGCGGCAGCATTTGAACGAACCCCAGAGCGCTACCCAGATTGAAAAAACCATCAGATGAAGTGCCAAAGGCATAAGGAATCATAGCTCCGGTAAGAACGATGGTTTTGGCTTCAATATTGGATTCTGCCAGGAAAGCTGCCGTGTCTACCATTTTATCAGTACCATGCGTAATGATGACTTTAGTAGATTTACTACGCCTGCAGTTGTGGGCGATAATTTCTCGGTCTGCTTCTGTCATTTCCATGCTGTCCAGCATCATCAGCGTTTTTATATCGACATCCAGCGCGCACCGTCCCCTGTTTAACATCTTTAGCAGATGCGTATCTTTAAAGAATAGCTCACCACTAATGTAGTTGTATTCTTTATCAAAGGTCCCGCCTGTCACAAAAACCTGAATCATGGCGTTCATTATTTTGAACAGCAAAATTAAAAATACTTGGCGAGATAACGAGTTAATTGAATTGGATTATCCACTGATAAGTACATTGTACATCAAAAAAATCTTTCCACTCAAGCAGAGTGGAAAGATTTTGATTTCTATATATCGAACAAAAAGTTGACGACTAACTACTCAATAGAGAATACATCATCGGCAATACCCTCATTGATTTTCACAGAATCTACAGTTGTCTTCATGGGAACAGGTAGCATACCTGAGATCGTCAGTCCAAAAGGAAATTTAATGCCCTTAACTTCCTGATAAGCAGAGTAATCAGTTTGTTGTGTTATTTTTTGTCCCATTCCTTCAATAACGCTTACCGAGCGAATTTTCAAGAAATTACTGGCGTTGAAGAAATCAGTAGATGTTGTACCATTTGGCATAGTAACCATCACCTTGTAAGCTTTAGTACCGTCCACATTTTCTAGGCCTTTCAGTTCCGTCTTTATCCCCATTTCATCGTAGACGATTTCGGGAACAGGATAAGCCTGAAGCTTCATGGCTTCTACCTGCTCTTCAGGTAGATTTGTAGTGCTCCCCATCTGAGTAGCGGTTGCCTTATCGCCATTCAGTGTCTGTTCTTGCATTACATTACCCATCATACTGACTTGCAGATTGTATTTACCAGGGAGCTTGTATCGGTTGGTCATCATAAGAGGTCTGCCTTGTACTTCTGCACTCATGGATATTTCTATATCCTTCAGGCCTTTTAACTTTTCCATTCCGCCGATGGCCTCGATATAATTGGCAATAACTTTTTCGCCAGTCAGATCAGAAGGTACAGCTCCCGTAGCTTGCTGTAGCTTATTACCATAACGATTGTAATAATCAATTTCCCCATCAGCATCAAATTGTTTAAGCTTTTCAGCTATTTCATCCTTACTACCTACCACTAAAATATGGGCTTCTTCCGGACGAATATATTTCTTGGCCATGGCCTGCACATCATCAATAGTTACCTTATCAATACGCTGCAAATAGGTTTGATAAAAATCTTTGGGAAGATTGTAACGAATGGTATTCAAAGCAAAACGAGCCAAGGTTTGAGGGCTTTCCAACTGACGGGCAAAAGACCCTTTTAACAGCGCTTTAGCATTTTGTAATTCATCTTCAGAGACTTTCTCATCCCTAATGCGATTTAATTCATACATGAATTCAGCTACCGCACTATCAGTCACCTCATTTCTCACACTTGCAGAAGCGTTGAAAGACCCCACGTATTCATCTGGTGACAACCTGGAGTAGGCACCATAGGTAAATCCTTTATCTTCACGCAAATTGTAGAACAGCCTTGCAGAAGCAGTAGCTCCCAGGATACCGTTCATCACGTTTGCCTTTAGATAATCTTCATCTGCAATCGTCAATTCTACCGGATAAGTAATATTAATCACCGACTGTACGGCCCCGGTTCTGTCTACAAAGCCTACCTTCGCTTCGTTTGGTCCCTGAGGGTCCTCCATATCTTCTTTGTAGATGTTCTTTTTTTCCCAATCACTAAAATATTCATTAGCAAAGGATTTTACCTCTTTCATTGTAATATCTCCCACTACTACGAGGTATGAAATATTAGGAATAAAATATTCCTCGTAGTATTCCTTACACATCTCTAGCGTAATGTTCTCAACAGTGGCTTCCGTTTGAACTTCTCCGTATGGATGATCTTTTCCATAGCGTAATGCACTTGCGACATTACCGGCTATGGCATTGGGATCTTCCTTGCTAGCTGCCAGCCCTGAAAGTGTTTGCTTTTTGATTTTGTCAAACTCTTCCTGGCTAAAAGCAGGGTTGTACAACACATCAGCCATCAACTCTAACAAAACATCCTTATGCTTGGTCAAACTGCTAGCAAATATCCCTGAACCACTAGCCGAAAGACTGGCCCCAATAAAGTCTACTTCTTCGTCAATCTGTGACTTGTCTCTGGTTGTCGTTCCTGTTCTTAGCAGCTGTCCGGCAATGCTAGATAAGCCTACAGCATTTTTTTCTGGCCTTAGTGGCTTATCGATAGAAAGCTGAAAAGAAACTCTGGGTAGTTTATTGTCTTCTACCACAATAACTGTAAGCCCATTATCCAGTTTGAACTGCTCTGCTTCCCCCATTTCAATTTTGGGTGCCGGCCCGGGTTTGGGCGGATTTTTACGGAATGTTTCCTGAGCCTGTGCACTTACTAAAGCAAGCGCCAGACAAAGTGTTAGAAATATATTTCTCATTATTATTTTAAATTTTTAAATAAACCAATTTATTATAACCCAAAAAGCTCAAACTGCTCCTGTGCTATGGTTTTGCCTGACCTTCCGGAAGGTAATAAAGAACAACCCGATTATCTTTGGAGAAATATTCGCTGGCTACTCTTTTAATATCTTCTCTGGTAACATCCATATACCGCTCTAATTCGGTATTTACCAGATTAGCATCACCAAAATACATTTCGTAATTAGCTAAGCTCTCCGCAATACCTCTAATAGTTGAATTAGAAGAAATGAAATTATTTTCAATCTGGTTTCTTAATTTCTGAAATTCTCTTTCGGGAATAAGTTCTTTTTTAACTTTTTCAAATTCGGCATCCATAGCAGCTTCTAACTTAACTGGATCCACACCTATATTTGGCAAGCCAAAAGTAATAACCAGTCCAGGGTCTTCTGTTGGCAAGGGCTGATTGGCAGTTTGAAGCGCTAATTGCTGCTCATCGACCAATGACTTATACAGTCTGGAGCTTTGTCCACCTGACATTAGTATACTAAGCATACGTAGAGCGTAATAATCCTCAGTACCCTGTGCAGGTGCCCGATAGGCTTGTATTACTGCGGGAAGTTGTACGTTATCGTATACGGTATCTCTTACCTCGCCTCCCAATGGAGGTTCTACCACGTCGGGTCTGTAGACTGGTTTTTTGCTTTTAGGTATTGAACCGAAATACTTCTTGATCCATCCTTTCAATTCCTTTTTTTCAAAATTACCGGCAATAGACAGAATAGCGTTGTTAGGCACATAAAAATCAGCATAAAACTGCTTGTAATCAGCTTCCTGTGCGGCATTTAAGTCTTCCATATAGCCGATAGTAGGCCACTGGTAAGGATGCTCTTTGAAAGCCCGCTTAAGCACCTCCTCCAGAATAGTACCATAGGGGCGATTTTCGTAGCTTTGGCGACGTTCTTCTTTTACCACTTCACGTTGTGTTTCGATTCCTTTATCTTCCACTTTTGCATGAAGCATTCTTTCTGATTCTAGCCACAGCCCTAATTCCAGGTAATTCGCAGGTAGTATCTCGAAATAGTAGGTTCTGTCGTTGGTGGTATTTGCATTGAGCGTACCCCCTACATTTTCTACATACTTAAAAAACTCTCCGCGATCGATGTTTTCTGAGCCTTCAAAAAGCAGGTGTTCAAAAAAGTGAGCAAACCCTCTACGGTTGGGGTTTTCATTTTTTGATCCAACGTGATACATTACAGAAACTACGACATTGGGCGTTGAATTATCCTGATGCAGGATTACTTTCAGACCATTGTCAAGTGTGTACTTTTCAAACTCAATGTCTTTTTTCTGCGCATTGAGATCAGCACATATAATAGCTACAAGAGCCAGCAATAAAATTCTAAGCTTCATAGATAGATTTATTTTATCCAAAAATAGAAACGACGAAAAAGTACTACAAATTCCGGCGAGGAGAAAACGAGTACGATAAAGTTAGGCTAAAACTAGACAAAACTCATCATTTATCAGAATAAAGGAGTGAGTAGCATCTAAAGGCTGCTTGATCAAGGAAGATAAACAGCAAAGAAAAAGACAGGAAAAGCAAAAACAAGGACTAAAAAACCGATTATACTACTTTATCTGCACAGTAAGAACTGGCGAAAGCGTCTGGTTTTGCCTTGAATTCAAATCCCATTCCCAGGATGTAGCCCATAGCTTCTTTCAAAGCTACATTAGACTGAAAAGCGGGGTCGGTATTAATATCCGCGTGAACCTCCAGAGCGATATTGTGGCGATCCAGCATATCACACATGGCGTATGCAATTTCCACGGATTTGGCTACTTCTGAGATCATACGTTCGCGAAGCCCCATTCTTTTTTTGGTGCGATCGTTTCTGATAAACATAAATCCGCCCTTTTTTTCCCGTAAAAAGACAATGACGGTAGCGAACTCAACGACACCTCCTCTAACTTGTGAGTCAGAACCGATACAAACTTTGAGTTTGTGGCCCATTTCTTTCTCCCGAATAATAACTTTTTCCACGGCATCGAGGATAGGCCCTTCGATCCGGTTGCCGTTTAATCTTCTCCAATTATTTTGCATAAAAGCATTAAATTAAGGATGAGTAAGTATTAGCTTATTTCACTGCAACTGAAAATTATGAAATAATAAACTTTTCCAGTGCTCAACTCTGTAAAATTAAAATAAAATTAATACTGCATTAACGATATAATCAACATATTTGCAACTTGTTAGTGGTTTTACAGCAATTAACCATACTTTGTACAAACATTTGCTGAAAATAATTCCTTTGAACTACATGAACAATAAATTATTTGTATACGGCACTCTGTTAAACGACATCCACTCCATGATTGCCAATCATTTAAAAACCCACAGTAAGTTGATAGGCGATGGCACTGTAAATGGTCTGTTATTTGATTTGGGAAGTTATCCGGGCCTGGTATACCAACCTGAAACAGACAGGCTGGTTTTTGGGCAAGTCTTTGAGCTTGACGATCCGGAAGAAGTTCTTGCCACACTGGATGGCTATGAAGGTATCAATCTCAACTCTCTGGCTGAATCAGAATACAGCCGCTTGTTGGTACCCGTATCACTTGATAAAGACAACTTGGAGTGTTGGGTTTATGTTTACAATGGTAAAACAGGAGGACTAAAGCAAATTGAATCTGGCAATTATCTGGAATATATCAACAACCTGGATAGGCCAGACCACTGGTCTTTTATCGATTCTGTCTAGAAATTAAAAACGTAGTAATGGCGTATCGGCTGCTCATTTTTTTTAGCTTTCTCGGCTTTTTATCCTGCCAGAACCACAATACTCCGAAGAATCAGAAGCGCTACACGAATGACCTGATTCGAGAAAGCAGTCCATATTTACTTCAGCATGCTCACAATCCTGTAAACTGGAAAGCCTGGAATCAACAAACACTTCAGCAAGCTCGTGCAGAAGACAAATTGATTGTGGTGAGTGTTGGTTATGCAGCCTGCCACTGGTGTCATGTAATGGAAGCAGAGTCTTTTGAAGATACTACCGTTGCCAATTTCATGAATCGGCATTTTATAAGTATAAAAGTAGACCGGGAAGAACGCCCTGACATAGATGATATTTATATGTCCGCCTGCCAACTGACGTCGGAAGAAGGCTGTGGCTGGCCGCTTAATGCTATTGCTTTGCCAGATGGTAAGCCGATCTGGGCGGGTACTTATTTTCCTAAAAATGAATGGCTGGATATTCTACGTTATTTTATTCAGGCCAGGGATAAAGACCCTGAGCAATTGGAAGCGTATGCTCAAAAACTGACTGCTGGCATAAGAATCAGCGATTCCATCATCGTCAATAATCAAGCACCTGAGATAGGAATAGCAGCAATCGAGCAGTTTGCCGAGCAATTATTAAGTCAAGTTGATCAAAACAGAGGAGGATTAAAAGGACAGCTCAAATTTCCTATGCCTGGTAATTATCAGTTTCTACTCTTTTACAATAAATTAACCGACAACCCGGAAGCTCTAAAAGCGGTCGAATTAACACTGGATAATATGCTACAGGGCGGAATCTTTGATCATTTGGGAGGTGGATTTGCCAGATACTCTACTGACGCCCGATGGAAAGTGCCTCATTTTGAAAAAATGCTCTACGATAATGCTCAACTCGTAGAATTATATGCGCGAGCCTATCAGGTTACTAAAAAAGAAACATACAAAAAAGGGATTGAAAAAACAGTAGCTTTTTTGAATAGAAGATTGCTCGATAAATCAGGGGCTTACTACTCTTCAGTCAATGCAGATAGCGAAGGGGAAGAAGGTAAATATTATGTTTGGACATATGAAGAAATAGAGCAGAGTATCGACGATACTGAAGCCTTCGCACTTTTCGTACAGGCCTACAATATAAAGAGAGGGGGAAATTGGGAAGATGGAAAAAACGTATTACATCAGGAAAAAACTGCTGCTGACCTTTCTGAAATACTCAATGTGTCAGTCACTGCAGTTGAAGCTTCTCTTGAATCTTCAAGAGAAAAGCTCCTCAAAGCCAGAAATAAGCGGACACTACCGAGTATAGATAATAAAATCTTAGCCTCCTGGAATGCCTTATTGATAAAAGGCTTAGCGGCTGCTTATATGGCTACTTCCAAAGGCAGCTATTATGAAAGCGCTCTGGCTATTGGCCAATTCATTGAGCGAGAACTGATCAAGGAAGATTTTCGAATGGATAGAAATTTCAAAGACGGTCAATCTTCTATTAATGCTTTCTTAGAAGATTATGCCTTGACTATCGATGCTTTTATTGACTTGTACCAAATTACATTTGATGAAAAATGGATCAATCTGGCCGAACAACTGACAAAACACACCTTACAACATTTTTCCGGCGCTGATTCACCTTTTTTCTATTTCACTTCTGACCTTGATCCTCCGCTCATTGCTTCGCAGGTTAAGATAAACGACAATGTAATACCATCCGCTAACTCTATCATGGCTAATAATTTGTACAAGCTTGGCTTATTGCTTTACAAAAAAGATTACACAGAGCGCAGTAAGGCTATGGTGACCACCATGCAAGAAGTGGTTTTGACTACTGATGAAGCAGCTTATTTTTATAATTGGGCCTTTCTTTTGCTACAAAACGCCAGCACGACACACGAAGTTGTTATTATGGGAAACGAATGGAAAGCCAAAACAGCGTTTCTGTTCCCGAACTATCTGCCCAACGCCATTTTTATGGGTGGAGAGGCAAGTAGTGCCTTACCACTTACCGAGAATAAGTTTATTGAGGGAAAAAATATTATTTACGTTTGTCAGAATAGAATTTGTAAGCTTCCGGTTGAGTCCGCCGATAAAGCATTGGAGCTATTATCGGATAATCGCTTGTTGTGAACTGCTTACAGGGCTATTTCCTGATCGTCAAAAATCCTACCATTAACACAACGAATGATTCTGGCCGGGAAATTTTCCAATATTCTGTAGTCATGAGTTGCAAAAAGTACAGCTGTATTATTCAACTTAGCCAGTTGTCTCATCAGCAGTAGAATATCATCTGAAGTTTCCGGGTCAAGGTTACCAGTTGGCTCATCAGCAATGATCAATTTAGGATAATTCATAAGAGCTCTGGCTATGACAATTCGCTGTTGTTCTCCACCAGAAAGTTGAAAGGGCATTTTATGTGCTACGCCTTCAAGGTCTACCTGTTTGAGGACTTCATCTATTCTTTTCTTTATTTTTGCCTCCTCTTTCCAACCGGTAGCTTTCAAAACGAAAGCAAGATTACTTTCCACGGTTCTATCAGTCAATAGGTTAAAATCCTGAAAGACGATTCCCAGGCTTCTACGTAAGTACGGGATATTTCGGCGGTCAAGCTTGTTCAAATCAAATGCTGCTACTTCTCCTCTTCCTTCTTTTAGCGGCAAAGCAGCATAGAGTGTTTTCAACAAACTAGATTTCCCACTGCCGGTTTTGCCGATCAGATAAATAAATTCACCATTACTTATTTTCAAATCTACTTCCCGCAGTACTAAAAAATCTCCTTGATAGATATTAGCTTTCCTTAAATTGACGATTTCTCTTTCCATTATATCTAAAAATAGCGTTTAATCCGTAATGTAGCTATTTTCAAGCTAATTTTGACGGCTATGTAAAAAGAAGATTTTTGATTTAATATTAAAGAATGATACCTCAAAATAAAAAAACAACTTTCATATTTTGAAATTAAGAAATTTCCAATACATCTTGGAACAGTAAAAAATCCCAAAAATCCATCATTATAAAGATAATTATACTTTTCTTGCTTACGTATGAGCGTTTACAATTATACAAAATACTCTAGCTTTCGATTCTTTGTGATACTATTGTTAAGGTAAATATTATTTCAAAATAACAGGTAGAGGTTATAAATATTCAAATGTACTACACTACATGAAAATAGGCACAAATAAATTTGCACCATTACGACGACCTAGGCGATACAGAATGCTGACATACTTCGGTATGGAGCGCTATTAGCTTCTTTTATTATTTTTTAACTTAATTTTTTTAATCGTAATCTTATGAGAATGGCGAATTTTATTTTCGTACAATCTTTAAGCTCCATCAAAATGCTGATTCTCGCATTTTTGTTGGTAATCTTTACAGGCCTACAGGCTTAAAATCAGGATCCTTGTGCTAACGATACAGAAGCACCAGCTACTTACTATGTTGCGCCTTGTGAAGAAACGACGTCAGTAACTTACGGGTTTACCGCTCAGGATCCTTGTGATTTAGGCTTTCTTGAAG
>CAZVOD010000047.1:0-34137 GCA_964628385.1 uncultured Saprospiraceae bacterium
CTTGCTGCACAAGCCTTTGCCTTCAACTATAAACCCACATTCTCAAACAACTTCATAGAATAAAAAACAATTCCAATTTTTTCCACAATAACTAACAACAATAAGGAGCTGTGATATTTGCCTAAGAAAGTTAGGGATATTAATTTTGAAAGCTACATTTTATTATTAATAATTTAAAACTAAAAATACATTGGCAATTTATCTTTACAAGTTAATGTCATAATTTTGCCTTTGTAATCATTTTACAGACATACTATGAAACAATATCTATCATTGTTAGAGGAGATTTTAAAGGAGGGATCAGAAAAGGGGGACCGGACGGGTACAGGTACCAAAAGCCTTTTTGGCCGGCAGTTACACTTCAATCTCGAAGAAGGCTTTCCATTGGTGACCACCAAAAAAATGCATCTTAAATCTATCATTCACGAGTTATTGTGGTTTTTGAAAGGAGATACCAATGTTAAATATCTTCAGGAAAACGGCGTACGCATTTGGAATGAATGGGCTGATGAAAATGGAGACCTGGGCCCTATTTATGGAAAGCAGTGGGTTAGCTGGCCAGCAGGTGATGGAAGCACTATCAATCAAATTGAAAATGCTGTACAACAAATAAAGCAAAATCCAAATTCCAGACGTATTTTGGTAAGTGCCTGGAATGTGGCCGAACTTGATCAGATGGCCCTGATGCCCTGTCATGTGTTATTTCAATTTTATGTGGCCGATGGGAAATTATCCTGCCAATTGTATCAGCGGTCAGCTGACGTTTTTCTGGGGGTGCCCTTTAATATCGCATCTTATTCCTTACTCACTATGATGATTGCCCAATGCTGCAACTTAAAGCCCGGAGAGTTTGTACATACTTTTGGGGATGTTCATTTGTACGATAATCATATTGAACAGGCAAAACTACAATTGAGTCGAACCCCAAGAAGACTACCTACGTTATTAATTAATAAAGAAATAAATAGTATATTTAAGTTCAGGTACAAGGATTTCACCATAGAAAATTATGATCCTCATCCGGCAATAAAAGCGAAAGTTGCCGTCTAATAAGCCCACTCAACTCTAAATAGCACGGTCAAAAATTACCTTTTTTGTTAGGTTTTTTACCCGATGCGCTGTTCCAACAATTATAAGCTAGAACCAACAAAAATCACTTGTTTTAAAATCATATTTTTTATGGTTGCGAGCGGTGATTTCGGTCACTTGCTTTCAGGATAATTGTCATTATTTGGATGGAATCTAAATAATGACTTCTTTATAGAAATTTCTGTCAAAGCTTGAGACACTGACATATATTTGTCTTCAAAGGAAAATTTACGGATTCAAGATCCAGATAAACTATACACAACATGACTTATAAATTTTGGTTGACGAGAATTTGTGCTATTATATCTGTTATCCTACTTATTGTGGGAAACAATATTGCGCAGGCTCCTGAATACGACACTCCAAATTTGGATGAGGGAAAAACGCTGTTTCGAAATCAGTGTGCGACTTGCCACGCCAAAGATATGAAGACGGACGCCACAGGGCCGGCTCTGGGTGGTGTAGAAGAAAGATGGGCAGAATATCCGGAAGAAGATTTATTCGCGTGGATTAGAAATTCACAGGCTATGATTGCTGATGGTCATCCAAAAGCTGTTGAGCTTTGGAACCAATGGCAACCAACCATTATGAACAACTTCTTAAATTTGACTGATCAGGAAATTGCCAACCTTCTTGGATACATTCAGGGGGTATATGATGGCACTTATGGTCCTAAGCCTGTAGCTGCTACTGCCACTGAAGAGGTTGCTGAAGAGGAAGCTGATAACACGCTATTATTTGTAGTGTTAGCAGCAATACTGGGTATTTTGGCTGTGATTTTGGCGCGTATTGTTTCTAACCTGAACTATATGGTTCAGGTGAAGGAAGGAGCTAGTCCTGGCCGCCGCAAAACGTTGGTTGAAATACTAACCAGTAAAGGAGTAATTGCTTTTGTTATTTTTGCATTGGTAGTACTTGGTGGTTACACTACAGTAAATAATGCTATGCAAATGGGTAAACAACAAGGCTATCAGCCAGATCAACCTATCAAATTTTCACACGCTACACACTCTGGATTAAATAAGATTGATTGCCAGTACTGTCACAGTGGTGCGAGAAGGAGCAAGCACTCCGTTATTCCGCCAACCAGTACCTGTATGAACTGCCACTCCGCTATCAAAGTGGGTAGTAAGTATGGTACGGCTGAGCTGACTAAAATCTATGTATCGGCAGGATATGATCCAAGTTCAGATCAATACGTTAAGGATTATGAGAATCTTCCACAAGATGAGGTTGCAAAAATATTTAAAAAGTGGATTGCTGATACTTATGTTAAAGAAGGTAATACAGAAGGTGTAGAAGAGCATGTAGAAGATCAGTGGGAAGAAATTGTTGCATCTTTGACTAATAAAAATAAAAAGAAACTCCAAGGGCCGATCGAATGGGTGAGAATCCATAATACGCCTGATCATGCTTACTTTAACCACGCTCAGCACGTTTCGGTGGGTAAGATAGAATGTCAGACTTGTCACGGTCCTATCCAGGAAATGGAAAAGGTACAGCAGTATGCTCCACTAGGAATGGGCTGGTGTATCAACTGTCACAGACAGACTGAAGTACAGTTTGAAGGGAATGAATATTACAAAGCTTACGCCAAGTACCACGAGGAGATTGCTAATGGCGAGCGTAAGAAAGTAACCGTAGAAGACATCGGTGGTTTGGAATGTCAGAAATGCCACTATTAATTGGAAAAGTAAATTACCTGTACAGCAGGTTCTGTTAAATGGATAAGAGAGGTTCGAATAATTGCGAACCTCCGCAAACAAACAAGAGCACTCTATAAACAATGAATAAACAAAAGAACAAAGATAAAGTCTGGTTAGGGGTAGAACAGTTAACGAACCATCCCGAATATAAGAAAACGACAAATGATGAGTTCTATGAGCTACCTGTCGTAGACCAGATGTCAGAAGATCAATCTCTGGGATATACTTCCAGCCGTCGTGATTTCCTTAAGTATTTAGGTTTTGGATTAGGTGCCGCAACAATTGCTGCTGGTTGTGAAATTCCGGTCAAGCGCGCTATTCCTTACGTAGTTAAGCCAGATAAAATTGTTCCTGGCGTAGCTTCATACTTCGCTTCAACTTTTGTGCAGGGTGGCGACTATTGCCCGCTACTGGTGAAGACTCGTGAGGGACGTCCGATTAAAGTGGAAGGGAATCCCATGTCACCGCTTACTAAAGGTGGTACATCGGCTCGTGCACAGGCAAGTGTTTTAAGCTTGTATGATACCAGCCGTATTCCTGGCCCATTCAGAATAGTAGATGGAAAAATTAATATGCCCAAGAAAGGGCAGGGACCAACTTGGCAAGAGATTGATAAGGAAATAATGGGAAAGCTTTCCCCCAACTCTACTATCAGAATAGTTAGCAACACTGTACTTAGTCCGACAACTAAAAAGGCAGTTGCTGACTTTACAGCCAAGTTTCCAAACACAAGTCATATAACTTATGACCCGACATCTTCTTCAGCTTTATTACAAGCTAATAAGGAGTCATTTGGCGAGCAAGTTATTCCTGATTATCACTTCGATAAGGCAGATGTCATTGTAGCTTTTGATGCAGATTTCCTAGGTACCTGGGTTTCTCCCATTGAGTATGCTACGAAATATGCCCAAAACAGAAAAGTGGACCTTGATAAGCCAAAAATGTCTTACCACGTTCAGGTGGAAAATAATATGAGCCTGACAGGTTCAAACGCCGATAATAGAATTTTGGTAAAACCTTCTGAGCAAGGCGCTGCAATCGTAGCACTTTACAATGAAGTAGCTGCCCTAACAGGGAATGCTAAAGTTAGCGGGCCAAATCTTGACAGTGAAAAAGTATTAAAATTCAAAAAGCTGGCAAAACGTTTGGTAGAAAATAGATCAAAGTCACTAGTAATTGCAGGTTCCAATAACGTTGGAGAGCAAGTATTGGTTAATGGTATCAATACAATGTTGGACAACTACAACAACACTATTGATTTTGCCCATGCATCTCTGCAGCGCCAAGGAATTGATCAGGATATGGTTCAGTTGATAAAAGAGATAAAAGCGGAGCAGGTTGATGCCATTATTCTAATGGACGGAGCTAATCCTGCCTGGGATTTACCAGACTCAGGTGACTTCCGTGAAGGATTGAAAAAAGTATCTACCAAAATTTCTCTTTCTAGTATACCGAATGAAACTACTTTGCTTTGTGATTATGTCACACCAACTCACCATTATCTGGAAAGCTGGAGTGATGCAGAAGCTAAGCGTGGTCACTACACTCTAATTCAGCCTACGATTTATCCACTTTTCAGGACTCGCCAGACGGAAGAGTCGTTACTAACATGGGCCCAGAGTGAAAAGCTTAATAAAGATTTTGATCAACCTGTTCTTGATTATTTGAAAGCACATTGGGAAGAAAAGATATTTCCAACCCAAGATAAATTTGCCACTTTCCAGAATTTCTGGGATAGTTGCCTGCACGATGGTGTTTACAATATGGAGGCTGAGCAAGTTGCTGTAACCTTTGTGGGAGACGTCAATGCAGCAGCATCAAAAGTTACAAAACCTTCCAATGCAGAGCTGGAAATTTCATTTTTCGAAACTGTAAACATGGGAGCAGGTCAATATGCTAACAACCCGTGGTTACAGGAAATGCCTGACCCTATAACTCGTTGTACCTGGGGTAATTATCTGGCTATTCCGGTTAAGTGGGATGGCAACAGAAGCTTTGAAGGATACAAAAGCCTGAATGGCCGTGAGATTTACGGTGAAGCTGATATTGTTACTCTGGAAGTAAATGGTAATGAAATGGATGTAACCGTAGTTCGTCAGTTTGGACAAATGAACGGTACGCTTGGTCTTGCACTTGGATACGGACGAGAAACTTCAGGTCAGATGGGTAAAGCACTAGGCGAGAAAGTCGGTGTAAATGTTTATCCAACCATGGAAAGAGACAGTGATGGCAACGTTCAGTATTACAGTACTAAAGGTGTTGCTGTTTCAGATGTGAAAGAAGTTGAAAAGTTGTTTGCCTGTGTTCAGTATCATCACTCAATGGGCTTAAAAGGTATGGATGAAGAGAGTGGTAAGGAAATCAACCTGGATGAAAAAGCCATCATGACTCTTGGTAAAGGTTATCAGGGAGGTATTACTGATCGTTCTATCATCTATCAGGGTAACATAAAAGAAGTAGAAGATCTCAAGCATCATATTGAAGAGAAAAGAGCGGAAGCTAAAAAGCTGAACGATGCTACTCTTTACCCTTATGAAACTTATAAGGAGGATGTATACAGTCAGGGTCACCACTGGGCTATGCACGTTGATCTGAACGCTTGTATTGGTTGTGGAGCCTGTCAGGTAGCCTGTATCGCTGAGAATAATGTAGCGGTAGTAGGAAAAACTGAAGTTGCTCGTCACCACGAGATGACTTGGCTGCGAATAGATAGATACTTCTACGGGGATTATGAAAACCCAAATGTTGTTTATCAGCCGCTGATGTGTCAGCATTGTGACAATGCACCATGTGAGAATGTATGTCCGGTAGCCGCAACCAACCACAGTAGTGAAGGTCTTAATCAGATGACCTACAACAGATGTATCGGTACGCGCTACTGCGCCAACAACTGTCCGTTTAAAGTACGTCGTTTCAACTGGTTGGACTATACAACTGCCGACTTGTTTGCTGCCAATGAATACGCTGTAAATGGTGAGGAAGTACCATTCGGTGCAGATAATCTTACTCGTATGGTACTCAACCCAGATGTGACCGTGCGCTCTCGTGGGGTTATTGAGAAGTGTAGCTTCTGTGTACAGCGTATACAAGAGGGCAAACTAACAGCTAAAAGAGAGGAAAGAAGGCTTCAGGATAATGATGTAAAGACAGCTTGTCAAACTGCGTGCCCTACCGGAGCTATCGTTTTTGGTGACAGAAACAACAAGAAAGGAATGTTGGCCGAACGCATGGATAATGACCTGAACTATTTGTTGTTGGAAGAAATCAACGTACAGAGTTCTGTTTACTATAGTGCTAAGGTGAATAACAGAGATGAAGAACTAGATGCATAAGCATAATTGATAAATAAAAGTAATCGAAAAATATTAAGCTGGTTATCAACTGACCAGAACAAATAAAAATCATTATGAGTAGCGCAGTAATTTCAGGAATTCGCGACCCCTTAATTGAAGGGAATAAGTCATATCACCAAATGACGGAGGATATCTGTTCTCCTACAGAACGTGCACCCGGAGCAGCATGGGTTATCGCCTTTATTGCCGCGGTTTCGGGTCTTGCCTTATTTGTTTTCTGTGTAGCCTGGACCGTTTGGATAGGTATTGGTTCATGGAACCTGAACCGTACTATTGGTTGGGGATGGGATATTACCAACTTTGTATGGTGGGTAGGTATTGGTCACGCCGGTACACTGATTTCGGCCATTTTATTACTCTTCCGCCAGAAGTGGCGTACTGGGGTAAATAGAGCGGCCGAGGCGATGACTATTTTCGCCGTCATTTGTGCCGGTCAGTTTCCATTAATACACATGGGACGTATCTGGCTAGCCTTTTTTATTTTCCCTTATCCAAACGTACGTGGACCATTGTGGGTTAACTTTAACTCTCCATTACTTTGGGACGTTTTTGCGATTTCCACCTATTTCATTGTATCTCTTTTATTCTGGTATACGGGATTGGTACCTGACTTCGCTACTGTTAGGGACCGCGCCAAAGGGTTGCGTCGCAAGTTGTACAATTTCCTGGCTTTTGGATGGACAGGTTCTGCCAAGCACTGGCAACGTTGGGAAACCTTATCTAAAATATTAGCAGGTTTGGCGACGCCATTGGTACTTTCTGTACATACGATCGTATCATTTGACTTTGCCACATCAGTGATACCAGGATGGCACACCACTATTTTCCCTCCTTATTTCGTAGCAGGAGCGATCTTCTCGGGTTTTGCCATGGTACAAACACTAATGATCATCACCAGAAAAGTATTGAACCTCCAACAGTATATCACTCTCGAGCACATTGAGAGTATGAATAAGGTTATCTTACTTACTGGTACGATAGTAGGGGTAGCTTATTTGACAGAGTTGTTTGTCGCATGGTATTCAGGTTATGTCTACGAGCAGTTTGCTTTCTATAACCGGGTACTGGGGCCATACTGGTGGGCGTATGTGGGTATGATGTCATGTAATGTACTGGCACCACAGTTCTTCTGGTCCAAAAAATTAAGAAGAAATATTCAGTTTACCTTCTTTATGTCGATTTTCGTAAATATAGGTATGTGGTTTGAGCGTTTTGTAATCATCGCCACCACTTTGGCACGTGATTATATTCCTTCAAGCTGGAGTTATTATACTCCTTCCTGGGTAGAAATCGGTTTGTTTATCGGTACGCTGGGATTATTCTCTACACTATATCTAATCTTTACCAGAGTGGCGCCGGTAGTGGCACTTGCCGAGGTGAAGAGTATCCTGAAATCTTCAGGAGATCAATACATTGGACCTAACGCAGACGCACATCACAAAAAAGAGGAGAAAGCAGCAGAGGCGCAGTAACCAACTTTAAACAAAACACTCTTTAATTTAACAAAATGAAAAAACTAAATAAAGAAGTCTTTTTTGGCTTGTACGACGATGAGGAGGATTTACTCAAGGCAGTAAAGGAAGCCAAGTCAGAACACTTGGATATAATGGATGTGTATACACCGTTTCCTGTTCACGGCTTGGATCCAATTTTGGGATTGTCGCATAGTCGCCTTCCCGTTGCGGGTTTTGTTTACGGGGCGATTGGAGCCACTTTGGGCTTTTTGTTTATGACATGGGTGTTTACTCAAGATTGGCCAATCATCTTTGGTGGTAAGCCCTATTTTTCTGCTCCGGCATTTATACCTATTACATTTGAGTTGACTGTACTTTTCTCAGCAGTAGGTATGGTTATTTCTTTCTTTATCGTATGTGGTATGGGGCCTGGAGTTACCAATCCTACACTGGATGATAGAATAACAGATGATAAATTTTGTATTGCTTTTGACGCTACTTCATCAAATGATGATGATCTCAACAGCTACCGTAACTTCTTTACGCGTACTGGGGCTTCAGAAGTAAACACAAAAAATATTTAACAATACAACAACAAGCATTGAAGTGATGAAAAGAATAAAGCGCACAATATATATAGTTGCATTGGTTGTTACTTTCTATTCTTGCAGTCCTGCTGATGGAAACCATCCGGGTACGGAGTACATGCCTGATATGGGACACTCAATAGCGGTAGAAGGCAATGTTTATACCTATTATTTCCTCAATACCTGGGATAGTGCAAGTACAATCAAGCTAAAAGATTTGGCCATTCCAAAAGATCCACCGGAAGGAACAGTGGCAAGAGGATATGCTGGTGTTGCATTAGCTGCCGGTGAGCGCACTTCAGATGAGGTCATTGCTGACCTTAGAGGAACAAATTCTATTAATGGTATTGCTGTGCCAATAAATGGAAGTGTACCTTATCACTATGAAGATACCGAAGAGGAAAGAACCAGAGCAACGGCAGAAATTATAGACAATCCATTTCCAATCACAGCAGACGGGCTGGAAGAAGGGGAAGTGCTTTACAATCGGTACTGTGGCATTTGTCACGGAGAAAATGGTGGAGGTTTAGGATATTTAGTTCGGGAAGCCGATCCGGCTAAAGGTATTGAAGCGGGTAAGTATCCCGTTGCTCCTGCCAACTTACTGCTAGATTCTTATGCGAGCAGTTCCAATGGTCGTTATTACCATGCTATTATGTATGGAAAAAATGTAATGGGAGCATACAAAGGTAAATTGAGCTACGAGGAAAGATGGAATGTTATTCACTGGGTTCGCCATTTGCAGGCTAAAGACAAAGGATTGGTTTACGACGAGACTGATAATGCTTACAATAAGGAATTCGGTACGCCAATGGCATGGATTGAGCCCAAGAATGAAAAGGTTGCTCTTGTTGAACCTGCTAAAGAAAGTTACGACGAGGCAGACCACTCAGGAGGACAACATTCTGACAACAACCAGAGTGGTGGTGGCAGTGGTGGAAAGCACTAAAAGAGTCACCCACTAGATTATTTGCAAAACAAAACAAAAGATATAGTAGTAATGAATCAATTTATTTTTGATACCAAAATGAAGAGCGTGCTGTATGGTTTTATGGCACTTGGTGCTGTTTGTCTGGGCTTGACATTTGTCTTCGATGACGAACTGCATACTCGCTTTTGGACCAACCTTCTTCACAACTCGGTATTCTTCACTGGGATTGGTTTTATTTCACTATTCATTCTGGCGGCATTTATTACCGCCTGGGCTGGATGGTACGCTACAATAAAAAGAATTTGGGAAGCTTTCTCCTTATTCATAATTCCCGGCGCGGTCTTGATGATCATCATTGCCCTGGGAGTATGGGGAGATCTCCATCATTTATACCATTGGTCTGATGCAGAGGCTGTGGCTGAAGATTCCATCCTTAAGGGTAAGTCAGGATTCCTTAATAAATATTGGTATGGTATTGGAACAATCGTTATCATGGGAATTTGGACATTCTTCGCCCTAAAACTGCGTCAATTATCCCTGAAAGAGGATAAAAATCCGGGTGTTAACTTTGAGCACCACAGAAAAATGCGAGTTTATTCTGCTATCTTTCTTCCGATAGCGGGTTTCTCAAGTGCTGCTTTAATTTGGCTATGGATTATGTCTGTAGATGCTCACTGGTACAGTACTCTTTTTGCATGGTATGTAGGGGCTAGTTGGTTTGTATCAGCAATGACATTGACTACTATTGTACTAATTCTCATGAAATCTCTCGGATATTTTGAAAAAGTATCTCCAGAGCACTTAAGGGATTTGGGTAAATATACTTTTGCGTTCAGTATTTTCTGGACTTACCTATGGTTCTCTCAGTATATGTTAATTTGGTACGGTAATGTAGGGGAAGAAACTATTTACTTTAGAGAACGTCTGGATAATTATCCAGTACTATTCTTTGGTAATTTGGTGCTGAATTTCGTACTTCCTTTCTTCATTTTGATTAGAGAAGATAACATTCGTAAGTTCGGTACCATGATGTTTGCTTCCATATTTGTGTTCATCGGTCACTGGATTGATTTCTTCCTGATGATCAAGCCAGGTGCATTACACACCGCTCATGAAACTTTGGCTCACCACGGTGAAGGCCACGGAGAGGGAGCATACGGCGCAGCAGAGGCAGCGCATGGTGGGGCAGAAGCCGCAGTACACGGGGCATCGACATTCGAGATGGGCTTCACTATTCCTGGATTGCTTGAGTTTGGAACTATGCTTGGCTTTTTAGCATTTTTCCTTTTTGTAGTATTTAGAAATATGAGTAAGGCACCACTGAACGCAGTAAACGATCCTTATTACGGCGAAAGTTTACAACACCATGCCTAGTTGTTTAGAATGAATATAAATAACAATAGATTTGCAAGCTTCTTTTGACCAAGAAGTGTTACATAGATATATTTATACAAAATAGAATTGAGCCAAAAAATATAAACGATATAAACCATGACAGCTTTATTAGCAATTCTTTGCATAGTATTTATTATGATTATTGTGATCCAAATCGGTAAAGTAACCGAGTTGGCGGCAAAAATCAGGGGGGAGAAAGAAGTAGAAATAGCCTCTAATCGTCGTCAGGCGAATTACCTGCTGCTGTTCATGATTGCATTCTTGGTTGTTGCTTCATATACAGCATATAGTTATAGTAATTATTTTCTGGGGTATGGGCCGAACGAAGCAGCTTCTGCTCACGGTGGTTCTATCGATAATTTGTTTAATGTAACTCTTTTCTTCACGGGAATTATATTTTTCCTAACTCAGATATTCTTGTTCTACTACGCATACCGCTACAAGGAGCAAGCAGGTTCAAAGTCGATCTTCATCTCTCACGATAATAAGTTAGAAATTATCTGGACGGTAGTACCTGCGGTTGTCATGGCTTTCCTTGTTATCAGCGGTCTTGATGTGTGGAATGAAGTAATGGCTGATGTTAGTGACGATGAAGAATATATTGAGATTGAAGCTACCGGATATCAGTTTGCCTGGGCTTTAAGATACCCTGGTGAAGATGGTGTTTTGGGTAGAAAAGATTTCCGATTGATCAAGCAGGGTGCCAATGAATTGGGTGTAGACTGGAACGATGAGAGGAGTTTGGATGATTTTCAACCAGATAAGATTGTTTTACCAGTAAATAAGAAGGTAAGAGTAAGAATCACCGCTCGTGATGTATTACACAACTTTTATCTACCTCAATTTCGTTTGAAGATGGATGCCATTCCTGGTCTTCCTACTTATTTCGTATTTACGCCAACGAAAACAACACGAGAGTATCGTCAGCAACTGAGTGAATATTCTGAGTATCAGGTGCCCGCTTACCCTGAAGATCCTGAAAGCCCTATGTTGTGGGAAGTTTTCGACTACGAGCTAGCCTGCGCTGAGCTTTGTGGAAAAGGACACTGGAGTATGCGTAAAATAGTAGAAATTGTAAGCGAAGAAGAGTATGAGCAGTGGAAATCTCAGCAGACTTCTTTCTACCAGCAGGTAGTTAGAGGGACAGAAGAAGATCCATACACTGATAAGTGGTTTGACTATGAAATCTCTGAGCGAAAAGAAGCATTTGATCAGGAATTAGAAGAGCTGGTAGCTGCCGCGGATTCACTAAGTGCCAATGAGCGTAGCATAGAATTTGATTATGTAAACTTTGAAACGGGATCGGCAGAGTTGGCTCCGGTTTCTGAATATGAATTAGATTTTCTGGTAGAAGCCCTGAAAAAATATCCTAGTATGAAACTAGAGCTTGCAGGACATACAGATAACAGTGGTGAAGCGGAAGAAAATTTTACTCTTTCAGAAAACAGAGCAAAAACAGTTTACAATTATCTTGTTAACCAGGGAATCTCTGAAGGGCGTTTAACTGTTAAAGGGTATGGTGACATACTTCCCGTAGCAGAAAACGATACACCTGAGGGGAGAGAGAAAAATCGCAGGTTAGAATTTAAGATTCTATCTATTTAATCTTTGTTTAATTTTAGATAGTAACTTAGTTTTGATCGCACAACAAGTAGTATTTTGTATATTAATAATAGCTTCCGTGTAGGAATTATAAAACTATTAAATTTTTCAGTAGAATGACTAACGTTGCAACGAAACCAGAAGTATTAAACGATGAGCTTCTGATACAGGAGTTAGGATATGACGATCATTTTCATGATCATCATCATGGAGATAAGTATCAGTCGAATTTTATTACAACGTATATCTTCAGTCAGGACCACAAGATGATTGCCAAGCAATTCCTGATCACAGGGATGTTCTGGGCAGTTGTAGGTGCCTTGATGTCATTGGTATTCCGTTTACAATTAGGTTTTCCAGAGGAAAGCCTAGCGTGGCTGAAGCCAATCTTAGGTAAGTGGATTGAGGTAAATGATGCCGGAGTTGGTACATTATCATCAGAATTTTACTATGCACTGGTAACAATGCACGGTACTATACTAGTGTTTTTTGTATTAACAGCCGGATTGAGTGGTACGTTCAGTAATCTATTGATACCATTGCAGATCGGAGCGAGAGATATGGCCTCTCCACTACTGAATATGATGTCTTACTGGTTCTTCTTCTTAGCTGGTGTAATTATGTTCGCTTCTCTGTTTCTGAGTACAGGTCCTTTTGCCGGAGGTTGGGTAGCTTACCCGCCGCTTAGTGCACTACCACAAGCCTCTTCAGGTTCGGGAGCCGGTATGACAATGTGGACACTTAGTTTGGTATTCTTCGTAGTATCAGTACTATTAGGTGGTGTAAATTACATTACTACGGTATTGAATATGCGTACGAAAGGAATGAGCATGTGGAGATTGCCTCTTACTATTTGGGCATTTTTCATTACAGCGATTATCGGTCTTTTGTCATTCCCAGTATTGGTATCTGCTTTCCTTCTATTAATGTTTGACAGAGGTTTGGGTACTAGTTTCTTCCTAAGTGAAATTTATATCGGAGGCCAGGCACTTGATCACGTGGGAGGTAGTCCTATTTTATATCAGCACTTGTTCTGGTTCCTTGGACATCCGGAGGTATATATTGTTATTTTACCTGCCATGGGTATTGTATCTGAGGTATTGTCAGTACACAGTAGAAAGCCAGTATTTGGATACAAAGCGATGGTTTATTCTATCATGGCAATTGCCTTCTTATCATTTATCGTGTGGGCTCACCACATGTTTATGTCAGGGGTAAATCCATTTATTGCGAATTTCTTCGTAATCTTTACACTGATAATTGCCGTTCCTTCGGCTGTAAAAGTGTTTAACTGGATTGCAACCTTATACAAGGGTAATATCCGCTTGAATCCTGCTAACTTATTTGCGATTGGTTTTGTATCCATGTTCATCTCAGGAGGTCTTACCGGATTGTTCCTGGGTAACTCGGCTATCGATATTCAGTTGCACGATACTTACTTCGTTGTGGCGCACTTCCACATTGTGATGGGTGTAGCGGCTTTCTTCGGTATGTTCGCGGGTATCTATCACTGGTTCCCAAAGATGTATGGACGTATGATGAACAGCTTGCTCGGTAAGATTCACTTCTGGGGTACTATTATTGGTGCCTACGCAATCTTCTGGCCAATGCACTATCTAGGTATGGCCGGAGTTCCACGTCGTTACTATCGTTTCGACTCTTTTCAGGCTTTCTCTCACTTCGATGATCTAAACATGTTTATCACAGTGGGAGCGATCGTTACTTTCGCCTTCCAGATCGTATTTATCGTAAACTTCTTCTATAGTATTTTCAGAGGTAAGAAAATGGAAAATCCGAACCCATGGGATGCCACTACACTGGAGTGGACAACACCAGTGGAAAGAATTCACGGTAACTGGCCAGGTAAGCTTCCAACTGTACAGCGTTGGCCATATGATTACTCTAAGAATGGAAAAGAATACATCACTCAGGTAGAGCCAATGGCTGAGGGTGAAAAGGAAATACACTAAAGAAGTTAGTCATAAACTGAAATTCAGATATAATATAGATAACAAGTTTGTCTACTGAGAAATAAACAATAAACATTGAATGGGAGGTGGTTCCAGGAACCGCCTCCTTTTAACTAAGTTAGCTGTGGCAGTAAAAGTTGTAAATGAGAAAGTAGGGACAAGTATATTGAGTCAGCGTATCAACGATTTTAAACTATTGATAAAACTCAGGTTAACCTTAACCGTAGTTTTCTCCTCTATTATGGCCTTCCTGATTGCTAGTAACGGGAGCTTTCAACTAGTTGATTTGTTCGTACTGGCACTCGGTGGATTTTTAGTGACTTCTGCAGCAAACATTTTCAATCAGGTACTCGAAAAAGATTACGATAAGCTAATGAAACGTACGGCCAACAGGCCTATCGCTTCCCGCAGAATGACCGTGTCAGAAGCTGTTTTGACCGCCGGCTTCTTTAGTTTGATCGGAATTACATTGCTTGCCTTGTTCAATCCATGGGCTTCTTTCCTTGGAATGCTATCAATGGTACTCTATGCATTCGTCTATACCCCACTGAAAAGAATTAGTCCTGCCGCCGTAGCAGTAGGAGCCATTCCAGGAGCTTTACCAACTTTAATAGGCTGTGTAGCCGCACAAGGTGGACTGACACTTCTAGGGTTTGTTTTATTCGCTCTGCAATTCTGCTGGCAGTTTCCTCACTTTTGGTCTATTGGCTGGCTAGGATTTGAAGATTATAAGAAAGCGGGATATAAGCTGATACCTCAAACTGATGAGAAACCAGACAGGGGTATCGGACTACAAAGTGTAATGTACACCATTATGCTTTATCCCATAGTAGGTATGCTTTACTACAACGGTATATCAGGACTGTTGTCTTTAGCATTGATCCTGATGCTAACTGTTTCGTACTCTTACTTTGCATGGAATTTCTACAATGGAATGGATAAAAAATCAGCTTTACAGTTGATGTTCTTTTCCTTTTTATATATACCCGTTACTCTGATTGTATTATTTATTGATACAATGTTAACGTAAAAAGCATTAAAATATGGATTTGGCAGTGAGTAATGAATATAAGAGAAATAAAATTCATCCTAAGAAATTCGCACTCTTTGTTGCTTGTGCGAGTATAATGATGATGTTTGCAGCTTTTACCAGTGCTTACATCGTTAGACAATCTGCAGGAAACTGGTTAGAATTTAAATTGCCCGATCTTTTTTACATTAATACCGGTGTAATTCTTTTAAGTAGTGTGACATTGCACCTTTCTTACATGGGATTCAAAAAGGGTAATGTAAAATTGTATAAAAGCTTACTAGTTGTAACTATGATCCTGGGACTGGCTTTTCTAGTTCTTCAGTATCAGGCCTGGCAAGCCTTAGTGGCCATAGGTGTAGAACTGACAACCAATCCTTCGGGATCTTTCGTGTATGTGATCTCAGGCGTTCACGCCGCTCACATTCTCGGAGGAATAGGAGCACTAATGGTTTCTACCATCAATGCGTTCGGAATGAAATATGAAGTCACGCCCAGCCGGTTGTTGCGTTTTGAATTAACGAACATCTACTGGCACTTTGTTGATTTCTTATGGATATATTTACTATTGTTTTTTACTTTACAATCATAACAAAACGAAAAACGAGTTATAAATTTTTTTTATAATGGCAACAACAGAAACTATAATCGAACAAGAAAACGAAAACGTAGAACCGCACGATCCGCAAAAAGCGTGGTCGGGCGGTCAGCGTCCATTCGAAGCAAGTTATGGTAAACTGATGATGTGGTACTTTCTATTATCAGATGCCTTTACTTTTGCTGGATTTTTGATTGCGTATGGTGCATTGCGTTTTAGTAGTCCTACCTGGCCGGTACCAGATTTTGTCTTCTCAACGGCTCCTTTCGGAATTCATCACGCTCCCTTGATTTTTGTAACTATCATGTCTTTCCTTCTGATTATAAGTTCTGTTACCATGGTGCGTGCTGTACAGGAAGGTCATCGGGAAAATAAGAATGGTGTGGTTTTCTGGATGTTCTTGACCATTATCGGAGGTGCAGGATTTCTTGGTTGTCAGGCCTGGGAGTGGAACAACCTTATCAGTACTGAGCATATGACAATCAATACCAATCCTTTTGGTTCTTATCTTGCTGATGGCTATTATCTGGATAACGAACATGGTCATGCTTATGAGTCAGGAGCTGAAAAAGAAACCTTCAAAGAAAGAGAAAGTTATTTGATACACAAGCATGAAAATGAAGAGTCTGGCGAGATGGAATTTGTGCAACGTCGCCTGGTATACACGCCCGAAGAGGGGGGTGAAATCCAATCCAAAGAAGAATTTGGGCCTAAAGCTTTTGGAGCGCTATTCTTTTTTATTACGGGTTTTCACGGTTTTCACGTATTCACAGGAGTGGCGCTGTTGACCATCATTTGCGTAAATGCGGCAAGTGGCCTGTATGTAGCGAGAAAAAATGGATATGAAATGGTTGAAAAGATCGGTCTGTACTGGCACTTTGTTGATCTGGTATGGGTATTCGTATTTCTTGTATTTTATCTATTGTAATAATATTTCGCAAAGACTATAAAAATTATCTACATATCATGGAACACTTGTCTTACGAAGAATCAAAAAAAAGAGTTGTATACGGTCTCGGTCTTTTAGCCGCCGTTACGCTTGTTGAAGTTTTTATATCGCTTTTGGCTAAAGGTTATGTTATTCCAGGATTAGAGAAATATGCATGGCTGCTTTATATAGCGGGATTAGGTCTGGTTATTTTATCTTTGTATAAAGCGTATTTCATTATTTATGAATTTATGCACCTTAAGTACGAGGTAAAAAGCCTTGCAACAAGTATTCTGCTCCCCACCGTACTATTGATCTGGGCAATCATCGCTTTTATTCAGGAAGGTACGTCCTGGGGCCAAAGACGTGAATTGATCGAAAACAAAAATAAAAGTGTTGTACCCGCTGAAAGGCTGGATGACATTGAAGAAATTGAAGGTGCAGGCGCAGGTCAAGGTTCTTTGTATCCTCGCGATACTTACGAACTAAGGCTAGAAAGCTAATCTTCTGAGAAAAAATTGCTTTAGTATACCGTCAAAATGAGCCATTTCTAAACCTGAAATGGCTCATTTTTTTTGAAGCCAGCCCTATCGAAACAAACGGTTTTGACCGTTGTTATAGATTTTGAAAATAATGAAAGAATGAAAGGAAAAAAACCGGTACAGGTAATTGTTTTGCTTGCTTTTTTAATTGTTATTCCACTGGGATCATGGTATTATCTGCAAATGGGGTTTGATTACCGTAAGGAGGCGCTTGATCAATTAGAAGATCATGGGCATTTACCTGCCTTTGACTTCAATACAGTAGATGGTAAAATAAATGTAGCGGATAGTCTGGAAGGCAAAATGGTACTGGTTCATTTATTGAATACCCAGAATCAAGAGCTTACTCGTCAATACGGTGATATGATTAATCGCCTGACAAATCAATTTAAGAATACCAGCCGACTGGCAGTGGTAAGCCTTGGCGTGGATCCACAAAAAGATGACCAGGAAGCATTGATGAAATTTGCTGAAGAGTACGGATTAAAAGGTATGCCACACTATTACCTTATATCCCCGAGTTCAAGCGGTATAACTGACGTGGCAGAGCAATTGTACTTTCCGGAGCTGGATTATGATAATAGTGTATATTTCGCACTGGCAGATACTTCTAAAACGGTTAAGAATCATTATAAAATAACAAACGAACAGTCTGTTAGAAATATGATCACTCATACGGCTATGTTCTTACCCAGACAGCCCAGAACCAAAATTATCTTTAAAAGAGAAACAGAAAAATAATGGAACAGAACTTACAGCTTGCAAAAAAGCTAAACGTCGCTGCATGGATTATTACAGTGGCCGTAATCGCTTTGGTGACACTGATGAGGTACGTAGATTTACCCGTAAATGTGGATTTGTGGTTTTTACCCCCTTTTCATGCTACTTTAAATGCACTGACTGCAGTGGTACTGGTTGTAGGGCTATATTTTATTAAGCAAAAGGATATGCAAAAGCATCAAAAAGCGATGTTTACTGCGCTTGCTTTGTCGGCCCTTTTCTTACTCTCTTATGTAGCTTACCATTTTACTGCACCACCAACCCTTTACGGTGACGCCAATCACGACGGCATCGTAGATGCAGCAGAAAAGGCAGCAGTAGGAGGTATGCGTACCTTCTATCTAGTCTTATTATTGACACATATTGCTCTTGCAGCTATTTCATTCCCATTTATTTTATTCACCTTCATCAGAGCTTATACCGGACAATTTGAACGGCACAAAAAGATGTCCAAATGGGTTTGGCCAATTTGGTTCTACGTAGCCGTTACCGGCCCTGTTTGTTATTTTATGCTAATGCCGTATTACTGATCTATAAGTACATGGATGATTCAAAAGGGCGGAGTCCTGTACTGCTAGTCAATTTACCTCAGCATTACAGTAAAAAATTGACTTAATGATTTGGAAAAGCTAACTTAGAATAAGAAAATATAAAAATATGATAAAAAATAAAAGTATAAAAGTAGCACTCCTGGCTACCATGATTTTGGCGCTTGTCTTAATCAGTTCCACTGATATTTGGGCACAGTGCCCAATGTGTAAAATGGCAGCAGAAAGTAACCTGAAAAATGGAGGAGATGCAGGTAAAGGGCTTAACGCCGGGATTCTATATCTACTGGCTACTCCTTACCTGATCATAGGAACGATCGGCTTCCTTTGGTGGAGAAATAATAAAGCCAAAAAAGAAGCAGAGCAAGAAGAACTGGTATAAGAATAAGCTAATATTCATGCCTTTTTTATAAAAAAAGCCCATTCGTTAGAAGCGAATGGGCTTTTTGTATGTATTTACCGCTTTGGTTTACAAATCATATATTTCACCAAATTTCTTTTCAGCATAATCCATAAAATATTTTACGCTAAGCTGTTCTCCGGTTATATGAGTACACAATTCTTTTGCGCTATATTTTTTACCGTGTTGATGAATGTTTTGCTGTAGCCATTCCAATAATGGTTGGTTATTACCCTTTCTTATTGCTGCATCAAGACCTTTGATGTCTTTACCGGCCTGGTGAAAGAACTGAGCGGCATAAAAGCTTCCCAGGGAGTAAGTAGGAAAATAGCCGATGCTGCCGTGTGCCCAATGAATATCCTGCAGGCAACCCTGATTATCATCCGGCACATCCACATCGAGGTATTCCTTATACTTGGCATTCCAGGCATCCTTTAGATCATCTACTTTCAGGGAGTTTTCCATTAATGCCTTTTCCAGCTCAAACCGGATCAGAATATGCAAATGGTAGTGTAGCTCATCAGATTCAATTCTGATTAGGGAAGGCTCTATTTTGTTAATGCCTTTATAAAATTGCTCTAGTGATACATCCATTAATTGTTCAGGAAACCGGGCTTGTAGTTTTGGATAATGGGCCGTCCAATAATCTATACTACGGCCTACATTATTTTCCCACAACCTCGATTGTGACTCGTGAATACTTAGGGAAACAGCTCGGCCAAGTGGTAGGCCAAAGTTGTCGGCATTGAGTCCCTGTTCATACAAAGCATGTCCTCCCTCGTGGATACAACTCCATGCCATTGTCTCCAGGTTTTGCTCATCAACCCTGGTGGTTATGCGTACATCATTGGGGTTAAAAGAGATAGTAAATGGATGAGGAGAAACATCCTGTCTGCCTCTTTCGAAATCATAACCCATATTTTCGAGCAGCTCCAACCCCCAGTCCCATTGCAATTGATAAGGATAATGCTGGTATAAAAAACTGTTTTCTACAGGCGCTTTTTTTCTGATTTTAGAGGTAAGTACAACCAGCTTTTCTCTAATATCTGCAAAGAGCTCTACCAACTCTTTAGTCTTGGCTCCGGGCTCGTAATATTCAAGCATAGCATCATAAGCGTGATCTTCGTAACCCAACTTTTCAGCTTCCTCTTTTTTTAACGCTATCATTTCAGCCAATGCAGGCTTGAATACCTCAAAGTCATTTTTTTCCCGGGCCTCCCGCCAGGCATGATACCCTTTGGACGTCGCATTGGAACGCTTGATGATAAAAGCTTTATCCAGTTTTTTATCTCTATTGTAATCCTTTGCTACTAACTCAACGTTACGGCGCTCATCTTCAGAGAGCTTATCGTTGGCTTGCAACTCCTCCAGAAGTTTTCCAAATTTTTCGTCAGTAGCCATGTCATAAGCCATTCCGGAAAGGGTAGCCACTTGCTGCGAACGAGCAGCCGCTCCGTGCCTAGGTAGAAATACTTCTTTATCCCAGTGTAAAAGCGCAATGGATGTTTCCAGGTTGGCAAGCTTTTGTAAATGTTCTACAAAGTTTGTGTAAGCCATTAATTAATTTTTTTTCTTTCGTTTTCTTGATAAGTAGAGGCCAATAAAAAGCCCCAGCCTAATATGAACAGGGTTCCTCCAAGAGGAGTTACCGGTCCAAGCCAGGAAAGTGAAATTCCAAGTGCTTCCTGTATGGCTAGCAAGTATAATGAGCCTGAAAACAGGATGATTCCCAAGCTGAAAAGCCAGCCAGCAATTCTCAAACGTGATTTTTTGCCGTAATGAAGAAGCAATGCTACCAGCAAAATAGCGAAGCTATGGTAAAAGTGATAACGAACTCCGGTATCAAAAGTCTCTAATTGCTCAACTGTCAAGAACTCTTCAAGCGTATGTGCACCAAAAGCTCCCAGGATTACAGCTGCCCCCGCAAAAATACTGCCGGCCCGTAAAAAAGATTTTCTCATAAGTGTGGTTTGTCAGAATTGGAGTTTTCGAGCCTTCCCATAAATTTCGCTGCTGCGATTTAACAATTTGAATCGATTTTGCTTTTCACTTTTACAAGGGTAAGCCTTGATCATTGAAACATCCAAATATAATACAATGCGTGATATTTTCGTAAAGCTTCTACTACCCGTTGCAGTGCTGCTGATTGTTTTGGGTATTGTCTTCTTTTGGCCCCCAAAGCCAGAGTATAAGATACTCCGTAACTTACCCGTCTATAACACGGAAATTGTGAAGTTTCCCGCTCATCAATCAAAAAAGTTAGCAGCGGCTCATTTTCCTTTCCAGCCTTCTGAAGAGGATGTAGGAATAATAAAATTATGCCTGGAAGCCTGGCAAAATAATGGCCTCCTTGTTGATAGCACAGCCATGATGGCCATAAATGCAGCCGATCGCTCCGAAAAACTATTTGCTTTTTTTTGTAAAAACTATCAGAATAATGCTGGCGTTTGGCATCAATTGATTCCATCAACCGCAAAAGATAGCAATAGAATAGATAATACTTACTTTTGGCATTACCTCGATGAAGAAGGGCCCTCTTTCTTTATTTATCAGGCCAATGGAATCGTCTGTATTAGTCGATCTCTCCGTCACTTGGAGCGCACTTACGATACCAATAAAAATAAAGCCACCTACTGGCAAGGCTTGCTTTCCCAGCAGAATATACCCTCTTATGAGCATCCGTTTGAAGTATTTCTTGGACCCTACTACGACGCTAATGATCTATTGCTCGATAAACTTACCCACTTTAAACTAACCCTAAATAATGACTTTATCAGCCTCGAAGGGAACAGCGCTGATCAGGCAGTGCAGAAAACCGGGCAGCGTATTGAGTTGGATCGGCTGGTCAGTATTATTCCCGACCGGATAGAGCTGCTGGACATCGCCCATAAAAAAATTGCAGCAACCAACGCTTCGCGACTTAGCTTCTGGAAAAATAATACGCTGCCTTTGCTTTCGGGAGAAATGGCTTATGCCGAGGAGAAGCAGGGCCAGGTACGCTATGCCGTCTTTGAAGTAAATGATACCGAAAAAATGCGCAACGCAATAGCTGTTTTATCCGAACAACAAGGCTTACTTTACGAAGATACTTACCGCTCCTATGATATTCGTCAGCCAAGAGTGGAACAAATCATTACTGCTTTTTGGCCGGAAGCATATCCAGAAATTCGCAATCCATTTCTTTTTTTGATGGATGGATACCTGGTAGCTTGTAATGAGCTGGAGTACAGTCGCCTATGGATTGATTATTTTATTGCGCAAAAAAATATTCTCAGTGCTCCCGGCTTTTTCGATTATTGGATATTGGCCGATCGGGAAATTTCCAGATTATTACTGTGGAGGCTTTCCCACACCCCAGCTTTTAATCCCATTAGTGGTCATTGGTACGAGCGCTTTTGGGAAAAAGAAAGCAAAGGTATGATCACCTGGTCTGCGGATTCCCCTACTGGTAAATTTCAGGGCTTACTGAATTACGAACCGGAGCAGTCTACCTCAACTGCTATCGACTGGAAGCAGCTGGTTGGCCAAAAAATAATAGCCGGACCTTTTTTGGTCCGAGAAGAAGGGGAGCAACCGATTATTCTCATTCAAACTGCTGATAATTTCTTTCATAGCTTCACTTTAAATGGGAAAAAAAAGTGGTATTCAAAAATGGGAGCTGCCATTAACGTGAAGCCGGTACAGGCATCCTGGGAAGGTAAATGGTGTATTGCCGTAGCCGATCGCAATTTTCTAAGCATACTAGATAAAGAGGGGCTACTGTTGGCCCGGTGGTCCCTGGAAGAGGAAATTAGTGCTGTGGAGGCCGTCAATTTTGGAGAACTCACCGATCCGCATTTTATCATATCAACTTCTCAACAAGATATTTTTATCTACAATCGCCTCAAAGCGCCATTGCTACCGTTTAATCCTCTTGCTGGCGTTGAAAGTCCGGGGCGGGTAGCTCACTGGGTTACGAAAGATCAGGATCTATTTATTTGGAAAAATAAGGAAGAACGTATTCAGATTTATAATCGCCTGGGCCAATTGGAACAACAAACAACCTATCCAGTACTGGAATTTAAAGTAACCGAAGATAATAGCCGCCTTTATGCTGTTTTTAAAAATGGTGCCGTCGGATATTGGGATCAGAATTTGGTTTACAGTCGGTTGTTCAACGTTCAGTCACCAGAGGGAGTAGCCTGGTGGGCCAGGTCCGGACAGCTGCAGCTTGTTACTGCCAATACCCGGCAGTTGAATTGGTTGTCTGAGCAGCAACAAGCGTTTGAATTACCACCTGTTGAAGCTGTTGGTCCCATGAGCCTGCAGCCCTTCAAGAACAAATGGTACCTGAGTCTGCTGGACAAGGGGAAGGATCAGATCAGGGTATGGAACAACGCAGGAGAAGTTGTTGGGGAAGGACCTTTTCCAGCTCATCAGGGCCGCCTGTTAGTAAACCAGGGGCGGCTTTTTCTGTTGACTATCTTTGATGAAGAACTTACACTGTATCGATTAATATGAAATGCCCCAGAGTAATAGCGTCAGAAACTAACTTATTTTATGAAGCATATTTCAGTTGCTTCAATTTTTACTTTTTATTTTAGCAACTATAATTTATGCGATAAAATTTTTAATTGAGTTGATGCTAAATAGATGACAAAATCTTACAACCTGCATCGCTTCACGGTTTTATTTTAGTATCTCAGGTACTGAACAATAAAAGACTTAGTAATTATGAAAAAACTTACAATAGCAGCTACACTAATTTTGTCCTGTCTATTTTTGGGGCAATTTTCTTTCGCACAAACTCCCTATCAGCCTGATAGATTGACGGTAGAAGATTATGAACAAGCCGAAGATGCTCTGGGATTTAATATGCGTGGTAAAGTTCTGAACGATGCCGTCAGGCCAAATTGGATCAATGATCATCAGCTTTGGTACCGCAATCATCGGGAAGAAGGTTATGAGTTTGTTTTGGTAGATATAAAAAAGCAAAGCAAAACGGCAGCTTTCGATCATCAAAAACTAGCCGAACGGCTCTCTGCTGAATTAGACGGAGATTTTAATGCTTACGAATTGCCATTCATAAGCATTGAGGTTTTAGATAAAAATAAAACAATAGCCTTTTCAGTGAGAGGGCAGCGTTATGCTTATGACCTTAAGAAAGGGACGATGAAAGAGCTGGAGCAAGAAAAACGCCTGCCCAGAAGTTACTTCAAGTCTCCGGACGGTAAAAAGGCGGCCTTTATAAGAGATTATAATTTATGGGTGCTAGATGTGGAGTCAGGCCAGGAAACTCAGCTGACTACAGATGGCGTGGAAGATTTTGGCTATGCTACCAATAACGCGGGCTGGCTCCGTAGTAGTCGCCCAGTATTGCTGTGGTCACCAGATTCCAAAAAAATAGCCACGTTTCAGCATGACTCCAGGGGAGTAGGCGAGATGTATGTTGTAACCACCAATGTCGGGCACCCAAAGATCGACTCCTGGAAGTACCCACTACCTGAAGATACAGTGATTTTTAGAGTGCATCGTGTGATGATCGATGTAGACAATGAAAAGGTGACGCGCCTGAAAATGGAGCCGGATCAGCATCGGTCTTCTATAACTGATCATATAGCACTGGGCGATGGTACACTTGCCGATGCCGAGTGGAGTGATGATGCTTCCCAGTTGGCTTTTCTTTCTAATTCCAGAGATCATAAAGAAGCTATATTGAGAGTAGCAGATGCTGAAACCGGAGAGGTTAGAACTGTAATGCAAGAAACGGTAGAGACATTCTTTGAGTCTGGTTATGGAAAGATTAACTGGCGATTTCTCGAAGAAACCGAGGAGGTACTGTGGTATTCTCAAAAAACTAACTGGGGCCATTTATATCTCCACAATTTAAGTGATGGTAAATTGAAAAATGTCATTACCAGCGGGGATTGGAACATCCTGGCAATCAATAGAATGGACCTGGATAACCGTCGATTATATTTCACCGGGGCGGGAAGGGAGCCTGGCGATCCTTATTTTCAGTATCAATATGCTGTTAATATGGATGGCAGTGATCTGCAACTACTAACGCCGGATAGTGCAAATCACAGTATTACCTTCTCTCCGGAGGGTAGTTATTTTGTAGATGTTTATTCAGGTCCGGCAATGCCCCCGGTATCCGTAATTAGGGATAAGAATGGCAAGAAAGTCATGACGCTTGAAGTAGCGGATATCTCGAAAATTAAAGAGGCAGGGTGGCAGGCGCCCATTCCTGTAAAAGTAAAGGCCAGAGACGGAGAGACAGACCTTTACGGTTTGATGTACAAACCTGCTGATTTTAATCCAGAGTACAAATATCCTATTATAAATTACATCTATCCTGGTCCACAGACGGGGTCTGTAGGAAGCAGGAGCTTTTCTGCCAGTCGAAGAGACAACCAGGCTATTGCTAACCTTGGGTTTGTTGTAGTGGCCATTGATGCCATGGGAACGCCCATGCGCTCAAAATCCTTCCACGCTGCTTACTACGGTAATATGGGGGATAATGGCTTGCCAGATCAGGTGACCGCTATGAAGCAACTGGCCGGGCGCTATCCGTGGATAGACCTGGAAAGGGCAGGTATTTATGGCCACTCCGGTGGGGGATATGCCTCTACAGCAGCAATGCTTCGCTATCCAGACTTCTTCAAAGTGGCAGTGAGCGGAGCTGGGAATCACGATAATAGAAATTACGAAGACGACTGGGGAGAGAAATGGCAGGGACTACTAACTGTCAATCCCGATGGCAGTACTTCCTATGATAATCAGGCTAATCAATTGCTGGCCGAGAATTTGAAAGGTAAACTGTTGTTAGGCCATGGTACCACAGATACCAATGTACCTTATTATAACACTTTACTGGTGGCTGATGCCCTTATTGCTGCCAACAAGGATTTTGATCTTGTTATGATGCCTAATCGCGGCCATGGGTTTGGATATGAACCTTTCTGGTTGCGTAAGCGATGGGATTATTTTGTGAAAAATCTTCTTGGTGCTACTCCTCCCAAAGAATATGAGTTCAAATTTGCCAGAGCAAGGCCTTAAGAAGTAAAACCGAAGAAAGGGTAGTCATGGCCCTTTCTTCAGTTTGCTTATTCCTGCTAAAATCTAAAGCCTGCCTTAATAAACAGTTCAAGGTCGATCTTGGAAGTAGAAGAAGATAGCCATATTTCCAAAGGACCAAAAATAGAATTGAGTCCGGCACCGATGATAACACCTTGTCCCCAGGTTTGCTCAAGGATATCTTCAATCTCAGGACTTAGAGAAGAGAGGCTATAGCCCACCCAATAAAATTGATCTTTAAATGGATTGAGACGCAGCGTACTCTGAGCTGCCAGTACATTGAGGCCATTGTATTGCATAAGCTGCTGCCCCGCCTGAATAACGCTGTTTAGACGCATATGCCTGTCCAGGCCCCCGCGATAAAACAGGTATTGCCGGTCGGATGGACGGCTGCTGTAACCCACTTGTGCAGAAAAACTCAGCACCAATTTATTGGATAGAGGCAAATATTGCTCAAAGTCAGCTGATAGCCAGCTAATACCCGAATTTTCTCCAAAATTGGCAAAGTCATTGGTCAGTAGTTTGTAATGGGCTCTTATCCTTCTGCCACGGCTGGGATAATAAGCACTATTCAGAGTGTTGGTTTCCCATTGTAAATAGTAGTTGAATAAATGGTTGCGCAGGTTGTCAAGTACCGTGCGCTGTATCTTATCAGTGAAGCCATAATATTGCCATTCCAGGCCAAAGCCAAATGCTGTTTTGATGTGCGGATAAAACTGTAAGCCTACTCTTGCCTGCAACTGATTATACTGCGTTTCGTCAAAGTCATTGTCAGAAGAAAATTCAAAGTAGCGGTCCGAAGAAACACTCAGAGTAAACAGCGGAGACACTACCTTGCTGGTATTTCCAAGGTAATCAATTTTGATATAAGGGTTGCGGTTGATGCGCATTTCCATTTCCAGTAAATTTCCAAAACCGCCCCAGTTTTTTACCTCAGGATTGATAAGTAATCCCATTCCAAAATCTGAATCATAGCGAATGCCTGCATTCAAAGAAAAACTACTGCGCTCCTCTACATTTAACATGATGATGGTACCTTGTTCATCAAATAAGAAGTTGTAGAATAACTGATTAAAATGATTGCTGGCGTGTAAGCGATTGATACCATCCTGAAATGCTGAAAAAGCAATGCGGCTACCCGGCTCAATCTTTAGGATATTCTTGATTTGGGCTTTGGAAATATTCTTATTTCCCATAACATGGATTTCCCAGACATCAATGGAATCTTTGTTTGACCATTCCGGGAGTTTTCTTTCAGGAACAGGCTCGTAGGGTTTGATTTTTTTTAGTTGTAGTAGTTTCTCTTTTACCGCTTCAGCAGCTTGTCGGCCTCTTAAAATAAGAGAGTCTCCCTTATTGAAATCAGCCATGCTGTATCCCTGAAGCGGAACGTCAATGCAAATATCACAATCTCCTTCAAAATCAGAACGAGCCTGCTGGGTGATAATATCATAGGTACGGCTCAACACATCTATAGGGCCGTTATATGTTTTTTTGGTGGAATCAACAGTTACTAATCTGACGCCAACTACAATGTCTGCTCCTCTATCTCGCATTTCTTTTACCGGAAAGTTGTTGAGCACTCCACCGTCTACTAGCAGCTTTTCCTCATTTTTTACCGGATTGAAAACGCCGGGTATAGCCATAGTAGAGAGTAATGCATCTGGCATGTAACCTTTGTCAAGAACGACTTCCTCACCACTAATTAAGTCGACACCAACACAGAAAAAAGGTAAAGGCAGTTCTTCGTAATTTTGGTGCATATTAATGGGAAAAGCCAGCTCTTCCAATTTTTGGTAAATATTAATCCCATTGATGAGGGCGTTATCAAACCCCAGTTTTCCATCGTTGTCCTTCTGAAGGGAAAGTATATAGCGATATCTAGTTTTTATAACATCTAAAGGAATGTATTTCCAGGGGCTTCGGTTGCTGAGCAGGAAATCCCAATCTTGTTGTTTTGTAAAATTGATTAGAGAATCCGAAGAGTACCCCATAGCATAGAGCCCTGCAATGATACCGCCCATGCTAGTCCCGCCGATTTTATCAACAGGGATTTCATTTTCTTCCATAAAATCGAGGACTCCTACATGTGCCAGTCCTAGGGCGCCTCCGCCCATGAGCACTACGCCTATAGTAGTAGAATCTCCACTTTGGGCCTGCAAAATAGGATAGCTAAAAAGTAGTGCAAGTAAAATAGGTATTATAGGTTTTCTCATTTGACTTCTTTGATTCCAATTGGGGTTTTTACCCAAATTCAATCGTAATATTAAGACATTTGCTATTAAGATGTTGGTAGGAATAGACCAATAATTGTGCCTGTAATAGTTAAACTTTCAGGATAAAACGATGTCAATGCCAAAAAACACTGGAAATGAGAACTCTTTTATTGGCAAGTCTTTACTTCTTCCCGTTGCTGGCTATTCCCCAAGATTTATATTTCCCGCCTATAAACTCCGACGAATGGCAAACTGTGGAGCCGCAAGATTTGGGCTGGCAGGTCTCAAAAATCCCGGAGTTATATGATTTTCAGGCACGGATAGCGGATAAATTGGGGCACCTTTTGCATGTTTCGCAAAATCAATCTCAAATCAATCTGAGCAATTTTCAGCCCGGTACTTATTGGGTAGACATAAGTACAAAAGAAAATATATGGAGAAGGAAAATTGCTATTCATCCATAGGCTATTTCAAAATTCTGAAATAAGCTGCTTTCAAATACATCGCTTCGGGAAAGCGGATCGGATGATCGATATCGTGGTAGCAGCGCTCCATTTCTTCAAATGGTCGGCCGGAAGCGTTTAAATTTTCCAAAACCACCTTAAAAAAATCATCAGCGCTAACCCGGCTCGAGCAAGAAGCCATTAACAGTATCCCGTTTTGCTCTACAAGCTGTATGGCTAACCTGGCCAGGCGAGCATAGCTTTGTAAGGCCCCGGAACGCTCAGTATCTCTTTTGGCAAACGAAGGAGGGTCCACAATAACCAGGTCAAAGCGTTTGCTTTGTAAAAAAAGACCTTCCATAGCCGTGAAAGCGTCTTCTGCAATGGTTTGGTGCCTGTCATCGGCACCAAAATTGAGCCGAACATTGTTACTGGCCATCTTTAGGGCCTTTGCACTGATATCAACACTGCTGACACTACTGGCACCTCCAGCTAGTGCGTGAACAGAAAAGCCACCCGCATAAGCGAAAATATCCAATACCGTCTTATCTTTTGAAAGTGCTCCTATCTTTTTGCGATTATGCCTGTGATCCAGAAAGTATCCCGTTTTGTGGCCTTTAATCACATTGGCGGAAAAACGCAGGCCGTGTTCTAGGAATGTCACAATTTCATTTTCGAGCTGACCATAGATAACAATTCCATCCTCCAAACCGTATAACGAATCGTATTGCTGTTGAAGGTTACGGCTTAACCTCAACACTGCACACTTAACCTTGCTTTGACGGATTAAAACGGGAAGCAGCTTTCTAAAATAGGGAAGCCAAATAGAGGAATAAAGCTTTATCACCAAAACATCGGAATAGACATCAGCCACCAATCCCGGGAAATGGTCATTCTCCCCGTGAATAAGCCGGTAGCTGTCCGTTTGGGTACGTAAAAGTGGCAGCCTCCTCTGGTAAGCCTCCTGAATCTTTTCTTCAAACCACTGCTCATCAATGATAGCAGCTTTTTTGAATTGGATCAATTTAACTTTGATAGGAGAGACAGGATCGTACAACCCTATCGCCATAAGTTTGTTAGCTCGTTGATCGTACACAATGACAAGGTCGCCGGAGCGTCCTTCTTTGCTTTGTTTTGTAATGCTATCTTCAAAGATCCACGGATGTTCCTTTCGAATATGTCGCTCTATGGATTTTTTTACCTTAATGGCAATTCTGCTAGTCTGAAAGTCAGGGAGTTGTGATAGTGATTTTAAATCCATTTAGCGTTGATGTAAATAACCCACATTGCCATGTATGAAAGTAGAAAAGTGAAATTAACGTTTGGGATCAAGAAATTGATTCTAATTTCGGACTTTTATTGCTTTCAAAAATGCACATTGCAATCTAAATTAGGTAAAAGGTTCTTCAATAAGGATTGATCTTACCTTATTGTAAAAACTACCCTCACAAATAAACAACACATAAACAAGCTTATTTGCGAAAAAAATTCACTTTTTTTCGCCTAATAAAATTTCTTTACGTAGAACTTTAAAGTAAGTCTCTACGTCCCAATTACTTATATAATTAAACATCAGTACAATGAGCTACAGAGTGCTACTTATGGAGTTTTTTTCCATCGTTTTTGGCCTGGTCATAGGCTACATCATTGTAGAGTGGAGCGAACATCGCGCAGAACGAAAAAGTGCAGAGAAAGCCGTAGCAAGAATCATGGCAGAAATAGCGTCCAACAAAAATAACCTGGAACGTCACAAAAGATATTATGATGCCATTCTTTACGAGATTGACAGCATTAGTGCCATTAGAAGTATCAAGTCACTGAATGATCTTCCTTCCTGGACAGGACCAACGCCGCCGCTTATCAAAACTTCTACCTACAGAGTTGCCCTATCCATGGGAACTCTGGATTACATAGACTTCGACCTTGTTCGTCAGCTCGATGAAGTTTATTCTGTCGCAGAGGCTTTCCGCTCTTTTGTGGAAGGTACCGTCAACTTCTCTATACTCGGTAATAATGTGGAAGATGTAAAATTTCAGGAAAAAGTACTGAAAGTTTATTCAGAGTACGCTAAAATATTTTTGGTGGAAGCTTCAGAAGTGAATGCTTATCTGAATAAAACGGATGATCTTTAGTAAAGTAGGAAGTATTGAGTAGCCTAATCGAAATTATACTCGCTATTTGCCACTCAATACTTCTTATATAAAGTACAATGATTAATCAGCCATAGGCTTTTGTTCCATCAACTTGAAGAATTGATCCAGCCTTGGAGTGATAATAATTTCGGTACGTCTGTTAATACTTCTTCCTTCAGCAGTTTCGTTGGTTTCTTTTGGTAAAAACTCAGAACGGCCCGCTGCCGTCAATCGCTGTGGATCAACAAAATAATCTTGTTCTAGCAGCCTGACCACAGAAGTAGCTCGCCGAACGCTCAAATCCCAGTTGTCTTTCACGCAAGAGTTGGCAATCGGCACATTGTCCGTGTGGCCTTCTACCATAACACTCAAATCACTGTGATCATTAATAACACTGGCTACCTTTTTCAGTACTTCGCTGGCGCGTTCAGAAACTCTTGAGCTACCCGATTGGAATAGTAGCTTGTCAGAAATAGAAACGTAAACCACACCGCCTTTTACTTCCACCTGTACGTCTTCGTCATTGACGTCGGCCAAAGAACGCTTTAGATTCATCACCAGGGCCAGGTTCATAGAGTCCTTGGATTGAATTTTGGTGGTTAAATCCTGAATGAAAGCATACTGCTGGTTAATATTGGTCAAAGATTCCTTGATACTTTCAGCGCCAGTCTTGTTGATCACCGACAAGTCTGTCATTCTGTCCAGTAAACTGTTATTCGTGAATTTCAGTTGTTCGACCTGCTCCTCGAGCTGTTCAATTTGCTCGTTTTTGAGTTCTACGGTCTGTTCCAGGTTTTTTGCTTTTTGCTGGTTACAACCGCTGAAAAATGCTACAGCGAAAATAAAAATGATTAGTTGCTTCATTGTTTTATGATTGTTGACTTTTAATTAAAATGGGCTTATTTGATGGATGTGATAACCAGCCCGTGATAACTTTCCAAATAATTTTGAACTGATTTTTTCCAAAATTATTATAAAAGCGTTAACATTTATGAGGGTCAAAGGGCAGTCTTAATCAACTTCAGCATTATTCTACTCCTTCGCAGCAAGTCTATTCTCCCGGACGATATATTCTCTCGGCATTTTTTTCTACATCTTCTCGATAGAAATTAACAGTTTTAAATGCTCCGTTGCAGAACATGCTGGCCTGGTCGTCAAAATGAGGAGAGGCCGGGTCATTACTTTGTCCTCCGGAAACGATACTTCTGGCTTTTAGCCGATCTCCAAATTCTACTACTGCAATAAAGCTATTGCCACCTGAGCCGTATCGGCGTTTGGTGTCGTATGTTCTGGCCCAGAATGCAGCCAGCGACCCCCAGCGTGAAGAAGTAAAACCTACTGGGATGCTGGGTTGATCATCATCGTAGTTTTCCCGGATTTTTCCTGTAAGCCTTTGAAAGCGATTGATTTCACCCCAGGGTGTTTTCCAGGTACCAAAATCTTCTTCCAGCTCATCCAGTCCTACTTGCAGGGATTCCAGCATTTCCCGTTCAGAACTGTGTTTGATCATGAGGTCATCCATCATGAAGCCAGCATCGTAATCCTCTTGGGAAAAACGATTGCGGACTTTTCCCAGGAGATCCTCTGCCCAAAAAATAGCAATAGCTGTAGGTATGGATGCGGTGTCATACATCATATCCCAGTCCTTCATTAGATTAATGGCGGCACTAATTTTTGGGGAGGAGAAATTCTGCTTTTCCTTTTCAAATGCAGCTATCAGTGCAGGTGTTATTTTGGCAAAAGCAGATAGATAAGGATCAAAAGCGGCATCAATTAATTGATTCAGATCGAATTTATTTTCCCGTTGCAATACTCTTACTGCATTGATTCCTCTGAAATTTTCCCGATCCGGAGCCATATAAGTCGGATAATCTTCTTTGTTGGGGCTATGTTCGCCCGCTGCTGTAAAGGGCGTAGAGTTACAATTTTGTAACCAGCCACTTTCGGGATTCAGCAACTGAACAATTTCTTTAGGCTTGTGATACCCTTGCCAGTCTGTCATTGGGTTTTTGCCATCCATAGGGCCGCTGAAGTCTAACTCCGGGTTACGCTTGGGCATGAAGTTGCCATGCCAGTAAGCAATATTGCCTTTCGAGTCAGCAAATACAGTATTATTGGAAGAATTGGCATTCCACTTCATTAGCTTATTGTACTGCTTGTAACCATTTGCTTTGGTGCGATTGTAAGATTGAATTAATGCCTCCATGGGGCGATTCATCATACTGGTAGTTGTCCATCGCCCATTTCGCAGTGAGGTGACCGGGCCATGATGCGTTTTGTAGATAGTAAATTTCTTTTTTTTCATTTTACCATCCAATAAGTAAGGGAGTTCCACTTCTTCCAGTTCAACTTCCCTGATTTCGGTGCCGTATTGATAGTACCATCGTCCGTTTTTTTCTGTAATATTTTCCATAAACTCATCCATAGTATCTGCCCGACTTGAAGTGTGCATCCACCCACAGTTTTCATTGAAGCCCTGATAAATGAAAAATTGCCCCCAGGTGACGGCTCCGTAGGCATTCAGCCCTTCCTCACTGATCATGTGTACTTCAGAACGGAAATAAAAAGAAGTATGTGGATTTATCAAAAGTAAAGCATTGCCACTAGCACTGTTGGAAGGCGCAATAGCAAAACCATTTGACCCGGCTAATTTTTCTTCCAGTGGATCTTCCTCCTCAATCTTACCTACATCTGTATTTTCATAGAACTGTTGTATCTTCCGGGTAGAAACTACGGTGATATTTCCTCCGATACTGCCTTCACTAAACATAATCGGCATCCAGGGTTGGAAACGGGTGATCAGTTGTGGCTTTACTTCTGGATTTTTGTATAAATAATAATTGATACCATCGGCAAATGCATCGCAAAGTTTTTTTAGCCATTGAGGACTCTTTTGGTAAATAGCTTTGGCCTGCGTTGAGTCTAAAAACATGCGGGCCCGTAAATCGTGCCATAAATACGCTTCTCCTCGTACTTCTGCCATCCTGCCAATTGCATCGATATAATTCGCTTCCACTCTCTGAAAGTCATCCTCACACTGAGTATATAGCAATCCAAATACTACGTCGGCATCTGTTTTACCATAAATATGAGGTATCCCCCAACTATCACGGATAATTTCTACCCGCTGAGCTTGCTGCTTCCACCTCTGAATATCAGCCTGAAGAGAGGTCTGGCTATAAGCAATATGAAAAGATGAAGCAAGGATAAAAAGTAGGAGTGAAAATATTTTTTTCATAAAGGTGAAAGATATTTGTATGATTTTGTTTAATTTGATTTAAAGCTAGTGAAATTCTTTTTTTGACAAAATTTTATTGTTGAAGTTGTTTAAGAATGTGGGTTTATAGTTGAAGGCAAAGGCTTGTGCAGCAAGG